>NZ_AP019749.1:2915000-3515000 GCF_006740045.1 Comamonas terrigena NBRC 13299
CCTGCACCACGCGGCCGCGGTCCATGGCGATGACCCGGTCAAAATGGGCAAAGGCCAGGTCCAGGTCGTGCATGACCACCAGCACCAGCCTGTCGCGCCCTCTCTGGGCTAGCGCGTCGACCAGCTCCAGCCGGTGGCGTACGTCCAGGGCGGCGCCGGGCTCATCGGCCAGCAGCACCGGCGGGTCCGTGGCCAGCACGGTGGTCAGCAGGCAGCGCGACTGCTCGCCCCCCGACAGCGAGTTCCAGCGCCGGCTGGCAAAGGCCTGCAGTCCGTGCTGCTGGAGCACATCGTCCATGTCCACGGACGGGCCCAGGCGCATCTGCAGCAGTTCTGCCAGGGTGACATCCCAGTACGGGGAAAACCGCTGGGGCATGTAGCCGATGCAGCGGGCGCGCTCCGCAAAGGACAGGCGCTGCAGCGGCGCACCGTGCCACAGCACCTGGCCCTGGCTGGGCGTTTGCAGCCCCGCCAGCATGGACAGCAACGACGATTTGCCGGCCCCGTTGGGGCCGATCAGCGCAATGGCGCCGCGCGCGGGCAGCGCCAGCGAGACCTGGTCCACCACCCGGCTACCCCGGTGCTGCAGCACCAGGCCCTGGGCGGCGAGTACGGACTGGGCACCAAGTGTATCCGGCGCGGCAGCTGTATCCGGTAGGCCCTGTGGGTCGTGCATGGAAAACCTCACGGTCATGACGCGCGCAGGCGCCGCGCCAGCAGGATGATGAAGAACGGGCCGCCGGCGATGGCGGTGATCAGCCCCAGCGGCACTTCCGCCGGGGGCAGCACGCTGCGCGCCAGGGCGTCGGCCACGGTGACGACGATGGCCCCCACCAGGGCGCTGGCGGGCAGCACCACCCGGTGCATGGGCCCCACCATCCAGCGTGCAATGTGCGGCGCAGCCAGCCCGACAAAGGCCACCAGCCCGCCGTAGGCCACGGCGGCGGCCACCACCAGCGAGCCCACCAGCACGGCCAGGGGAATGAAGCGCGCCGGGTTCAGGCCGAAGCCCTTGGCCACCGTGTCGCCCAAGCCCAGCAGGTCCAGGCCATGGGCAAGGGGCCGTGTGGCGACCACACAGCCCAGGGTGATGCCGGCCAGCACCAGCAGGCCGTTCCATGAAGGGGTCTGGATGCCGCCCAGCACCCAGCTCATGACCACCTGCAGACTGACGGTTTCATCGGACAGGGCCAGCATCAGAAAGGAACGCAACGCGCCCAGCATGGCGGCCAGCGCCACGCCGGCCAGCAGCAGGCCGGCCGCATCCAGCGCGCCCGCCGCCCGGGCGACGGCCAGCACCAGCAAGGTGGAGCCCCAGGCGCCCGCAAAAGCCAGCACCGGCAGCACCAGGCCCTGGGGCAGGCCCAGCGGCACCAGCAGGGCCACCGTGGCGCCCAGGGCCGCGCCGCCGGATGCGCCCAGCAGATAGGGTTCGGCCAGCGGATTGCGGAATACGCCTTGAAAGATGGCCCCCGACAGGCCCAGCAGTGCACCCACGCAGGCGGCGGCTGCCACGCGCGGAAGGCGCCACTGCAGCAGCAGCCGGCTGTGCAGGGAATCGTCGCCGCTCAGCGCGCGCCACAGCTCGGGGACGCTGGCCCACTGGTGGCCGGCGCAGGCTGCGCCCAGCAGGCACAGGGCCAGCACCAGCAGCGCGGCCCACCATGTTGTGCGTGAAGTCATATCGGGTGCAGTTGCCGGGCCAGCGATTCGATACCGTCGAAGGTACGCGGCCCGGGGATCAGAAATTCGGAGCGGGACACGGTCCAGCAGTGGCGCTGACGCAGGGCCCGCATGTCGCGCCAGCCGGGCTGGTGCAGCAGGTCGTCCAGCCCCGCCTGGTTGCCGGCGAACAGCAGCACATCCGGGTCGGCGGCCAGCACGGCCTCAGGCGACACCTGGGCCAGCACGCCCAGCGCCGGCAGCGCGTGCTGGCAGCCGGCGCGCACCATGGCTTCGCCGGTGTAGGTGCCCGGACGGGCCAGCAGCAGCATGCCGTTGCCCGCGCGCCCGGTGACCATCAGCGCCCGCAGGTGCGGCCGGCCGGCCACGGTGGCATCCACTGCCTGCAGCCGCGCATGCAGGGCTTGGGCCAATGCAGCGCCGCGTTCGGGCTCGCCGCAGGCCTGGCTGACCAGGCGGATGTTGTCCAGCACCTCCTGCAGGGTACGACTGAGCAAGACCATGATGGGCACTCCTATGCGTTCCATGGGCGCGACGAGCTGGGTGGCGGCCTGCCGTGCCGGGGTCACGATGACCAGATCCGGGCGCTGGGCCACCACGGCATCCACGGAAAATCCCAGCCGGCCGCCAACCTTGGGCAGGCCCAGCACCTCGGCCGGGTAGCGGGTGAAGTCCTCGACACCGACGATGCGGTCCACCAGCCCCAGGGAGGCGACCAGTTCGGTGTTGGACGAAAAAATGGTGACGATGCGCCGGGGCGGCCGAGGCAGCCAGACGGCGCGCCCCAGTGCATCCTTCAGATGGATACCCGAGGCCGCCTGCATGGCCTGCTCTGCCGCTCCTGCAGGCCCGGCCGGACCGGCCAGCACCGTGGGCACGGCAAGGCCGGGCAGCAAGGCGCCGCCCGCCGCCGCCACGCCCCAGCGGCGCAGCACGGCGCGCCGGGACAGTGCGCCCGGAAGCGCGTCAGGAACTGCACCCGAAAGTGCGTCCTGGGGTGCTTCCGGAAGGGGGCTGGCGGGCCTGTGCATGCAGCCTGGCCTCAGAAGTCGGCCTGCAGGCCGACCATCAGCTCGCGCCCGGGCATGGAGGTGCCGCAGCCGCCGTTCTGGAAGCGCGCATCCGCCAGGCAGGGCGAGCGGTCCTGCGCAATGAAGATGGGGCTGCGGTTCAGGTTGAAGACATTGTTCACCGCCGCAAACAGCTTCACGCTGCGGTTCACCCGGTAGTCGCCGCGCAGGTTCCACACCGTGAAGGCCCCTTTGCGGTGGATGTAGGTGCTGCTGGGTTCGCCCTGCGGCACCAGCAGGTTCTCTTCGGTGTCGTACCACATCGGTCCGCGCAGCAGCGCCGTGAGCTGCATGCTCCAGTCACCTGCATTGCGGTCCATGCCCTGGGCGTAGCGCATGCCGGCAGAGGCCTGGAAGCGGTACATGCGCTGCACGCGGTCGGTGTTGGCGGTGGCTGCCGCGCCCTTGTCGCGCATGTCGAAGTGGTAGTAGCCGCCTGCAAAGGCGCTGAGCGACTGGCCCGGCAGGCCCAGGGCCAGCACCTGCTTGAGGTCGACCTTGGTGGTCAGCTCCAGGCCGCGCGCCACGACTTCTGCGGCATTGTTGGCATAGTCCGAGGTGTTGGTGCTGGGGCCCCGGGACACGGTGGTGATGCGGTTGGAGATGACGTTCTGGAACAGCGCTGCATCCACCTTCCAGCCCGGCTGCGTGAAGGTGGTGCCCACTTCGATCTGGCGGCTGGTCTCGGGCTTCAGATTGGGGTTGCCGAAGGTGCGCCCGCCGCCCACGGCGGTGAAGTCGGCGGCCAGTTCGGTGGCGGTCGGCGCCCGGAAGCCGGTGGCGATGCCTGCGCGCAGGTTCCAGTCGTCGGTGGCCTTCCAGGTCGAACCCAGGGACCAGGTGTGCGTGTCGTACTTGCGCACATTGGACTGGGCAAACGCCAGGTTGGGCGTGGGGTCGAACCGGGTCTCGCCCCAGGTCTTGCGCAGGCCGCCGCGCAAGGTCAGGCGGTTGTCCAGCAGGGTGTGGGCGTCTTCCAGGTACAGCGCCTTGGTCTCTTCCGTCTGGTTGTTGTCGTACGGGGCCACCTGGCCCGACGGGCCGCCGGGCATGGCCACGCGGAAGCGGTCCGAGCGCAGATGGCTGCGTTCCCAGTCCACGCCCACCAGCAGGTCGTTGGCGGCAGACAGGCGAAAGCGCGGCTGCAGACGGATGCCGGTGGCATCCAGCTTGCGGTCGTTGTAGTCGCGCGCCGTGCCCGGCACCGGGTTGGTGCCGCTCTTGATGACGGGGGACGCCCAGTTGAATTCGTCCTCGTCCACGAAGTGGTAGACCTGCGCCAGCCAGCTGACCGACTGGTCGGCCAGTGCGCCGGTGTAGGTCAGGTCCAGCGAGCGGTTGTCGCGGTTGTCCTTGCTGTAGATGTTGGACCCGGATCCCCGGAAGCCCGCGTTGTAGATGCCGTCAGTGCGGGCCTGCAGCTCCACCCGGTTCAGGCTGTCGATCTGCAGCCCCAGGGCGGCCACCGCGCCACGGCGCTTCCAGCCGGTGTTCTGCATGACGGTGCCGCCGTCGCCGGACTTGTAGTCATCGCGGGCGCTGGTGTTCAGGCCCACATACCAGTCCAGCATGCCGCTGGCGCCTGCGGTCTGGGCCTGAGTGCTCCAGCCGCCCCAGGAGCTGCCGGTCACCGTGACGCGGTTCAGCGGGCCGCTGGCGCCGGTGCGCAGGATGATGTTGATCACCCCGCCCATGTTCTGGCTGCCGTACACCACCGAGGCGGGGCCGCGCACGATTTCGATGCGGTCCACATCCGTCAGGCTGAGCTTGGACAGATTGGCCGTGCCGGCGCGGCGGCCGTTGAGCAGCACCAGCACCTGGCCCTTGAAGTCGCGCCCCTGGCCGTCGGTGGCGGCGCCACGCAGGTTCAGCGATGTCTGGGCCGCGGTCCATTCGCTGAGAAAGCCCACCGCATGTTCGGCCAGCAGGTCGGTGACCGAGCGGGCCGACGAGCGTTCGATGTCCTGGCGGTCAATGACCTGGGTGGTGGCGGCAATGCGGGCGCGGTCCTCGGGCCGGGCCGTGGCGGTGACGAAGACATCGCCCAGGGCCGCAGCCGGGGCCGATGTCGATGCGGTGGCTGTGGCGGCAGAAGCAGCAGACGCCGCGGCGTTGTCGGCCACACCCTGGGCGTGGGCGCCCCACAGCGCGCAGCACAGGGCGGCGCCGGCGGTCACGGGCTTCAGGGCGGAAAGGGGAAAAGCGACAGGCCCGCAGAGGGGGCGCGGGGAAACACGGGAAGGGGTGCGCATGCGCGGCTCCAGATGGCCCTGCTCTCCCGCAAGGCCGATTCAAGAAAACATCCGCAGGCAGGCATGCGCAGGGGGGACAGCTCGGCGCACGAACCCATCCAACCTGGACTGCGCGCTCACCCGCGGCGTCCAACAAAAGTGACAAGGCCGGTATCCGGGCTCGCGAAATGCCGACACTCCGGGACATCCGTCCTGGAACTTTCGGCCCACTCCACGCCTTCCCACGCAGTGCGCAGTGGCTTCAGGTCTTACCTGGGTGCAGAGGGTGATTCGCTTACCGTTGCGGGGGCAGCGCAGGCATTGCACTCCATGGAGCGCACCTGCTTCCCGTTTAACTCCAGTGGCCGTCAGGCCAATGCAGCACCTCGTAACAAGCATTGAAATGTATCTCAATGCAGCGAGGAATTATCGTTCAGGACACATGTGCGCAACGGACACAACACGCCGGACACATCCGGAATGCATGCCCTTGCGGCCGAAGGAGCGCAGCGCTGCACAAAGGCTGCAAAAAGGCAGTACAAATGCTGAACCAAGGCTGCAGCCGGGCATGCACAGCGTCAGTCCCAGGCCGGAAACGGGTCATGAAAGCCAGTCCAGGCCTTGGGGGCCAGGGCCATTTCGTGGTCGGTCAGCAGGCAGGCATCCAGCCGCTGGCGCAGCGCCGCCTCGTCCATGCCGATGCCGATCAGCACCAGTTCCTGGCGGGCATCGCCCACGTGCTCGTCCCAGTGCTGGGTGATGGTGGCCAGCGCCTCGGGCTCGCGCGGCCACTGTTCCCGGGGCACGGCGGCCCACCAGCGCCCTGCCCGGCCATGGCGGCACACGGCCCCGGCCTGCGACCAGTTGCCCGCATAGAGGGGGCGGCTGGCCAGCCAGAAAAAACCTTTGGAGCGTATGACCCCGGGCCATTCGGACCCCACCAGGGCGTGAAAGCGCCTGGGATGAAACGGCCGGCGCGCGCGGTAGACAAAGCTGCCGATGCCGTATTCCTGGGTTTCCGGCGTGTGTTCGCCGCGCAGCTCTTTCAGCCAGCCCGGGGCCTTGGCCGCCTCGTCGAAGTTGAACAGCTTGGTGGACAGCACCGACGCCAGCGGCACCTTGCCGAAACTGGATTCCACGATGCGTGCACGCGGGTTCAGGGTCTTCAGGATGGCCATCAGCCGCTGGCGCTCTGCGCCGGTGATGAGGTCGGTCTTGTTGAGCACCAGCACATCGCAGAACTCGACCTGTTCCACCAGCAGGTCCACCACCTTGCGCTCGTCGCCTTCCCCCATTGACTCCCCGCGCCCCTGCAGGCTGTCCCGGGATTCGTAGTCCTTGAGGAAGTTGAAGCCGTCCACCACGGTGACCATGGTGTCCAGCATCGCAATATCCGACAGGCTGGCGCCCGCTTCGTCGGTGAAGGTAAAGGTCTCGGCCACCGGCAGCGGCTCGGAGATACCCGTGGATTCGATCACCAGGTAGTCAAAGCGCTTTTCCCGGGCCAGGCGGCGCACCTCCACCAGCAGGTCTTCGCGCAGGGTGCAGCAGATGCAGCCGTTGCTCATTTCGACCAGTTTTTCCTCGGTCCGGGACAGGTCGCTGCCGCCTTCGCGCACCAGCGCCGCGTCGATGTTGACCTCGGACATGTCGTTGACGATGACCGCCACGCGCAGGCCCTCGCGGTTGTGGAGGATGTGGTTGAGAAGCGTCGTCTTGCCTGCGCCCAGAAAGCCAGACAGGACGGTGACGGGGAGAAGCTTTGCCATCGCCGGTACCATGAACAAGATTTGATAATGATAACTCATTATCAAATATGGAGACAGGAAACGGCCGCGGACGCGTCACCCCACCCTGCTGTTGCCCAGCCCCTTGCTGGACAGCGCCCTCCGGGCCCCTATGCCTGCGAAGGCGCTTGGCTGCGCAGTGCACGACCCGGCACATAGCAAAGCCCCCGCTGCGCGTGCACAGCGGGGGCGTTTGGTATCAGTCGTTTCACGGGCTGCTGTGGTGTAGCGGTGCAAGCGACCGCTGTCTGCAATCTGCCCTCTGCATCCCGCACGGGGCTCCGCACATGCGGGGCGATCGGCATCGGGCCGCCGCTCCCCCAAACCGTAAAGGCCTGGGCGGCGACCGCCCTGCCCTGGGTTCAGGCGTCTACCCGGATCCCGCGCGACTGGATGAGGTTGGCCCACTTGGCACGCTCATCCCGCATAAAGGCCTCAAAGCGCTGCGGCGTTCCGCCGCCGTCCTCGGCCCCGAACTCTTCCAGCTTGCTCACCACATCCGCCATGGCCAGGATGCGGTTGACGTCGGCATTGATGCGTGCCACCACTTCCGCAGGCATCCTGGCCGGGCCGACCAGGCCGAACCAGATGCTGGCATTGAAGCCGGGGTAGCCCTGCTCGGCCACCGTGGGTACATCCGGGAAGGCTTTCACGCGTTTGGTGCCGGTCTGCGCCAGCGCACGCACCTTGCCGCCCTTGATGAAAGGTGACGCCGTGGTCATGCCTTCGAACGCATAGTCGATCTGCCCGCCCAGCAAGTCCGTCATCACATTCGATGCGCCCTTGTAGGGGATGTGCAGGGCCGACACCCCGGCCGTCTGCTCGAACAGTGCCAGCGCCAGGTGCTGGGCCGACCCCGTTCCGGAAGAGCCGAAGCTGACTTCGCCGGACTTCTTCTTCAAGGCCGCCAGCAGCCCCTGCATGGAGGTGGACGATTTGGGGCTGGCCACCAGCACTTGCGGGGTCTGCCCCACCAGCGCAATCGCCGCAAAGTCCCGCTCGGGGGAGAAGCCGAGCTTGGGGTTCAGCGCAGGGGCAATGCCCAGGGCATTGATGTGGCCCATCATCAGGGTGTTCCCGTCGGCCGGGGCCTTGGCGACTTCGGCCGCCGCAATCAGGCCGGCCGCGCCGGGCTTGTTTTCCACGATGACGGGGATGCCCCACAGCGTGTTGAGCTTGTTGGCGATGATGCGCGCCAGGATGTCGGTGCCGCCACCGGCCGAGAAGCCGACCAGAATCTTGACCGGCCCCGCCGGGGGCTTGCCTTGGGCGAAGCCGGGCTGGGCACAGAGTGCGCCGGCGGCGGCAACCGTGGACAGAAATTGTCTGCGTTGCATGGTGTGTCTCCTTTTTTTTATATGGGCCGAGGGGTCTTACGCCACCTTGCTCCAGCGGCCGAACTTCGCAACCTGCGCCTCGTCGAAGTTGAAGCCGAGGCCGGGCGTCTGGTGCAGAACGACACGGCCCTTTTCCTGCGACAGCTGGCGGTCCAGCAGGCGGCGGAAGTTCAGGACCTGGTCATCCCAGAAGAATTCGACGTAGCGCGCGTTCGGCGTGGCGGCCACCAGCGGTGCGTGCACGTCGTGGAACCAGTGCGGGCACATCTGGATGCCGTAGCCGGCGGCCATGGCGGCAATGCGCTTCCATTCGGTGATGCCGCCGCACACCGCCGCATCCGTCTGCAAGATGGAGGCGGCCCCCATGTCCAGCAGGTGCTTGTGGTACCAGCGGCCATAGCCGATTTCCGCCGTGGCCACGGGGATGCGGGTAAGCTTGGCCAGGCGGGCGTGGCTTTCCACGTCGTCGGGGCTGAACGGCTCTTCGATGAAGTAGGGGTCGTACTGCTCCATGCGGCGCAGGTACTGCATGGCCTGCACGGTATCGACCCAGCCGTTGTTGCAATCCAGCATCAGCTCCACGTCGGGGCCAATGGCTTCGCGGGCGGCCTTCACGCGCGACTCTTCGCCCTGGGGCGACCAGCGACCGGTCTTCATCTTGACGGCCTGGAAGCCCAGCTCGACATAGCTGGCCATTTCCTCGCCCAGGTGCTCCGCCGTCTTGCCTTCCACGTAGTAGCCGCCGCTGGCGTAGGCGGCCACGGTGTCCAGCTCCACCGCGCCGAGGTATTTGTGAAGCGGCAGCTGGGCGGTGCGCGCGTTGAGGTCCCACAGGGCGATGTCCAGGGCGCTGAGCGCGCGCATCACCGTGCCCATGCGGCCTTGCAGCAGGGCTTCCTGGTACATCTTCTTCCACAGGCCTTCGACGGCCAGCGAGTCGCGGCCCAGCAGCACGGGGGCCAGCAGCTGCTCGACCGCCACGCGAAACAGCTCGCCTGCCGCGTTGCCGACGTAGCAGAAGCCGATGCCTTCGACCCCGTCGGTGCTGCGGATCTTGACCAGGCCGTAGTGGCGGTCCACCACGGTGCGGTTCGACAGGTAGGTGACTTTGTCCAGCGGCACGCGCGCGACGCAGACTTCGATGGATTGGATGGTGGGCATGCGGGCTCCTGAGGTGAGGTACGAAAAAAGGGATGGCCTGAAGGAATGACCAAAAGGAATGGCCGCACTGTGCGCCGCATGGGCTCCACAAAAAAGATGGTGTTTGGTGGTTCAGATCACGCAAAATGCGTTGTTATGGATTCGCGTTTTCTCCAGAGCTTCATTGCCGTCGTGGACTGCGGCTCGATGGCCGATGCCTCGCGCCGGCTGGACCTGCCCCCTACCACCGTGGCGCAGCAGATGCGTGCGCTGGAGGCGGACGTCGGCAGCGCACTGCTGACGCGGGTGGGCCGCACCGTGCGCCCCACCGTGGTGGGTGCGCGCATCGTGGACCAGGCCCGGGAGGTGCTGAAATCCGTGGAAAACCTGCGGTCCGTGGCCTCGGCCACCGAACTGCCGGCAGGCCCGCTGCGCCTGGGTGCCACGCCCACGGCGCTGATGGGGCTGGTTCCGCCGCTGCTGCGCCGCTGGATGCGTGCCCACCCTTCCATCCAGGTCTATATCGAACCCGGAACCTCGTCGCTGCTGCTGGACCAGGTGCTCGCCGGAAATCTGGATGCGGCCATGCTGGTGCACCCCACGTTCGCCATGCCCAAGACCTGCGAGTGGCGGCTGCTGCGCAGCGAGGCGCTGGTGCTGCTGACGCCCCAGGACATGAAGGTGCAGGACCCGCTGCTCACCGCTGCGCGCGAGCCCTTCATCCAGTACGACCGCAAGGTGGTGGCCGGCCGCATGGCCGACGAGTACCTGCGCGGCCACCACATCAAGCCCAAGGTGCGGTTTGAGCTGGATGGGATTGAGCACATCGCCCAGCTGGTGGCGGAAGGGTTTGGCGTGTCCATCCTGCCGGACTGGCCGGTCATCGGCCCTGCCGATCCCCGCATCCGCCGCTGGCCGCTGCCGGCCCCCTGCCCCTCGCGCGAAGTGGGCATGGTGTGGCAGCGCTCTTCCATCCGCTCGCCCCTGGCCGCCGCCCTGTTTGACCTGGTCGGCCCGCTGCAGTCCGGCAGGCCGGACTGAGCGTCAGCGCCGGGGCATTTGCGCCTTGCGCCCTGGGCCTTGGGCGCCACCCGATGACATGGTGCAGGCCCCTGTCATCAAGCTGCAAACATTGCCGTGTCAGATGGTGCGGCGGGCGCCGGCATGCACTGTGCCTACGCACGCCTGTTCATTCCTGCCCCATCCCGAAGATCCATGACCGACACCACCGCCCCCCTGAATGTTCTGTTCCTGTGCACTCACAACGCGGGGCGCAGCATCCTGGCCGAGGCCTTGCTCAACGACATCGGCCAGGGGCGCTTTCACGCCTATTCGGCCGGCAGCAGCCCGCGCCCTGGCGAGCTGCCGCACCCGCTGGGCCTGCAGGTGCTGCGACGGGCCGGCGTGCCGGTCGACGGGCTGCGCAGCAAGAGCTGGCACGAGTTTGCCGCGCCTGGTGCACCGCACATGGACCTGATCATCACGGTGTGCGACGACGCGGCCGAGGAAGTCTGCCCGGTATGGCCGGGCCACCCCGCCACGGCCCATTGGGGCTACCCGGACCCGGCCGCAGGCGATGCCCCGGACGAAGGCAAGCTGGAAGCCTTCCGCCAGACCCTGCACATGCTGCACCGGCGCCTGGAGCTGCTGGTCAACCTGCCCACCGACAAGCTGGAAAAGGCCCGCCTGCAGGGCACGGCCCGGGACCTGTCCCACCACTGAGACGGCCCGTCTGCGCCCGCCGGGCGCTCCATGCCTGGTGCCGCCCTCCCTGACGCAGACACCCAACACGGACACCGGGGCACAACACCCCAGCCGGAACACCACCCCGGATCGCCCATAAAAAAACCCGGCACGGGCCGGGGTGGGATGGGAGCGCCCGCAAGGGCTGCGGCGCTCCACACAGGCGACTAGCGCCTTGCCTTACTTGCGGGGCAGCGCGTAGGCGATCACGTAGTCGCCACGGTCCGGCGAGTTGCGGGCGCCGCCGGCCGAGACCAGCACAAACTGCTGGCCGGTCACAGGCGACTGGTAGCTGATGGGCGTGCCCTGGCTGCCCACGGGCAGGCGGGCCTTCCACACTTCCTTGCCGGTGCCGGTTTCATAGGCGCGCAGGTAGTAGTCCTGGGTGGCGGCGATGAACACCAGACCGCCTTGCGTGGCCAGGGTGCCACCGATGGTGGGCATGCCGATGGGGATGGGCAGGCCCATCTTGATGCCAAAGGGGCCGGTGTCCTTGACGGTACCGACGGGCACTTGCCAGACGATCTGCTGGGTCTTGAGGTCCACAGCAGTCAGCGTGCCGAAGGGCGGCTTCTGGCAAGGGATCTCCAGCGGCGACATGAAGCGCACCTTGGCGTTGATCGCGTAAGGTGTGCCGTCCAGCGGCACGGGCTTGGTGATGGCAGCGGCTTCGTTGCCGTCGGCCTTGGCGCCGGCGTCGGCCGGGTCGGCCTTGATCAGCTGCACTTCCAGGCCCACGCGCATGTCGTTGATGAACAGGTAGTTGTTCGTGGGATCGACCGACACGCCGCCCCAGTTCATGCCGCCCAGCGAACCGGGCAGGTTCAGCGAGGCATCGGTGCCCGGGGGCGTGAACAGTCCGGTGTAGCGCTTGGACTTGAACTTCACGCGGCACAGCAGCTGGTCGAACGGCGTGGCACCCCACATGTCCGATTCCTTCATGTCGGCAGCGCCGATGCTGGGCATGCCGACGGAGAAGGGCTGGGTGGGCGAGTAGGTTTCGCCTTCGATGTTGCCGGCGGGCACGGCACGTTCCTCGACCTTGGTCAGGGGCTTGCCGGTGGCGCGGTCCAGCACGAAGAGCTGGCCGGCCTTGGTGCCGAACACCATGGCGGGGGTGGTCTTGCCGCCTTCGCCAGGAAAGTCCACAAAGGACGGCTGCATGGGCACGTCAAAGTCCCACAGGTCGTCGTGCACGGTCTGGTAGACCCACTTTTCCTTGCCGGTGCTGGCGTCCACAGCCAGCATGGAGGCGCCGTACTTGCGGTCCAGGGCAGTGTGCTTCACGCCCCACAGGTCCACGGCCGCGCTGCCCACGGGCATGAACACGGTGTTGGACTGGGGGTCATAGGACATGGGGGCCCAGACGTTGGGCGTGGAACGAGCGTAGGTCTTGCCTTCGGCCGGAGCGCTCTGCTGCTCGGGGTTGCCGGGGTCGAAGGCCCAGCGCAGCGCGCCGGTGACCACGTCGAAACCGCGCACCACGCCGCCAGGCATGTCGGTGCTGACGTTGTCGGCCACACGGCCGCCGATCACGATGGTCGTGCCGGCCAGCGTGGGAGCGGAGGTGGGGTAGTACTGGCCCTTGTCGGCGCCCTTGCCCATGCCGGCGCGCAGGTCCACGCGGCCGTGGGTGCCGAAGTCTTCGCAGAAGGCGCCGGTGTCGGCGTCCAGGGCGATCAGTTCGGGGGCCACGCTGTTCATCAGCACACGGCGCTGGCAGGCAGCACCGGCCGGCACGGACACGGCCTTGACGGGGGTGGCGCCGGCCACGCTGGGCTGCACCTGGGGCTGGGTGGCGTCAAAGTACGCCAGACCGCGGCAACGCATCCATTTCTTCTGCTTGGCGTTGATCTCTGTCTTCCACAGCTCCTTGCCGGTGGTCGCGTCCAGGGCAATCACATTGTTGTGGGGCGTGCAGACAAAGACCTGGTTGCCGATCTGCAGGGGCGTCAGCTGGTCTTCGGCACCGCCGCCGCCGGGGCTGACGGGCACATCGCCGGTCTGGTAGGTCCAGGCCAGCTGCAGGTCCTTGACATTGCTGCGCGTGATCTGATCCAGCGCCGCAAAACGTGTGGCACCGGGGGTGCTGCCGTAGTATGCCCAGTCGGCAGGCGCCTGGCCGGGGGCCACGGGCTGCAGCACGGTGGCATCGGCCTTGGCGGACACGGAGGCGTGGGGCAGGAACATGCCGCCCACGGTGGCCAGACAGCCCAGCGCCAGCACACCCGCCACGGCGAACGATGCACCGCGCAGCGATGGCAGGGCATGGGCGCGGCGCAGCACGGGGAAGGTCAGGGCCACCAGGATGCCCAGGCCGGCCAGCAGCAGCACGCGCGAGACCAGGGGCCAGAAGTCCAGGCCGGCATCCGCCAGCGCCCAGACCACGGTGGCCACCAGGGTGGCGCCATAGATCAGCGCACCGCTGGGGCGCTGGCGCACCAGCTGCACGCCGGAAGCCACCAGGGCCACACCGCTGAGCAGGAAGTACCAGCTGCCCTTCAAGGCCACCAGCTGGTAGCCGTAGAAGGCGAAGAACAGGCCTGCCGCCAGAAGGCCCAGACCCAGAACGAGCAACCACACCTTGGCAGCCAAGGAGGGTGGCGTTTGTTGTTTTTTCATTTTTACATGCGATTGGGTGTGCAAGGCGCCGCACCGCCGTGGGTGGGACAGTGGGCGGGCCTGGGCAGTCGGCCACTCGCACAAGCTATGAGGTATCGGTCTTGATCTGCGTCAAGATCCGAGGCGGATTATTGCGCCCCCGGAAAATCATCTATTGACAAGGTGAATTCGATACGCAGAAACGCGTAGCCGCTGCCCGCCACGCACCAAAGACCCTGCCGGCATTGCTTTTGAAGGCAATAGACGACCGGTCTATTTTTCATACAATGCAGGCCATGACACTGAGCAAGAAAGCCGAAGCGACACGCCAGCACATCCTGGACACCGGGTACCAACTGGTGCTGCACAAAGGGTTTGCGGCGCTCGGCCTGCAGGAGATCCTGAAGTCCTGCAACGTCCCCAAGGGGTCGTTCTATCACTACTTTCCGTCGAAGGAAGCCTTTGGCTGCGAGCTGCTGCAGCAGTATGTCGACGGCTATGGCCGCAAGCTGGAAGGCCTGTTGGCCGCCGAGGGCAACGGCTGCGAACGGCTGATGCGCTACTGGGATGCCTGGATTGCCGCGCCCCACGATGCCGCATGCGGCTGGGCCGAGGAATGCCTGGTGGTCAAGCTTGCCGCCGAAGTGGCCGACCTGTCGGAAGACATGCGCCGCGTGCTGGACACCGGGGTCCAGCGCCTGCTGGCACGGATTGCGGCATTGATTGATGCGGCCCGCGCAGACGCCTCCTTGCCGGCCGGCGCGCCATCGCAGGCACTGGCCCGCGTGCTCTACCAGATGTGGCTGGGCGCCGCGCTGCTGGCCAAGCTGAGCCAGGACAAGACCTCTTTGGTGCAGGCGCGCGAGACCACCGTGCTTTTGCTGACCTGCGACGCCGCACGGGCCACCCACGCGCAGGCCGCCCACACGCGGGCCGCCCAGTCTCCCTCCTCCATCCCCCACCCCTGAACACCCAAGGAGCCACCCATGAAAGTTCTGTTTGTACTGACATCGCACGACCGTCTTGGCGACACCGCCCACAAGACCGGTTTCTGGCTGGAAGAGTTTGCCGCGCCCTACTACGTCTTCCAGGACGCCGGCGCAGAGATCACGCTGGCCTCCCTCGCTGGCGGGCAGCCCCCGCTGGACCCCAAGAGCGACGCGCCAGATGCGCAGACCCCGGCCACCGAGCGCTTTCGCCGTGACCCACAGGCGCAGGCCGCGCTGGCAGCCACCACGCCGCTGGCCCAGGTCAACGCCCAGGATTTCGATGCCGTCTTCTACCCCGGCGGCCACGGCCCCCTGTGGGACCTGGCCAACGATGCCGCATCCATTGCCTTGCTGGAAGCGTTTGAGCGCGCGGGCAAGCCGCTGGGCCTGGTCTGCCATGCGCCCGGTGCACTGATCCATGTGCATGCGGCAAACGGCCAGCCCCTGGTCAGCGGACGGCGCGTCACCGGCTTCACCAACAGCGAGGAAGCCGCTGTCGGCCTGAGCGCCGTCGTGCCCTTCCTCATTGAGGACGAGTTCACCCGCCTGGGCGGCCGCTTTGAAAAAGGCCCGGACTGGCACGAGCATGTGGTCACCGACGGCCGCCTGGTGACAGGCCAGAACCCCGCCAGCAGCGAGGCGGTGGCCAAGGCACTGCTCTCCCTGCTTGCTTGAATAAGGACATTCACCATGCGCAGCGCCATTCACACCACCTTCGGCGAACCCTCTCTTGTGCTGGAGGCTAGCGATCAGCCGGTCCCCCAGCCTGCCTCCGGCGAAGTCCGCATCAAGACCTTGCTGGCCCCCATCCACAACCATGACCTCTGGACGATTCGCGGCAGCTATGGCTACAAGCCGGTGCTGCCCGCCATTGGCGGCAGCGAGGCCGTCGGGGTGGTGGATGCCCTCGGCGAAGGCGTCGAAGGCGTCACCGTCGGGCAGCGGGTTGCGGTGGCCGGGGTCCATGGCACATGGGCGGAGTATTTTCTTGCCCCCGCCAGCCAGCTGGTGCCCATGCCCCCGGCCATCCCGGATGAGGTGGCGGCCCAGCTGATCGCCATGCCCCTGAGCGCCCTGATGCTGCTGGAGTTCCTGCACGTCAGCCCCGGGCAATGGATCGTGCAGAACACCGCCAACGGTGCCGTCGGCAAGACGCTGGCCATGCTGGCCGGCGCACGCGGCGTTCAGGTGCTGAACCTGGTCCGCCGCGATGAAGGCGTTCAGGAACTCTCGGACCTGGGCGTGGCCCATGTGCTGTCCACGGCCCAGGCCGATTGGAAGCAGCGCGCCAGCGCCCTGCTCGGCCCTGCGCTGGCGGTGGCGGCGGTCGACTCCATCGGGGGCAAGGCCAGTGCAGCACTGCTGGAGCTGCTGGGCGAAGGCGGCACCCTGGTGTCGTTTGGCACCATGGCCGGAGAGCCCATGCAGATCAGCTCCGGCGCCTTGATTTTCAAGCAGGCGACGGTCAAAGGCTTCTGGGGCAGCAAGGTCAGCCAAGCCATGGCGGCGCAAGACAAGCGGCGCCTGCTGGGCGAGCTTTTGCAGCGCACGCTGAGCGGCGAGCTGAAGCTCCCGATCGAGGGCATCTACGATCTGGGAGACGCCGCCCAGGCCGCTGCCGCCAGCCTGCGACCGGGCCGCAAGGGCAAGATTTTGCTCAAACCCTGAAGCACGCCATGGCGCCCCAGGAGGTGGGGCCACCCAGCTTCAGAGTGAGGCTGGGTGGCCGCCATGGGGGGGTCTGCGAGCGTCGCGGTTCGGCCAGGAGCAGTCCTCCGAGGCATTGCCACAAGCGACGGCTTCAGGCTGATCTAAGTCATTCATGGGCACTGCGCCTGAACGGCAGCAATCAGCAACACCAGCCGTTGAGCGCCGTCAGCCTCGATGGGCAGCTTCACCTTGAAGACCGTTCACTCGCTTGCGTGGTTCACCGCGTATTCAAACGAAAGACAGCCGCTACAGGCGTGTGCCGCGCCATTGCTGCCGTCCGCCAAGCAGATGTTTCTGCTGCCCATGTCGATATCACGAACTATCTACAAAACTCTGGTCGATTCAGTTGCTGCAAAGCCGAGTTCAACACGTGGCTAAGAGCCCTAGATCGCCGAGATTCGAGGCAATAGGCGGTTGTACTCATCTCTGACAACCTGGTAGCACTCGCACACCCGTTGCTCAAGGCCCTGTCGATTCAACACGGAGATATGTCCACGCGCGTAACGGATGAGGCCCGCGCGCTGGAGCTTCAGTGCCCCTTCAGTGACGCCTTCACGCCTGACACCTAGCATGTTGGCGATCAATTCTTGCGTCATGAGCAGCTCACTCCCGTTCAGCCGGTCTAGGCTGAGCAAAAGCCAGCGGCACAATTGCTGATCCAGGGAATGGTGGCGGTTGCACACCGCAGTCTGAGCCATCTGGGTGATCAAGGCCTGAATGTAGCGCAGCATGAGATGCAGCACAGGCCCCGAGCGGCCAAATTCCTCCTTGATGACGTGCGCGCGCATGCGCAGCCCCTTGCCAGCGCTTTGGACGACTGCTCTGCTGGTGGTGGACTCCCCCCCCATAAAGATGGCAATCCCCACCACGCCGTCGTTGCCCACGACAGCAATTTCCGCAGAGCCGCCATCTTCCAGCACGTACAGCAATGACACGATGGCGTCAATAGGAAAATAAACATGGCTCATGCGGATGCCCGATTCATACAGCACTTGGCCAAGGGCCAGGTCAACCGGCTCCAATTCGCACTGCCAGCGCCTCAACTCCGGGTCCGGTAAGGCGGCAAGAAGGTGGTTGTGCTGGTATGGGGAGAACTGTTCCATGATGACTTCTCCATGGCAACCCGTCTGCGTTGCGGAAAGCATTCTGCTCAAGACGCCATTGCTGATAAACCAACCGTTCCGGTGCCAGCACATGAGCGCAATCGACTTCGCACGATAGATACACGTCCCCTATGGTGACGGCAAACTTCCACCGCCACAAGACCAATGTGCGATACCGGACAGTCACCCGTCTGGGTTGCACACACACTCCTAGCGAGCGCTTCCCTAGATGGCGTTTCCAGCCCTTCATCGCAAATCTCCACATATGACAAGGATTGAGATTCCTTCCACCTCATGAAATCGCTTGTCAACGCTCTGATCCTTCAACTGCCCCGCGCGGCGCACCACCGGCTGCTGGATCAATGCGAGCTTTTCGAGCTGGACACGCCGCATGAACTGGGCGAACAAGGGCAGCCGCTCAGCCATGCCTACTTTCCCAACCAAGGTTTCTTCACGCTGATCGCAGATATCGATCGACATCGATGTCTGGCGATCGGCATGGCAGGCCCCGAAACGGTGCTGGGGGCGGAACTGATTCTTGGAGCAACCAAGCCCGCCTGGCGGGCCTTGGTGCAGCAACCGTGCTCTGGCTGGCGTATCAGCGCTGCAGATTTGCGCCAGCAATGCACTGCCAGCCCCGCGCTGCAACGATTGCTGCGGGCCAGTCTGCTGGTGCAACTGCACCAGCAGGCGCTCGCCGCCGCCTGCCAGCGATACCACCTCTTGACCCCACGCCTGGCGCGCTGGATATTGATGAGCCGCGACCGATCCTCTTCCGCCGGGAGCTTCCACGCCTCACAACAATCCATGGCACAGATGCTGGGTGTCCGGCGGGTTAGCGTCACCAATGCGGCCAGCGAGCTCCAGGCGGACGGCCTGATTGCATACCACCGGGGCGAGCTGACGGTGCGAAATCGCAAAGTCCTGGAGGCGAGAGCCTGCAGTTGCTACGCAACCGACAAGCGCATCTACGCCCAGATCATGGGGACAGCCCCTAGGTACCGGTAAGCGCAGGTAGCAGTCAAGACCATCGTCTGTCTGCCACAGTACCCATGCGCATACGCCCAACACGTAGTGCTGGTGTATGCCAGCGCACAGACCGGTTAGGCAGACAGGCTTCCAATAGCAGAAGAAAGAGGAGCATCGCATGAACATCGTCACTGTCCTCGTTGCCTTTGCCATGGCGGCCATCGGCGCGACGCTCTACTTCCTGGACAGCATCGGTCTTGGCATTGCGCTGATCGTGTGCGCCGCCGTGGTTTCGCAAACAGCGACCTTGGCCAACATCTGGCGGCGACAAATTGATCGCAGATATGACGAGGGTAGGAGCCCGGCCTCACGGGACGCGGCAATGGACGATGACATCCTGAAGAGCGCCGTGTCCGAAATTGAGGAAGACAGCGTGGACACCCGCAGCTTCCTCAAGCACATCCACACTGCCTGGCATAAGCCGGATGCGCAAGCCCCGCCCCATCGGAGCAACAAGGGCATGTGAGCCTGCCCCTCTTGGAAATAGGGTGCAGCCAGCGAACGAAACAACTTACCGTAAGGAGATAATCATGAGCATAGGTACTATTTTGCTGGTCGTCCTGCTCCTGGTATTGATTGGTGCGCTCCCCGCTTGGCCGCACAGCCGAAGCTGGGGCTACTTCCCGAGCGGCTTGGTTGGCTTGGCTGTGGTGGTGTGGGTCGTACTGATTCTGATGGGACGCCTCTGAGTCATCCGTGGGGCCCGATGTAGCGCTTCATCAATGGCAGTACCGTGATGCCATGCACGATGATCGAGGCGGCCACAGTCCACAATGTCAGGCTTACCACGGTTGCGGCAGTGGCCGGATCAATGCCATGTCGCAATGCCAACAGCATGTAGAAGATGGAGCCGATACCCCGAATTCCAAACCAGCCGATCATGGCCCGCAGCCTCCAATCCGCATGCCTGCCCCATACGGCAGGCAGCGTGGACACAGGCCTGAGGACTAGCAGCACCAATGGGACGAACCACCAAACGGGTGTCACCGGTTTGGCGTAAGGCAGCATGGCTCCCACCATGAGCACGAGAGCTAGTTCAGCAAGCCGCTCCAGCTGTTCATTGAATCCGTGGACGGAATCTCGCATATCACTCGCGTGAAGCGTCGCACCGGCCATTAGGACTACCGGGGGCGCGAGCATTTCTTTCCCTGTCACGGCTCTGGGGAGCTCGCGCACGCGCTGCAGCGCAAGGCCTGCGGCGAATACTGCCAGAAATCCCGAAGCCAGGCTCAGCTGAGCTGTACCGTAGGCCATCCCGATGAGCCCGATACCCAGAAACTCGTTCAAGCCCGCGGCTTCCTTATGGCGGCTGCGCAGATAGACAACGAGTCTGCCCGTGCCCGCTCCCAGCGCCGCGCCGATCGCCAGACCCGCAGCCATAGACCACAGGAACTCCATGGTCCACCAATGCAGCATGCGTTCGCCCAGCGGGTGCAGCCCCAGCAGCCCAAGCCCCAGCATCACCATGGGGTAGGAGGTGCCATCATTGAGCCCTCCTTCACCGGCCAGGCTAAACCCCAACCGGTCCGGGCTCGTCCCAGGCTGCGACTGGACACCCGAAGCCAGCACCGGATCCGTGGGCGCCAGGATGGCGCCCAGAAGCACCGCCGCGCCCAATGACAGACCCAAGACCCAGACACCAATGGCCGCGACCATCGCCACCATGGCGACCATCGAGAAGACGGCAAGGCGCAGCGGCAGCCACCAGCGTGGATCCCGCACTGGCACGCCCAGTTGCATCCCCACGGAGAACAGCGATATGAGCACCGCAATCTCCGACAAGCGCTCCAGCAGTGGGGCGTACATGAATGGATCCGGCCTCAGCACGCCCAATGCAGCGGGCCCCAGCAACCAGCCCAGCGCCAGATAGACCATGGCATTACTCAGCGGCAGCCGCCCCAACAAGGTGCTCGACAGCACCATCGCGATGAGCAGCACGCCCATGAAGAAAGACCATTCAGGCAGCGACATGGCACCTAAGGCGTGTGTATGTTGTCACCACTGAATCTGAACCGGCTGCGCGTGCGTTTGGCATGGTACATGGCCCTATCTGCCTCCGCGATCATCTGCTCTGCCGATGCAGGCCGCGCATCCGCCACCACAATGCCTATGCTGGCCTGCACCTGGAGTTCCTGACCATTGCAGTGAATGGGTTGCTCGATCTCCGCGCACAGCGTGCCTGCCAGGATGCATAGCTGCTGCAATGTGGGAGACGGGTCCAGCAAGCATGCAAACTCATCGCCTCCCAGCCGGCTAACGAGGTCGCCATGCCTCAAGACCGCCCGCATACGATGCGATACGACCTTGAGCACTTCGTCCCCGGCGGGATGTCCATGGGAGTCATTAATACATTTAAACCCATCCAAATCCAGGTACAGCAGCGCCATGGCCCCTGGCTTGCACCTGCTGCCACCGATGGAGTCTGCGAGCCGATTGAGGAACACAAGCCGGTTCGGTAATGACGTGAGATGGTCGTGGGTCGCCAGATGGTACGCGCGTCGCTCCCCCTCCTTCGTTCTGTCAAGGTCGGAATACATCTGATCCAGTGCAAACCGGGCCTGGAGCAATTCGTCTTGAAGGCGCGCGCACCTGTGCAGCGCCGCCTGCAAGCTAACTTGAAGACAGCGGACCGCATGATTGTCCGGCAAGGCATCCGGCCAGAGCGACGGCACCGAAATACCGTGATCCGCATGGGCCTGTTTCGCAGAGTGATCCGTGCCCTCCTGAAGCAGTGCGAAAAATTGGCGGGCAGCTCGAGCGTTGGAGCGCAGGGGAAACCTTTGAGCCATGGGGGGGTTTTCCTCGGAGAGCACTTTCGTGCTTGGGCTATGGACGATGGACGATGGACGATGGACGTGAATCCTAGGCCCGGCGCCCCCAGGCAATCCGTGCGGCATCGAACATAGCGCGTAAGGGGTGCACTTCGCCCATCACTGGGCTCGCGGCCTGTCTGGCCATGGGGCTTGAGAGGGCTCCACGCCTCACTGGGCAATGGGCGGCTGGACTGTACCGATCGGTGCGTGCGGCGGAGCCGATGTTCATTGCGCCATGGGGTCCAACCCCGACGACGCCTTGCCTACAAGGGCCGCCAAACCCAATGACCCTGGCATGGGGTTCAGGCAATCCACCATCAAACTGGGCATCAGGATCGTGGCGCCCCGCTCCTTGGTGGTCTCGTAAATGATGTTCATGGCGCGCAGCTGCAATGCCACGGGATGCCCCGCATAAATATTGGAGGCCTCGACGAATTTCCCGGCGATCGCCGCTTCGGCAGAACCGAGAGTGACGCGCGCCTGCTTCTCGCGCTCTGCCTGCGCCTGGCGGGACATCGCATCCTGCAAGGCCTCCGGTATGGCCACGTCACGAATCTCCACCGAACTGATCGATACACCCCAGGGCGCAGTCTTCCTGCCGATGACCTCCTTGAGCTGTTCATCGGCGTCCTTGCGATCGGACAGCAGCGCAGCCAGCATGGAGGCACCAATCATCTCGCGCAATGAGGTTTGCGCAACGCGGTCAATCGCCTCGCGGTAAATGGTGATGGCCAACGCGGCTCTCTCCGCGTCATGCACATGCCAGAAAATGATGGCGTCGACATTGACCGGAACCGTGTCCTTGGTCAGCGCCTGCTCGGCATTGAAAGCAGTGTTTGAATGCGCACGTCAATCACCGCCGCCACGCTGTCAAGGATGGGGATGATGGTGAACAGACCCGCACCCTTGACGCTCTGCAGCCGACCCCTTCTCAAGATGACGAACTTCTGCCACATTGACCATCTGCAGGGACATCGCGATAAGAACAGCCATGGCAAAGAAGATCGATACCCCGTGGGGTTGATCGAATAGCCCACCGCGACGCCTGCGAGCAGGCAGGCGAGCACTAGAAATGAGGTGATGGGATTCAGATTCATAGAGCCTCCATCGCACCTTCAACGCGCCTTGCACCGCACCACTGGTCCGGTGATCGGCCTATTTCCTGTCTTTACCGACCTCATTGCCAATCACGCCACCCACAGCAGCTCCGCCAATCGTGCCAATGGCACTTCCGCCAGTCAGCACAGCGCCTCCGACAGCACCGGCGCCGGCACCGATGGCCATGTCCCTGTTCTGTCTGGACATATCGCCGCAAGCGCCCAAACCCACCAGCGCAGCTACTGCGAGGATCGCGGTTGCAGTTACCTTGATCGTTTTCATGAAAGTACCTCTTTTGAAAAAGCATGGGAATTGGCCCCAGGCACACTTGGATGTCTCTGGATAGAGAGGCAGCCCGTAAGACGCCCTGACCGAGCCGGTGCATCCTTGTACCGTGCCTGCCCATCGTTGCGGAACAAGACGCGGCAGTCGGTACGGTGGGTCACATATATCCGGCTTTCTCTTTCTCTCTGCACCTTCGGGCCTGCCTTGCGTCGCTGTGTGCTCGAGCGCACCGACACCAGGCTGCGCCGACACCATGCTCAACCTGCGCTCGCTTGGATCGCGTCCTCTGTTTCCCGAGCATCGGCACATCGGGCAGCGCCATCTCCCATCCAGCGAGGAACTCACCATGATCACGAATACCCATTGCATGCACCGCAGCGCCTTGGCGGTACTTCTCGTCACCAGCCTAGCCTTTATCGGCTGCGCTTCCACCGCCCGCAGCGAGGGCTCGGGGGAATACGTGGACGACACCATGATCACGACCAAGGTCAAGGCAGCCATGTTCAACGATGCCAGCCTGAAGTCGGCCGAAATCAACGTGGAGACCTTCAAAGGCCGGGTCCAGCTCAGCGGCTTCGTCAATTCTCAGGCGGACATCAACCGCGCTGTCGCCTTAGCACACCATGTCAATGGCGTGAAGTCGGTGACCAACGACATGAAGCTCAAATAGGGCATGCCGTGCCGACCATGGCCCCAAAACCGCGCCATCACTCCAGGGAATCGCCATGAAACGAATCACAATGAACCTGAACACCGCTTCCATCATGCTGGGCCTCGCAGCCTCCTGCGTGCTGCTGGCTAGTGCGTCAGCCGCCGACATGGGCAAGCCGCAGTACAAGGCCGAGGGGCAGACCATCGTGGCCCAGTACAAAAAGGACAAGCAGGCCTGCGTCAGGCATTCCGGCAATGCCCGCGACATCTGCATGGCCGAGGCCAAGGGGCACGAGCAAGTGGCCAAGGCCGAACTGGAGGAGAACTACCGCCCCTCCGACAAGCATGCCTACGACTTGCGTGTCACCAAGGCCAATACCACCTTCGCCATCGCCAAGGAGAAATGCGACGACCAAGCCGGCAAGGCCAAGGATCTATGCCGCCAGCAAGCTAAGACCGCGCACGTGGACGCGCTGGCCGATGCCAAGATGGCCATGAAAACGGCTGGAGCCAACGCGCAGGCGCGCGAGAAATCCGGCGAGGCGCGCAGCGAGGCTGCAATCGACAAGCGCGATGCCGCCTACGACCTAGCTAAGCAGAAGTGCGAGGCACTAGCCGGCGATGCAAAGAGCACTTGCCTACAAGAGGCCAAGCAGCGCTTTCAGCCCTGATCGAAACCTGGCACGCTATCCATCGCCAGCGTGCTGTTTGGTCGGCATCCATTGCCGATCAAGCTTAGAAAGGAGCCGTGATGAGTCTCGGTCTCATTCTGTTGATCGTATGGTCGGTGCCGTACCGACCTGGCCACCCAGCCGCAGCTGGGTGGCCAGGAGTGTGCTGGGCGCAGGCACGATCGTACTGATCCTGCTGCAGGGGCGCCTCTGAAGAGGTACCACCAATGGGATCTTTGCGGCTGCATTGATTGGCCTTTGTGCGGACTTTGTTCGATAGCGCACAGACTCCTACTGGACATGCCCGTACAAAGGGCCATGGCCTGCGGGTCTGCCGATCCGCGGGCTGCACAAGGAGGCATCCATGTCCAGTTTCCCCCCCCCTCCCCCCCAGTTGGGATACATCGTCGCGCGGCTATCCGGACAAAACCACCCGCGTTGAGCACCTGATGCTCAGCAAACATCTGGCCCATTGCGGCGCGCTGCAGGGACCGCTGCGGGTGGCGTGGATGGGCATATCAAGACTTCATCGCATGCTTGCACAGCGTGCTCTCACGGGGACGCTGCTGATTGCGCTGTTGGCTGGCATGGCATGGCTGGTGCTGTAGCACAGAAGGCTCGGAAAGAGAATGGAGCTGCAACGCCAATGGGCCTGGGTACCATCACAGATAGACGATGTACTGGATGCCAGAAACGGACCTGCGCTGCAGCCTTTCAGAGCGGAGCTCTTTGGCTGCGAGGGGTTCACGCAGTACGGGCTCAGCCTGGGCCGATCGCACCATGTGGGCAAGGCCCGCTTTGGGCAGGCCACGTTCTATCCGCGCCTGCAAAGCAATCTCCGGCAACTGCGCGCAGCGTTGCGCTATATCACCGAACTTACCCAGGACGGGCATGAGGCCGGGCCGGGAACTGAGTGGCTGCTCGACAACTTTCCGCTGATCGAGGACCAGTTGCGGGAGATCACCGAAGGCCTGCCGCCACGTTACTACCGCACTCTTCCCGCCCTGCAAGGGGAGCCCTTGGCCGGGTTCCCTCGCATCTACCACCTTGCCTGGGCTTTTGTGGCGCATGTCGATAGCGCATTCGATGAAGATCTTCTGACCTGCTTTCTCAAGGCCTACCAGGAAGGGAGTGAACTCACCCAAGGCGAACTCTGGGCGCTCCCCACCACGCTGCGGGTCGTACTGGTGGAGAACCTGAGGCGCCTGGCCGACCGGATCGCCAGCCAAGGGGCCGCGAGGGAATTGGCGGTTTTGTGTTCTCACCATATTGAGCATTTGACGCTGAAGGACGTCCAGGACATGCAGCGCCTGATGGATGTTCGCGGCGTAAAGCGAATATTCCTGACCCACCTGGCGCAGGTTCTGACGGGACACCGAGGGGTCCTGGGCGATACCCCGGCCCCCGCCATGGATCAGTGGCTCCAGGAAGCTATTCCTGATCTAGCTTCCCTGCAGATACAGCAGTATGCCGACCATGCCGCCGATCACCTGAGTGTGAGCAATGCCGTGGCTTCCCTGAGGCTGATCGGTACCAGCGACTGGGCAGGCATCGTGGCACAAGTCAGCCGTACCATGCGTGTGATGCAGGCTTCCTCGGTGTTCGTCGCCGAGGATGAGGCCAGTCGCAATGCCACGCTGCACGGGATCGAGCGCTTGTCCGTGCGCAGCAGCGGGCTGGACGAATCCACCGTGGCCCGCACGCTGATCCGTTTCATGGCTAACGTGCAGGGCGCAGGCGCCCAGGCCGGCTACTGGCTCCATGGCGCGGGGCGCGCGCAGCTGGAGCACGCGCTGGGCGCGCAGCAGAGCATCAGGGATTTATGGCGTTCCCTCCCGATCCCCCGCACCTGCGCCTACCTGGGTGCCGTACTGGCCGGCACGCTGGCGCTCGTGGCATGGTTGCTGCACTTGTCCGGCGCTATGCCGATGGAGCGATCTGGCTTTGCCGGCCTGGGCCTTGTGGGGCTGCTGATGCTGCTGCCGGCCTCCGAAGCCGTGATTGCCCTAGTCAACCGCCTGATCTGCGAATCCGCCACGCCGGTGCATCTTCCCCGGTTCCTACTCGCCGAAGGCATACCACCATCGGCACAGACGATGGTCGTGATTCCTGCGCTGCTGAGCCAGCCCGCCACGGTGGCCCAACTGGTGCATCGTCTGCACCTGCATTATCTGGCCAATCCGGAGGTCTGCGCCCAGTTCGCGTTGCTCAGCGACTGGAGCGACGCCCCTGCCCAGAACATGCCGGAGGATGCGCGCTTGCTGGAGCATGCGCAAGCGCTGCTGCAAGCGCTTAACGCGCTGCATCCCCCGCGCCAGGGCGCGCCGCCCCGTTTTCTGCTGCTGCACCGCGCTCGCGCCTACAGCGCCACCCAGCGTCAATGGATCGGGTGGGAGCGCAAGCGCGGCAAACTCGAACAGTTGGTCTGTGCCTTGGCCACCGGCACGCGCGGCCCTTTCCTGGACATGGCGGAGCTCTCACAGGTGGCACCAGGAACGCGCTACGTCCTGACGCTCGACAGCGACACCGAACTGCCCCCCGGCCAGCTGCGCGCCCTGGTAGGGGTTGCAGAGCATCCGGATAATCAGCCCCAGTGGGATAGCGCGGGCCGCACGGTGGTGCAAGGCTATGGCATCCTACAGCCACGCGTAGTGTCGCCCCTGCCCCAGGCCGACGCCTCATCGCCGTGGCAATGGCTGTTCGCAGGGCAGCAGGGCATCGATCCCTACAGCGCCGCAACATCGGACGTGTACCAGGACTTCTTTGGCGAAGGCAGCTTCATCGGCAAGGGGCTGCTGCATGTCTCCGCGCTGCACGCGCTCCTGTGCCAGAGACTACCCCACGATCGCATCCTCAGCCATGACCTGCTGGAGGGCGCGATGGTAGGCTGCGCGGTGGTTTCCAACGCAGCCGTGATCGAAGCCCCTCCCCTGCACAGCGACACCGCCGCGGCCCGCCAGCACCGCTGGAGCCGTGGAGACTGGCAGTTGCTGCCCATACTCTGGCAGCACAGGCACTGGGGGCTGTCGCCCATTAGCCGCTGGAAGCTGCTCGACAATCTGCGCCGCACCTGCGTGGCACCGGCGTCGCTGGTCCTGATCGTCGCCGCCATGACCGGGCGTGGCCTAGCCCTCCCGATGGCCCTGGCATTGGCGACGATGGCTTATGCCACCGGACCTGTGGTCGGCAGCCTCGCCAGTCTGCTGCCCCACCGCGCCCATGCCGCGGGCAGGCGCTTTGCCATTGCGGCCGCTCAGGATCTGCTGCGCGCCGCACTGGGCGGCGTATGGAACCTAGCGCTGCTGCTGTCGCAAGCGCTGCTGCAGGCCGATTCCATTGTCCGCACGGCCTACCGCCTGCTGTGGAGCCGACGGCATCTGTTGGAGTGGACGACCGCCGAATCCGCCCATGCCTCCATCAAGGCGGGCCTGCTTTCCGCACTGGTCCGGCACCGAGCCAGCACATTGACCGCACTGGCGCTGCTGGCAGGGCTGTGGTTGCTGCAAGCACCGATGGCGCCGCTGACCCTGATCGTGCTCGTGGTCTGGACCTGCACACCTGCGCTGGTGTGGTGCATGAACAAGCCCTGCAGATTCTCTGGCCGCCGCGCCCTGCCCCCTCAGGATAGCGAGATGCTGGAGGGCATCGCGCGCGACACCTGGCGCATATTCGAGCGCTGTGTGACTCAGGATGACCACCACCTGCCGCCAGACAACCTGCAGACCGCGCCGTTCGAAGCCATCGCTCACCGCACCTCGCCCACCAACATCGGGCTCTACTTGCTGAGCGCTGCCTGCGCGCGAAAGTTCGGCTGGATCGGCACCCTGGATCTGCTGGCACGCCTGGAATCCACACTGGCCACACTGCAGAGCATGGAGCGCCATCAGGGGCATTTCCTGAACTGGTACGACACCGAGACGCTGCAACCCTTGCATCCCCGCTACGTATCCACCGTGGACAGTGGAAACCTGAGTGCCCATCTGCTCGCCGTGTCACAAGCCTGCGTCGCGCTGGCACGCGATCCGCTGGAGCCGCATGCGGCGCAGCAGGCTCTGCATGCATCGCAGTTGCGGCTGCAAGCACATCATTCTCACGAAGAATCATCATGGATCCATGCCGATCAGTTGGTCACCAGCCAATCGGCGGCGCGAGATATCGCAGCCAGCGCCGCTGGCGAAGCGCCCTCCATCACGCGAAAACTGCTGGATCTGGCCCACAGGCTGGATCAGTTGGCCTGGGATGCGGACTTCCGCTTTCTGTTCGACGCCAAGCGCCATCTACTGCATATAGGCTACCGCGTGGAGGAGCAGGCGCTAGACGCCTCGTTCTACGATCTGCTGGCATCGGAAGCGCGCACCACCAGTCTGCTCGCCATTACCAAAGGCGACGTGCCCGTGCGGCACTGGAAGGCGCTGGGACGGCCCTTCTTCGCCAGTGGCCGCAATGCCGTGCTGCGGTCGTGGTCGGGCTCGATGTTTGAATACCTCATGCCCACTCTGGTCATGGCCGATCCCCATGGAAGCGCCCTGGACGACGCCAACCGCTCGGCGCTGCGCGAGCAGATAGCCTTCGTTCGCGGGCAAGGCATTCCGTGGGGTATCTCTGAAAGCGCCTACGCCGGGCGCGACCAGACATTGGCCTACCAATACGCGCCGCAAGGCGTTCCGCGCCTCGCGCTGCGCCGCACACCCATGGCCGACAAGGTGATCGCCCCTTACGCCACAGCCTTGGCGTGTCAGATTGACACGCCTGCCGCTTGCAACAATTTTCGCGCCTTGGCTGCCTTGTCGGCGCGCGGGCGCTATGGCTTTTTCGAGGCGCTGGATTTCACGCCGGGACTGCAGGCGCCCGGCGAGAGATTCACACGTGTCAGCACCTACATGGCGCACCACCAGGGCATGACCATCGTGGCTCTGGCCAACGTGCTGCGCCAAGGGGCCGCGCAACGCTGGCTGATGGGCCACCCCCGCATCGAAGCGGTCTCGTCGCTGCTGCAAGAGCGTGCGCCGCGCGAGCTTCCTCGGCTGTACACCCCACCGCCGCTGGGCTTGCCGCTGCAATCCCCGAACAAGCGCCCCGGGCACGTAAGTCGCACCGTGATCCCGGGAGCGCAGGCACCGGAGCCCACCCACCTGCTGTCCAACGGGCGTTACAGCGTCACCCTGCGCGCGAACGGCGCGGGCTGGAGCCGCTGGGGCTCCGCGGACATCACCCGCTGGCGCGACGACGTGCTGCGCGACGCTTACGGCAGCTTTGTGTACCTGAGGCTCGGCCGCCATGCCGCTCCGGTATCCGTCACGAGCAACCCGGCCCCAGACCCCGATGCCCTCTACCGCAGCACCTTCCAACAGGACCGCGTCTACTTCGATGCGCGCTGGCCCGAATTGCAGGCGCGCACGACGGTCTGGGTCAGCCCCGAAGATGACATCGAGCTCCGCAAGGTGGTGCTGAACAACCTCAGCAAACACACCGTCGAACTGGAGCTGCTGTCGGCCTTTGAAGTGTCTCTGGCCAGTGCCGCAGCGGACGAGGTCCACCCCGCCTTTTCCAATATGTTCGTGAAGGCGGACTGGCTGCCCGCCCAGCAGGCCCTGCGCTTCGAGAGAGTGCCCCGCGTGCTCGGCGAAAACACCATGCGGGCCGCGCATTTCGTGGCACACGCGAGCGGCGAGATCCTGGGCCTGCGCTGCCAGACCGACCGGGCCCGGTGGCAGGGCCGCAACCACGCGGCAAGCCAGCCGCTGGCCAGCCTGGAGCCCGTGCCGGGGCAGGCGGCCGCGCTGGTGACCCAGCTGGACCCCGTCTCGGTGCTGGGCGTGCTGCTGCAGATCGCGCCGGGCGAGCAGGTGAGTGTGACCTTCGCCTTGGCCGCCTGCGACTCAGAAGCCCGGCTCATGGCGGTCGTGGACAAGTACCGCCAGCCCAGCTACGTGGAGCGCGCCTCGGTGATGTCCGCGACCCTGGCAGGAGGGCCAGCGGCGCCGCACCGGCCACGGCCCGACTATCTGCCCACCCTGCAACTCCTGACTACCGCCCTGGTCTTCACCCTGCCCAGGGCGCAGACGCAGCGCGCGAAAAACCGGCAGGACGAGGCCTCGACCAGCGACCGGCGCGTGCTGTGGCCACTGGGCATTTCCGGCGACCGGCCCTTGATCCTGGTGAACGCGGGCGCTCCGCAGGGCCTGGGCTTGCTGCGCCTTCTGGTGCAGGCCCTGTGCGAATGGTCGCGTGGCGGCGTCGTGTGCGACCTCGTCGTACTCAACAGCGAAGTCCACTCCTACCACATGCCCGTGCAGCAGGAACTGAAGCTGCTGTGCGACCAGCACGAGACGGACCGCAAGGCGCGTTCAGGCTCCGCAGTGACCAGCCTGCATGTCTTGCGCCAGGATGAGATCACCAGCGAACAAACAGCCACCCTGCAACGCCTGGCGCGTGTGCGGCTGTATGCCGATGGCCGCGCCCTGTCGCACCAGATCAAGTCCTGGAGCGCGCACTATGCGGCCCACTCGAGGCCCTTGCGGACCGAGGCGCAGGTGCACCAAGTCGGCGTTCAGCGCAGCTCGGGCACGGCGGCCCCGGCGCCCACGGGCGCGTTCACCGCCGGCACGGGCGACTTCCAGTTCGACGTGGGGCCCGCCCTGCGCCCTATCCGACCCTGGGCCAACATCCTGGCCAACCCCGGCTTCGGCGGGCAGGTCACCGAGAGCGGCGGCGGCAATACCTGGGCCGTCAACAGCCGGCTGAACCAGCTCACGGCATGGCAAAACGACCCCGTGGCCGACACGCCCGCCGAATGGCTCCTGCTGCAGGACCGGCACACGCAGGAAGTCTGGAGCGTCGCACCCAGTGCCTGGGGCGATGCCGGCGCGACCTACCATGTCGTGCACGGTCAGGGCTTTACCGACATAAGCCACCGGCGCGGCGACCTGGAAGTTTCTGTGCGCTGGTGCGTGGACATCGCGACCGCGATCAAGCAGGTGCGCATCCGGGTTACCAACCAGGGCGCGCGCAAGGCGCACCTGCGTATTGTCGGCATGGTCGAGTGGATGATGGGGGAAAAGCGCGCGGATCGCGCGACGGTGGAAACCGCGCCTTGTTTCGCCCCCCCGCCACACCAGGGGCTGTGGGGCCTGCTGTGCACCCAGACGGAGGCCGGGGCCGGCTTTGGCGGCGGCACGGCCTTCTTCTGCGAAGGCAACAGCCTGAGAGGCGACAGAAGCCACGAGGGCCTGGACTGGACCTGCGATCGCAGCGCCTTCTTTGGCACCCAGGGGCAGCTGCAGTTGCCGTCCTCGCTGGGACAGCGCAGCGGTTACGGGCTCGACCCCTGCGCGGCGCTGTCGCGCCTTACCACGCTGCGCCCAGGATCCACCCTGGAGCAGGTCTACCTGACCGGCTATGCGGCCAGTCCCCAGGCGGCGCGGGCGCTGCTCGCGCAAGCCGCCCCCCTCCCCCCTGCCGGGCGCGAGCAGGCGATCCGCCAGTACTGGAGCACGCTGCTCGGGGCCACCCAGGTGCGCACGCCCGATCCGCTGTTCGACGTGATGGTGAACCGCTGGCTGCTGTACCAAGTCCAGTCCTCGCGGCTGTGGGCCAAGGCGGGCTTCTACCAGGTCAGCGGCGCGACCGGCTACCGCGACCAGTTGCAGGACGCCATGGCATTCGCCTGGGCCGATCCGCCCCTGCTGCGCGCGCAGATCCTGCTGTGCGCCTCGCGCCAGTTCCAAGCGGGCGACGTGCAGCACTGGTGGCATACGCCGGGCGGCGCGGGCGTGCGCACCCATTTCTCCGACGACCTGCTGTGGCTGCCCTTCGCCTGCGCGCACTACCTGCAGGCCACGGGCGACACGGCCCTGTTGCGCGAGAGCGTGCCGTTCCTCGATGCCGCGCCCATCCCCGACGGCGCCGAAGATGCCTACGAAACGCCCCAGGTCAGCGCGGTCTCGGCATCCCTGTACGAACACGCCGCACGCACCATCGACCGGAGCCTCGCCGTGGGCGCGCACGGCCTGCCGCTGATGGGCGCGGGCGACTGGAACGACGGCATGAACCGCGTGGGCCCCGCTGGCCAGGGCGAATCGGTGTGGCTGGCCTGGTTCCTGTGCGCCATCGTCGCCGACTGGATCCCGCTGGCGCGCGGCGTGGGCGACGCCGACCGCGCCGCGCGATGGGAGGCCGCCCAGCAGGGCTGGCGCCAGGCGCTGCAAGGCCCGGGATGGGATGGGCAATGGTACAAGCGCGCCTTTTTCGACGACGGCAGCCCGCTGGGCTCGGCCAGCCAGTCCGAGGCACGCATCGACCTGATCGCGCAGGCATGGGCCGTGCTCTCCACGCCGCAGTGGTCTGCCCGCCAGGGCGTCGCCATGGAGGCGGTCGAAACGCATCTGGTGCTGCCTAATGCGGGGCTGATCCAGCTGCTGACCCCTCCCCTGGTGCATGCCATGCCCAGTGCCGGCTACATCCAGGCCTACCCGCCCGGCGTGCGCGAGAACGGCGGGCAGTACACACATGCCGGGGTCTGGGCGCTGATGGCGGCAGCGGCACTGGCCGTGCGCCAGCCCGCGTGTTCCACCAGTGCCGGCGTGGCCACCGACACGCCCTACCGCTATTTCACCTGCCTGAGCCCGGCGCACCGGGCCAGCCACCCCGAATGGGGCCGGCACTACGCCATCGAGCCTTATGTGATGGCCGGGGACGTCTACAGCCAGCCGCCCTACGTGGGGCGCGGCGGCTGGAGCTGGTACACCGGCTCGGCGGGCTGGATGCACCGCGCCGCCGTGGAATCCATCCTCGGGCTGCACCTGATGGCCGAGGAGCTCTTCTTCACGCCCTGCCTGCCTGCCCATTGGCCCGAAGCCGAATTGACACTGGCACGCGACGGCCGCTCCCTGCATTTCATCCTGGTGCGGGGCAACCGGGCGGCGGCGATGGAAAAGGGGGCGGCTGCTGGCGCACGGGTGCTGCAGGTAGCTGAGCGCCTACGCTGGAGAGACCTGCCGGCGCACAGCTGCTTTGTCATTCCCCTGGCGGCGGTCACCCCGCAGAGCGCGCCGTGAATGCGCAAGCCCTCCTTGGCACGCGCATTCAAGAAAACAGATCTGTTTACGCTTACCCACCATTACTTTCATATGGTTGTTTTCAGAAAAATGAGGCGTAGCAAGCGCTGGAAGATGCTTTTTTTGATATGGCGGTGCGCAGCCATCCAAGGAAAGCGCCCCTGCAGTGTTCGCAATCGCACAGACGCCCGCCAGGCGCAGGCCTAAGCTGCAAGCGATGCTCAGCCATCGCCTCCAGGAGAAAGCCACCATGAGAGTTGAACACCACGAACCCGATCCCCAAGCGCTCGCGAGACAAAAAAGCGACTTCACCGCCGAGGGCGCGCCCTCCCCCTACCAGCAGGCGCCGTCCGCCCAGGATCGCGCTGACGCGGGCAATCCGCTTCGGACAAGACCCCATCGGGACACCTTGACACTCAAGCGCCCTTCACATGCGCGCCATCCCTGAGCATGCGTTCCACAGCGTGATCATCCGCCGTTCGCGGGTGGACACAGATGCACTCGCCGAACGCCTGCAGCGCGAGGGAGCGGATTCATTCACCGCATCCTGGCGCGCCCTGCTCGGCCACATGGCGGTCAAGGCGTCCACGCTCGCGCAGATAGCGCAGGCAGGTGTGCGATGAGCCGCACCTTCCTGCTGGTGGGCGCCACTCCCCCGCCACTGACAAGCCGCAGAGCCTGGAAGGCGCTGGCCGAACACCACCGCGTCATCGGAGCATTGCATCTGCGCCAGCTTTTTGCCGACGATGCACGGCGAGGCGAACGCCTGAATGCCGAGGCTGCCGGCTGGTACCTCGACTACTCGAAAAACCGCATCAACGACGAGACCCTGCGTCTGTTGCTGGCCCTGGGCGACAGCAGCGGCCTGCGCGAGCGCATCGATGCCATGTTCCGGGGCGACCCGGTCAACACCACCGAGCAGCGCGCAGCGCTGCACACCGCGCTGCGCGCACCTGCGGGCACGCAGCTGCGAGTCGCGGGCATCGACGTGATCGCCGAAGTGCAGACCGTACTCGGGCGCATGGCCGCGTTCGCAGACGCGCTGCGCGGCGGCCAGTGGCTCGGCTACACTGGCAAGCGCATCCGCAACATCGTCAACATCGGCATCGGCGGCTCGGATCTGGGGCCCGCGATGGCTTACAAGGCACTGCGCCACTACAGCCAGCGCGAGCTGCACTTCCGCTTCGTCTCCAACCTAGATGCCACCGCGCTCGTCGAGGCGACGCGGGGCCTCGACGCCGCCGAGACGCTGTTCATCGTCTGCTCCAAGACCTTCACCACGCTGGAGACACTGACCAATGGCCACGCGGCGCGCACCTGGTGCGTGGCGCAGCTCGGCGATGAGCGCGCGGTGGCCCGGCATTTCGCCGCGGTATCCACCAACGCCGAGGGCGTAGCGCGGTTCGGCATTGCCCCGGCCCAGATGTTCGGCTTCTGGGACTGGGTTGGCGGGCGTTACTCGGTGGATTCAGCCATCGGCCTGTCGTTGATGATCGCCATCGGCCCGGAACAGTTTCGCGCGATGCTCGCGGGCTTTCATGCGATGGACACGCATTTCCACAGCGCGCCGTTTGGCCGAAACCTGCCGGTGCTACTGGGCTTGCTGGCGGTCTGGTACACCAATTTCTTCAACGCGCAGACTCAGGCAGTGCTGCCTTACGACCAGTACCTGCAGCGCTTGCCGGCCTACCTGCAGCAACTGACGATGGAGAGCAACGGCAAGCAGGTCACGTTGGCCGGCATGCGCGTGAACTACGCCACCTCGCCCATCGTCTGGGGCGAGGCGGGCACCAACGGGCAACATTCGTTCTACCAGCTGCTACACCAGGGTACGGCCCTGGTGCCATGCGACTTCATCGGTTTCTGCCAGGGCCTCCATCCTCAGGCCCTGGAGGGCAGCCAATCGGACGACCCGCACAACCTGCTGATGGCCAATTTCTTTGCACAGACCGAAGCCCTGGCCTTTGGCAAGACGGCCGCACAAGTGCGCGCCGAGGGAACGGCGGACAAGCTGGTGCCGCATCGGGTGCTCGAAGGCAACCGGCCCAGCAACACACTGTTGGCGCAGCAGCTCACGCCCGGCGCGCTTGGCGCGCTGGTGGCACTGTATGAGCACAGCGTGTTCACTCAAGGCGTGATCTGGAACATCGACTCCTTCGACCAATGGGGCGTCGAGCTGGGCAAGGCGCTCGCCAATCAAACTGCCGCCGAGCTGGCCAGCGTCCACGCGCCCGCGTTGGAGCATGACAGCTCGACCAACACGCTCATGCGCCGCTACCAGCGGCTGCGCCAGGAAAGTCCATGACCTCCGGCCAAGACACCGCCCTCAACCTGCGCTGCATCAACAGCCTGCGCACCCTGGCCATCGACATGGTTCCAGAAGCCAACTCCGGCCACCCGGGTACGGCCATGGGCGGGGCGCCCGCAACCTACAACCACCCCGGCTTCACGCTGTTCGACCACCAGGTCGTTGCGCTGGCCAGCGAGCGCGACATGATGGAGGGCATCAGCGCCGAGGCCACCTCGCTGGCCGGCCATCTGCGCCGATCCAGCCTGTGCTGGATCTACGACTGCAACCGCATCAGCATCGAGGGCGCGACGGCCATCACCTTCACCAAAGACGTCGGAGCTCGCTTTCAGGCCCATGGCTGGCGGGTGCCTGAGGTCACGGAGCCAATGACCTCGAACGCCTCTCGGGCAGCCTGCAGGTATTCTTCGAGACGCAGGCGCAGCCAACGCTGATCATCGTGCACAGCCACATCGGCTACGGCGCGCCGCACAAGCAGGACACCAAGGAAGCGCACGGCGAACCGCTCGGTAGCGCCTATTCATGCACTGCGATAGCGGACATCTTGCAGCCCCTTGGTGGGTACTGATGGCCAGCGTCGGCTGCTCACCTGAAAGCCGTCGCAGGGCCGGCTTGAGCCTTGGTGCCAGGATGACCGCCATGTGGTTGTGACCGAACGCTCGCGAGCAGACCATGGGTGGCAGCAACCGCTGCGCAGCAGACTTTGGCAACCAAGGCAAGAACGACTGCAACGGGTCGAAAGCGGACGTCGCGGAGGTCTGTTCAAACGCCACAGGCGAGAGTGCTGCCGTCCACGCGTGACGATGCTGTCGTTTTCGAAAATTCTGATGTAGCCAGCCCTACCAACAACGCAGAGACAGCGCGAAGACAGCGCAGATAATGCTTGGCTTGTCCAGAACATGCCCTGACCACAGGGCCGACTTAATGCGTTTCTCAGCCCTGCTCGCAGCCTTCGGCCTCACCTCTTTACTGACCTCGGCTACGCTGGCCCAATCGACCACCGCACCAGCAGGGCCCATGGTGCGTGAGCGCATCTCGGTGGTAGTGGAAGGTAGCGGACCCGATGTCATCCTGATTCCGGGTTTGGCATCTTCCCGCGATGTGTGGCGCGGTCTTGCCGCACGCCTGCAGCAAAGCCATCGCTTGCACCTGGTGCAGGTGGCGGGGTTTGCCGGCGCACCCGCAGCGCACAACCCGCAAGGTTGGGTGCTTGAGCCCACGGCAGCAGCCGTTGCGGAGTACATTGAACGCGCGCATCTTCAGGCTCCCGCTGTCATCGGTCACTCCCTGGGCGGCGAGCTCGCACTGATGCTGGGCGCGCGCCATCCTGAACGGGTGTCGCGTCTGATGATCGTAGATGCATTGCCCTTCTACAGCCTGATGTTTGATCCGTCCGCAACCAGCGAGAAAGCTGCACCGGGCGCGGCCGCATTCCGCGCCACGTTGCTGGCGGCCACCGACGCCCAGATGGAGGCCATGCAATCGGCCGCCATCGCCCGCCTTACCAAGACTGAAGCAGCCCGCCCTTCACTGCTCAACGCCACCCTCCGATCGGACCGCCCCACCGTGGCACATGCCACTTACGAGCTGATGACCACCGACCTGCGCCCGGAACTGCACCGCATCACGGTGCCCGTGCATGTGGTGCATGCCTACGACACCAGCTATGGCATCCCCGCAGACCGCGTTGATGCCATGTTCCGATCCGCCTACGCGGCCACGCCCCACGTCAGCTTTCAGCGCATCGATGGCAGCTACCACTTCGTCATGCTGGACCAGGCCGAACCATTCGAGCGTGCCGTGACCGACTTTCTCCGTCCCACAACCACTGTCAAGCGATAAAACCGACAAGGCTTCCGAGCGAGTCTTCCAAAACCTGTTCCGGTTGGCCGGAAGCGGTCTCTGGCGACAGCCCACTGACGGGCGATTGACGCCATCAAAGCCGATGCGGCATTCTGGCCAGTTGGAACCGCTTCGCTCGTTGCGTGTTCATGGAGGAAACTGAATTGAATCAATCTCAGGATTTCATCGAGGCCGCCTCAGCGCCACTCCGGACAAAGTCTTCGAATTACCCGGAAACATTCGCACAAAGAATGATGGGACGTGATAAGCGGCCCATTGGCGATTTATTTGGAATCACGCAGTTTGGCGTCAATCTAACGACTCTGCACCCAGGCGCTGTCTCTGCACTTCACCACCAGCACACGCTGCAAGACGAGTTTATTTACGTATTGGCAGGGGAGGTCACCCTCTACACGGGTACCCAGGAGCACATCCTGAAATCCGGTATGTGTGCTGGATTCAGGGCTGGCGGCCAAGCGCATCACCTTCGAAATTGCTCTGCATCCGATGCCACATACATTGAAATTGGAAGCCGGGTTGACGGTGATGCGGTGAGTTATCCCGAAGACGACCTGGTTGCCGTGATGGGGGCCGATGGGAAATGGTCCTTTGAACACAAAAATGGACAGCCGTACTGAGTTGTCCCGAACGGCTGCAATGGGCTGCATACCGGTTGCATACGGGTGAAAGCGGGTTGAAAGCGAACGCCGCTTTCCAGCGTGGATGCAGACGGCATCGGTCCACAGAATCGGGGGGCAGGGCCAGCGGGAAGTCCCGGCCAGGACCGGCTGCGGCACCATCAAGCCTGCGCCGTCAGGAAAGTCCGAAGGTGGTCGATCAGCACCCGCACCTTCGGTGACAGGTGGCGGCCCGAAGGCCAGACCAGATGAAAAACCCCGCCGCCGTCGGTCTGCGCATCGAGAACCGGAAGCAGCCGCCCATCAGCGAGTGCTTTCTTGGCCAGGAAGTCTGGCATGCAGGAAATACCCAAGCCGTCGACCGTAGCCTGCAGCACCGCTTCCATGTTGTTGCAGACCAAAACGGTCTTCAGTTCAGGCGCTTCGTCGGGTGACAGGCCTGACAACGGCCACACCTGCAGGCGACCGGCATTGGGGTAGCGAAACCGGATGCAGGCATGGGCCTTGAGATCCTGGACGTAGCGTGGCGTGCCGTTGCGCTGCAGATAGTCCGGGGCGGCGCACAGTTGCATCCTGTATGGCGCCAACGGCCGCGAGACCAGGCTGGAGTCCGCCAGGTCGCCGCTGCGTATGGCCAGGTCGATGTTCTTGTCGATGAGGTCGACCAGGCGGTCGTTGAAGTCGATGTCCAGATCGACCTCGGGGTAGCGTTGGGTGAAGCTGGGCAGCGCTGGCAGCAGGAAATGGTGGCTGACGATGGGTGCGCTCAGCCTGAGATGGCCGCTGGGGCGCTGGCGCGACTCCGACAACATGGACTGCGTGTCGTGCCAGTCATCCAGCATGCGCCGACCACGTTCATGCAGCAGGCGCCCTTCCTCGGTCAAGCTGATGCGCCGGGTACTGCGCTGCAGCAGCCGCACGCCCAGCTGCGCCTCCAGGCGGGCGACCGCCTTGCCCACGGCCGAAGCCGACAGGCCCAGTACCTGCCCCGCAGCGACAAAGCTCCCCAGGTCCACTGTTTTGACGAAGGCCGTGAGGCCATTGAATTTGTCCATCCGTCAGCCCATTTATTCCGGCAATTTTTTCCGTATTCAACGGAAATATGGCCTGTTTCCATTTCATTCAGGCAAGTCTATCTTCTCCTGCTCCGCCACAGAAGACGTAGCCATGCCTCGTACAAACCATCCCGAAACCTTCTCACGACCCGGTTGGGCCACCGCAGCCGTGTGCCTGGCGTCTGCCGCCATGCCCATAACCTTTACAGGCCCGGCGGTCGCCCTGCGGGAAATCGAGGCCCATCTGGGGGGCTCGCCGCTTGCACTCGCCTGGGTCACCAACGCCTTCATGCTGGCGTTCGGTAGCTGCCTGATGGCGGCCGGCGCCCTGGCCGACAAACACGGTCGGCGCAAGGTGTTCCTGGGGGCCATCGCCGTGTTCGTGGCCGCCTCATTGGCACTGATGGCATCGCCCAACCTGTGGGTGTTCGATGGATTGCGCGCGCTCCAGGGTGTCGCCAGCGCCGGTGTGCTGGCGGCCGGTGCAGCCGCTCTGGCGCAGGAGGTGCAGGGGCAGGCGCGTGTGCGCGCTTTCAGCCTGCTCGGCACCAGCTTTGGTGCCGGGCTGACGCTGGGCCCGGTGGCCGCAGGCTGGCTGACCACGGCCTTTGGCTGGCAGACCATTTTCGTGCTGGTCATTGCCACAGCCTCCATTGCTTTCTCCATCGGCATGCGCGTATTGCGTGAATCTCGCGACCCCGCTGCGCAGAAGCTCGATGTGCCGGGCGCATTGGCCATCACTTCCGCGCTGACACTGTTCACCTTTGCCATCCTGCAGGCGCCCGCGCAAGGTTGGCTGCACCCCATGACGATCTCCGCGCTGTGTGGCACGGCCCTGCTGCTTGCCGCTTTCGTGTTTGTCGAGCGGCGCCATCCACGGCCCCTGTTGGACCTGAGCCTTTTCCGCTATTCCCGCTTTGTCGGGGTTCAGTTGCTTGCCGCCGCACCGGCATTCGGCTTTGTCGTGCTGTTGGTGCTGCTGCCCATCCGCTTCATTGGCATAGAGGGGGTTCCAGTGGCCCAGGCCGGGCTGTGGATGGCGGCCTTGTCCGCCCCGCTGGTGGTGTTGCCAGCAGTCGCTGGGCGCCTGTCGCACTGGATATCTCCTGCGACCTTGTGCGCAGCCGGCTTGCTGATGGCAGCGTGCGGGCTGGTCAGCCTGTCTGTGTCCGCAGGCGGTGCTGCGGCACTGTGGCCCATGTTCGCCATCGGCGTTGGTATCAGCCTGCCGTGGGGCCTGATGGACGGTTTGGCCGTGAGTGTGGTGCCGACAGAACGGGCTGGCATGGCCACCGGCATCTTCAGCACCGTGCGCGTTGCCGGAGAAGGTTTGGCCCTGGCCATGGTGGGTGCGCTGCTCACCGCCCTGATAGCCCATGAGCTGCTGACCGCAACCCATCTCCCGTCTGACACCGCCGTTGCCGTGGCCCAGGTCCTGGTGAGTGGCAACCTGGCCGGAGCGCAGGCAGGCTGGCCTTCCATTGGCGCCGCGGAATTGATGCGGGCCTTCGAGGCCGCGTTCTCCACCTTGTTGATGGTGTTGGCCGGTGGTACGGGACTGATCGCCCTCTTTGTGTTTCGCTTCTTGAGAACGCCCAATGTGCCGAGCGCTACAAACTGCCTGGGTGAGTCTGCCTGATGTCCTGCAGAACATGGCAAAGGAGGCAGCACATGGACAGAAACGGCGGTCCTTCGGTGTCGGCCTGGGGGTCGATGGCTGTTCACGGTGAATTCCGCATGCACCACACGCACCACATCCACCGCCTGCTGCGGACATTGGCAGGTTCAACGCGCGGTGTGGACGGCGGTGGTGTGGAGATGGCCCCTCCCCCATCGCGCTGTTGGCGGGTGACGTATTCGTCCGCTGCCTTGGCCACTGGGGAAATCCGCATGCATCGGCGCTACCGCTTGGAGGGATGTGGCGTTGCCACCCTGAGCGCTTGAACCACCAGTGTGAATGCCGGCGATGGCTGGCGCCTACTGGGATAGTACAAATGGTAGCCCTCGAACTTCGGGCACCAGTCTTCAAGCACACGCACCAGCCGACCATCTGCCATGTACGGGCCGAGCTCGTCTTCCGGCAATAGCGTGATCCCCAGCCCGGCCACCGCCGCATCAATCTGGGGCTGGGTGGTGTTGAAGATCAACTGTCCATCCACACGGACATTCACCTGCTGACCGCGGCGCTCGAAGTCCCAGACATAAAGGCCACCGGAGCTTTGCATGCGCTGGTTGATGCACTGGTGTGCCGTGAGATCTTTGGGCGTCCTGGGAATGGGGTGGACGGCAAAGTAGCCGGGCGATGCCACCACCGCCAGGCGCATGGGCGGACCGATGGGCACGGCGATCATGTCCTTGTCAATGGTCTTGCCCAGGCGCACCCCGGCGTCGAAGCGGTCTGCCACGATGTCCCGGAAACCGTAGTTCACATCGAATTCCAGCTTGATGTCTGGATACTCCCGGAGCAACGGTGCCAGCTTAGGCAACAAGACGCTGTGCAGCACATGGTCGCCGCAGGTGATGCGCACCGTGCCGGCAGGTTTGTCGCGCAGTTCGGTCAAGGCGTCGAGTTCTGCCTCAATCTCATCGAAGCGGCTGCCAATGGCCTGCAGCAGCCGTTCGCCAGCAGGGGTGGACGAGACGCTGCGGGTGGTGCGAGTGAGCAAGCGGATCTGCAGGCGCTCTTCCAACGCACGGATGGTCTGGCTCAAAGCGGACTGGGTCACCCCCAGGGCAGCCGCTGCACGCGTGAAGCTGCCTTCACGCGCAACGGTGACGAAAGCCAGCAAGTCATTGAGGTTGCGCCGGGCCATAGACCACATTCTTCCATGAGTACTAATTAGCTGGACTTATAAGCGATTTAAGAATTCATTAGATAGTCAACAGCACGTGGATTCGCAAAAATCGAGGACATGAAGCAGCCCATTCCACTCCTGCTCGCCAGTGCGCTGTGGGGGCTGGCGGCTTGCGCACCGTACCTCGCTGTGGCCCAGCCGACGTCCAGCACCCAGAAGGACACGCTCATGAAAATTCGCCTGACTGTCGACGGACAGACTGCCACGGCCACGCTGTATGACAACGCCACCGCACGCGACTTTGCATCCTTGTTGCCCCTGTCCCTCACGCTGGAGGACTACGACGTCATTGAACGGGTGTCCAGGCTGCCACGCAAGCTATCCACACAAGGCGCTCCCAAAGGGATGCAACCCATGGCCGGAGAGCTGACCCATTACGCCCCCTGGGGCAATCTGGCCATCTTCACCGAGCCGCGTTCCTATGCCCGCAGCTTGCTGCCCTTGGGCAAGGTGGATGAGGGCCTGCCGATCCTGGCGCGACCTGCCCCCTACCAGGTCCGGATCGAACGTGTCACGCCCTGAACTGGCCCCGAACGCTATCTGCAAGAAATCCCCAACATGACCAAGATGCTCAAGATGACCCAAACGAACGGCGATACCGGCCTGCCAACTGTTGCCGAGATAGACCGCCGCAGCTTGCTGAAAATGACCGGCAACGGAATCGCGGCATTTAGCTTAGCGGCGGCGGTCACAGGCCCGGCGACGGCACAACCGCAGGTCGAGCGCCAGGGAAAGTGGGACAAGACCTTCCCCCAGAGCGACAAGGTCCAGCACCAGAAGCTCACCTTCAAGACCCGCTATGGCATCACCCTGGCCGGCGATCTGTACCGGCCCCAAAATGCCCGTGGCCCGCTTGCGGCGCTGGCAATTGGCGGCCCGTTCGGCGCCGTGAAGGAGCAGTCCTCGGGCTTGTACGCGCAGACGATGGCCGAACACGGCTTTGTCACGCTGGCCTTTGACCCTTCCTACACCGGAGAAAGCAGTGGATTGCCGCGCAACGTGGCTTCACCCGACATCAACGTCGAAGATTTCAGCGCTGCGGTGGATTGCCTGGGTCTGCTGCCAGAGGTCGATCGCGAGCGCATCGGCATCATCGGCATTTGCGGCTGGGGTGGCATGGCATTGAGTGCTGCGGCCGTGGACAAACGCATCAAGGCCGTTGTGGCCAGCACCATGTACGACATGACGCGCGTCATGTCCAAGGGCTACAACGACAGCATGACCTTGGAGCAGCGCACCCGGGCTCTGGAGCAACTGGGCCAGCAGCGTTGGAAGGATGCGGAGGCCGGCCAACCCGCTTACCAGCCACCCTACAACGAGCTGCACGGTGGCGAAGCACCGTTCCTGGTGGAATACCACGACTACTACCGCACCCCGCGCGGCTTCCATCCGCGCGCAGTCAACTCGGGCAACGCCTGGACGATCACGACACCGCTGCCGTTCATGAACCTGCCGATCCTGGCCCACATCAAGGAAATCTCGCCGCGCCCCATCCTCCTGGTGCACGGCGAGAAAGCGCACTCACGCTACTTCAGCGAAACCGCTTATGCGGCGGCGGCGGAGCCCAAGGAACTCCTGATCATTCCAGGCGCCGTCCACACGGATTTGTATGACCGTACTGACGTGATTCCCTTCAACACACTGACCACGTTCTTCCAGAAGAACCTGCCTGCCGCGGCGTAGCACCTGCGGAGCGGGGGGCCCAGGCCTCCGCTCCCCCCTTCACATCCACCACCGCGCATACGCCCTGCGGATGGCGCGGCGCTGCCCCTGCCGAGCCCCCCAAGAGTCATCACGCCCATGGCCGTCAATTCTCCCCTGCCACCTCTACCACCCCTGCCTGCCGCGCCGCCGGCCTCCTGGAGCGCTGTCATTGCCATGTCGGTGTGCGCCTTTGTGCTAATCGCCTCGGAATTCCTGCCCGTCAGCCTGCTGAGCCCTATGGCCGCCGACCTGCATGTCACGGAGGGAATGGCTGGACAGGGGATTGCGATCTCAGGTGCTTTTGCCGTACTGACAAGCCTCTTCATCTCGCCGCTGGCTGGCAACCTCAATCGCAAGACCTTGTTATTGGGGCTGACCGTGGCGATGGGTGTTTCCGGAGCCGTCGTCGCCATGGCGCCGAACTACGCCACCTACCTGCTGGGACGGGCACTGATCGGTGTGGTCGTCGGCGGCTTCTGGTCCTTGTCGGCGGCAACCGCCATCCGGCTGGTGCCCACACCGGATGTTCCGCGCGCGCTGGCCATCGTCAATGGCGGCAATGCACTGGCCACCGTAGTGGCCGCACCGCTGGGAGCTTATCTGGGTACGGTCGTCGGCTGGCGTGGCGCTTTTTTCTCTCTGGTCCCGGTATCTCTGATCGCCTTGGCCTGGCAATGGAAGGCTCTGCCTTCCATGCCCTCTGCGGTACGCACGCTCCGCATGGCGCAGGTATTTCAGGTTTTTACGCTGTTCCAGCGCCGCAGCGTCATTCTGGGAATGATGGCCAGCAGCCTGCTGTTCATGGGCCAGTTCTCGCTTTTCACCTACGTGCGGCCATTCCTGGAGACGGTCACGGGAGTACGCAGCACCACGATTCCCCTGGTCTTGCTCGTGATCGGTGTCGCGGGCTTGGTTGGTACCGCATTCATCGGCAGACTTTTGCAGCGAGGCTTCTACCTGACGCTGACTCTCATCCCGCTGCTGATGGCGGCAACAGCCCTGGCTCTGGCGGTGTTTGGCAGTTGGACGGCCATCGTCATCGCGCTGCTGGGCTTATGGGGAGTGATGGGAACTGCAGCGCCCGTCGGCTGGTGGGCCTGGATCGCCAAGGTCTTTCCGCACAACGCCGAAGCAGGTGGTGGTCTGTTCGTTGCGGTGGTTCAACTGTCGATTGCCTTGGGCTCCACCGTGGGAGGCCTTCTGTTCGACCACAGCGGATACCAGCACACCTTTGTGGTGAGCGCCGCCTTGCTCACGACCTGTGCCGTAATGACGCTGGTGACTTCGCGCACCGCAGCAGGCTGAATCCACAGAGCTGCTTGAGGCCAGTTCCGGGCGTTACCACGCAGCCAGCACAATGCCCGGGCCGTCGACGGCTGCCTGGAGCACCGCCGCAGAGTTGTTGATCCGCATGCCGCGTTCCGTGGCGATACCTGCGTACGCCAGCCTGCGACCGGGCCGCAAGGGCAAAATTCTGCTCAAACCCCGAAGCACACCATGGCGCCCCAGGAGGTGGGCCACCCAGCTTCAGAGGGAGGCTGGGTGGCGGCCATGGGTGGGTCTGCGGCAGGCGCAGTTCGGCCCGGTGCTGCCGGTGGTTGCGCCCCCGCTATCGATAGCGGGCAAGTTGCTGAGCGCCGAGAGGCTTTGAACTCTGCCGCGGCAGCGACAGCGGCATGGCACCATACGGCTTTTGGACAGCCTGGAGAGGGTGCTGATGCTGATCAACTGCGTTGCCTACGAAAAGGGATCCAAGCTGGCCGATATTCCGGTGGCGGATATCAGCGAATACATTGCGCGCCCTGGCTGCTTTGTCTGGGTGGCCTTGTCCGATGCGACGGCGGCTGAGCTGGACGAAATGCGTGAAGAGTTCGACCTGCACGAACTTGCGGTGGAGGACGCCCGCAATGGACACCAGAGACCCAAGATCGAGGAATATGGGCAATCACTTTTCGCCGTGATGCAGCTGCTGGAGCCTGATCCCGACCGACCGGGCCACTTCAATCAGGGGGAAGTGGACGTTTTTGTGGGCCCCAACTATGTCTTGTCGGTCCGCAATCGCAGCACCCAGGGTTTCCTGGGGGTGCGAGGCCGCTGCGAGAGAGAGCCCGAGCTGCTGAAGCATGGCGCGGGATTTGTGCTGTATGCACTGATGGATGCGGTGGTGGACCGTTACTTCCCCGTCATCGAGGCCTTGGAGGCCGAGCTGGACGCCGTAGAGCTGCAGATCTTCACGCACCGTGCTGCCCGCGACAACATCAAGCAGCTTTATGGTTTGAAGCAGCGCGTCATGGACGTCAAGCACACCGTTGCGCCGCTGCTGGAGGCAGTGAGCAAACTGTACGGCGGGCGTGTGCCGCAGATATGCGCGGGCTCCCAGGAATATTTCCGCGATGTGGCGGACCACCTGGTCCGCATCAACGGGCTGATTGACGGGATGCGCGACACCATCGCAACGGCGATGCAGGTCAACCTCGCCTTGGTCGCCATCGATGAGAACGAAGTCACCAAGCGGCTGGCAGCGTGGGCCAGTATTTTTGCGATCTGCACCGCTTTCGCGGGCATCTGGGGGATGAATTTCGAGCACATGCCGGAGCTGAAGTGGCAGTACGGTTACCCCGCCGCCATACTGCTGATGGTCTGTGTCTGCAGCTATGTCTATCACCGCTTCCGCCGGGCAGGCTGGCTGTAGCGTTGGCTGCGCCCTCTGTCAGCCCTTACCAGTCCCTGCCGCGCCATTGCCCCGGCGCTCTATGCCATTGCGGCAGCGCACCAGGGCAAGCTCGCGGTGTACAAGCTCCATGTGGATGAACATCCGGAGCTGTCTGCGGCCTTCCGCATCCGCAGCATTCCTGCACTGCGCGTGTTCCAGGGCGGACAGATCGTGAAGGAATTTGGCGGCGCCATGTCCAGGCAAGCCCTGGAGCAGCAGCTGGCTGAATTTCTGCAATGAACAGCGCCATGCCAACCCCTGCGGGCGTCAACCGCCTGTACACGCAGGCTTGCGCTGCGTATTCTTGGAAGCAACTATGACCCAGTACGACAAAGATCTTCTCGTTATCGGTGGCGGCTCCGGCGGTGTGCGTGCCGCGCGCATCGCGGCCCAGCATGGGGCGCGCGTCGCCATCGCTGAAAGTGCCAATTTCGGCGGCACCTGCGTCAACCGCGGCTGTGTGCCCAAGAAGCTGATGGTCTATGCCAGCCGCTTCCCCGAGCAGTTCCGCGCCAGCCAAGCCTTTGGCTGGGCGCAGGGCGAGCCGCCGCGCTTTGACTGGGCGCATTTCCTCCTGCACAAGGACGCAGAGATCGCGCGGCTGGAAAGCATTTACGAGCGCAACTTGCAAAGCGCGGGGGTCGAGACCCTGGCCGACCATGCCGAGATCGTCGACGCGCACACTGTGCGGCTGCGCGACAGCGGCCGGGAGGTCAGCGCCGGCACCATCCTGGTTGCTACCGGGGGACGCCCCTCGGTTCCGCAGTTCCCAGGCAACGAACTGGCGATCACGTCGGACGAAGTCTTTCACCTGTCCGAGCGCCCGCAGCGGGTGCTGATCGTGGGCGGCGGCTACATTGCGGTCGAGTTTGCTGGCATCTTTGCCGGGATGGGCAGCGAGGTGACGCAGTTTGTCCGGGGTCCGCACCTGTTGCGCGGGTTCGACCAGGACATTGCGGCACTGCTCGCCACCCACATGGAGCAGCGCCATGTCCAACTGCGCTACGGACACGAAGTGCGCCGCATCGACCAGGTCGCTGGCGGACTGCAGGTCAGCGCCAGCAACGGCGACGTGCTGGAAGTGGACGCCGTCATCCTGTGCACCGGCCGCCAGCCAAACACCTCCGGGCTGGGGCTGGCATCGACCGGGGTGGCAACCGCTGCCGATGGATCCATCGTGGTGGATGACTTTGGCCGCACCAACATCGACTCCATCTATGCCATCGGCGATGTCACCAACCGCGTCAACCTGACGCCCGTGGCCATCCGGGAAGGGCATGCCTTGGCAGACCGGCTCTTCGGCGGCATGCAGGTGCCCCCGCTGAACTATGGGTTGGTGCCCACGGCCGTGTTCTCCACCCCGGAAATCGGTGTGGTAGGCATGACAGAAGCGGCCGCCCGGGCGCAGTTCCCCGCATTGCGGGTGCTCACCACCCAGTTCCGGGCGATGGGGCAGGCATTTGCCGGCTCCCAGGAGCAGGTCTTCATCAAGGTGCTGGTGGACGGCACCACCGACCGCGTGTTGGGCATGCACCTGCTGGGCGACGGCGTGGCCGAGATGGTCCAGCTGGCGGGTGTGGCCCTCACGGCCCATGCCACATGGAGCGACTTCCGCGCCACCGTGGCACTGCACCCCACGATTGCGGAAGAGATCGTGACCCTGCGGGGCTGACCCGCGCCCTGCCCCACTGGCACAGCCCATCCGGCACCGTGCATCGCCAGCGCACGGCTGGGGAGCCACGGCACGGCATGCGCCACGGACGAGGCGCCCTGACCGGAAGGTGAAGGCGATGGTTGTAGCCGCCTACTGGGGCATGGTGGGTGGTCTGCGACAGTCACGGTTCGGCCAGAAAGAAGCAGCTGCTCGCAGCTGACCGCTTCCAGGAGGCCAGAACGCTCGTGTGCGACTAGCCGCCAGTAGCGGCGGGCGACAATATCGGCTGAGATGCCTACGTGCCAAGGACAGCCCCCGGCTGGCTGTTTGTCGTACCGAGGCATATCAGTCGGGGCTGCGGCCCCAACGCTATGAAGCGGGCATATCCCGATCCAGCAGGCAATCGATAAATGCTCCCAGCGCTGGCCGCGGATGCCGGCGGTTCGGGTAGTACAAGAAAAGCCCAGGCCTGCTGATGGACCAGTCGGCCAGAACTTGTACCAGTCGGCCCTGCGCAATGGCGTCGTCGATGCGGTCGTGATCGAAGGCATAGAGGATGCCAAGTCCCTGCAAGGCAGCTTCGGCTCCCAGATCGGCCTGGTTGGTCGTCAGTACCCCTGCCACGGAAACCTCAAGTCGCTTGCCCTTCTTCTCGAACTCCCAGCGATAGGGACTGCCGTCGGCGCGCAGGCGCCAGTTGATGCACGAGTGGTTGTGCAGGTCGTCGGGAGCGCGCGGCGTGCCTTTGTGCGCCAGGTATTCCGGCGAGGCCACGGCGATCATCTTCACGTCCGGCGTCAGGCGCACCGCGATCATGTCCTTCTCCAGCCGCCCGCCGACCCGGATGCCGGCGTCGAAGCGGCCGGCAACGATATCGCTCAATGCGTCATCGACCACGATATCGAGTACCACGTCGGGATGCGCCCGATGAAAGCGGGCCAGGCGGGGCGCAATGATCTGCCGCACGGCCATGCCCAGCGTATTGATGCGCAGCGTTCCTCCTGTCTGGCTTGCTGCAGCACAGGCCTGCGCGACCGCCTCGTCCATATCACGGATCAATGGAGCCATGCGCTCGTGCAATTGAGTGCCTGCGGCCGTGGGGGCCACGCTGCGCGTCGTCCGGTTCAGCAGCCGCACCCCCAGCCGCGCCTCGAGCTGGCGGATGGTCTGGCTCAACGCAGAGGGCGAAAGACCCAGGAATTCGGCAGCGCGCGCAAAGCTCGCCCGTTCGACCACGGCGACGAAGGCCTTCAGCTCGGCGAAATCAGAACCTCTCATTGTGTATTGATGACTACATAAATCAATCAGATTCTGAATTATTCACGAATACTTTCCGGAACGGCATTCTGAAATGCCTTCAAGCACAAGGCCTTCTTACCATGAGTACCCTGCACCTTCCCGATACTGTTACAGCCTATTTCGCTGCCGACCGACAAGGCGCCGATGCCGTCGCACGCTGCTTCACCATGCAAGGCGTGGTGAAGGACGAGGGCCGTACCTACACAGGCCCGGACGCCATCAAGGCATGGAAGCTCGCAGCATCTTCCGCCTATGCATACACGAGCGTGCCCCTGGCCGTGGAGCGGCACGACGGGGTCTGTCTCGTGACCTGCCGCGTGGCCGGCAATTTCCCGGGCAGCCCCATCGAGCTTCGCTATGGCTTTCGCCTTGAGCGGGGCTTGATCGCCTCGCTGGAGATCTCGGCTTGAGCTTCGATCTTCAACTGGCCGGCCTGCGTGCGCTGGTGAGTGGCGGCACCAAGGGTGTCGGCGCTGCCGTCGTGAAAGGGCTGAGCGAGGCCGGCGTCCAAGTCATCGCCACCGCACGGTCCCTGCCTCCGCATCCCATCGCAGGCGTGCGCTATCTCGCCGCAGACCTCTCAACCGCGCAGTGCGCTGCCGACGCGGCACGTTCGGTCCTGGAGCAATGGGGAGGCATTGACATCCTCGTCAACGTGCTGGGCGGCTCCAGCGCGCCGGCTGGCGGCTTTGCAGCACTGAACGACGCGCAGTGGTCCAAGGAACTGAATCAGAATCTGATGCCGGCGGTACGGCTCGACCGAGCCCTGCTGCCGGCCATGCTGGCTCAAGGCGCGGGCATCATCGTCCATGTCAGCTCGATCCAGCGCGTTCTGCCTTTGCCGGAGTCAACGATCGCCTATGCAGCGGCCAAGGCAGCCTTGTCTACCTACAGCAAGGCGCTCTCGAAGGAGGTGACGCCCAAGGGTATCCGCGTTGTGAGCGTTGCTCCGGGCTGGGTCGAAACCGAGGCTGCGGTCGCGCTGGCCGAGCGTTTAGCTGCTCAAGCCGGGACGGACTATGAGGGCGGCAAGCGAATCATCATGCAGGCGCTCGGCGGCATTCCATTGGGCAGACCGGCAAAACCGCAAGAGGTTGCCGACCTCATCACTTTCCTCGTGTCGCCGCGCGCAAGTTCGATCTCGGGGGCTGAATATCTGATCGACGGCGGCACCGTTCCGACGGTCTAGCAGCTTGCCAAACAGACGGATCCAAACCCAGGCGACGGTGGCCGGCAATGCTGCGAAATGCCGCACCCGGCCGTTCCAGCGTCAGCTCGAACCCTGCCGGCCACGGCAGGTTCTCGCGAATGTCCGGTTTCAGGACCGGATCGCGAGGGGTCAAATGTCTCCGATGGGTCGATTGCTATCCATGGTCACCTTTGCATACGCCCCATTGGCACTGGGCTGGTCCGTCACCGCCGGGCCTGTGGCACGCAGTTGATGCCTCAGCTTGAGAAGCAAAATCTGGTCGGGGCAGCAAGGCCTCCAGCGCATCCATGCCCACGGCGTTGCGCTGTTTCAGCTTCATGAAGCGCACGGCAAAGTGCCTGCCACAGGCGGGGCCCAGGTGCTGCGCCTTGCACAGACAGCCCCTGATCCGCAGGGTCTCACTCAAGGTCTTGGGCGGCTTGCAGGGGCCGCCGGCCATAGTTCAGCTGCGGTCGTATTGCAGGCTGAAGCCGCTGCGCTCACGCTGGATGCGGGCAAATCCCAGCTCTCCCAGGTGCATGCCGGCAATCAGCAGCTGGTCGGCACTGGCCATGTCCAGCATGCGCGAACGGGTGCTGGCAGACAGGGCAGCATTCTGGTCAAAGGCGATGGTGACATCGGGCCGCTGGATCTGGATATGGGGAAAGTGCACGATGTCCCCCCACACCAGCAGATTCTGCGCTGCCGAGGTCAACAGATAACCCGTGTGGCCTTGCGTGTGGCCCGGCAGCGGCATGGCCTGCACACCCGGGAGCACTTCTTCGGAGTCAAAGGTGCGCAGTTGCTGGTGGTAGCGTTCAAACACGGTGCGGGCGATCTGAAAATTGCCACGTGCGCGTTCGCTGGCGCGGCTGAGGTGGGCATCGTCCCGCCAGAAGTCCCATTCACTGCGGTGCACGACCAACTCGGCGTTGGGGAACACGCGCTCACCTGCGGCGTTGAGCAGCCCGCCCACATGATCGGGATGGGCGTGGGTCAACAAGATGGTGTCGATATCTTCGGGCGACACGCCCGCCAAGGCCAGGTTGTGCAGCAACAGGCCGCCCCCTTGCCTGATGCCACCAGCACCCGCATCAATGAGCACGGTGTGCCTGGCGCTGCGAAGCAGGTAGCAGTTGATGTGGATGGACTCCGGTGGCCGCTGCCCTGCGCGGCTTTGCATCTGCGTGGCGTCGGCAGGGTCGATGTTCGACAGCAGGCCCAGCGGGGCCTGGAGGTAGCCATCGCTGATGGCCGTGATGTGGAAGTCACCCACGCGGTGACCGGGGAAGCTGTGTTCAATCATGGGTCTCTGCAATCTGGATCAGTAAGTCAGTGGGTCAGTGGAGCGCGTGTATCTGGCCAGCGCCGTAGCCGAAGCAGCGGATGCGCGCGGGAGATGCCGTGTGCTGCACGATGGACGCCTGCAGCTTTTGCATGAAGCGCTGCAGCACTTCGGGCGTGCGAAACGGCTCCAGGCGGTACTGGACTTCCACATGTATTGGCAGCCCATGCCCTGGGCGGGCTGCGACATAGATCACATGGACGTTCTGCTGCTGCGCTGCCAGCACCCCGGTGCACAGCTGCATGCAGTCGGCAGACAGCAGCGCCAGAGCGGCCTCGGATGGCATGGGCGCCGAGATATAGAAAGTCAGGTTGGGCATAAACAGCCTCACGGTCTAAGCAGGCGCCTTGGGGGGCCACGGTGCTGCGCAGCTGCTCTGTCATGGCTTCATAGGCCTGGACGTCTGGCGGCAATGCGGCCATGGCAGGGCGCTGCGCTGCAGGCAGCCTGGCCATCCAGCGTTGCAGTGGACAACCCTCCAGCGCCACCGCCTCCAGGGCCAGTGGGCTGAGGCCTATCTGCTGCAGGCTGCCCGGGCCCTGCGGGCTTACCAGCAACAGGTCCCCCGCCTGCAAGGCGGGTGCGACCTGCGCACAGGCATAGAGGTTGCGGTGCCAGTCCGTGATGTGCTGTTGCCAGCGTGCAAAGTTGCCGCCGCCTTTTTCCCGGTAGTCGTCGCCGGTCAGCACGCCGAGGCCATCGATGGTGTGCAGCGCCAGGTACACGGGCACCGCCACCGGCACACCTGCATCCAGCGCCTTGAAGCGCTGCGAGGTCTGAAAGCCGCCCACAGAGATCAGCGCGGGCAGTTTCTGCAGACTGTAGAAGTCATTCCATTCGGCTTCGGTCTGCGCATCGGCGTAGCTGCATTCAACGGTGTAGATCATGGTGGATTCCTTGGAAAGCGGTGGCTGCTTGGGCTGTGCAAGCGGTATTTGAATTAACATAAAGTCATGCTATCCAAAGGAATTCAGGCTATATAGCGATATAAAATCGATCTTCATTGATGTTTGATCAAGCTGCGCTTGGAGCTTGCCTTCAACCATGCGACGCAAGATTCCCAGCAATTCCGCCCTCCAGGCCTTTGAAGCCGCCGCACGCCATGGCAGCTTTGCCCGTGCCGCGCAGGAACTGGCGCTGACGGAAGGCGCCATCAGCCGCCAGATCGCCAGGCTGGAAGAATTTCTGGGGATGGCGCTGTTTGAGCGCGTGGGCAACCGCGTGCGGCTGGCGCCCAGTGGGGTGCGCTATGCCGCGCAGGTGGGCGAAATCCTGGATCGTCTGGAACGGGAAAGCCAGTACCTGATGGGGCAGCCTACGGGCGCGGCCAGCTTGCACCTGGCCGTCATTCCCACGTTCGCCACACGCTGGCTGATTCCGCGCCTTCCGCGCTTTCAGCAGGACCACCCGCATATCACCCTGCACATTGCCGAGCGCATGGAGCCCTTTGTGCTGGCGGGCAGCGGCTTTGATGCGGCGCTGCATTTCGAGCACCCGGCCTGGGCGGGCATGCGCACGCACCGCTTGCTGGAAGAAGTGCTGATTCCCGTCTGCAGCCCCTCGCTGTTGGCCGGGCACCCCCAGGATGGCGGATTGGACGCCCTGCCCCGGCTGCACCGCATGCAGAACCCGGATGCCTGGCAGCGCTACGCGGAAGAGACGGGCGTGGCGCTGACCCACCCCGCCGTGGGGTCGCGCTTTGATTTGCACGCCATGCTGATAGAGGCTGCGCTGTGCGGACTGGGCGTGGCCCTGGTGCCGCGTCTGTATGTGGAAACAGAACTGGCGCAGGGCCGTCTGCTCGCCCCCTGGCCGCAGAGCCCGTCCGTTGCCAAAACCTTTTGCCTGGTGCTGCCGGAACCCCTGGGGCTGAGCGAAGCACCGTTGCAGGCCTTTGTCCGCTGGATGCTGGCGGAGGCGCAGACGGCCCGTTCTGCCTGAGCACGGGTCTGGCCCCCAGCCCGTGGTGACCCGGCATCGCTATGTTTCTGATAGCGACTATTGCTGCAGCAGTGGCTTCAAAGACCCAGCGCGGGCCTCCGCCGGCAGGCAGTCACCGCCAGCGAGAGGAATAGAATTTGTCGCTTCCGTCGCATGGGCTCTCGCCCATTGGCATGTATGCCATGTGCAACTGTGAGTGATCGTGATGAAAAATACTGCCCCACTTCTGGCGTCTGCGGCCGCAACTGCCGATGCCATTTCCGCGTTGGTTTCCAACACCTGCGTGCAGCCGCTGAATCGGCGCAAAGCCATGGGGCTGCTGCTGGCCGGTGCGGCCGCAGCCCACCAGGTGCAAGCCCAGGTGCTGGCGCCCAGCACTGCTGGCACTGCCAGCGCAGCTGGCGCCGATACCAGGTTTCCCCGCAACAAGATTGTGAAGATTGTGGTGGCCTACCCACCTGCCGGAGACACCGGCATTTTGGGCCAGCTGATTGCCGAATTGCTGAGTGCCCAATGGGGCAGCAACGTGATGGTGGAATACAAGCCCGGTGCCACCGGCATCATCGGTACGCGCGAAGTCATTGCCAACGCCCCCGATGGCTATACCCTGCTGGTGGCCCCCAACTCGGTGGCCATTGCGCCGCACCTGACGCCGTCGTACGACGTGCTGAAAGACCTGACCCCCATTGCCAAGCTGATCGACCAGCCCATCATTGCCGTGGTCAACAGCGCATCGGGCATTACCGATTTGCGCACCCTAGTGCAAAAGGCCAAGGCCGGTGCCCTGCCCGGTTACGCCAGCCCCGGCCACGGCTCCACCATGCACATCGTGGGCGAGCTGTTCAACCAGGTCGCAGGCATGCAGCTGCAAGAGATCCCCTACAAGGGCACCATGCCCGCCATCACCGACCTGGTAGGCGGTCAGGTGCCCCTGATGTACACCACGCTCAACCCGGTGCAAAACTTCCTCAAGACGGGCCAGTTGCGCGCCATCGGCATCATCGCTCCCCAGCGGGTGTCGTTCCTGCCCCAGGTCCCCACCTTTGCCGAAAGCGGCTACCCGCAGGTGTATATCTCCACCTGGCAGGCGCTGCTGGGCCCTGCCAACATGCCGGCGGCGCTGGTGCAGCAAATCAACCACAGCGTGAACGCTGCGCTGCAAACCCCCAAGGCCAAGGCCTTGCTGCAGCAATGGGCCATGCAGCCGGTGACCGAAAGCCCCCAGGCGCTGAAGCACACGCTGGAGCAGGACTACGCCCGCTACGGCAAGCTGATCAGCCAGCTGCACATTTCCTGAGGCAGGCACCCATTGCCTGCGGGACAGGGCTGGATACACAACGTGCCTCCCTACCCTGTGCCTGCTCCCGTACCGCTGACTGCACCCGGCACTGAGCGCCCGGCCACGCCAGACCCTTCCTTGCTTTCGCTGTTCTCTGTTCATTGCGCCCCTTGAGGGGCTGAGAAAGGACTTGTTCTATGGACTGCACCCTCACCTTGGTGACCGACGGCACCACGCCCTTCTTTCAGGTGCAAAACTCGGGCCCCGAGCCGCTGCACATTCGTGCCCCGGCCTTGCAGCAGGTGTCCACCACGGCGCCAGACGCCCCCGAGCCCGCTGGCGCGGTGCCCGCAGCCGCCTCCGGCACGGCTGCGCCGCAGCTGGCATCGCCGCTGGAAGTGATGCTCTCGGGCGCCACCGGCTGTTCGGCCTATGACATCACCAACCGGCTGCAGGAGCGTGGCATCCACGTCACCGCCATGACGGTGCACACCCAGGCCGAGCGGGCGACGACCGCGCCCCGGGTCTTCACCTCGGTGCATCTGCATTACCGCATCACCGCGCCCCAGGCCGACCGCGAAGCAGTCGCCTCCGTGGTCGACATGTCGGTGCACGCACACTGCTCCGCGCTGGGCATACTCAAGCACACCGCCCGCATTGGCTACACCTTGGATCTGACGGTGTAACGCACCGCCCAGGATCAAGGGAAACCACAAGGGGCGCAATGCAGGGGGCACAGCGGGGGTCTGCCCCACTGTGTGGGCTATGGCGTGAAGCCCCGTCGCCGCTTTCCGCCATCCATTGCCGCCACGGTCCGGCACCCGAGCGGCAGCAACCGCCGGCACCAGACCTTGCATGCGGCCTGTCTTGAACGACCGCTTACGGCCAATTGGCCAATTGGCCACTTCCACCACGGGAGCAGCCGTTCGATGGCGTGGTGCGGCACCAACCGGCCCGCAGGGCCGCTTCAGGGTGTTGCAGCAGGCTCAGGTCGACCCGTTGCGGCCACCTGAGGTGGGCCCGTCCACACCTGCCATGCACCCTCACCCGACTTCTGCGCTGTCAATTCTTAACAATTGAAATTAACAATCGAAATTTGAGTATCGATATTCTTCAACTTCCACATCACCTGTTTGTTGGAGAAAACTGATGACCCATCGCCATGCCATCAAAGACAAAGTTGCTCTCATCGCAGGAGGGGGCAAGAACCTGGGCGGCCTGATTGCGCGTGATCTGGCACAACAAGGTGCCAAAGCCATCGCCATTCATTACAACAGTGCAGCCAGCGAAGCCGAAGCCCTGGCCACGGTTGCGGCCGTCAAGGACCTGGGCGCCCAGGCCATTGCCGTGCGTGGCGATCTGACCAAGGCAGCGGCGGTGCAAAAGCTGTTTGCGGACACCGTTGCCGCCTTTGGCCGCCCGGATATCGCCATCAACACCGTGGGCAAGGTGCTGAAAAAACCGATGCATGAGATTTCCGAGGCCGAGTTCGACGAGATGTCGGATGTCAACAGCAAAGCGGCATTCTTCTTCCTCAAAGAGGCTGGCATCCATGTCAACGACCACGGCAAGGTGGTGACGCTGGTGACCTCCCTGCTCGGCGCCTTCACGCCGTTCTACGCCTCCTACGCCGGCACCAAGGCGCCTGTCGAGCACTACACCCGCGCTGCCGCCAAGGAGCTGGGGGCCCGTGGCATCTCCGTCACCGCAGTGGGTCCCGGCCCCATGGACACGCCTTTCTTCTACCCTGCGGAAGGCGCAGATGCGGTGGCCTATCACAAGACGGCTGCAGCGTTGTCCGGCTTCAGCAAGACGGGGCTCACCGATATCGAGGATGTGGTTCCGTTCATTCGCCACCTCGTCAGCGACGGCTGGTGGATTACGGGTCAAACCATTTTGATCAATGGTGGCTACACCACCAAATAGGCCGCCGATCTGATCGCACTGTGAACCTGCGGCCTGGCGGGGCTCAAAGAACCTGAGCCCAGCCAGGCCAATGTCGGTACCGAAGGGTGTCGCCCTCAAGCGGGAACAGTAAGCGGGCCCGGCGCAGCATCGAAACAGGCAGGCGCCATGCAGCGAGAGCGCCCTGCTGCCCTGATGACCTTTCCTAACTGTTCGCTGGGAGGGTACTTGTTACCATTTGCTCATAACGGCCTGGAGGGTGTACGTGAGCAAGGCATTACCGCAGCAAGCCCAGCACAGACGGTCCATGCGATCCAGCGTGCGCATGGTGACGCTGGGGGTGGCGTTCGCCTGGCTGGCCTTGGTGGCCAGTCTCGGGTGGTGGATGTCACAGAAAATTGTGGCATCGGAGTTGGACCGTTTGGCGGCCAGCGCTGAATACGAAGCCAAAACCACCGCACGCATCATGGATCGGCTGTTCACCGAAATGGTGAGTGTGGCCAATATGGTGGCACGCCAGGGGCTGGTGATCCAGCTCGCCACCCGCTATCGCACCGATCCGCCCGACCTGGCAGAGCTCACACGCCAACAGCGCGCAGCGCAATTCACGCAAGACCCGTTGGTGCGCAAAGTGGGCGACTTCATGAATGAGCTGTCTGGCGATCTGCGCTATGCCCGCATCTACATGAACAACATGTCGGATGACACGGTCACCGCCAGCAACTGGGCGGAGTCCGACAGCATTGTGGGAATGATCTACTCCGGTCGCCCCTATCTCGTCGACGCATTGCGTGAGGGCAATGGCCATTCCTTCGGTATCGCGCGCCTGAACAAGACGCCATCCTATTTCGTGGCAAGCCGTATTGAGAGCGAGGACGACCAGCCCCTGGGTTCCGTCACGGTCAAGTTCGATGCCCCAGATATTGTTCCCTACCTGTCCGGGAGCCACATTGCCCTGATTCTGGATCGCCAAGGTCGGGTGACCACCACATCGTCCGCGCCCTTCATGCTGCGCAACGCGAGTGCGCTGCTGCCGCCTGGTTCTGCGCCTGCTGGGGCAAGGACCAACGCCTTGGACAGTGATGAGCAGCCAGGCGCGCCGCTGGATGCGCGTGCAGTGACCGGCTCGGATCAGTGGATCATTGACGGCAAGCCCTATCTGCTGCGGCATGAGCCGCTCTCCAACACCCAATATCAATTGATCACACTGGCGAGCTTGGATCACCTGCCAGCCATGCGCAGGCTGCACCTTGGGTTGGCCGGGCTGGTAGCGTCGGTGGGTCTGCTTTTCATTCTGCTCTGCGGTCACGTGATAGGACTGATGGTGGAGCGGCGGCAGGACGAGTGGTACGCGGCGAACCATGATGCGTTGACCAATCTGCCCAACCGACGCAACGTGCTGTGCCACCTGGAGCAGCTGTTCGCCCAAGCCAAGAAAACGCAGCAATGGGTGGTGGTGGCTTTCGTGGATCTGGATGGGTTCAAAGCGATCAACGACAGCTATGGCCACGAGGTCGGCGACCAATTCCTGGTCGAAGTCGGTCGGCGCTTGACCATGGGCTTGCGTCAGAGTGACATGCTGGGACGGCTGGGGGGTGACGAGTTCGTCGTCATTGGCCTGATCGATCCGCCAAGCCCCGCAGACCAGGACCAGGCCCTGGAGGCCATGCGCAGCCGCTTGGCCCCCCTGCTGATTGGGCGGTATGCGTTTTCCGAGTGCTGCCTCGACTATCCGGGTGCCAGCTTCGGCATTGTGAGTGTCGACCCCTCCATCAGCTCGACACAGACCGTGCTCAGGGAGGCGGATCTGCGCATGTATGCGGACAAGCAGGCCAGGCGGACGTCGCGACGGGATTCTGCAAAGGGTGACGCAGCCTGTGAAACAGGCGAACTGCCAGGGCACGATCCCCGGATGCCGCTCCCCACCTAGGTCCAGCCCCCAGACATTCGCCAGTCACGCAAAACTGAGCCACCGGGGGCTAGTGGACCACTTCTGGGTGGAAATCAACCGGTTTGCACCCTGTAGCGACCGCCTCCGGTCGCATCATTTGCCCAGCTTCTCGGCGAGCATTCGCAGCAGAAGCAAATAGGTGATTGCGCCAGCGAGGAAGAGCGGTCCGCTAACAAGCGCCTTGAGCGGCTCGTAGAAGAACGCGAATGGCACAACCCCGGCGATGTAAACCCAAATCTTCTTCATTTGCGGCAAGTTCAATCATTCGTCCCGCTGGCACCGGTGACTTGTTTTCAAATGGCTTTCACGCCGTGGAAGGCCACCTGTGAATCCACAACATCGGCAACGCTCGTGGCGTGAGAAGCAATGCGCGATTCAATCTGTGCGGCACGATTCATCGTCTGGGCGCGACCAAGTTGCTCGGGGAGGTTTGCTATTGCCCGCCCCGAATTCGCCGTCGTCTTTCCAACACCGAGCCACCCGGGTGCAATTGCTCCCACTGCTGCAGAAACTCCAGCGTCATACCAGTTGCAGTCCCCGACATCGAGGACATCACATCCGTTCCGATAGTTGATTGGCAGCACAGTGGCACCGCCAACTTGATTTCGCTGAATGCATCCAGCGTGAGCTTCAGAGGACCTAGCGTCAAGATGATTTCGCCAGATGGCCATGACCGTCTGCGGCGCATTGCGCCAGCGAGCTTCCAGTCCGGAATCGATTGCTGTCCACGGTCAATTCCGCCCCTCCAGGCACCAGACCGGCCATTGCGCATCCCGTCACAGCAGGGCATGTGGCACGCAACCGCTGCCTTAGTTTGGTTAAGCCCAACTATGGTTTAGGCAGCAAGGCCTCCAGCGCATCCAGGTCCACGGTGTCGCGCTGCTCGGGCTTCATGAAGCGCACGGCAAAGGCTTCCCACAGGCGGCTGCGCAGGAAGTAGCGGAACAGGCCGGGGTCCAGGTGCTGCTCCTTGCACATGAAGGCCATGATCCGCAGGGTCTCGCTCAGGGTCTTGGGTGGTTTGTAGGGGCGGTCGGCGGCGGTCAGGGCTTCGAAGACATCGCACATCGCCATCACACGGTCCAGCACGCCCAGGCGTTCGCCGGGGATGCGCCGGGGGTAGCCTTTGCCGTCCATGCGCTCGTGGTGCGTGGCGGCCAGCTCCGGCACCTGCTCCAGCCCCGGCGGCCAGGGCAGCCCCTTGAGCATGATGTAGGTCTGCACCATGTGGTCGTTGATCTTGAAACGGTCCTCGTCGGTCAGCGTGCCGCGGCGGATGGCCAGGTTGTGGAGCTCGCCCAGGTTCTGCTGGTAGGACGGCAGCTTCATGTCGAAGCCGTATTTGTTGCGCGGATCGCCCGCCTCCACGGCGGGGCGGTCCTCGCCCCAGGGAATGCGGTGTTCGGGCAGGTCGGCCAGCAGGGCTTCGGTGGCGGGCAGCGACGGGGCTTCGGGCCGCAGCTGCTGCAGCTGGCGCAGTTCGGCATCGGACAGGCCCAGGCGGTCGTCGAAATGGCGTTGCCAGCCTTGTGCCCCGATGGCCTGCAGCCGGGCGATGGCGTCGTCGGACAGGAATTCGCCACCCACATTGCAGGTGGCCACAAACGTGAAGTCGTCGATCAGCTGCTGCTGGCGGGCGGCCAACTGGGCGGCGTCGAGCTCGCCGCGCGCGGCCGCCAGTTCGGCGTCGCGCCACAGGATCTCGAAGCGCAGCCGCACTTCATGGATGCGGTTGCGGATGGCTTCCAGCTTGGTGGCCTTGTCGACGATGTGTTCCGGGCTGGTCACCTTGCCGCAGTCGTGCAGCCAGGCGCCCAGGCGGAAGGCATAGCGCTCGTTCTCGCTCATCTGGAAGTCGGCATACGGCCCGTCGGCCGCCGCGTGCAGGTGGTCCGCGAACGCGATGGCCATCTGCGGCACGCGCTCGCAATGGCCGCCGGTGTAGGCGCTCTTGGCGTCGATGGCGTCGGCAATCAGCTGGATGATGGCGTCGAAAAGGCGGCGCTGCGATTCCAGCAGCTGGCGGGTTTCGATGGCCACCGCCAGCATGCCCGAGAGCCGGTGCGCAAAGCGCTGGAAGGCCGCATCTTCGTGCGCGGCGTCGGCCTTGAATTCCAGCACCAGCAGGCCCTGCAGACCGCCCTGGCGGCCGCGCAGCTCCAGGTCCAGCCGGTTCACACCGCCCTGCGCACCACGGGGCCCGGCCGGCAGCGGCGGGTAGGCAAAGTGTTCCGGCAGCGGTGTGACCAGGCTGCCGGCTTCTGCGGCGCGCTGCATGCTGCCTGCCTGCGCATCCCACAGGTAGACGGCTGCGGCCTGCGATTGCGTGGCCTGCGTCAGCTGCTCCAGCACCTGCTGCAGCATGCGCTCCACCTCGGGCACTGTGGCCAGGCGCTCGGTCAGGCTCAGAAAGGCCTCGATGGTGTCGCCCATGTGCTGCATGGCCTGGGACAGCTCGCCCACCTCGCTGACACGGCTGGCCGGCAGGCGGCTGCCCGTGAAGTCGAAACGGGCGATGCGCAGGCTGCGTTCGCGCAGGCGGTTGATGCTGCGGCCTATGGCCTTGCCCGCCGCCCAGCCCAGGGGCAGCAGCAGCAGCGCCAAAATCACGGCCAGCCCGATGAAGTACAGCGCACGCTGCCGGGCCTCGGCGGTCAGCTCGTCCAGCGGCAGCATCTGCAGCAGCTCGAACACCCCACCCAGGCCGATATCGATCTGGGTGTGCAACCCCACCCATTGCCGACCATCGATGGTCAGGATCTGCGGTTTGCCGGTGTGCCGGGAGGTCTGCTGCAGGCGCAGCAGTTCGGGCTCGCCGATGGCGTCCAGCATGGGCTGGGTGTCGCGGTCGCTGCTGTTCAGGTTCACCGTGGCCGCCATCACCTGCCCGCTGCTGTGCAGCAGGGCCAGGCGCGTGCCCGGGGTGGTGCGCAGCCCCACCAGCATCTGCTCCAGGTCGTCAAAGGCCACATCAATACCGACCACGGCATCGCCCGAGGTGGCCTGCTGGCTCAAGGTGACACCCAGGCGCTGCGTGGTGGCAAAGCGGTAGGGATTGGACAGCTGGGCGGTGCCGGGATGTTCGCGCGCCAGCGCATACCAGGGGCGGGTGCGGGGATCAAACTGGTAGTCGGCCCGCTCCTGGCTTTGCTGCAGCCTGCCGTCTTCACCCAGAAAATGAAAACGGCCGACGCTGCGGCCATCGGGCTGGTGGCTGATGGTCTGCACCAGGTAGACCGCACTTTCCGGCACGTTCAGGCGCTGGCGGATGCTCGCCAGGCGCAGGGGCCGCCCCAGCAGAAAGTCTCCATTCGGGTAGGCCACATAGATGGCGGCTTCCAGCGGGTTGGCCCGCAACTCGCCCAGCAGCACATTCAGGGCTTGCAGCCGGGTGGCCTCGTCCGCCGCCAGCGGCAGACGGCCCGCGCCGATCTGGCGCAGCGCGCCCTGGGCGGGGATCAGCTGCAGGCGGATCTGTTCACGCAGCAGCAGGGTGTCGCGCACCGCGCGCTCGCCCGCATCCTGCACCAGTTGCCGGGTGGTGGCCACCCACCCCAGGCCGATCAGCAAAGCGGCCACCAGCCCCATACAGGCCATCGTCAAGGCGGCAATGTGCACGCGGATACGGAACTGCTGGGGGACAGACAGGATGCGGTTCATCAGACCGACTTTCCGCAGGTGGACGCACCTGCCATGGGCATTCAGTTTACGGTGCATCGCAGCAGACCGCGGAAGCTACATGCATGGATCGCCAGGGCTGCGTTGCAAAAAAGCAGCGGGGGCGGCCTGCAGCCCTTTGCAGCCGCCCTCTGCAGCATTCCGCACCGCGTGCCCTGCCCCCCGGCCTGCCGGGGGCGCCGTTTGATGAGGATCGCCTTGCGCCGGTGGCGGCGGGTCTGCCTGAGCCGAGCGCCTGCCCCCTTTGCTCGCGGCCCTGCCCACGCATCCGGCCCGCCCAGAAAGAGATACCGCAAAACAAAAAACCGCTGCAGCTTGCGCTGACAGCGGTTTTTAAATCTGGCGGAGTGGACGGGACTCGAACCCGCGACCCCCGGCGTGACAGGCCGGTATTCTAACCAACTGAACTACCACTCCTGGCAGGAAGCTTCGCTATTTTTTAGATAGCTACCAGCGCTTCAAACTTGGCGACCCTACGGGGATTCGAACCCCGGTACTCACCGTGAAAGGGTGATGTCCTAGGCCTCTAGACGATAGGGTCAATTCCTAGAACTTCTGGCTGTTACCAGCCAGCGTCTGATTTTTTGGTGGAGGTAAACGGGATCGAACCGATGACCTCTTGCATGCCATGCAAGCGCTCTCCCAGCTGAGCTATACCCCCAAAAATCTGTGGCGGAGTGGACGGGACTCGAACCCGCGACCCCCGGCGTGACAGGCCGGTATTCTAACCAACTGAACTACCACTCCTGGCAGGAAACTTTGCTATTTTTTAAATAGCTACCAGCGTTTCAAACTTGGCGACCCTACGGGGATTCGAACCCCGGTACTCACCGTGAAAGGGTGATGTCCTAGGCCTCTAGACGATAGGGTCAATCCTAGAACTCTGGCTGTTACCAGCCAGCGTCTGTTTTTGGTGGAGGTAAACGGGATCGAACCGATGACCTCTTGCATGCCATGCAAGCGCTCTCCCAGCTGAGCTATACCCCCAAAATTCTCACTCTTGACAACGCGACTTTTATTCAATCGCGTTGTGCAGAGCCTCGAATTATAGACAGGTTTTTAGCGGTTTTTCAAACGCGTCAGAATTTTTTCGCGACCGAGCAATTCCAGCACCGCATCCACCGACGGCGTGTGGGCCGTGCCCACGGTCAGCACGCGCACGGGCATGGCCAGAACGGGCATTTTTACGCCCTGGGCCTTGAGCACTTCCTTGATGGCGGCGGCGATGGCTTCCTTGGTCCATTCCACGCTCTGCATGGCGGCGGCGAAGGCATCCAGCACCGGGGTAGCGGCTTCGGCCACATGCTTGGCATAGTCTTCAGCATTGCGTTCCACACCATCCACATAGAAGACCTTGGCCCAGTTGGCCAGGTCCACCAGGGTGTCGCAGCGGTCCTTGAACAGGGCCACGATGCGCACCAGGCGGTCGTCGGCCTGCAGCACGGCGGCGTCCACACCGGCCTTGACCACGAAGGGCGTGACCAGGGCGGCCAGCGCCGCATCATCCATGGCCTTCAGGTGCTGGGCATTGACCCAGCGCAGCTTGGCTTCATCGAACTGGCCGGCGCTGCGACCCAGGTGGTCCAGGTTGAACCATTCCAGGAACTGGGCGCGGCTGAAGATTTCATCGTCGCCGTGGCTCCAGCCCAGGCGGGCCAGGTAGTTCACCATGGCGTCGGGCAGATAGCCTTCGTCGCGGTACTGGGTCACGGCCTTGGCGCCGTTGCGCTTGCTCATCTTCTCGCCCTGCTCGTTCAGCACGGTGGGCAGGTGGGCGAACACGGGCACGTCGGCGCCCAGGGCTTCGAAGATGTGGATCTGGCGCGGGGTGTTGTTGACGTGGTCGTCGCCGCGGATCACGTGGGTGATGCGCATGTCCATGTCATCGACGCAGACGCAGAAGTTGTAGGTGGGCGTGCCATCGGGGCGGGCGATCACCAGATCGTCCAGCTCGGAGTTCTGGAACTCGATATGGCCCTTGCACTTGTCGTCCCAGCCCACCACGCCGTCCTTGGGGGTCTTGAAGCGCAGCACGGGCTTCACGCCTTCGGGGATGGCCGGCAGCACCTTGCCGGGCTCGGGGCGCCAGGTGCCGTCGTAGCGCGGCTTTTCCTTGGCGGCCATCTGCTTCTCGCGCAGGGCGTCCAGCTCTTCCATGCTCATATAGCAGGGGTAGACAAGGCCCTTGGCCTGCAGCGTGGCCAACACTTCCTTGTAGCGGTCCATGCGCTGCATCTGGTAGAACGGACCTTCGTCATGGTCCAGCTGCAGCCATTGCATGCCTTCGATGATCACGTCCACCGATGCCTGGGTGGAGCGCTCCAGGTCGGTGTCTTCGATGCGCAGCACGAAGTCGCCGCCATTGGCGCGGGCAAAGGCCCAGGGGTACAGGGCCGAGCGGATGTTGCCCAGGTGGATGAAGCCGGTGGGCGAAGGGGCAAAACGGGTACGAATTTTGGTTGTCATTTCAAGGTATCCAGTCCGCGAGAAAGATCGGCCTTCAAGTCATCAAGGTGCTCGAGGCCCACGGAAATGCGAATCAGGCCCTGGCCGATACCGGCGGCCTGGCGCTGCTCTTCGGTCAGGCGGCCGTGCGAGGTGCTGGCCGGGTGGGTGATGGTGGTCTTCACATCGCCCAGGTTGGCGGTGATGGAGCACACCTGGGTGCTGTCCACCACATGGAAGGCGTTGGCGCGCAGTTGCTCGGCGCCCTGCCCGATCACATCGAAGGCGATCACGGCGCCGCCCATGCCGTTTTGCTGGCGCATGGCCAGCGCATGCTGCGGGTGGCTGGCCAGACCGGGGTAGTACACGCGCGCCACCTTGGGGTGGGCTTCCAGCCAGGTGGCCAGCTCCAGCGCCGATGCGCTTTCGGCCTTGACGCGCAGGGCCAGCGTTTCCAGACCCTTCATCACCACCCAGGCGTTGAACGGCGCCAGGTTCAGGCCGCCGCTGCGCAGGAAGGTGCCCATGACCTTGTCCACCAGCGCCACGGTGCCACAGACGGCGCCGGCCATCACGCGGCCCTGGCCGTCCAGGAACTTGGTGCCGGAGTGCACCACCACGTCGGCGCCCAGCTTGGCGGGCTGCTGCAGGATGGGCGTGGCAAAGCTGTTGTCCACGGCCAGCAGTGCGCCGTGGGCGTGGGCGATCTCGGCCAGCGCGGCAATGTCGCACAGGTCGGTCAGCGGGTTGGTGGGCGTTTCGGCAAACAGCATGCGGGTGTTGGGGCGGATGGCCGCCTTCCACTCGTCGATGTTGGTTTGCGACACAAAGCTGGTTTCCACGCCGAAGCGGGCCATTTCGGTGCCCAGCAGCTTGATAGTGGAGCCGAACATGGACTGCGAGCAGATCACGTGGTCGCCCGTCTTCAGCGCCGTCAGCGCCACCAGCAGGATGGCCGACATGCCGGTGGACGTGGCCACAGCGCATTCCGTGCCTTCCAGGGCTGCCAGGCGGCGCTCGAAGCTGGTCACCGTGGGGTTGCTGGTGCGGCTGTAGGTATAGCCTTCTTCCTGGCCGGCAAAGCGGCGCGCCGCCGTCTCGGCGTTGGGCTGCACAAAGCTGCTGGCCAGGTACAGGGCTTCGCTGTGTTCGCCCCACTGGCTGCGTTCCACGGCCTCGCGCACGGCGAGGGTCTCAGGGTGCAATCCCTGGGGCAGGGAGTGATCGGTCACGGTACTTGGTCCTTGCAGGTGGCACCGGCGGTCTCTCCTCCGCCGGTCGCGGCATGCACGCTTCCACACGAAGCGCGCTTGCACCGCATCTCAACAAAACAAAAAAATGAGCTGATTGCGCTGTCGTCACCAGACTTTTCAGCAAGAAACATTGTGAAAGTCTTGGTAATCCAGCGCAATTAGCTCATGTTTCTGAAGCTCTCGCTTCCGGACACAGTGTGCAAGGCGGCGCTGTCGCCCACCTTGCACACCGGGTGCATCAGCTTTCCTGGGCGTTGGGCAGCGACAGGCGGGAAGTGTCTTCCTGCTCCTCTTCGCCGCCGCGGTTGCGGCCTTCGTTCAGCGCCGTCACCTCGGCACTGGAGATGTCGCCGGTGATGTAGACGCCGTCGAAGCACGACGCCTCGAAGCCCTTGACCGCCGGGTTGATCTTGCCCACGGCCTGCTTCATGGCGTCCACGTCCTGGTAGATCAGCGCATCGCAGCCGATCACCTGGCGGATCTCTTCCACGGTGCGGTCGCTGGCCACCAGCTCGGAGCGGGTGGGCATGTCGATGCCGTACACATTGGGGTAGCGCACAGGGGGTGCAGCGGAAGCCAGGTAGACCTTGTTGGCGCCGGCGTCGCGTGCCATCTGCACGATTTCCTTGGAGGTGGTCCCGCGCACGATGGAGTCATCCACCAGCAGCACATTGCGGCCCTTGAACTCGCTGCCGATGGCATTGAGCTTCTGACGCACCGACTTCTTGCGCGCGCCCTGACCCGGCATGATGAAGGTGCGGCCCACGTAGCGGTTCTTCACAAACCCTTCGCGGTAGGGAATGCCCAGCAGCTGCGCCAGCTGCATGGCGCTGGGGCGGCTGGATTCGGGGATCGGGATGATGGCGTCGATCTCGCTGGGCGGCACCGTGGAGATCACGCGCTTGGCCAGCGTCTCGCCCATGTTCAGGCGGGCCTGGTAGACCGAGATGCCGTCCATGGTGGAGTCCGGGCGGGCCAGGTACACGTACTCGAACACGCAGGGGTGCAGCTCGCTCTTGGCGGCGCATTGCTCGCTGTGCACGGTGCCGTCGTTGCTGATGAACACGGCTTCGCCCGGCGCCACATCGCGTTCGAACTGGTGCAGCGTGCCTTCCAGTGCCACGGATTCGCTGGCCAGCATGTGCGTGCCGTCCGCGCCCTTGCCGATGCACAGGGGGCGGATGCCATAGGGGTCGCGGAAGGCCAGCAGGCCGTAGCCGGCGATCAGCGCGATCACGGCGTACGAGCCCTTGAGGCGCAGGTGCACGGCACGCACGGCCTTGAAGATGTCTTCGGTCTTCAGCGGTGCGCCGCTGGAGGCACGGCCGATTTCGTGCGCCAGCACGTTCAGCAGCACTTCCGAGTCGCTCTCGGTGTTGGTGTGGCGATGGTCGGTCTCGGCCAGCTCGTTGCGCAGCTGCTTGGCGTTGGTGAGGTTGCCGTTGTGCACCATCACGATACCAAAGGGCGCGTTCACGTAGAAGGGCTGGGCCTCTTCTTCGCTGGAGGCGTTGCCCGCCGTGGGGTAGCGGACTTGGCCCAGGCCCACCGAGCCGGGCAGCGCACGCATGTTGCGGGTGCGGAACACGTCCTTCACCATGCCCTTGGCCTTGTGCATGAAGAACTTGCGTTCCTGCTGCGTGACAATGCCGGCGGCATCCTGCCCGCGGTGCTGCAGCAGCAGCAGGGCGTCATAGATCAGTTGATTCACGGGCGCGGTGCTGACCACGCCGACGATTCCACACATATTGCGTTTCCATCATGGCAGGACTGGGTCCTGCGTGTTTATGCGGGGCGGCTTGCGCTGCCCCGCGACCTTCTCAACTCTTGCTACACCGGGGCCGTCAGGTACTTGCCCAGCTCTTGCGGCAGCGACGGCACCAGCGTGCGCGCCAGATCGGCCAGCTGCGGCCCTGCCCACGACTGGACCCACCAGTCCTGCTGGTGCAGCGGGGTGTTCACCACCACCAGCGTGACCACCAGCACCAGCACCATGCCGCGCAGCACGCCGAACAGCGCGCCCAGTGTGCGGTCGACCGGGCGCAAGCCCACGACCTCGATCAGTTTCTTGGCCAGGGCGCTCAGCAGCCCCCAGGCGAACACCGCCACCACAAAGACGGCGACAAATCCTGCGGCATAGCGCACCGTGGGGTCAAAGCCATCCACGGGCAGCCAGGCACCGACATCGCCTGCGAACAGGCGGGCAATCCAGAAGGCTGCGACCCAGCCCACCAGCGAAAACAATTCATACACCAGACCGCGCCACGCTCCCAGCATCAGGGAGGCGCAGCACACCACCAGCAAAACCGCGTCCAAGGTTGCCATGCGTCGCTATCGGCCCGCCATCAACCGGGCTGCACCGACGCCGGCAGACCCAGTGCCTTGATGCGGGATGCGGCCTTGTCCGCCTCGGCACGGCCGTTGAACGGTCCCACGCGCACACGCGTTACTTTGCCAGCGGCTGCATTCACAGTCTGGGTGTAGGCCTTCAGACCGGCACCGGCCAGCTTCTGGCGCACCTCGTTGGCCTTGTCGACATCGCCGAAGGCGCCGACCTGCACGATGAACTTGCCTTCCTGCTTGGCCGCCGCTTCGGGCTTGGCCGCAGCGGTGGATGCAGGGCGCCCTTCGAGCAGCGCACGGGCACGCTCGGCGTCGTCGTCGCGCGATTTCTTGGGTTCGGGCTTGGCCTCGACCTTGGGCTCCGGCTTGTGCTCCACCTTGGGCTCGGGCTTCTTCACCTCGGGTTTGGGCTCGGGCTTGGGTTCCGGCTTCTTCACCTCGGGCTTGGGTTCGGGTTTCGGCTCCGGCTTGGGTTCGGGCTTGGGCACCAGCTGGGGCTGCGGCGGCACCGGCACGGCCGGCGCAAACACTTCCTCGCCCGCTCCCAGGCTGTTTTCCGTGCGCACGGGCGCGGTGGGCTCAGGCGCTGGCGCGGCCGGCGCGGTGGCGCGCGGATTGGCCGCCATGGTCGTGTGCTCGCCGGGCACCACCATCGGGGCGACCTGGTTGCGATCCGGGATTTCGATGGGCACGTCCACCGCGATCGGGCGCGGCTGGGTGTCAAACAGCAGGGGGAAGCCCACCACACCGACCAGCACCAGCACCGCCGCGCCGATCAGGCGGTGGCGCGCACGGCGGCGCAGCGATTCGACGCTGTCCCCCTGTGCATTGCGGGATGAGCGCCGGGAAGATGGCTGTTCTGCCTCTTCTTTCTGGCCGGGCCAGCGGAACTTGAAAAATGCCATGGAGTGCGATGCGTGTGGGCCGTTGGAGGACGTCAGGCTTCCAGGTGCTTGGCGCCCAGTCGGGGAATGCCATGCTGCAGCACACCACCCACCGTATAGAACGAGCCAAAGACCACGATTCTATCAGCCGGCTCCGCCGCAGCGACGGCCGCCTGCAGCGCGGCCTCTGGGTTGGCGTGCAGGCTGGTACTGACTTGCCGCTGGCCGCCGGCAACCATCTGCACCGCATTCCATTTGGCCTGCAGGCTGGCGGCGGTCTCTGCCCGGGGGGTGGGCAGGTCGGTGAAGTACCAGCGGTCGATCAGCGGACCGACCTTGGCCAGCATGGGTGCCAGGTCCTTGTCCGCCATGGCGCCAAAGACCGCATGCGTGGTGGGGAAGTAGCCCATGGCATCCAGATTGGCGGTCAGCGCCGCCACCGAATGCGGGTTGTGCGCCACGTCCAGCACCAGCGTGGGCTGGCCGGGCACGATCTGGAAGCGCCCCGGCAGCTCGACCATGGCCAGCCCGGTGCGCACCGCCTGGGCGGTGACGGGCAGGCGGTCGCGGATGGCTTCGAATGCTGCCAGCACGCCCGAGGCGTTCATCAGCTGGTTGGCACCGCGCAGCGCCGGATAGGCCAGACCGGCATAGCGGCGGCCACGGCCGGCCCAGCCCCATTGCTGCTTGTCGCCGTCAAAGTTGAAGTCGCGGCCGAAGCGCCACAGCTCGGCACCGATGGCCTGGGCATGGTCCAGCACGCTTTGCGGCGGCACCGGGTCGCTCACCACCACCGGGCGGCCGGCGCGCATGATGCCGGCCTTTTCACGGCCGATGGTCTCGCGGTCGTTGCCCAGGATAGCGGCGTGGTCGATGTCCACGCTGGTGATGATGGCGCAGTCGGTGTCGATCACGTTGGTGGCATCCAGACGGCCGCCCAGCCCCACTTCCAGGATGGCGACATCCAGCCTGGCCAGGCTGAGCATGCGCAGGATGGCCAGCGTGGTGAATTCAAAATAGGTCAGCAGCACTTCTTCGCCCTGCAGGCGGGCGGCCTCGACGGCGGCGAAGTGCGGCAGAAAGTCGTCGGCCAGCGCGATTTCGCCGTGGATGCGGCAGCGCTCTTCAAAGTGCACCAGGTGGGGCGAGGTGTAGACCCCGGGCCGATAGCCGGACTGCAGGGCCACGGCTTCCAGCATGGCACAGGTGGAGCCTTTGCCATTGGTGCCGGCCACGGTGATGACCGGGCAGTCGAAGCGCAACTCCATGCGGCGCGCGACTTCCTGTACGCGCTCCAGGCCCATGGCGATGGATTGGGGATGAATCTGCTCGCAATGGGCGAGCCACTCGGTCAAGGTGTTCGGGGTGGTGTGCATACGAGGCTTTATTGTCGCCCACCCTCCGTATCCCTGATGATGGAGGGCATGAGTACCACGACCATTCTTTACGGCATTCCCAATTGCGACACCGTCAAAAAGGCCCGCGCCTGGCTGACCGAGCAAGGCATTGCCTATAGTTTTCACGATTTCAAGAAGCAAGGCGTGCCCGCCGACCACCTGCCGCGCTGGCTGCAGGCCGTGGGCTGGGAAAAGCTGGTCAACCGCCAGGGCACCACCTGGCGCAAGCTGGATGCGGCCGTGCAGGCCGCGGTGCAGGACGATGCCAGCGCCACCCGGCTGGTGCTGGACAACGCCAGCGTGATCAAGCGCCCCGTGGTGGAATGGGCAGACGGCCGCACCACCGTGGGCTTCAAGGCGGAAGATTGGGCTGCCGCCCTGGGCCGCTGACCAGGGTCCGGCGCCCGTGGCCCGGTGCACCCGCCCCCGGTACCGTGCGGCCGGGGCGCACGGGAACTTTGCGGGCTGCGCCCCACCCTAACGGGGGAAAGGGCATGCAGGCAAAGGAGCATGCGCATGGGCATGGGTATAGCCCTGTGGGCAGCATAGACCGCCGCCGCCCGGGCGCACAGCAGCCCGGTTGCACACCCTCACACGGGCTTTGCGCAACTTTACCCCGGCCCGGGCGAGCGTTCACACACCGGGTCTAGACTGCAAGGCATGGGACAGCGCAAGCAGCGCCCATGTCAACACGGGGCTGACGCCCTGCGTTGTAGAGAGCCAAGGCAGCCGGTCTCCGGAGCGCCGTGGCACACAGATTGGACAAGGAGCATTCCATGAGGATCACACATTGGCTGACTTGGGGCACGCTGGCCGCCGCGGCAGGCCTGGCCTGCGGCACTGCCAACGCCCAGGAACGTGGCCGCGTGCTGCAATCCGTCCCCGTGGTGCAGCAGGTGGGCATACCGCAGCAGGTCTGCGGCGATGAACCCGTCTACCGCGGCCAGCAGACGTCGGGCGCCGGCGCCGTGATCGGCGCGCTGGTGGGCGGCGTGGCCGGCAATGCCCTGGGCACAGGCGGTCACTATGGCCGCCACGGCCAGTACTACGGCTCCAACCGGGGCGCCACCACGGTCATCGGCGCGGTGGCCGGCGGCCTGATCGGCAACCAGGTGGAAGGCATGAACGGCGGCACGCCGGCCTACCAGACCGTGCGCCGCTGCACCAACGAGACGGTGTACGAAAACCGCACCGTGGGCTACGACGTGACCTATGAATACGCCGGCCGCCGCTACACCGCCCGCATGGACCATGATCCCGGCCGCTGGGTGCCGGTGCAGGTACAGCCCCGGGGCAGCTACAGCAGCTCGTCGGTGACCGGCAGCGGCTTTGTCGGCCCCAGCGGCACCTACAGCTCGGCCCCGGCCGGCGTGACGGTGACCGAGAGCATCACCTACGAAGCGCCGCAGTCCAACATCCCCATCGTGGTGGATGTGAATGTGGACCCGCGCTATCCGGGCTACCCCGCCTACCCGCCCTATCCGGGCCGCCCCCAGCCGCGCGGCTACGGTTACGGCTACTGAGCCACAGGGCAGGCGCACAACACTCCATTGCAGCCGCCTTTGCACTGCACAAAGCCCTCATCCAGCCCCTGCTTCCCGGCAGGGGCTTTTTCTTGTGCGCCCCTTCGCGCCCGTCCAGCGTTGCGCTGGCCTAAAATGGCCGGTTTCGACCACCTTTGTCGCACCGCGCGCATTACTCCATGAGCACCGACCAATTCTCCGGCGTCACCCTGACCACCAAGGCCAATGTCTACTTTGACGGCAAATGCGTGAGCCACAGCTTCACCCTGGCCGACGGCACCAAGAAGTCCGTCGGTGTGGTGCTGCCCGCCACGCTGACCTTTGGTACGGCCGCCGCCGAGATCATGGAATGCGTGGGCGGTGCCTGCGAGTACAAGCTGGACGGCAGCGATGAATGGAAGAAGTCCGTGGCGGGCGAGAGCTTCCACATCCCTGCGAACTCCAAGTTCGACATCCGTGTGGACGAGGCCTACCACTACATCTGCCACTACGCCTGAGCGCCGGGGGCGGCATTGCGACGCCCCTGCGATCGCCACAGCCGGTCGTTGCACCCGTTTTTGGCCGCTGGCACGCTGAGAGCCCCGGGCTCGCCGCGCGCACCAGCAGCTGTCTTTTGATTGAGAAGCACACCATGGAAACCATCCTGCAAAACGTTCCCGTCGGCCAGAAGGTCGGCATTGCCTTCTCCGGTGGCCTGGACACCTCGGCCGCCCTGCGCTGGATGAAGAACAAGGGCGCCCTGCCCTACGCCTACACCGCCAACCTGGGCCAGCCCGACGAAGAGGACTACGACGCCATCCCCCGCAAGGCGATGGAATACGGCGCCGAAAAGGCCCGCCTGATCGACTGCCGCACCCAGCTGGCCAACGAAGGCATTGCCGCCATCCAGGCCGGCGCCTTCCACATCAGCACCGGTGGCATCACCTACTTCAACACCACCCCGCTGGGCCGCGCCGTGACCGGCACCATGCTGGTGGCCGCCATGAAGGAAGACGACGTCAACATCTGGGGTGACGGTTCGACCTTCAAGGGCAATGACATCGAGCGTTTCTACCGCTACGGTCTGCTGACCAACCCGGCGCTGAAGATCTACAAGCCCTGGCTGGACAACGCCTTCATCAACGAGCTGGGCGGCCGCACCGAAATGTCGGAATTCCTGATCAAGGAAGGCTTCGGCTACAAGATGTCGGTCGAAAAGGCCTACTCCACCGACTCCAACATGCTGGGCGCCACCCACGAAGCCAAGGATCTGGAGCAGCTGAGCAGCGGCATCCGCATCGTGAACCCCATCATGGGCGTGGCGTTCTGGAAGCCGGAAGTCGAAGTGAAGGCCGAGGAAGTGTCGGTCACCTTCGAAGAAGGCCGCCCCGTGGCTCTGAACGGCCAGCGCTTTGACGACCCCGTGGCCCTGTTCCTGGAAGCCAACCGCATCGGCGGCCGCCACGGCCTGGGCATGAGCGACCAGATCGAGAACCGCATCATCGAAGCCAAGAGCCGCGGCATCTACGAAGCCCCCGGCATGGCCCTGCTGCACATCGCCTACGAGCGCCTGGTGACCGGCATCCACAACGAAGACACCATCGAGCAGTACCGTGTGAACGGCCTGAAGCTGGGCCGTCTGCTGTACCAGGGCCGCTGGTTCGACCCCCAGGCCATCATGCTGCGCGAAGCCGCACAGCGCTGGGTGGCCCGCGCCATCACCGGCACCGTGACGCTGGAGCTGCGCCGCGGCAATGACTACTCCATCCTGAACACCGAATCCTCCAACCTGACCTACGCGCCCGAGCGCCTGTCGATGGAGAAGGTGGAAGACGCGCCGTTCAGCCCGGTGGACCGCATCGGCCAGCTGACCATGCGCAACCTGGACCTGATCGACACCCGCGACAAGCTGGCCATCTACGCCAAGGCCGGCCTGCTGAGCGTGAGCAGCACCAGCGCCCTGCCCCAGCTGGGCGGCGACAAGAAGTAAGTTCTGCCAGCCCTGGTCCGAAAAATCAGGGTTTACACGGAAGCCGCTGCCTCTGCAGCGGCTTTTTTTATGAGCATTCAATGCCTGTGCAGCCTTGATCTCCCACAGGTTTGTCGTTGAAATGCCGCAAAACCGTACACAGGCCGCTACCAAAACGAAGAGTTACCCCGTGCACCCTGGCAGCGGCTACAGTGGCAACCAACGTAATTGCGCAAAGGAGCGCTGATGTCCCGTTCTACCCGCCGCTGGAGCCAACCGGCCCTGTTCATCCTGGCCGCTGCCCTGGCAGCCCCTGCTTTTGCCGCCGATCCGGCCCCTGCCGCAGCGCCCGCCCCGGCCGACGCTGCTGCACCGCAACAGCAACAGCAGCAAGCCCCCAAGCCCAATCCCGCCGCAGAAAAGGCGCTGGGCCAACGCTTCCAGTCCATCTTTGCCGCCTTCGAAGGCAAGGCCGCCCTGCCGGACAGCAAGAGCTTCTCCGAAGAGTTCAACAAGCAGGTCACGCCCGAGCAGATGAAGGAAGTGCTGCAACAGGTGCACCAGAGCGTGGGCGCCTGCCGCGTGGCCGCCCAGATGCGCGTGCCCACCTCCTACGCCTCCGGCTACCTGCTGCAGTGCGACAAGGCTTTTGTGCCCATGGACATCGCCGTGGAAGAAAAAGCCCCTTACCGCATCCACAGCCTGCTGATCCGCCCCGGCTACTGGAAGAAGTAAGCCGCGCGCACGCTGCACGCCTGGTGCGTGCAGCCGCCACCCCCGAAGCCGCCTGGCCCGTGCCGGCGGCTTTTTTCATGGGCCCATGGGCGATGGCCCCGGGCTGCCGGCCCGGTATTCCGCCCAGCATTGGGTCCGGCATTTCGCTCGGCATTCGCTCCACCTGTTTCTCTGGTTCGCTTTCGCGCGAAAGTGTGCGTTTTGGCACATACACACGGGCCCTGCGCGCTCGACACTGCAGCCATGCATGGAGGCCTCCCACGCATGTTGACCACCAGAACCGGAGAACCCTTATGCCATCCCCTCGCACCATCCTGACCCTGTCCCTGCTGGCCTGTGCTGCCGGCACCGCCTTTGCCGGCGGCCCTGCCGGTGAAGGCAGCGATTGGCCTCCGCTGCCCCAGGGCGGCACACCGCTGAGCCGCGCCCAGGTGCAGGCCGACACCCAGGCAGCACGCGACCATGGAACCCTGGCCATGCAGGGCGATCAGATGTACATCGCCCCCAGCGCAGCCAGCCACTTGGACCGCGCCACGGTGCGCGCCGAAGCGGCCCAGGCGCTGCGCGCTGGCCTGATCCCCAGCGGCGATGCCAGCACCTCGGTCCACTGACACCGTGCCGGTGGCGGGGGCCGTGCAGCCCACGGCCTGCACCACCGGCACGCCTTTGAGTCCATTCAGATCTTTCAGGTCTTTCCTTGCCTGCGCGCCCACGGCACGCGGGCTGGTCCCCATGCAGCCGTCGACCCCACGCTCCGGACTGGCCTTGCAGTCCATCGAACTGTTCCGCGGCCTCAGCCCCGCCTGCCTGCAGCACATTGCCAACCGCTGCGCATGGTGGGTGCTGGAGCCCCACACCCAGCTGCTGCAGAACCAGCAGGTGGCGTTTGTCTGCTCCGGCAGCCTGCGCATTGCCACCTACTCCGCCAATGGCAAGGAGGTGTCGTTCAGCGAACGCGGCGCGGGGTCGCACATCGGGGATATTGCCGCGCTGGAAGGCCACACCGGCACGGCCTTCGGCACCACGCTGGAGCCCACGGTGCTGGCCACGCTGGACCGCCATGCCTTCACGGAGCTGCTGCACCAGGAGCCCTTGCTGGCCCACCGGGTGATCCATTCGCTCACCGCCCGCATCCGGCGCCTGAGCGAGCGGGTGGTGCAGCTGAGCACCCTGGGCGCGCCCGCCCGCCTGCATGCCGAGCTGCTGCGCCTGTGCGAGGCCGCCGGCATCGACGCGCAGGGGCAGGCCCATCTGCAGCCCCTGCCCTCGCACGCCATCCTGGCCAGCATGATCGGGGCCAACCGTGAGCAGGTGACCCGCGCCCTGAATGCACTGGCCAAACAAGGCCTGGTGCGCAAGACCGGGGCGCACAGCCTGAGCGTGCTGGATGTGGCCGCGCTGCGCCGCCGGGTAATGGCGGGCGAATAAGGCAGCCGGCCCGGCCCCGGCAGAACGCGGGGTCAGGCCAGTGGAGTCCAGTTCAGGTCAGCTCAGGGGCATGCCCTACACACTGCGCGGCGGCCTGGAGACCTGGAAACCGCCCGCGCTTACACCACCACCGGCTCGGGTTCCAGGCGGATGCCGAAGCGTTCGTAGACGCTGGTCTGGATGGCGCTGGCCAGGGTCATCACCTCGCCGCCGGTCACGTTGACGCCGCCGGTGCCGCGGTTGACCAGCACCAGGGCCTGCTTGTCGTACACGCCGGCATGGCCCAGGGACTTGCCCTTCCAGCCGCAGGCATCGATCATCCAGCCGGCCGCCAGCTTGATGCTGCCGTCGTCCATGGGGTAGTGCACGATCTTGGGCTCGCGCGCCAGGATGTCGCGGCACTGGTCTTCGCTGACCGTGGGGTTCTTGAAGAAGCTGCCGGCGTTGCCGATGACGGCCGGATCGGGCAGCTTGGCACGGCGGATGGCGCAGACCCAGTCGAAGATCTGCTGCGCCGTGGGCTGTTCCACCCCTTCTTCCTGCTGGCGGCGCTGCAGGTCCAGGTAGCTCAGCTCGGGCTTCCAGGGCTTGGGCAGGGCCAGGCGCACGGTGGTGATCACGGCGCAGCCCGCCAGCCCCATGCCCAGGCCGTTGCTGCTGGGCGCATGCTTGAAGACCGAGTCGCGGTAGCCGAAGGCGCACTGCCCGGCATCCAGCGAGAACACGGCGCCGCTGCGCAGGTCCACGGCGTCCAGCGAATGGAAGCGGTCCTGCAGCTCGATGCCGTAGGCACCGATGTTCTGCACCGGCGCCGCACCCACGGTGCCGGGCACCAGAGCCAGGTTTTCCAGCCCGGGATAGCCGTGGGCCACGGTCCAGGCCACCACATCGTGCCAGCGCTCGCCGGCGCCGGCTTCCACGATCCAGTGGCGCTCGGTCTCTTCCAGCAGGCGGATGCCCGGGATTTCCACCTTCACCACGACCGCGCGCACCACATCCCCGGTCAGCACGATATTGCTGCCGCCGCCCAGCACAAAACTGCGCCGCCCGCGGTAGACGGGACTGGCGGCAAAATCCTGGACATCGGCCACACTGCGCACACGCACCAGCGTGTCGGCACTGGCCACGATGCCAAAGGTGTTGCAGTCCTGCAGGGGGGTGTTTTTCTCGACTAACATCCCTGCAATTGTCGCACCGCCGCATGCCGCCCATGGCGCCGCCGGCGGATGGCCCCGTGAACCCCATTCAAGGAAAGAGTGACCCCATGCCTTCTTTTGACACCGTGCTGGAAGCCGACTTCGTCGAAGTCAAGAACGCCGTCGAAAACGCCTCCAAGGAAATTGGCACCCGTTTTGACTTCAAAGGCACATCGGCTGCCGTGGAACTGAAAGACAAGGAAATCACCATGTACGGTGATGCCGAGTTCCAGCTGCAACAGGTGGAGGACCTGCTGCGCAACAAGCTCACCAAGCGCAATGTGGACGTGCGCTTCCTGGACATCGAAAAGCCCCAGAAGGTGGGCGGCGACAAGGTCAAGCAGGTCGTCAAGATCAAGAACGGCATCGAGTCCGAGCTGGCCAAGAAGCTGCAGAAGCTGATCAAGGACAGCAAGATGAAGGTGCAGGCCTCCATCCAGGGCGAGAGCGTGCGCATCACCGGCGCCAAGCGCGACGATCTGCAGGCCGCCATGGCGCTGATCCGCAAGGACCTGGCGGACCACCCGCTGTCGTTCAACAACTTCCGCGACTGACACCCCGGTCCCTGACGGCGTCAGCGCCGGGGTGGCTGCCTCAGGGCGGGGCCAGCAACTGCCCAAGCGCTGCCGGCAGTTCCGGGTGGCGCCAGGAAAAGCCCGCTTCCCGGGCGCGCTGCGGCACCAGCCGCTGGCCGCCGAGCACCAGCACCGACATCTCCCCCAGCGCCAGACGCAGCGCCCAGGCCGGCACAGGCAGCAAGGCCGGGCGGCCCAGCGTCCGCGCAAGGATCCGGGTGAATTCGGCATTGCGCACCACCTGCGGCGCGCAGGCGTTGTAGGGGCCGCTGCAGGTGTCGCTGTGCAGCAGGTGGTCGATGAGGGCCACCTGGTCCTCGATGTGTATCCACGGCATCCACTGCCGGCCGTTGCCCAGCGTCCCCCCCAGCCCCAGCCGGAACGGGGGCAGCAGGCGCGCCAGCACGCCTGCGTGGGGCGCAAGCACGGGTGCCGTGCGCAACAGCACAACCCGCGCACCCGACTGGCGCGCGCGCTCCGCCTCCTGCTCCCACGCCATACACAGGCGGCTGCCGAAGTCCGTACGACCCGGCATGCTGTCTTCGGACAGCCATTGCTCCCCGCCGTCGCCGTACCAGCCCGTGGCAGAGCCCGAGATCAGCACCGGCGGCACCGTGGTCTGGCGCCCCATCCAGTCCACCAGGGTGCGCGTCAGGTCCACGCGGCTGCGCCACAGCAGGTCGCGCCTTGGCGCAGTCCAGCGATGGCTTGCAATGGGGGCGCCTGCCAGGTTGACGACGGCGTCCACTGGCGGTCTGCCATCCAGCGCCTCCAGCCTCGCGATGCCCTGTGCGCCGCTGCACAGCGCCGGCACCTGCTGCGGGTTGCGGCTCCAGACCCAGAGCTCATGGCCTTGGCGTTGCCAGTGCCGGCACAGGGCCTGCCCAATCAGGCCGGTGCCGCCAGTCAATAGGATACGCATGGTGTTCTCCTTGGTGGACAGTGGCGAAGACCTTACCAGGGAAGGCACTGGCCATCGTAGGCCCAGAAGCCGCCGCTGTCTTCGGGTTGCAGGCCGTCCAGCAGCACCAGCAGGTCATGTGCGGCCTCTGCGGGCGGACGACCGATCTGCGCCCCGCGAAACGGGGCCGACAGGGCCGAGTCCACGGTGCCGGGGTGCAGCGCGGCCAGCACGGCCTGGGGACGCGTGCGGGCGACCTCGATCGATGCGGTCTTGAGCAGCATGTTCAGCGCTGCCTTGGAGGCGCGGTAGCTGTACCAGCCACCCAGCCGGTTGTCGCCGATGCTGCCCACCTTGGCCGACAGCACTGCAAACAGGCTGCGCTCGCCGCGCGCCAGCAGGGGCGCGAAATGGGCCAGCACCAAGGCTGGGCCGATGGTGTTGGTGGCAAAGCTGGCCGCCAGGTGCGCAGCGTTGAGGTCGGCCAGGCGTTTCTCGGGGCCGCCTGTCGGACCGCAGAGCATGCCGGTGGCCAGCACAATCAGGTGCCAGGGCCCGCGATGCGCCAATGCCTGCGCGGCGCTGGCGATGCTGCGCCCGGCGTCCAGGTCGACCGCCGGATCGCTGTGGCGGCTGAGCGCACACACCTCGGCGCAGCGTGGATCGGCGCTCAGCTGCGCAGCCATGGCGCCGCCGATGGCACCGGAGGCTCCGATCACAATGGCACGGTAGGCAGTGGGAAGCGATTGCATGGCAGGCCTCGTGCGTGGGGTTACAGCGTATCCAGCCGCCCGCGCAGCTGACGGGCCTGCCCGCGCAGGGCCTCCTGCTGTTGCGGGGGCATCTTCTGCCACTGGCGGTACACCAGCGTCAGCCGGTGGTTGTCGCGCAAAGCGGTGCTGTGGCGGTCAAAGAAATCCCAGTACAGGGCGTTGAAGGGGCAGGCACGCGGGCCCGTCCTTTGCCGGGGGTCGTAGGCGCAGCCCCGGCAATAGTCGGTCATGCGCTGCAGGTAGGCAGCCCCGCTGACATAGGGCTTGGTGGCAATCAGGCCGCCATCGGCGCTCTGGCTCATGCCCAGGGTGTTGGGCAGTTCCACCCACTCGAAGGCATCGATGTAGATGCCCAGGTACCAGCGGTGCAGCGCGACCGGATCCAGGCCGGCCAGCAGGGCGAAATTGCCAATCACCATCAGCCGCTGGATGTGGTGGGCATGCGCGGTCTGCAGCGACTGGCGTATGGACAGCTGCAGGCAGCGCATCCCGGTATCGCCCGTCCAGAACCAGCGCGGCAGCGGCAGGTGGTGGCCCAGAGCGTTGCGGTTCTCGTAGCCCGGCATGCATGACCAGTAGATGCCGCGCACGTACTCGCGCCAGCCCAGTATCTGGCGCACAAAGCCCTCCACCGCCGCCAGCGGGGCCAGACCGCCGCGCCAGGCTGCTTCGGCGCGGCGGATCACTTCCAGCGGCTGCAGCATCTTCACATTCAGCGCAAACGAGAGCAGCGAATGGAAGAGGCGTGGCGCCTGGCTGGCCATGGCGTCTTCATAGTCGCCGAAGTGCGGCAGCGCCTGGGCGATGAAGGCTTCCAGGCAAGCCAGCGCCTCGGCGCGGTTCAGCGGCCAGCGCAGGGCTGCGGCCTGTGGCTGGCCCAAGCTGTCCACACCACAGCGCTGCAGCATTGCCCACAGCCCGCTGTGATCGTGTGTCGGGCGCCAGTCGGGCGGCTGCGGCGGAGTCCCCGGCCAGGGCTTGCGGTTGTCGTGGTCAAAGTTCCACCGCCCGCCTTCGGGCTGGCCGTCGGCATCCAGCAGCAGCCGGTGGCGGCGGCGCATGTGGCGGTAGAAATGCTCCATCAGCCACTGGCGGCGCCCCTGCATCAGTGCGGCCAGCTCGCCACGTGCCGTCAGAAAGTGTTCGCTGTCCACTATGTCCCAGGCCAGCGGCTGGGTGGCAGCCCAGGCCTGCAGTTGGGCATCCAGCCGCCATTCGTCGGGCTGCTGCCATTGCACGCTGCGGGCACCGTAGTGCCTGGCCAGCGCCTGCAGGTTGCCGGGGATGGACTGGCGGTTGCTGGCACTCTCCAGCGCTACATAGCGCACGCGGTGGCCGGCGGCACGCAGCTGGCGCGCAAAATCGCGCATGGCCGCAAAAATCGCCAGTATTTTTTGGGCGTGGTGCAGCACGTAGTCGGTTTCCTGGCGCACCTCCATCAGCACATAGACCACCTGCGCGTCCACCTGCTGGAACCAGCTGTGCCCGGGGTTGAGTTGGTCGCCCAGCACCAGCCGCAGGGTGCGGGCTGGCCAGGGGGCCGCGCGGGGGGATGTAGCGTGTGTCATGCTGTCCCCCACCGGCGCCGGTAGGTTCCCTGGGGATCCCAGGTGGCGGCCTGTCGCACAGGATCAAAGCGCCGGCCGCCGCGCGGGTCGGTGCCCCGGCCGGCGATGTAGAGCCAGTTGCCCTGGTTGCTGTAGACGTCATAGTCCAGTAGTTGCGCTTCGAACCATGCCGCCCCGGCACGCCAGTCGCAGCCCAGCTCATGTATGAGGTAGCTGGCTGCCACCTGGCGCAGGCGGTTGCCCAGGTAACCGGTGGCCGCCAGCTCGCGCATGGCCGCGTCCACCAGCGGCTGGCCCGTCTGTCCGGCGCACCATGCCGCAAAACGGCGGCCATCGTGCGGCGTGGCGCGCACGGGCCCCAGCCCGCGCGACCGGTACAGTGCGCGGCCGTGCTGCAGGTGCAGCAGACGGAAATAGTCGCGCCACAGCAGCTCGAACCACAGCCAGTAGCTGCCATCGCTGGCGCCGTGCATGGCCTCGAACTGCCGCAGCTGCGCCCACGCCTGCCGGGGTGAGAGCGCTCCCGTGGCCAGCCAGGGCGACCATTTGCTGGAAAAGTCCAGCCCGAGCAGACCGTTGCGCGTGCGCTTGTAGCTGTGGGGCAGATGCCGGGCCAGGTACTGCGCCAGGTGGGCCAATGCCGCCGCTTCACCGCCGTGCAGCCCGTGCTGCAGATAGGGGAACGCGCTGCGTCCATCGGCGGCAGGCCCCGACCCGGCCAGCGCGGCCAGGGCCTGTGCCGGAGCATCGGTGCATTGCCCGGGCATGCCGGGTGGCCATGGCGGCAGCGCGGTGGGCGACGGCAGGGGCGCGGCAGGCTGCAGCCCGGCGCTTTCAATCGCCTGGCGAAACGCAGTGAAGACGGCGGGCAGTTGCAGTGGCGGCCAGGGCAGGTGGTCGGGATCGAGCAGGCTGCTGTGCCATACGGTCTGGACCTGCAGGCCTGCCGCACGCAGGTCGGTAACCTGCGCCTGCTCCTCGGGTGCTGCAATCTCTTCGCACACCACAGTGCGGGTGCCCACGGTCCGTGCGAGTGCCGGCAAGGCGCTGGCAGCAGGTTCGTCCAGTATCCAGAGCGGGCAGCCCAGATGCTGCAACTGCTGGCGCAACTGCTCCACGGCGGAGGCCCACCAGGCACGCCGGTGCGGGCCGATGCGCGCAAAGCCCCAGCGGGTGGTGGCATGCACATCAGGCAGGCACACCACGGGCAGCAGGTGCTTCGCCCCCAGGGCACACGCGCGCTGCAGCGCGCGCTGGTCGTGCAGCCTCAGGTCGCTGCGGAACCAGAACAGCACTGTGCTCATGGCGGCGCTCCCGGCGATGGCAGCCGGGAGCGCTGTCGACGGCAGCGTTCCGAGCAGTACAGGACCGCATCCCAGACGCGGGCCCACTTTTTGCGCCATGCAAAAGGGCGCCCGCAGCGCTGGCAGCACTTTTGCGGCAGATGGGGCTTGCGGTGCATGGCGCCCTTTCGGTGGGAGCTCAGGCGGCGTGGCGCTGCCCTGCCGCATGGACGGCGCGTGCCAGGCTGCGGCCACTCAGCCAGGCTCCTTCCACGGTGCCGTTGTGCAGCCAGTCTCCGCACAGGCCCAGGCCAGCCGCAGGGCTCCACCAGCAATCCACATGCAGCGGCTGCGTGGCGTCGGCATAGCGCCAGCGGTGTGAGGTCGCCTGCACGCTGGCCGGGCTGGGGCCACCGAGCTGCGCGAAGGCCTGCAGCAGGGCTGCAGTGACCGTCTGGGCATCGTCTTCCAGGTGGGCTTCGCTCCAGCTGTGGGAGGCCTGCAGCAGCCAGGTTTCGGGGCCGCTGCGGCCGGGTTTGCTGCTGTCGCGCGCAATCCAGCGCAAGGGGCTGTGCTCGACGACGCAGCCGTCCACCGCCATGGGAACCGGCCCGGCACAGCGCACCATGACCGACCAGCAGGGCCGCATGCGGGCGCTGCGGGCAAGCCGGGCCGCTTCGGGCGCCACGGCTTCCAGCAGAGCCCCCGCCTGCGGCGCGGGCACGGCCAGCAGCACGGTCCGATAGCGCTGTGGTGCGGCGCCATGCTCGGGGCTGTGCAGCGTCCAGCCAGCGCCCTCCCCGGCCGCAGTCTGCAGCGGTTCAACGGTGGTCTGCCATTGAAAGCGCACCGGATCGGGCATGTCCTGCATGCCGCGCACCATGTGCGCGGCGGGGGACGTCATGCGCGGGGTGCCGACAAAGCGCTGCGGCGCGTTGTCCTGCAGCCGAAGACGTTCACCATCGTGGAGCCCTATCCTGCCTGGCCATGGGGCCGTGGCGCCCGCTTCCTGCCAGCTCCGGACCTGGGCGCGGAAATCGGCGTCATGGGCCTGGAAAGAGGGTGCACCATGGTCGCACTGCCAGTGGGCGCCGGCGTCGGTGCCGCGCCGCGTGCTCATCCGGCCCGAAGCCCCCCGGCTTTTGTCGAAGACGTGCACGCTGTGCCCGGCCCGGGCCAGAAGCTGTGCACAGGCCAGGCCCGCCAGGCCGGCACCGATGATGGCGATGGGACCGGACGGGGCCGAGGGGGAAGGAATCGGGATGGACATGGAACCTCAGGGCCGCCCGGTGGGGTCTGCATGGGTGTGGGACACCCAGATGAACGCATGCGTGTCGATGCCCAGTGCCTTGGCGCGCTGGACAATGCCATCCAGGGTCTCGGGCGGCAGGCTGGTGTCGCGCGCCAGAATCCAGGCATAGCGGGTGTTCTCGCCCACGACCAGGGCCCAGCGGTAATCCGGGTCCAGCGCCACCACGTGGTAGCCACCGTAGAACGGGCCGAAGAAAGACACTTTCAGCGAAGCCGTGCTGGCGGCCCCTGTGAACAGGGCTTTGCCCGTGGCCTCACGCCACACGCCGGTGGCAGCGATGCGGCCACGGTTGACCACCTGGACGCTGCCGTCCGGCTGGGGGGTGTAGCGTGCCGAGACATTGTCCATGCCGCGCTCGAACGCATGGTCCAGGCGCGCCAGCTCGTACCATCGCCCCTGGTAGCGTGCAAAATCGAATCCCTGGACGGGCTGCATCCCCTGCGGAGGATGGGTGTTGGCACAGCCCGTCAGCAGGGCCGTGCAGGCCAGACCGATTGCCAGCCAGCACAGCAGCCGTGCGTGCAGGGACCAGGCGGTCGGCCCCCAGGGCCGTGTGCGTCGCAGAAGAAGCATGGTCATGTTCTGGTGGTCCTTGTGTTGTGTGTTTCAGTCTCCCGGCGCCGCCAGCGCGCCACCGCACCGGGAATGTTGGTCAGCAACCCCACCGGCACGACACCGGCGATGGGGTGCCGGTAGAGCGCGGGGCATGCGCCGCCGACCCACAGCCCGAGCGGCTGCGGCAGCTGGTTGCGCAAGGCCTGGAGGTTGTCCAGCACGAGGGATTCGGGGTGCACGCTGCTGAAGCTCAGGGCGATGAGATCCACGTGGTGGGCGTGCGCTGCGTGCGCCAGATCCTCCAACGGTGTCTGCGTCCCCAGCGACACGCAGCAACAGCCTTCCAGCGTCAGCAGGGCTTCCACCATGAGCAGGCCCAGGCCGTGCTGCTCCGGCGGCAAGGTGGTCAAAAGCACTTTGGGACGCCGGGCGCTGGCCAGGGGAGCGAGCGAGGCAATCGTCTCCCGCAGCAGGGAACCGATCACCTCGGTGTAGAAATGCTCCTCGAACACCTTGAAACGCCCTTGCACCCAGGCTTCACCGACGGCCTGGTTCAACGGAGCGAGCAGCTCCGTGACAAACGGCGCCACGCCCATGCGCAACTGGGCATGTGCCAGGGCATGGCGCAATGCCTGGGGTGAATGCCCGGCAATCAGGTCCAGGAAGTCGGATACGGACTGGGCGGGCGGTGCGACAGCATTTTTTGTCCTGGACAAATCAGACAGGTCGTTCACGGAGGTTTCGGCCAGCAAACGTGCCAGCGCCTCTGCGCCGAGGCCGACCACCTTGCCTGGACGCATGCCTGCATCCAGCAGCTGCCGAATCTGCCTGAGCCGGGCAACCTGGCTGGCGGCATACACCCTGTCTCCTTTGGTATCACGCAAAGGCTGCGGAAAACCATAGCGTTTTTCCCAGACGCGCAGCGTGTCCTTGGCAATGCCGGTTTCGCGTTCCACTGCAGCGATGTGCAGCATGGAAGCGCCATCCTGCACGGATGGACTGCAATCGGACGGGGCAGAGATAGACATGGTCAATTCAGGGAATAGGTCAAATTGTCTAGGACAGAAATGAGTTTGTCCAGTACATTGATTGTTACAAAGTTGGGCGCCACCTCGGTACGCGGTGCCCGCCGACAGCAGCGGAGGCCCTGGCACAACGGGGAAAAACCGCTGCAAGCCTGGCCCGCCATGCCCTTCTTTCAGGGCGCAGCGGAAGGCAGGTTGTACCGGTGAAGCCGGGTCCGGCCGTGGATATAGCGCTTTTTCAACCGTTCTGATGAACTGATTTTTTTCTTGAAGACCAGGTTTTCCAATGTCAATCAAAAACAAGTTGCTATTGTCTTTTGGTCTTTTGATGCTGATTCTGTTTGGACTTTCCGGGATGGCCATGCGCACCATCGCCTCCACCCAGGAAAGCTTCGAGCACTTTGTATCCAACGATTTCCGGCGGGCCGGTCTGGCGCGCGAGGTACAGGCTGCGGCCGATGCCCGTGCGGTGGCTGCCCGCAACCTGCTGCTGGTCTCGGAAGACGCCGATATCGCGGTGGAAAAGCAGGCCGTGGCGCAAGCCCACGAGCGGGTGCAGGAGCGTCTGGGGCGGCTGCGCACCCTGGTGCAAGCACCGGAAGTCTCCAGCGAGGAGCGCGCGCTGTTTGCTGCCATGGAGCAGATCGAGGCGGGCTATGGCCCCGTGGCACTGGCGATTGTCGAGCTGACCCTGCAAGGCCAGCGCGAAGCGGCCATCCGCAAGCTGAGCGATGAATGCCGCCCGCTGCTGGCCGAATTGATGCGCAGGACCAGCGCATACGTGGCCTACATCCGCGTCCAGGGCGATGCCAACGTGGATGCGGCAGCACGTACCTATGTGTCCGAAAAGACGTTTCTGCTGTCAGCCTGCGGCCTGGCCCTGGTGGTGGCGGGGGTGCTTGCCTGGCGCATCACCCGCAGCCTGACGCGTGCGCTGGGCGCCGACCCCTCCGAGCTGCGGGCGGTGGCCCAGCGCGTGGCAGCAGGCGAGTTGAGCGAGGTCGCGCTGGATGTGGGAGTGCACCACAGCAGTGTGCTGGCCTCGCTGGCAGATATGCAGATAGCCCTGGCACAGATCGTCCGCGGGGTGCGCTCGTCGGCAGAAACCATTGCCGCCAGCTCGGCGCAGATTGATTCGGGCAACACCGATCTGGCACAGCGCACCGAACTGCAGGCTACGCGGCTGCAGCACAGCGCGGCGACCATGGCACAGCTGCACGGCACCGTGGAGCAGAACGCAGAGCATGCCCACCAGGCCACGGCACTGGCGGCGACCGCCAGCCGGTCGGCAGAGCATGGCGGCCAGGTGGTTGGCGGCGTGGTGCAGACCATGGAGGACATTGCCGCGGGCTCGCGCCGCATCGGAAGCATCATCGGCGTGATCGACGGGATTGCCTTCCAGACCAATCTGCTGGCCCTCAATGCTGCCGTGGAGGCCGCCCGCGCGGGCGAGCAAGGGCGCGGATTCGCCGTCGTTGCAGCCGAGGTGCGCATGCTGGCACAGCGCAGCGCAGAAGCGGCCAAGGAGGTCAAGCAACTGATTGATGCCAGCATGGGCAAGGTGGCACAGGGGGTGGAGCAAGTCCAGGACGCCGGGGCAACCATGGGGCAACTGGTGCACGAGGTCAAGAGCGTGGCGTCCCTGATCCGCGAAATCAGCACGGCGTCGCGTGCGCAGACACAGGGGATTGGCGAAGTGACCGTCTCGGTCTCGGAACTCGATCTGGCGACCCAGCAAAACGCCTCGCTGGTGGAGGAAATGGCGGGAGCGTCGGGCAGCCTGCGTGATCAGGCGAACCGCCTGATGGATGCCGTTGCCCTGTTCCGTACCGCCCGCAATCCCATGGCATGAGCCGGATCGCCGTGTCGCCCGGCCCGCCATGGCAGCATGGCGGCATGGCGGCGCACCGGCAGGCGAAAGCCGCCGTGGCTGCGCGGTGCGCCCGCAGCATATGCGGCAGTGGAGGCCGCAGCACCCGCCTTGGGTCCCGGCCGGCCAGAACATGCTGGCCGGAAGCCCCCTGCCGCGCGACAATATATGGATGGCGCGGGCCCCGCGCCCCGCCGAGCCGCACCATGCCCACTTCCGCCCTCCTGCCCGCAGCCCTTGCCACGGATGACGACCATTACGAAGACCTGCTGGGTCTGTGGTCCGATCTGGAAGCCAGTCTGCACCTGGTACTGACCTCGCCCGCCCTGGTGCCCGCGCTGCCGGCCAAGATCCAGCAGCTGGAAACCTGGATGCGCGACCTGGTGGCCCACGACACCGATGCGGCGCTGTACCTGATGTTCCAGCTGGCGGGCACCTCCACCGTGGGCTACAGCGCCTCGCACGCCCTGGTCTGCGCCACGCTGTGCCAGATTCTGGCCACCTCCTTGCAGCTGCCGCCGCACGAACGCCACAGCCTGGTGCGCGCCGCGCTGACCATGAACATCGGCATGACCACCTTGCAGGACCAGCTGTCCCTGCAGCGCGACCGCCCCAGCCCGGCCCAGCAGCAGGCGATCGACCAGCACCCGCAGGCCAGCCGCCGCCTGCTGGAGGAGCAGGGCGTGAACGATGCGCTGTGGCTGGACATCGTCGCCCTGCACCACGCGGTGCCGCCCACACAGCTGCCCCTGCTGCAGCAGCCCGTGGCCGAACGGCTGGCCCGGATTCTGGCCACCACCGACCGCTATGCGGCCATGATCAGCCCACGCAAGTCGCGCCCCGGGCGTTCGGTGGTGGATTCGACCCTGGCGGTGACCCAAGGGCCTTCGGGCGTGTTCGACGAAGCCGGTCAGGCGCTGGTGCAGTGCGCCGGCCATTACCCGCCCGGGGTGTTCGTGCGCCTGGACAACGACGAAACCGCCATCGTGCTGCGCCGCAGCCCCACGGCCCAGGCACCACTGGTCGCCCAGGTGCTGACGGCCCAGGGCTTTGCGCTGCGCCAGCCCCTGCTGGTGCATCTGCAAACCAGCGATGCGCGGATCAGCGGCGCACTGACCCACACCGAAGTCAGCCTGCGCGTGAACCACTTCGCCATGGTGCAGCTGGGCCTGTACGCCGCGCGCTACAGCGAAGGGCTGCAGCACCTGGTGCAGCTGCCGGGCACGCCCTGAGCGGCCCAGGCTGCAGCTCCCGGTCTGCTTGCTTATAGAGTTACAGAGTTATTGAGATTGAGCCATAGGGCCCAAACACCGGGCTGCCGCGGCAAGTGCCCAGCGCTCCGGTGCGGCTGCTGGGGCCCCGGCCTCAATCGTCCTCGGCCGCGCTGATGTCCGGAAACAGCACTTCGGTGAACCCGAAGCGGGTGAAGTCGCGCACCCGCATGGGATAGAGCTTGCCCCACAGGTGGTCGCATTCGTGCTGCACCACCCGGGCGTGGAAACCGTCGACCGTGCGGTCGATCACCTGGCCCAGCGGATCCCAGCCGGTGTAGCGGATGCGCTGCCAGCGCGGCACCCAGCCGCGCATGCCCGGCACGGACAGGCAGCCTTCCCAGTCGCCCTCTTCGGCATCGCCCAGCGGCGTGATGGAGGGGTTGACCAGAACGGTGGGCGGCACCAGCGGGCGGTCGGGGTAGCGCGGATTGCGCTGGTCCGAGCCGAAGATCACCACCTGCAGCCCCACGCCGATCTGCGGCGCCGCAATGCCGGCGCCGTTGGCGGCGCGCATGGTGTCGCGCAGATCGGCGATCAGCGCATGCAGCTGCGGGGTGTCAAAAGTCTGTACGGGCTGCGCCTGCTCCAGCAGCCGCGCATCTCCCATCTTGAGGATGGTGCAAATCGCCATGGCAAATTCTTTCAGTGGGGCCCGCCGCGTGCGCCTGCAGCGCGGAACCGCAGCGGGAATGGGGCAAAGCATAGCGCCAGGCCGTACAACCCATGCACAATGCCAGCATCCCTGTTGACTGCTGTTTTCGTGCCCGATTCCGTCTCACCGCCTGCCACGCCGCCGCCCCACCAGCCTGTGGCCCACTGGCTGGTCCGCTTTCTTCTGCGTGCGCTGGCCGTCACCAGCCTGACCCTGGGCATTGCCGGGGTCTTCATCCCCGGTCTGCCCACCACGGTGTTCATTCTGATCGCCGGCTGGGCAGCAGCGCGCAGCTCCCCGCGCCTGCACCGCTGGCTGTGGCAGCACCGCCTGTTCGGGCCCATGTTGGTCAACTGGAGCCAGGGAGGCAAGGTCAGCCGCCGGGCCAAATACAGCGCCAGCATCATGATGACCCTGTGCGCCGCCGTGCTGTGGCTGGCGCCCACCCCGCTGTGGGTGCGCTGGCTGGCCTGCGGCTGCATGGCCTGCGTGCTGGCCTGGCTGTGGTGCCGCCCCGAGCCCTGAGAGGGTCGCCCCAGGCGGTCTTTTGATTTTTTGTAGCGCTTTGTCCGGAGCGTATTTTTTCTATGTATATAATCTAGGTCTTGTTCCTCAATAGCTCAGTTGGTAGAGCGCCGGACTGTTAATCCGTAGGTCCCTGGTTCGAGCCCAGGTTGAGGAGCCACCGAATTGATCTGGTTGCGCAATCGCACGCAGCCATACCGAAATGTTCCCTGATAGCTCAGTCGGTAGAGCGACGGACTGTTAATCCGCAGGTCCCTGGTTCGAGCCCAGGTCGGGGAGCCATTTTTTCTGGCTGCGCAATCGCACGCAACCATACACCTTTTTCCTCAATAGCTCAGTTGGTAGAGCGCCGGACTGTTAATCCGTAGGTCCCTGGTTCGAGCCCAGGTTGAGGAGCCACAAACTTCGGGCTGCGCAATCGCACGCGGTCCTACCGAAATGTTCCCTGATAGCTCAGTCGGTAGAGCGACGGACTGTTAATCCGCAGGTCCCTGGTTCGAGCCCAGGTCGGGGAGCCACATGAAAAGGCTTGCAGCAATGCAAGCCTTTTTTCTTTGGCGCATGCGCACGGCCCCACACGGCACCCTATGCCGCCGCAGCGCCTGCAGCCTACGCCGCCCGCACAATGCCCACCGCTGCTGGCTGTGCAGGGGCCACCACCGGCGCCGCTTCCAGCTTGGGCGCTCCCATCTGCTTGGTTGCCGCCACACCCTCTTCACCATTGCGCTTGCTGCGGGCCGCATCGCGCTCTGCGTCCCGTTGCGCTTCCCAGTGTTCGAGTTCGGCTTCCAGCCGGCGGGCACGCTCGGCATACATGTCGGCCGAAGACTGGTAGTGCTCTGCCGCAATGGAGTGCTCCAGCATGGCCATGCGCGCCTCTTCCAGGTAGGCGCGGGTACGACGGATATAGCGCGGCTCCGTCAAGCTGCCACTGAAAATTTTGCGGAAGAACATACGCTGGACTCCTTCACAATTTCCGAACACAAGCATACCGACAACTGCCAGAAGCGATAAGGTCCAGCATACGGTTCGCCGACCGACTGTCTTGTCCCTTGACCGCACCTGCATTTGTAGGAACAGCCCTTACCCCACTACTGCACACAGCGTACAAACCTGAGCACGTGTTCTGTGTGACGATTTGATTCAGCGAAATTGATTGAGCCATGACCCACCAGCTGCCCTGGCTTTCGGAAAACGATGTCTTCCCCCCCGTGCAAAGCGCCTGGGGCCTGGATGACCCTCTGCCCGGCCTGCTGGCCGCCGGCGGTCGGCTGGATGCCGACAACCTGCAGACCGCCTATGCGCAGGGGATCTTCCCCTGGTTCAGCGAGGGCCAGCCCGTGCTCTGGTGGTCCCCCAACCCGCGCATGGTGCTGCAGGTGGCAAATTTCCGCCTGCACCCTTCGCTGCGCAAGACGCTGAAGAAATTCCGCAAAACGCCGGGCTGCGAGGTGCGCATCGACACCGCGTTCGAGCAGGTCATGCGCCACTGCGCCCAGACGGTGCGTCCCGGCCAGGACGGCACCTGGATCGTGGACCGCATCGTGGCGGCCTACACCGCGCTGCACCGCCAGGGCAAGGCCCACAGCGTGGAAACCTGGATCGACGGCCAACTGGTGGGCGGCCTGTACTGCGTGGCACTGGGCCGCGCGGTGTTTGGCGAATCCATGTTCGCCCATGCCAGCGACGCCTCCAAGATCGCGCTGGCGGCGCTGGTGGGCCTGTGCCGCCACCAGGGCGCCACGCAGATCGATTGCCAGCAGGCCACGCGCCACCTGGCGTCGCTGGGGGCGCATGAGATCCCCCGCAGCCTGTTCCTGATCGAGGTCGGGCGGCAGCGCAAGCTGCCGGATATGGATTGGCGGTTTCATTCCGTATACTGGGATGCCATCTTGTCGTCCTCTGTTGATTCCGCATGACGCATCCGAACGATCTTCCGCTGCACACCTTGCAGTTCTATGCCACGGCCCCGTACCCGTGCAGCTATATCGAGGGCAAAGAAGCCCGTTCGCAGGTGGCCACGCCCAGCCACCTGATCCAGACCGGCATCTATTCGGAGCTGGTGGCCCAGGGTTTCCGGCGCAGCGGCATGTTCACCTACCGGCCCTACTGCCGCGCCTGCGTGCCGCTGCGGGTGCTGACCAATGAATTCCAGCCCAACCGCAGCCAGAAGCGGGCCTGGAAGCAGCATGCCCAGCTGGAGGCCAGCATCCAGCGGCTGAGCTATTCGGCCGAGCACTACGACCTCTACCAGCGCTACCAGCACGCCCGCCACAGCGGCGGCGGCATGGACCACGACAGCGTGGACCAGTACACCCAGTTCCTGCTGCAAAGCCGGGTCAATTCCCGCCTGGTGGAGTTCCGGGAGCCCGCCGTGGGCGATGCGCCCGGCGTGCTGCGCATGGTGTCCATTCTGGATGCGCTCGATGACGGCATCTCGGCCGTCTACACCTTCTACGAACCCGATCCCACCGCCAGCTATGGCACCTACAACGTGCTGTGGCAGATTGCGCAGGCGCGCAGCATGGGCCTGCCGTATCTGTATCTGGGCTACTGGATCGCACAAAGCGCCAAGATGCGCTACAAAGCACTCTTTCTGCCCCACGAGGTGCTGCACGACCAGCTGTGGGAGCGGGTCGAGACGTCGCCCGAGCGACCCCACACCGCGGATTGAGTGCCACGCACCGGCACAACTTTTGTGCGGTGCCGCAATCGCGGCATAGAATCCGCCCAACGCAGCATAACAAGAGCCCATGACCAACAAAACCGATCACGATTCCCTTGCCAAGCCCAGCGTCCAGGTGCTGGAGCGCATGTTCATCCTGATCGATGTCCTGGCCTCGCGCGAAGAAGCCGTTTCCCTGAAGGAAATCAGCGAAAAGACCGGACTGCACCCCTCCACCACCCACCGCATCCTCAACGACCTGGCCATCGGCCGCTTTGTGGACCGCCCCGAGTCGGGCAGCTACCGCCTGGGCATGCGCTTTCTGGAACTGGGCAATCTGGTCAAGGGCCGCCTGAGCGTGCGCGAAGCGGCGCTGGGCCCGATGCGTGCCCTGCACAAGCAGATCCACCAGCCGGTGAACCTGAGCGTGCGCCAGGGCGACGAGATTGTGTATGTGGAGCGCGCCTACAGCGAACGCTCGGGCATGCAGGTGGTGCGTGCCATCGGCGGCCATGCGCCGCTGCACCTGACTTCCAACGGCAAGCTGTTCCTGGCGGCCGACGACCCCCAGCGCGTGCGCGCCTACGCCATGCGCACCGGCCTGGCCGGCAACACCCACAACAGCATCACCCAGCTGCATGCGCTGGAGCAGGAGCTGTCCAAGGCCCGCCAGTACGGCATTGCCCGCGACAACGAGGAACTGGAGCTGGGCGTGCGCTGCATGGCCGCCGGCATCTACGACGACCAGGGCAAGCTGGTGGCCGGCCTGTCGATTTCCGCCCCTGCCGACCGCCTGGACGAAGGCTGGCTGCCCAAGCTGCAGCAGGCAGCGCACGATATCTCGGCCTCGCTGGGTTTTTCGGGCGACCGCCGCCGCGATCTGTAAACCGCTCCCCCGCTGCGGCCCTGTTGCCGGGGCCCTGCCGCAACGCCCTGCCCTGCAGGGCGTTGGACTTTGGGGCCTGTGCCTTACAGGGACAGCGCCGGCTGCTGTGCCCCCACCTGGTGCAGCAGCTCGCCGTAGCCGGCATAGCGCAGCACCTGGGGCAGAGCCTGCACCCGGGCATCGCCATAGCCCACGCTGTGCCAGGCAAAGCGCACACCGGCCGCCTGGGCGCAGGCCGCATCGGCATGGGTGTCGCCAAAGAACAGCGTCTCCTGCGGGGCCACGCCCAGTTGCGCCAGGGTGCGCAGCAGCGGTTCGGGCGAGGGCTTGCCCACGCCATAGGTGTCCGAGCCGGTGATGGCGCCAAAGCCTTCGGCAATGTCCAGCTGCTGCATGCCGTCGCGCGCCAGGCGCTCGAGCTTGTTGGTGCAGATGCCCAGTGCCACGCCCTGCTGGCGCGCCCAGTCCAGCCACTGCGGCACCCCTTCGTACAGGCGGGCCTGGCTGGGGTTCTGGGCGGCGTAATGGGCTTCGAACTCGGCGCGCAGCCGCACCAAGTCGGTGGGTGCCGGGTAGCCGCGTTCCACGAACACGTCGCGCACCAGCTCTCCGGCGGTGCCGAACAGATTGGGCAGCTGGTAGCCTGCCGGCAGCGGGGCATGGCCGTAGTCCACCAGCGTGTCGCTGGCGGCGGCCAGAATGTCGGGCCGGCTGTCGAGCAGCGTGCCATCCAGATCGAAGACCCAGGCCTTCACCTGGCGCCACTGCACGGGCGATTGCGGCATGGACATGGGCAGCGCCCCTCCTGTCATGGGTTGAAAACACGGGCGGACGCGGGCGCCGGCCGCCACAGTAGGCAGGCAGCGCGCCGCCACGCATCCATGGTCAATTTTGCACTGCAACATGACGACCGCGTGGCAGTGCCGCCCATACCCGCGTGCGCCACTGCGGTGCCGGCGCCCCTGGCGCGGTCGGTCAGACGTGGCGCTTGCTGGCGCCGGCCGCCGGGGGACGGGCTTCTTCCAGCGGCGCATCGGCCTGGGCGTGCAGCGCTTCGATGATGTGGCAGTGGGCGTCGCTGCCGTCGCAGCGCCCGCGCAGCGCCAGCAGCTCCTGCTCCAGGATCTGCAGCTCGTGCAGGCGCTCGCGCACATGCTGCAGGTGGCCATTGACCGTGGCATTCGCCGCCGCGCAGTCTTCCTTGCTGTTCAGGTCCAGCGCCAGCAGGGTGCGCACCTCGTCCAGCGACATGTCCAGCGCGCGGCACATGCGGATGAAGCGCAGCCGGTGCAGGTCGGCATCGGTGAAGAAGCGGTAGTCGTTTTCGGCACGGCCGCTGGGGCGCACCAGGCCTTCGCGCTCGTAATAGCGGATGTTGGCGGCCGAGACGCCGGACAGCCGCGCAGCTTCACCAATACGATACTGGGACATGCTTGACCTTGAAGTGGGTTTCAGGTTTCCAATCATCGCATGAGCAAGAACCACCCGCGCCACGAAGAGGCCTATGTCCACAGCTGCGGCTGCGGAGGCGGCAGCTGCGCCCCCCAGCCCTCTCCCTCCATCCCCCCGCAGGGCGCAGCGCGCCCCGCCCGGCATGACCATGACCACGGCGAGCATGCAGGCCACGACCACCGCCACGGCGAGGACCGCACGGACGCCGCTGCCGATGCCCATGCCGGCCACGACCACGGCGTGCTGCCGGGCTGGCCGCGCATTGCCGCGGCGCTGGTGCTGGCCGTGCTGGCCGAAGCCGCACACTGGGGCGCGTCGCTGCACCCCTGGCTGAGCTATGGCGGCATGGCCCTGGCCGTGGTGGCCATCGGCCTGTCGGGCCTGGGCGTGTACAAGGCCGGGCTGAAGGACCTGGCCCGCTTCAAGCTGGGCATACACGCGCTGATGGCCGTGGCCGTGACCGGCGCCTTTCTGATCGGCCAGTGGCCCGAAGCGGCCATGGTGATGGCCTTGTACGCCGCCGCCGAACGCATTGAAGACCAGGCCATGGACCGCGCCCGCCAGGCCATCCGCAACCTGCTGCAGCTGGCCCCGGAAACCGCCGATGTGCTGCAGCCCGACGGCAGCGTGGCCGCGACCCCCGTGGCCCGGGTGGCCCTGGGTGCGCGCCTGCGCATTGCCCCCGGCGCCCGCGTGCCGCTGGACGGCACCGTGGTGCAGGGTGAGAGCAGCGTCAACCAGGCCCCCATCACCGGCGAGAGCGCGCTGGCCGACAAGGCCCCGGGCGACGCCCTGTTTGCCGGCAGCGTGAACCAGCACGGGCAGCTGACCATGGAGGTGACGGCACCCGCCACCGACAGCCTGCTGGCGCGCATCGTCCACGCCGTGGAGCAGGCCCAGGCCACGCGCGCGCCCACGCAGCGCTTTGTCGACCGCTTTGCCCAGGTCTACACCCCCATCGTGCTGGTGCTGGCCGCGCTGCTGGCCGTGCTGGCGCCCTGGCTGCTGGGCTGGACCGGGCACGACGCCCTCTACCAGGCCCTGGCCCTGCTGGTGATTGCCTGCCCCTGCGCGCTGGTGCTGTCCACGCCCGTCACCGTGGTCAGCGCGCTGACCGCGGCGGCGCAGCGCGGCATTCTGATGAAAGGCGGCCGTTCGCTGGAAACCGCCCGCCTGCTGCGCGCCATTGCGCTGGACAAGACCGGCACGCTGACCAGCGGCAGCCCGGCCCTGGTGCACTGGCAGGCGGCAGATGCCGCCGCGTCGCAGCCCGGCGATCTGGCCCGCACCGCCTGGCAGCTGGCCAGCGGCTCGGACCACCCGGTCTCGCGGGCGATTGCCGCCGGCCTGCCTGCCGGCACGGGCGCCGGTGCGGTGCAGGAACTGCAGGCCCTGCCCGGCCGCGGCGTGCAGGCCCGGATCGACGGCCAGCGCTGGACCCTGGCCAATCTGCGCTGGGCGCGCGAGCAGTCCCTGTCCACCCCGGCGCTGGAAGCTGTGCTGGAGGCGCAGGAGGCCCAGGGCCGCACCGTGACCCTGCTGGCCGACGACCAGGCCGTGCGCGCCCTGTTTGCCGTGGCCGATCCGCTGCGCCCCCAGGCGGCCGAAGCCGTGGCCCAGTTGCAGGCCCTGGGCGTGACGCCCGTGGTGCTGAGCGGCGACAACCAGGCCACGGTGCAGACCATTGCCGCCCAGGTCGGCATTGCCGATGCGCGCGGCAGCCTGCTGCCCCAGGACAAGCTGGACGCCATGGCCGTGCTGCAGCGTGTTGTGGGCCCCACCGGCATGACCGGCGACGGCATCAACGACGCGCCGGCGCTGGCCCAGTCGGACCTGGGCTTTGCCATGGGCGGGCGCCACAGCACCGGCATGGCCATGGAGACGGCCGACGTGGTGCTGATGAACGATGACCTGCGCCGCATTCCGGAGACCATCCGCCTGTCGCGCAAGTCGCATACCGTGCTGTGGCAGAACATCGGTCTGGCCCTGGGCATCAAGGCCGCGTTCTTTGCCCTGGCCGTGGCGGGCATGGCCACCATGTGGATGGCCGTGGTCGCCGACATGGGCGTGAGCCTGCTGGTGGTGGCCAACGGTCTGCGGCTGCGCCGCTGGCGCGGTTGAGGGGCTGGAAGCCGGGTTGGCAGGCGGCGGCCCACGCTGTCGCCCCCACGCCACGGCCGCGGCGCCCCGGCTGCGTTTTGCATGAAAACTGCGCGGCACGCCAGCTAAACTTTTGCCAATCGCTATCAATAAAGTAGCAATCAATCCGACCCAGGCGGTGGCTGTGCCGTCGCTTTTTGGGTCGCTGTCCGCCCGCTCTCTCTGGCCCCCGCCCTGCTGCTGCAGTCCGGGGGCTTTGTGTGTTGCACGCCGCCGGGGCCCTCCGGCGGTGCGGTGCAGGGTCGGATCGCCCCGGCCGGGTTGGCTGCGCTTGCCGTTTCACACTGCCTCTGCCATGACCGCGCCCCGCCCTGCCACGGCCTCCGTGACACCGACCATTCCCGCTCCACCCACCCCGGCCGTGCCCCATACGCTGGTGGAAGACGCTGCCGCCCTGTTCACCGGCTGCACGCTGATTTCCGTGGGCATTGCCCTGTGCTCGGGAGCCAAGCTGCTGACCGGCGGCATGGTGGGCCTGGCCTTTGTGCTGCACTACGCCACCGACCTGCCCATAGGCCAGCTGTTCTTTGCGCTGAACCTGCCCTTCTACTGGCTGGCGTGGAAGAAGATGGGCCGGGCCTTCACCGTCAAGACCTTTGCCGCCGTGCTGCTGCTGTCGCTGCTGACCGATCTGCAGCCCCATGTGATGCAGCTGGGCCCGCTGCACCCGCTGTACGCGGCCATTGCGGGCGGCCTGCTGCTGGGCGTGGGCATGCTGGTGCTGTTCCGCCACCGGGGCAGCCTGGGCGGCATCGGCATTGCCGCGCTATACCTGCAGGACCGCTACGGCTGGCGTGCCGGCAAGGTGCAGATGGCGCTGGACTGCCTGATCCTGCTGGCCGCCTGCGTGACGGTGGAGCCCTCGCGCGTGGGATGGTCCATCGTGGCAGCCATCACGCTGAACCTGGCACTGACCATGAACCACCGCCCGGGGCGCTACCAGGTGGTGTGAGCCGCAACGGTCGCATGAAGGGGGTTCTGGCCATGGTGTCAAAGGCGGCGGCGATGGAATACGCCGCCATAAAGCCCGATTGTCAGCAGGGTGGTTGCGTTATCAAATAAGAATTATTATCATTCGCACAACTCAACCGTTTCGGGATCCCACCATGCTCACCCAGCCCGCTCTGCGCACCACCTCTTCCTCCACCTCCATCCTGCCCGTGGCCGCGTCCCCGGCCCATATGCAGCTGGACAGCGCCGAACTGCTGCAAGGCCAGAAGGCCGTCACCATTGTGCACAACGGCTCTACCTACCGCCTGCAGGCCACCAAGCTGGGCAAGCTGATCCTGACCAAGTAAGCCGACGGTCCGGCCCCCTTGGCCGGACCCGGCATGCCGCACCGGGCGCCACGCCCCATTTTGGCCGTGCGGCCCCTGCCCACCGCCCCGATCACCCCGACCGTGGAACTTCCCGACGTGGGCGGTATCATTCCCTGCATGCGCCGCATGCTGTCCTTTTTCCTGGTGGTTCTGCTGGCCCTGCGGGGTCTGGCGGGCGATGCCATGGCCATGGGCACCTTGCCGGCGATGGGTGCCAGCACGGCGGCCGTGCACCACAGCATGCCGGGCATGGACCACGGCAGCCCCTCCCCCTCTTCTTCCCTTGCCAGTACGGTGCAGGCGGATTCCCATGGCACCGCGCATGGGCCGCAGGGGCACCACACGGAGCATGCCGACCGCGATGCGGTGGCGCCGCACCATTCCGCCCCCTCTGACGGTACGGATCTGCATGCCGCACTGACCGCGGCGGACCGGTGTGCGGCCCCGGGGGCGCAGTCCGCTTCCGGCTGCGAGCACAGCCACGGCGCGCCCTGCGCCGCCTGTGTGGTCTGCCACTCCGCCGTTTCTCCCATGTCGCTGCCCCTGGCCGCGAACGACACCCCGCCCCACGCCCAACCCGTGGGCGGCGCTGCGCGCTTTGCCAGCGCCCAGCCGCTGCAGGCATCCAAACCCCCCATCTTCTGAGACCTGACGCCCGAAGTGCGTCCGCAGCCGCGCGGTGGCCTGGTGCACACCGCCCGGCAGGACGCCGTGTTTGTCACGTTGCAGGAGACTTTGCATGCGCTTTGCGCACTCTTTCACCCCGTGGTGTGTGGCGGCTGCCGCACTGACCACCTTGCCCTCCGGCGCCTGGGCCCAGACGGCCCCTCCCGCCCCCGCGGACCATACGGCCGCAGCCCCAGGCGCAGAGGCGGCCCCGCCGTCCCGGCTGCCGGACTGGCTGCAGCCCACAGCCCCCAGCCGGCCGCTGCAGCACCTGCCCCTGCCCGCCAGCGGCGGCGTGGAGCAGGCCAGCACGCCCTGGCAGGCGGCCAATGCCGCCGTCGCCCAGTTCCCGCGCGGCCATACCGATGTGCTGCAGCGGGAAAAAGCCCAGGCGGGCACCCCACCCGCAGGGTCCGCCCACCACCCGCCCGCCCCGGCTGCGCCCACGGCAGCACCTGCGGCAGGCGAGCATCAGGGCCACCACCACGGAGGCCAGCCATGAGCCCACGCCTGCTTCGCCTCACCCCCGTGGTCGCGGCCCTGGTGCTGGCCGGCTGCGCCAGCGTGGCGCCGGACGGCCAGCGCAGCGCCGTCACGGCCCATACGGCAGGCAGCCTGCCCGCCGGCAGCCAGTTGGCCGACCCCGCCCCCCAGGCCCGCGCTGCCGCCCGCGCGCAGGTGGCGGCCTGGCTGCAGCAACCGGTGGATGCCGACACTGCCGTGCGCATCGCCCTGCTCAACAGCCCGGCCCTGGAAGCCCAGGTGGCCGCGCTGGGTGTACAGGATGCCCAGCGCGTACAGGCGCTGACCCTGCCCAACCCCACACTCACGCTGGGGCGCTTTGTCAACGCCCAGGAACGCGAGATCGAGCGCCAGCTCAGCTTTGGTCTGGTCAGCCTGATCACCCTGCCCTGGCGTGCCCGCTGGCAGGGCTGGCAGCTGGAGCAGGCCACGCTGACCACCGCCCAGCAGGTGCTGCTGCATGCCGCCGACACGCGCCGCGCCTGGCTGCGCGCCGTGGCCGCGCAGCAGCAATTGCAGACGGCGCAGACCCTGCACGAAGCCGCTGCCGCCGGTGGCGAGCTGGCCCGGCGCATGGCGCGCGTGGGCAACTTCAGCAAGCTGGAGCAGGCCCAGGAACTGCGCGTACAGCAGGAGGCCGCCGCCAACCTGGCCCGTTCCCGCCTGAATGCCGCGCTGGAGCGCGAGCAGCTGGCCCGGCTGATGGGCCTGTGGGGCGCGCAAGCGGACTTTGTGCTGCCGGCCACCCTGCCGCCGCTACCCGCCGCCGCCGCACTGCGCGCCGGCGACGATGCCGAAGCCACGGCCCTGCGCGAGCGCCTGGACCTGCGTGCCCTGCGCCGCGAGCTGGACACCACGGCCGAACGCAACGGCTTTGCCCGCGTAGGGGCGGTGTTCGGTGATGTCGGCGCCAGCTACAGCCGCAACACCAGCACCGAACGCGCCAGCGGCCATGACGACATCACGCGCGGCTGGGAGCTGGAGCTGCCGCTGCCGCTGTTCGACTGGGGCGGCGCTGCCAGCGCAGGCGCCCGCTCCGCCCTGCAGCGCAATGCCGCCCAGCTGCGCGAGACCGCGCTGCGCGCCCGCAGTGAGGCCCGCAGCCACTGGCTGCGCTACCGCACGGCCTATGACCTGGCCCAGCAGCAGCAGACCGAAGCCGTGCCGCTGGCGCGCTTTCTGCAGGACGAAGCGGTGTACCGCTACAACGGCATGTTCATCAGCGTCTGGCAGCTGCTGGCCCAGGCCCGCAGCACCGCCCAGGCGGTGGCCACCGCCACCGAGGCCCAGCGCGACTTCTGGCTGGCCGACGTGGACCTGCAGCTGGCGCTGACGGGCACCTCGCCCGGCACACCGCCTTCCCCCGTCACCCCCAGCGCAGCGCCTGCTGCCACCACCGAGGCAGGCCACTGATATGCAACGCCGATCCTTTTTCACCGGCGCCGCCACGGCCGTGGCCGCCGCTTCCGTCAGCCGCGTGGCCATGGCCGCGCTGCCCGAGCCCGTGATCCAGGCCAGCGCCGACACCGCTGAGCCGCTCACGCCCCCCAACGGCCGCCCCTACCACCCGGTGGTCACGCTCAACGGCTGGACCTGTCCCTGGCGCATGAACGCCGGGGTCAAGGAATTCCACCTGGTGGCGGAGCCCGTGGTGCGCGAGGTAGCGCCTGGCTTTTTCGTCAACATGTGGGGCTACAACGGCCAGTCGCCGGGGCCGACCATCGAGGTGGTGGAAGGCGACCGGGTGCGCATCTTCGTCACCAACCGCCTGCCCGAGCACACCACCGTCCACTGGCACGGCCAGCGCCTGCCCAACGGCATGGACGGTGTGGCCGGCCTGAACCAGCCGGCCATTCCACCCGGCAAGACGTTTGTCTACGAGTTCGAGGCGCGCCGCCCCGGCACCTTCATGTACCACCCGCATGCGGATGAAATGGTGCAGATGGCCATGGGCATGATGGGCCTGTGGATCACCCACCCCAAGGCCCGGCATCCGCTGATTGCCGAGGTGCAGCGCGACTACGCCTTTTTGCTGGCCGCCTACGCGGTGGAGCCCGGCGCCGCCACGCCCCGGGTCAACGAGATGACGGATTTCAATATCTGGACCTTCAACAGCCGTGCCTTCCCGGCGATCAGCCCGCTGGTGGCCAAACAGGGGGACCGGGTGCGCATCCGCGTGGGCAATCTGACCATGACCAACCACCCCATCCACCTGCACGGCCACGAGTTCGAGGTGACCGGCACCGATGGCGGTCCTGTGCCGCTGACGGCGCGCTGGCCGGAGGTGACCACCGATGTGGCCGTGGGCCAGATGCGCCAGCTGGAGCTGGTGGCCGATGCGCCGGGCGACTGGTCGCTGCACTGCCACAAGAGCCACCACACCATGGGCGCGATGGGGCATGGCGTGCCCACCATGATCGGCGTCGACCACCAGGGTCTGGTGGGCAAGATCCAGAAGATCGTGCCCGACTACATGCTGATGGGCGAGCGCGGCATGGGCGACATGGGGTCCATGCAGATGCCGCTGCCCGACAACACCTTCCCGATGATGACGGGCCAGGGGCCGTTCGGGAACATCGAGATGGGCGGCATGTTCACCACCTTCAAGGTGCGCAGCCAGCTGGGGGCCAACGACTACCGCGACCCGGGTTGGTACCGCCACCCCAAGGGCACGGTGGCCTATGAATGGCAGGGCGCACCACTGGATGCCCAGGCCCCGCGCCAGACCGCACCAGGCACGGCCCCGGGCGCTGCCAGCGTGCACAAACCCGAATCCCTGCCCCCGGCGGCAGGCCATGCGCATTGAAAGGAAGACCTCCCATGAAGACATTTCCCTGCATGGCGGCCCTGGTGCTGGCGGCCAGCGCGGCCGCCGGCGCCTTCCCGGCCTGGGCCCACGGCACGGACGCCCATGCGGCGCCCGATGCCAGCCGCCCCACCCTCAGCCCGGAGCAAAAAGACTGGGGCCTGGCCGGCGATGGCCAACATGCCCGGCGCACCATCACCCTGACCATGACCGATGACATGCGCTTCACCCCCGACCACTTCCAGGTGAAGCGGGGCGAAACCGTGCGCCTGCGCGTGGTCAACCAGGGCCAGGTGATGCACGAAGCGGTGCTGGGCACCCGGGACTCGCTGGACGCGCATGCCCAGATGATGCTGAAGTACCCCGGCATGGAACACGCCGAGCCCTATATGGCCCATGTGGCCCCGGGCCAGACCGAAGAGCTGGTCTGGAACTTCAACCGTGCAGGCAGCTTCGACTTTGCCTGCCTGATTGCCGGCCACTACCAGGCCGGCATGCAAGGCCGTTTCACGGTCACCGAATAACCCCCTCAACAAAGGACACACCATGCATACCACCAACACACGCACGAGCCGCCGCCACGCCCTGGGCCTGCTGGCCGCCAGCGGTCTGGCCAGCCTGGCCGGCCTGGGCGCTTTGCCCGCGCTGGCCGCCGCACCCGCCAAAACGCCGATGGAAGTCTGGAAAGACCCGAACTGCGGCTGCTGCAAGGACTGGATCGTGCTGATGGAAAAAGCCGGCTTTGCCGTGACCGTGCACGACAGCGGCAACAGCGCCGTGCGCGCCAAGCTGGGCCTGCCGCAGAACCTGGGCTCCTGCCACACGGCCCTGGTGGGCGGCTACCTGGTCGAAGGCCATGTGCCTGCGGCCGATGTGTTCAAGCTGCTCAAGGACAAGCCCAAGGCGCTGGGCATCACCGTCCCCGGCATGCCGGTGGGCAGCCCCGGTATGGACGGCCCCGAATACGGCGGCCGCAAGGACCCGTTCGATGTGCTGCTGGTCACCCAGAATCTGATGGGCAGCGGTGTCGGCACCCGCGTCTTCTCCAGCTACCGTTGATGCACCCAGGACCTGCCATGTTTGCTTCTTCCCCCTCCACACTGTCCCTGCGCACCCCGGCCCTGGGCGCCACCGTGCTGGCCCTGGGCCTGGCCTGGGGCAGCGCCCAGGCCCAGGGTGCCGCCGCGCCCATGGATCACAGCCAGCATGGTGCCCACAGCGCTGCGGCGGCAGATAGCCCTGCAGCCCCGCAGGCAGCGGCTGCGGCCGACCCTGCTGCGGTGCTGACCCCCGGTGAAATCACCCGGGTCGACGCCCGCGGCGCCAAGCTCACCATCCGCCACGGCGAGATCACCAACCTGGGCATGCCGGCCATGACCATGGTGTTCGGACTGAAGGACAGTACCCAGCTGGCGCAGTTCAAGCCGGGCGACCAGGTGCGCTTTCATGTGGAGGACGCCCAGGGCCAGCTGCTGATCACCCACATCGAAGCCGCGCACTGAACCCGGGCCGCAGCCGCGGCCCCGGGCTGCGGTACATCAAGGCCGGCCCATACCGAGAAAAAAATCTGCGTGGGCCCGCCCATCTTGCCGGGAAGGTGACAGGCGGGCGCCTACACTTGGCGCCCGCATGCATACCCTGGATCAATTAGAAAGTGGCGCGCTGGCCGGAGCGCGCGAGGTGAGACTCTGCAACCAGGGTCTGACGGCCATCCCGCCGGCCCTGTTCGCCCTGGCCGATACCCTGGAGCTGCTGGACCTGTCCGGCAACCAGCTCAGTTCCCTGCCCGCCGAATTCGCGCGCTTTGCACGGTTGCGCGTGCTGTTTGCCTCCCACAACCCCTTCACCGAGCTGCCGTCCGTGCTGGGCCAGCTGCCGGAGCTGGAGATGGTGGGCTTCCGTGCCTGCCGGATTGCCGAGGTGCCGCCGCACAGCCTGCCTGCGCGCCTGCGCTGGCTGATCCTGACCGACAACTGCCTGACCAGCGTGCCCGACGCGCTGGGCGAACGCCCGCGCCTGCAGAAGCTGATGCTGTCCTGCAACCAGCTGACCGCCCTGCCCGCCAGCCTGGTGCGCTGCAACCGGCTGGAGCTGCTGCGCATGGCAAGCAACCGCTTCACCGCCGTGCCCGAGGTGCTGCTGCAGCTGCCCCAGCTGGCCTGGCCGGCGCTGGCCGGCAACCCGCTGACCCAGGCCAGCGAGCAGCAGCTGCATGCCGCAGCCGCCGCCAAGGCCCTGCCCTTTGCGGATCTGGAGGTGGGTGCGCTGCTGGGCGAGGGCGCCAGCGGCCATATCTACCGCGCCCGCAACACGCGCAGCGGAACGGAGCTGGCGCTCAAGATCTTCAAGGCAGCCCACACCAGCGACGGCACGCCCCAGTCCGAGCTGGCGGCGGGCATGGCGGTGACGCACCATCCCCAGTTGCTGACCCCGCTGGCGGCCGTCAGCGGCCTCCCGCAGGGCCAGCTGGCCATGGCCTTGCCGCTGCTGCCCGAGGGCATGCAGCCGCTGGCCGGCCCGCCCAGCCTGCGCAGCTGCACGCGCGATGTCTATGCGCCCGGCGTGTCGCTGTCGTCCTGTGCGGCCCAGCACATCCTGGCGCAGATCAGCGGCGCCGTGCGCCACCTGCACTACAGCGGGGTGCTGCATGGCGATCTGTATGCGCACAACATTCTCTGGAACCCGCAGACCGGGGCCGCCATGCTCAGCGACCTGGGCGCTGCGCTGCTGACGCGGGGGCTGCCGACCGCCCAGGTGCGGGCGCTGCAGCAGATCGAGCTGCGCGCGCTGCATATCCTGCGCGACGAGCTGTACGCCGTAGCGCGCTGACAGCAGCGAGCACGGCTTTCCGGCCCCGGCCCGGCGACCCGCTCGGTGCGGTTGCGGTGCACCGGTGGCAGCACGAACGCACCACGCAAGCAAAAAGGGACCGCATCGCGGTCCCTGGTGTACTTTGGCAGGCGCCTTGCGGCAGGGCTTACTGCAGGAAGCCTGGCTTGGCGTAGCCGGCGAACTTGCTGTCGACCACGGCCTTGAAGTCGGCCGAGCGGTAGGCTTCGGCCAGGTCCTTGGCCCACTGGGCGTCCTTGTCCTTGGTCTTCACGGCCACGATGTTCAGGTAGTGGTCCGGCACTTTTTCCAGCAGCACGGCTTCGGTCAGCTTCAGGCCGGAAGAGATGGCGAAGTTGCCGTTGATGATGGCGAACTGCGTGTCATCCAGGGCGCGCGGCAGGTGGGCGGCGTCCAGCGGCACCAGCTTGATCTTCTTGGGGTTGGACGCCAGGTCCAGCTCCGACACGCGCAGCGGGTTCACGCCTTCCTTGATCTTGACCAGGCCGGCCTGCTGCAGCAGCAGAATGCCGCGGGCCAGGTTGCTGGGGTCGTTGGGCAGGGCCACGCGGTCGCCTTCCTTCAGGTCGGCCAGGCTCTTGCGCTGCTTGCTGTACACGCCCATGGGGGCGATGGGGCCCTGGGTCAGTGCCACCAGGTCCAGCTTGCGGTCACCCTTGAACTGGTTGAAGTAGACCTCGTGCTGGAAGAAGTTGGCGTCCAGCGAACCATCGGCCAGGGCCAGGTTGGGCTGCACGTAGTCGTTGAACTCCACCAGCTTGACCTTGTAGCCCTTCTTCTGCAGCTGGGGCACGATGCCGTACTGCAGCTGGTCGATGTTGGAGCCGGCCGTGCCGCCGATCACCAGCTGCTTCTTGCTGGCGTCCTGGGCCAGCGCCGGGGCCGACAGGCCGACCGAGGCGGCAGCCAGCACGGCAGCGGCCAGGATGGAACGGCGGGTGGTGAACAAACGGGACATGGTGGCTTCTCCTGGGATCTCTCTGGCCGTCTTGCGGCGCGGGTCTTGAAAAACGGTCTGTCTGTGCAGGCGGTGCGGGTGTCGGGGGCTGGTTCAGCCCTCGCTTCTGTCACGAAGGAAACCGGTGGTGCCGGCCTGCTGCAAACGTCTGGCGGCAGTATCTCCAGAGTCGCTTCAATCTCCAACCAATAAAAATTCCAATCCTTATTCAATATTTCATATGAAGAATGCGCCATGGCCACAGGCATGGCGGCAGGCATTCCGCAGGGGCCTGGAGGGCGTGCCTGCGGCGCGCAGACATAAAAAAACCCGGCCGAGGCCGGGTAGGTCCAGCAGGGCAGACGCAAGGTCTGCAACTGCTTAGAAGCGGTGGCGGATGCCCACAGCCAGGCTGGTGCCGGACTTCAGACCGGTGAAGCGGTCGTTCATGACCACGCCGTACACATCGGTACGCTTGGACAGGTTGTGGTCGTAGCCCACGGTGGTGGTGGTGTGCTTGCCGTCCCAGGCGCCGGTGTCCATCTTGGTGTGTGCCACGGCGGCCTTGATGGTGCCAGCCTTGGAGACGGGGATGTCCAGACCCAGCGAAGCGGTCTTGCCTTCGTAGTTGTCGTTGTCCTTGGTCTTGGACTGGCCGTAGGTGCCGTAGAGCTTGACCACGCCGAAGTCGTAGGAGCTGCCCAGCATCCAGTTTTGCTTGGTGCCGTCAGCCAGCAGGCCTGCGCCGGGGTTGTTGACCTGAGCGCGCTCGTAGAAGCCGGTCAGCATCAGGCCGCCGGTGCGGTAGGTGGCATTCACGCCCACGTTCTTCTTGCTGTTGGCAGTGGCCACTTCACCGAACTGGTAGGCCACGTTGATCGTCAGGCCGCCAATGTCGGGCGTGGTGTAGCGGATCTGGTTGCTCCAGCCGGTGTCCGACGGGGTGGTGCTGTAGTTCACGCCGCCGTTGTAGAAGGACACGTTCTCGTGCAGGATCAGCGGCGAGACTTCGAACGAGTCGCCAAACGGGTTGGCAAACACGGAAGGCAGGAAGTTGGGGGCCGAAGTACGACCCAGCAGCAGCTGACCGAAGCCGCCCGACAGGGTGACGTTCGCATCGCGGGCAAAGTAGGTATCGCCGGGGAAGCGGCCCTTGGAGCCGTCATCGCCCTGGAAGAAAGCGCCCAGCATGAAGCCGGCCTTCAGGCCGCCGCCCAGGTCTTCCGTGCCCTGCACGCCCCACCAGGAGGTGGACATGCCGCCGGAATCGACCACGCTCTTGCGTTCCGAACCCGCCATCTTCATGGAGCCGACATACATGTCGACCAAGCCGGTCAGTTGGACATTGCTTTGTGCGTGGGCAGCGCCCAGGCATGCGAGCGCAGCACCGCAGGCGATGAGAGTTTTTTTCATGTTGTTTCCTTGTGACAATGCGGCGATTCTCTGCTGTGTGCACAGAGTGCGTCACCATGCAAGAGGCTGGAGCCCGCTTTTTTTGCCTTGAACGGAAAAATTGAAGCAAAAAAGCAACAAATCGCGGTCAAAGCGCCGACAAAGCCGCTGCTTGCGCACCAGCTTGGTGCAAACCACCGACCGACGACGTTGCGGATATTTCCCCTTGCAACGCCCTTTTCGCTGCTTATCTGCGCTCTTTCCGCACTCTTGAAGCACCGGCAGCGCCACACCGGCTGCGCGTCCTGCCCCGCGGCACAGCACCGCCCAAAACAAAGGGACTGCCCTGCAGTCCCTTGTTGGTGCCTGGTGCCTGGTGTCAGGCAGTCAGACCGGCAGGCCGCGGCTCGCGGCCCGTGCAGCGGCTTACTGCAGGAAGGCCGGCTTGGCGTAGCCGGCAAACTGGCTGTCCACCACGGCCTTGAACTCGGCCGAGCGGTAGGCGGCCGCCAGGTCCTTGGCCCACTGGCTGTTTTCGTTGCCGGTCTTCACAGCCACCACGTTCAGGTACTGGTCGGGGGTCTTTTCCAGCACCACGGCGTCGTTCAGCTTCAGGCCGGACGAGATGGCGAAGTTGCCGTTGACCACCACGTAGTCGGCGTCTTCCAGCACGCGCGGCAGCTGGGCGGCTTCCAGCGGCAGGAACTTGAGCTTGTGCGGGTTGGCCGCCAGGTCCAGCTCCGAGATGCGGGCGGGGTTCACGCCCGGCTTGACCTGCACCAGACCGGCCTGCTGCAGCACCAGCAGCGCGCGCGCCAGGTTGCTGGGGTCGTTGGGCAGGGCCACCTTGGCGCCGTTCTGGATGCCTTGCAGCGACTTGTGTTTCTTGCTGTAGACGCCCATGGGGGCCACGGGGCCCTGGACGATGGCGCTCAGCGCCAGCTTGCGGTCGGCGGTGAACTGGTCAAAGTAGGCGCGGTGCTGGAAGAAGTTGGCATCCAGCGAGCCGTCGCTCAGCGCCAGATTGGGCTGCACATAGTCGTTGAACTCCACCAGCTTGATCTGGTAGCCCTTCTTCTGCAGCTGGGGCAGGATGCCTTTTTGCAGCAGGTCGTAGTTGGAGCCGGCGGTGGCGCCGATCAGCAGCTTCTTCTTGGCGGCGTCCTGCGCCAGCGCGGGCGTGCCCAGGGCGGCCACCAGGGCCAGGGTGGAAGCGGCCAGCACGGCGCGGCGGGAAACAAAGCGGGAGGTCATGGGAAAACTCGCAAAAGGGAGAATGGGGGGAGAGAATCCGGGCCACCGGACGGTGGCGGTCGCCCTTCAGTATCGCGCCGCCATGGGTAAACCCTAGAGATAAAAAAACTATTTGTTTATCACCCATCCCATATAAACCCGGCCATCGCCCTGACGGAACCTGCCTGTGACCGCTTTCTTCCCCGCCGCTTCTGCGCCTTCCGCCGCCGTTCTCGACCTGTTGCAGCATCCCGGGCACATCGCCCGGGTGCAGGGCATCAGCGTGGGACACCACACCGACTCCCGCCGCCCCACCGGCTGCTCCGTGGTGCTGTGCCCGCAGGGCGCAGTGGGCGGGGTGGATGTGCGCGGGGCTGCCCCCGGCACCCGCGAGACGGATCTGCTGGCCCCCTCCAACCTGGTGCAGCAGGTGCACGGCATCACCCTGGCGGGCGGCAGCGCCTGGGGGCTGGATGCCGCCAGCGGCACGGTGCGCTGGCTGGAAGCCCAGGGCGCCGGACTGGACATTGGCGTGGGTCGCATTCCACTGGTGCCTGCTGCCGTGCTGTTCGATGTGATGCTGGGCGACATGACCATCCGCCCCGATGCCGCGGCCGGCTACGCGGCCTGCCAGGCCGCCACCCGCGAACGCCCGGCAGAAGGCAGCGTGGGCGCTGGCGCCGGCGCCGTGGTGGGCAAGATCTTCGGCTTTGCACGGGCCATGAAAGGCGGCATCGGCACAGCCAGCTTCACCGTCGACGGCGTTACCGTGGGCGCCCTGGTGGCGTGCAATGCACTGGGTGATGTCTACCACCCGACCACCGGCGAGCTGCTGGCCGGTGCACGCACGGCCGATGGCGCCGCTCTGCTGTGCGCCCGCGATGCCCTGCTGCGCGGCGACAGCCCACAGACCATTCTGGCCGGCAGCAACACCACCATCGGCGTGGTGGCCACCGATGCCCAGATCACCAAGCCCCAGGCCCAGCGCCTGGCCACCGTGGCCCACGACGGTCTGGCCCGCGCCATCAACCCGGTGCACACCATGAGCGACGGCGACACCCTGTTTGCCCTGGGCACGGGCCAGTCCGGCCGGACCCTGGGTCTGATGACGCTGTTCACCCTGGCCGCCGAAGCCGTGGCCGTGGCCACGGCCCGTGCCATCCTGCTGGCCGGCGCGGTGGAGGTGCCCGGTCAGGCCAGGCTGCCGTGCTGGAGCGACGGGCTGCGCCCTGCACGCTAGCCCTGCAACCCTGTACCTCACAGCGGGCAGGGTGCAAGGCACACGCCGGCACCACGCATCCACCGCCTCCCCGGACGGACCGGGTGGGCTGTGGGGGTGGATTGGGGCTGGGAGGTGTGCCTCAGTCCACCTTGGCGCCCGAGGCCTTGACCACCGGCGCCCAGTTGCTGACTTCCGAGCGGATGAAGCTGCTGAACTGGGCCGGTGTGTTGTGCTCGGCCACGGCGCCCAGCTTGGCGTAGGCTTCCTTGACCTCGGGCTTGTCAAAGGCGGCGTTCATGGCCTTGTTCAGCTTGTCCACGATGTCCTTGGGCGTGCCCTTGGGGGCAATCAGGCCGAACCAGCTGCTCACATCGAACGGTGCCACGCCGCTTTCCTCCATGGTGGGCAGGTCCGGCGCCGAGGGCGAGCGGGTCTTGGTGGTCACCGCCAGCGCGCGCAGCTTGCCGCCCTGCACCTGGGGCCAGGAAGACGGCATGTTGTCGAACATGAACTGCACCTGGCCGCCCATCAGGTCGGTGAGCGCCGGCGCGCTGCCCTTGTAGGGTACGTGCTGGGTCTGCAGGCCGGTGCGCACCTTGAACAGCTCGCCCGCCATGTGGATGGAGGTGCCGCTGCCCGATGAGGCGTAGGACACCTTGTCGTTGTTGGCCTTGGCCCAGGCGATCAGCTCCTTCACATTCTTGGCCGGCACATTGGGCGTGACCACCAGCACATTGGGCACCTTGGCACCCAGGGCCACGGCCTCGAAGTCGCGGTTCAGGTCGAACTTCACATTGGGGTACAGGGTCTGGTTGATGGCGCTGGTCACGGCCACAAACAGCAGGGTGTAGCCATCGGCCGGGGCGGCGGCCACCAGGTCGGTGGCGATATTGCTGCCGCCGCCGGGCTTGTTGTCCACCATGAAGGTCTGGCCCAGGGCCTGTGTCAGCTCCTTGGCCATGATGCGCGCCACCACGTCGGTGGTGCCGCCGGCCGAAAAGCCCACCACCACGCGCACGGGCTTGTTCGGGTAGGCGGTCTGCGCGCCGGCGCCCAGCGCGCAGGTGGCCAGCAAGGCGGCTGCGGCGCGGGCAATGCCGCGGCGGGACAGGGGCAGTGAAGAAGAAACGGGCATGGGGAGAGTCTCCGGAAGATGCTAGGACGGTGCGGCGTGGCTGGGTGTTGCCCCCGCCTGAGGCCGCGGTACCCCGCGAATCTAGGCGGCCTGCGCCTTCTGCGGCACTGGGATTTGCCCCTGCGCCGGCAGCGCCCGGTCGCACCAGCGACAGGGGCCGCCACGCCGTACACTGGCGGCACCCGGGGCATGCCCACGGGCCCGCCGGTCCTTGCTGCACCCCATCTCCCATGAAAAAAGGCTCCCGAAGGAGCCTTTTTGCGGAACCACAAGAATTACTTGAGGGCCTTGTAGCGGAAGCGCTTGGGCTGTGCGCCCTCTTCGCCCAGGCGCTTTTTCTTGTCGGCTTCGTACTCTTGGTAGTTGCCGTCGAAGAACACCCATTGCGAATCGCCTTCGGCGGCCAGGATGTGGGTGGCGATACGGTCCAGGAACCAGCGATCGTGGGAGATCACCATCACGGTGCCGGCGTATTCCAGCAGCGCGTCTTCCAGGGCACGCAGGGTTTCCACGTCCAGGTCGTTCGAAGGTTCGTCCAGCAGCAGCACGTTGCCGCCCTGGATCAGGGTCTTGGCCAGGTGCAGACGGCCACGCTCACCACCGGAGAGGTTGCCGACCTTCTTTTGCTGGTCCTGGCCGTTGAAGTTGAAGCGACCGGCGTAGGCACGCGAGGCCATGGTGAACTTGCCGACGTTGATCATGTCCAGACCGCCGGAGATGTCTTCCCACACGGTCTTGTCGTTGGCCAGCGCATCGCGGTGCTGGTCGACGAAGGCCATCTTCACGGTCTGGCCGATGTCCACGGTGCCGGAATCGGGTTGTTCCTTGCCGGCGATCAGCTTGAACAGCGTCGACTTACCGGCGCCGTTGGGGCCGATGATGCCGACGATGGCGCCCGCAGGCACGTTCATGGACAGGTTGTCGATCAGCAGACGGTCGCCAAAAGCCTTGGAGACGTTGTTGAATTCGATGACCTTGGAGCCCAGACGCTCGGCCACAGGAATGAAGATTTCCTGGGTTTCGTTGCGCTGTTGGTATTCGTAATCGCTCAGTTCCTCGAAGCGGGCGATACGGGCCTTGGACTTGGCCTGGCGGCCCTTGGCGTTCTGGCGCACCCATTCCAATTCCTTCTTCAAGGCCTTGGCGCGGGCTTCCTCACCCTTTTGTTCGGCTTCCAGACGGTTGCCCTTTTGCAGCAGCCAGTCGGAGTAGTTGCCCTTGTAGGGGATACCGTGGCCACGGTCGAGTTCCAGAATCCACTCGGCGGCGTTGTCGAGGAAGTAGCGATCGTGGGTGATGGCCACCACGGTGCCGCTGAAACGGTGCAGGAAGTGCTCCAGCCATTCCACGGATTCGGCGTCCAAGTGGTTGGTGGGTTCGTCGAGCAGCAGCATGTCGGGCTTGGACAGCAGCAGCTTGCACAGGGCCACGCGGCGCTTTTCACCGCCGGAGAGCTGGCCGATCACGGCGTCCCATGCGGGCAGGCGCAGTGCGTCGGCGGCGATTTCCAGCTGGTGTTCGGAGTCCGTGCCGGCGGCGGCAATGATGGCTTCCAGCTGGCCTTGCTCGGCAGCCAGGGCGTCAAAGTCGGCATCTTCCTCGGCGTAGGCGGCATACACCTCTTCCAGACGGGCCTTGGCGTTGTTCACCTCGGCCATGGCTTCTTCCACGGCCTGGCGCACGGTGTGCTCAGGGTTCAGCTGGGGTTCCTGGGGCAGGTAGCCGATCGACAGGCCGGCCATCGGAATGGCTTCGCCTTCGATTTCCTTGTCCACGCCAGCCATGATCTTGAGCAGCGAGGACTTGCCAGAGCCGTTCAGGCCCAGCACGCCGATCTTGGCGCCAGGGAAGAAGCTGAGGGAGATGTCCTTCAAGATCTGCCGCTTCGGCGGCACGGTCTTGGTGACATGGTTCATCGAAAACACGTATTGGGCCATGGATGCTTACGAAAAAAAACTGGGTTTTGGTGAGAAATCTGGGCAACCGGAGGCTGCCGACCAACCATGATTATCGACGCATGCGACAATATGCATAGCCAAGAGCTCCAGTTGCCCTTGGCATCAGCATTTCAGCTGGGGACGACGGACGCTGCTCCAGGCTCCCATTCCTTGAAATCATCTGCCTAAGACTGGCCCGGCAACCAACGCAGGTTGCCCCGACAGGCTGATACCCAGCGCCCCGGACGGGCGCATCGACAAGAATGACATTTGAAGAACTGAACCTGGCACCTGCCATTGTCAAGGCCGTGCTCGAACAGGGTTACGAGAACCCGACACCCATCCAGGCACAGGCGATCCCCGCTGTGCTGACCGGCCAGGATCTGCTGGCCGGCGCCCAGACCGGCACCGGCAAGACGGCTGCCTTCTCGCTGCCCATGCTGCACCGCCTCACGCAAGGCGGCACCCAGGCTCCGGCCGGCGGCATCCGCGCTCTGGTGCTCTCGCCCACCCGCGAGCTGGCTGCCCAGATCAACGAAAACCTCGTCAGCTACGCCAAGTACCTGGACGTGACCTCCACCGTCATCTTCGGCGGCGTGGGCATGAAGCCCCAGGTGGACCGCATCCGCAAGGGCGTGGACATCCTGGTGGCCACCCCCGGCCGTCTGCTGGACCTGCAGCAGCAAGGTCTGGTGGATCTGTCCCAGGTCGAAATCCTGGTGCTGGACGAAGCCGACCGTATGCTCGACATGGGCTTTATCCATGACGTGAAAAAGGTCTTGAACCTGGTGCCCAAGGACAAGCAAAGCCTGCTGTTCTCCGCCACCTTCAGCGACGACATCCGCGAGCTGGCCAACAGCCTGCTGAAGAACCCGCAGTCCATCCAGGTCACGCCGCGCAACACCACGGTGCAGCGCATCACCCAGGTGATCCACCCCGTGGGCCGCGGCAAGAAGAAGGAAGTGCTGCTGCACATCATCAAGGAACACAACTGGAGCCAGGTGCTGGTGTTCACCCGCACCAAGTTCGGTGCCAACAATGTGGCCGACTACCTGACCAAGCACGGCATCAGCGCCATGGCGCTGCACGGCAACAAGAGCCAGAGCGCCCGTACCCAGGCACTGGCCGGCTTCAAGACCGGTGAGCTGCGCGCCCTGGTGGCCACCGACATCGCGGCCCGCGGCATCGACATCGACGAGCTGCCGCACGTCGTGAACTACGAAATCCCCAACGTCCCTGAAGACTACGTGCACCGTATCGGCCGTACCGGCCGCGCCGGCCGCGAAGGCCATGCCGTCAGCCTGGTGTGCATGGACGAAGAAGGCTTCATGATGGAGATCGAGCGCTTCACCAAGCAGGAGATCCCGGTGCAGGTGCTCGAAGGCTTCGGCCCCGAAGCCGATGAGAAGGCCGAACCCATCGCCATGGGCCGCCAGACCATCTGGGGCGGTGCCGGCAAGCCGCCCAGCCGCGACGTGATGCAGGCCGCTGCAAAGGCTGCGCGCCAGGAAATGATGGACCGCATCCGCACCAACAAGGTGGCCCAGGGTGGCGACCGTGCCGCCGGCAAGGGCAAGGGCCCCCGTCCCGCCGCAGGTGGCCAGGGTGCCGCGGCATCCGAAGACGGCCAGCGCCGCCAGGGTCACAGCAACGGCAGCAACCGCCGTGGCAACGACCAGGCCCGTGCACCGCGCCCCGAATTCGCCGGTGAGGGCGACGCCCAGCAACGCCGCAGCGGCCAGGGCTTCAATCGCTCGCGCCAACGCCCCTCGCGTGACAACCCGCGTGCCGATGCACCGCGCAGCGACTTCCCCCGTGACGAGCAACGCGCACCGCGCAGCCAACCCCAGCGCCAGATCCGCGACGGCTACGAAGGCCCGAGCCGTTTTGACGACCAACCCCCTCGCGCCAACGCCCACCTGGGCACCCATGTGGGCGTGATCCGCAATGCCGCTCCGCGCAGCAATGGCGGCGGCGGCAATGGCGGCCAGCCTGACCCGATGCGCACCAGCGTGGACAGCATGGCCGATCGCGGTCGCCGTGGCGGTTTCGGCGGTGGCAACCGCCGCGGTGGCAATGGCGGCGGTGGCGGCAACGGCGGCGGCGGCTTTGGCGGCGGCAACCGCCGTGGTGGTGGCGGCGGCTTCAACCGCTGATCCCGCCCACCTGCAGGCCCTGCGCCTGCAGGTTTTCGAACTGCAGCAGCGCGCCCTGCGCTGACACACGGACTCCCCACGCTGCAGCTAGCATTGCCCCTGCGCCACCCGCACGCCCCTTGCGGCTGCGGAATGGCCTGACCGTGACCCGAGGTACCCGCACACCATGACCACGCCCTCCACTTTCGCCCCCTCCTCCTTTCAGGATCGTTCGGAAGCCCGTTCTGCCCTCTTGCGGTGGCTGAGCGTCCTGGGCGCCGCCACGGTGCTGGCCGGCTGTGCCAGTACCCCGCTGCCCGTCTGGCAACCCAGCCGGCCCGCTCCGGCCCCGGCGCGCACACCCGCACCCGAGGCCGCCGGCGGCTCGCCATCCTCCATTCTGTCGACTGCGCAAACCACGCCGATTGCCCCGGCCCCTGCGCTGGAAGCCCTGCCTTACGCCGGAGAAGTGGCGCTGCGCTTTCCCGATCCCGCCGTGCGCTACCAGACGCCCGGTCTGGAAAACGGCCGCCGCAGCTTCACCACCAATGAAGAGCTGAGCACGCTGCTGCAGACCCTGTCCACCAAGACACTGGGCCAGCCTGTGCGCCTGGGCCTGATCACCATCGGCACCAGCCAGCAAGGCCGCCCCATCCATGCGCTGGTGGCCGCCAAGGCCAGCGCCATCAACCCCGAAGCCCTGGACGAGACCCGCCGCCCCACGGTACTGATCGTGGCCGGCCAGCAAGGCACGGACTTTGCCCCCACCGAGGCGCTGCTTGCCATGAGCCAGGAGCTGGACGCCGGTGGCCGGCTGCACCCCCTGCTGGGCCAGGTCAATGTGGTGCTGGTGCCCCGCGCCAACCCCGACGGCTTTGAAGCCGGCAGCGCCGCCACTGCGGACGGCACGTTGCTGACGCAGGACCACCTGCTGCTGCAGACCCCCGAAGCCCGCGCACTGGCCAAGCTGGTGCGGGACTACCGCCCCACCGTGGTGGTGAATGCCGAGGAATTTGCCGCCATCCACCCCACGCTGGAACAGTTCGACGCCCTGCGCGCCGACGATGCCGGCCTGCAGTACGGTCTGAGCCCCAATGTGCACGAGTTCGTGGCCAAGGCCGAACGCGAGTGGCTGCACCGCCCCATCACCGACAGCCTGACCCAGGCCGGCCAGCGCGTGGACTGGGCCTATACGGCCAGCCCCACCGACAAGGTGCTGAGCACGGGCAGCCCGGCCCCCACCAGCCTGTTCAACATGGCGGCGCTGAAGAACCTGCCCAGCCTGACGGTGCAAAGCCGCGGCGCCGACCTGCAGCGCCTGCACATCCAGCGCCGGGTCCACACCCAGGTGACGGCACTGACGGCCGCGCTGAACGACACCATTGCCCGGGCTGACGACCTGAGCAAGGTGCAGTCCTTTGTGACCCGCGATGTGGCCTCCCAGGCCTGCAAGGGCCAGCTCACCGTGGCCGCACAGGCACAGCAGACGCAGCGCGATGTGGTCATGCTGGACCCGCTGACCGGCGCCGACAAGACGGTGCGCGCCGCCTGGCGCTCCAGCCAGGAACTGCGCCCCACCTTGCAGCGTCCCCGCCCCTGCGGCTACTGGCTGTCGCCGCAAAGCGACCGCGCGGTGGAACGCCTGCGCCTGCTGGGCGTGCAGGTGCAGCGCGTGGCCGAACAGGCCCCGGTGCTCAGCGACGGCTATGCCGCCGCCGGCGCCGATGCCAAGATCAGCGTGGTGCGCAACGCCATCGACGCCGTGCCCGGCAGCTACTTCATCAGCATGAACCAGCCCCTGGCCAATGTGGCCGCCGCCGCGCTGGAGCCCGATACACCCTACAGCTATGTGAAGCAGGGCATCATCCCCACACTGGGCGATCTGGCCCGCGTGATGGCGCCCACCACCCTGGTGTTCGAAGAGGACTGAATAGGACTGAAGCGACCCCAGGCGCAATGATGCGCAGCGGTGCGCAGGCGCTGCGGCGCGGCGCATCGGCAGCCCCTGGCAATTTCGCCCCAGCAAAAAGCCCCGGCGCTCAGGCTCCGGGGCTTTTTTGATCGCTGGTGGGGCTGCGGGGCGACCGGCCTATACCGATCTACTCCGACCTATACCACCCCATTCAGCCTGACAGCCGACCTTCCGAGCAGCCGCGCATGGTGGTGCGCCGCGGCCCGGGCTGGCATCATTTCTTCTTCTTCCAGGCCGCGTAGTACTCGTCGGCCATGCTGCGCAGGGCCCGGCCGATGCGCGCATATTCGAACTCGTTGAGGTTGGCCAGCGAGGCGCGGCCCGAGGGGTGCGGGGTGCCAAAGCCCCGGCCCGGCAGCAGCACGATGCCGGTTTCATCGGCGATGCGGAACAGCAGCTCGTTGGCCGCAAAGCTGCCCTTCACCCAGGCCGCAAACTCGGTGCCATAGAGCTGCTCGGAGATTTTCTCCAGATCCAGCAGGGTGTAGTAGTCCACCGAGTTCTCATCGTCGGGCACCTCGATGCCCAGCTCGGCGTACATCGCGCCCTGGCGCCGGCGGATGACGCCTTTGAGCGCCGCCTTGTAATGGTTGCTCTCGTCCATCAGCGCGAACAGCGAGAACAGCACCATCTGCACCTGCTGGGGCGTGGACAGCCCGGCCGTGTGGTTGAGTGCCACGGTGCGGCTGTCGGCCACCAGACGGTCGATGAACTTCAAGCCGGGGACATCGGTGGTGATGGACGCATACCGGTGCTCCAGCGAGGTCTTGTCTGCCGCAGACAGGGCCGCCAGCTTCTGGTCGATCACATTGTTCTGGTGCAGGGCAATGGTGCCCAGCCGCCAGCCCGTGGCGCCGAAGTACCTGGAGAAGGAATACACCAGGATGGTGTTCATCGGGCACACCTCCACAGTGCGGTGCATGCGCGTTCTGCCACGCCACCAAAATCACGCGAACCGACCACCTGCAATATGGGTCTGCTATAAAAAAACAAACCTCTATGCGAGAAAGCAAACCACGCAGCGTTGGCACTGAAAGCATTTCCTCCATAGAAAAACCCGCCGACAGCGGGATTTTTTGTAGGCGCATACCAATATCTCTTCAGCCCATTTGCGGCCCATCCTGCACATGCCCATCAAAAGCTGGATGGCGGCCGGGCACAGTCAAAAAATGGGACACATTCACACCTCCACGGAATCAGCGCCGCAGTGGATGGCTGTGCAGCGCTTGCCGTGGATATGGCTTCGCTCTCAGACGGCGGACAGGTGCTCGTACAGAATCAGCGAACCAATGGCGATCAGCACCAGGCCGCCCACCGCTTCTGCCCACCGGCCCGTGACATGGCCCAGCAGGCGCCCCACCATGACGCCCAGCGTCACCATGGCGAAGGTGGCAAAGCCGATGCTCAGCGCCACCACCGTGATGTTCACATCCAGGAACGCCAGACCCACCCCCACCGCCATGGCATCGATGCTGGTGGCAAAACCGGTGGCCACCAGCAGCCAGAACCCGTGCCGTGCCGGCTTGCTGATCTCCGGCGCATCCGTATGCTGGAACGCGCCCCGCACCATGCGCAGGCCCAGCACCAGCAGCAGGACAAAGGCAATCCAGTGGTCCCAGGATTCGACATAGTCGGCGGCGGCATAGCCCAGCGCCCAGCCGACCAGGGGGGTGATGGCCTCGATGACGCCAAAGATCAGACCGGTGCGCACCGCCTCTGACCAACGGGGTTTCATAAGGGCGGATCCTTTGCCAATGGCAGCAGCAAAGGCGTCGGTGGACATGGCGAGCGCCAACAGGGTGATGGAAGCAGCGTTCATCTGGGGTTCTGGGAATACGGTCGGGCCTGAGCACAACGGCATGCCACCACTGCCCGACCTGCGTCGCAGTGACATGCCGATGGTCTCGCCAACCGAAGAACGGATGCCTGCGCCACAGCATGAAGATGCCGAGTGTGTTGACGCAGACGCTTCCAGGGCGGAAGCAGGCTACTCCCCAAGGGAACCGAAAGTTTAAGCGCGCTGCGCCCATCTTTGGGAGGTAGCGCCAAAGGCCCTATTTCACGTTCGAAATGGATCGCATTGCACCTGCGAAAGCCGGTGCGAACGGTGAATGGCACGTGCAACTCTGCAGCACCTTTGCGACCCCAGCGCTGCGAAAGCTGCTGCCCGCCATGGCAGAAGCGCTGCATGGATACAGACCAGCCTCCCACCGGGCCCCGGCGCATTGCCCCGGCGCATTGCCCCAGCCCTGCCAGGCATGCCACCAGACACCGGCTTTGCATTCCGCAGCCACCCTGTAGGTGGGCGCTGCTGCGTGAGCAACCGCTGACCGACGCTGTCTTTACACAATTCTGTTTCAGTTTGATACAAACTAGCCGATAAACGGTAGACAGCAGATCACGTTCAAGGAGTCATCAATGAGGCGGTGCATTATCAAAGTCGAAGGGGCGTACTACACCGCCCTGTTCCCCAGCACCTGCGCGGCCCTTGAAGATGCCATGCGGCGCTTTCCCAGGGCATCTGCCATCAGCGTGCGGACCGTGCAGCGCCTGTACCGCTGCATGGCGGTGCACTGATTCCAGTCCAGGACCTACCGTTCACAGGCTTTACCTTTTTGCCGGGCCTGGGAGCGTCTCCTCCCTCCCTCTCTTCAGTTCCCACGCACGCCGCAAGGCACCGGCTTTTTTCTTCGGCATCAGCTGCCAGATGGGGGCAGCCACCAACCACAGGGAGCACGACACGCGATCGCACCCGACGGTCGCCGCGCGCATGGAAGCGATGCACCTGCGCCATCGCATGAGAACAGATACCCTGTTGAGCTAAACGCACGCCACACACCGCACCGGCATTCGGATACCGGCCCTGCGGCTCCTGGCGCAGAGCCGCAGGGCCGGAGGTGGCGTGGTTCGGGCCTCAGCGTGCCGGCACGGCAGTGCGCGCGGCCTGGGCTGGCACCGGGAAACTCCAGGCATCTGCAGGCACGACCGAGCAGAACAGCCAACGTCGCGTTGTGGTGTGCCACGATCTGCTCGGCACGCAGCTGAGGGGTGTCCGCGCAGGTATGGCCATCGGCAATGAGCACGGCCTCCAGGCCCATATCGCGCGCAGCCCGGCAACTGGTGTCCACGCAGTACTGGGTTTTCATACCGGTGATGACCACGCCGCTCACACCGACAGCGCGGAACTTGTCCAGCAGCCCGGTCCCTGCAAAAGCGCTGGGACGGTGCTTTTCAAACACCACTTCACTGCCATCCAGCTGCAGCTCCGGCGCCAGTTCGGCCAATGGGCTGCCGGGGCCGATGGGCGTGCCCACGGGACCGATGTGGCGTGCCAGAAAAATGGGGGCTCCGGCGCGCCGGGCCTGGGCCATCAGCGTGTTGATGGTCTCCAGCATCTCGGTGCAGCGCCACATGGATTCGGGACCGTGGACCAGCCCGACTTGGACATCGAGGACTAACAGGGCAAACATGTATGCATTTCCTTGCGTGGTGCCAGCGGCGCAAGGGCATAAAAAAAGCCCTGTCCATTGCTGGCGGGCCTGGGAAGTGGATCGACTGATCGCTCACGGCACTTCACACGGTCCGCAATTAGCGGTCGTGGAGGTAGTGGTGGTGAGTGTGCAGCGAACCATGGAGCCCCACTGTAGCAAGTTTTTGCACTGCAGCATCTACAGCGACGCTGCCATGGCCGCTGTCGCAGTTGTGGCAGCTCACACAAGCCCCCCGCCGCCCCCAGCGCAGTCCACTCGCCAGCCACCACAGCAGGCCTTCCCTGCTGGCTGGCCTGAGCACGGGCCTGCCCTGCACGGCGCCAGCCCCCAGGGACACCGGAAGCCGGGCGCTGCCGATCGCCGGAGGCATGAGCGCCTTCCCGGGTGCCGGCAAGGCTGACAGCTGCTGGCAGGCGGCTGATGGCAGGCGGGCGCACTGCGAACCGTGCGGGCGAACGAGCACAACGATGTTCCTGCGCAACCTGAATGGGAGCCTGTCGGGAAAGTCTTGCCAAGGTGTAGGCAATGGTGGACATTCTGAAAAGAGAGTCTCGACACCCGTGACCAGGGAGATCTTATGCTTGCAGGAACCACAGAGAAGCCGCTTCGTCCGCAGATTCTGGCGGTGGACGATTCACCGGACAACCTGTGGCTTCTGTCTGGCCTGCTCAAAGCCAAATACCAGTTGAAGCTTGCCAGCTCCGGCGAGAAGGCCCTGGAGATCATTGCCCAGGACACACTTCCCGACCTGGTGCTGCTGGACGTGATGATGTCCGGGATGTCGGGCTACGAGGTCTGCCGCAGGCTCAAGGAGTCGCCCAGAACCCGGCACATCCCCATCATCTTTCTGACGGCCATGACCGGCACGGCCGATGAAACCACCGGGCTGGAGGTGGGCGCGGCCGACTTCATCAGTAAGCCCATCAATCCCCCCATTCTGCTGGCACGCGTGGCATCGCAGCTGCAGGCCAAGATCGGGGCGGACATCCTGCGAAACCAGAACGAGTTTCTCGACTTCGAGGTGCACAGGCGCACCCGTGAGCTGGCAGCCATCCAGGATGTCACCATCCTGGCAATGGCCTCGCTGGCCGAAACCCGTGACAATGAAACCGGCAACCACATCCGCCGGACCCAGCACTATGTGAAGGTGCTGGCCACGGCGCTGAAAGACCACCCGCGCTTCCGCCTGCACCTGGACGGCAATGTGATCGACATGCTGTTCAAGTCCGCGCCCTTGCATGACATTGGCAAGATCGGCATTCCCGACCGGATCCTGCTGAAGCCGGGCCGCTTCGAGCCGCAGGAGTTCGAGGTCATGAAGACCCACACCACCTTAGGCCGGGATTCGATACAGCATGCCGAGGACCAGCTGGGCATGGCGGTGGACTTCCTGAAATACGCCAAGGAAATAGCCTACGGCCACCACGAGAAGTGGGACGGCAGCGGCTACCCGCAAGGCCTCGTCGGCGATGCCATTCCCGTCTCGGCCCGGATCATGGCGGTGGCGGACGTCTACGACGCACTGATCAGCCGCCGTGTGTACAAGGAAGGCATGCCGCACGGAAAGGCGGTGGACATCATGCGCGAAGGGCGCGGCACGCATTTCGACCCGGATGTGTTCGACGCCTTCCTGGGCGTGCTGGACCGGTTTCAGGAGATTTCGCGGACCTATGCCGACAGCCATGCCGACATGCTGGAAAAGCAACGCAGCGTGGAGCTTGCCAAAGGCGACATCGGCTCCATTGCCTAGCCTGCGGGCGCCTTTACCTCGTTGCCCCATCATTGCCCCCTTGCCCGGCCCCTGCGGGCAGCCCCCCCGATAGCGGCCCCCTGCACTGCTCTTGAGAAGAGGCGCTTACTCCATGACTGGTCTGGTTCAGCACTACCACCGCTCTTCGTTGACGGCCAAGCTGGCCACCGCTTTTGCGGTGGTGCTCCTGATGGCGTCCCTGATCAGCATGCTCGGGCTGTACACGGTGGGAAAGGTGAGCCACCAGATCGAGGACATGTACGAGAACGAGCTGCAAGGCATCTCCGATGCGCGGGCCGTGCAGTTCTTCTATGCCGACATGGAGCGTTCCCTGCGCGATGCGCTGCTGACCAACGATGAAGCGGACCATGCCAATGCCATGCGGCAGCTGGACAAGGCGCATGCGGACATCAGCCGTGAAGTGGCGGAGCTGCGCAAACGCATCGTCCAGGAGGACAACCGGCGCAGGCTGGCGGCATTCGACCAGAACTATGCCGCGTACCGCCTGGCCCTGGAGCACATGCTGGAGCTGGCCCGCCAGGGCCGCCTGAACGAGGCCCGGCTGCGCATTTCCAGCCGGGAATTCAGGACGATGGGCGACACCGTGGGCCAGGCCATGGAGGCCATTGCCACCTCCAAGGAGCAGAGTGCCCGCGCCACCCTCAAGGCGGTGCAGGTGCTGGCCGATGAAACCCGGCTGCGCGGCATGGTGCTGCTGGCACTGGGCGGCTTGTCCAGCGTGCTTCTGGCCTGGCTCATCGTCCGCTCCATCCGCGTTTCTGCGGCGGAGCTGCGCACGGCCGTGGAACGTATCGCCGCAGGCGACCTGGAGCAGCAGGTGCCCCACACCGCCTACCAGAACGACGTGGGCGCCCTGGCGCGCGCCGTGACAGTGCTGCAGGGTTTTGCGCGCGAGCTGGAAGTACAGCGGTGGGTGAAGGCGCACACCGCCTCGATTTCGGCGGAGCTGCAGGCCACCCGCACCTTTGCCGAACTGGCGCAGCGCTTCTTCACCTTGACTGCGCCCTTGCTGGGCGTAGGGCATGGGGTGCTGTATCTGCACGAAAAGGCGCAGCGCCGGTTGCGCCTGCTGGGGGGCTTTGCGCAGTGCGCGGGCCAGTCCCAGGAGCCGTACATTCCGCTGGGCCAAGGGCTGGTGGGGCAATGCGCCGTGGAGCGCAGCCCCATTGTGCTGACCAATCCCCCGGCAGACTATGTGCGCGTGGGCTCTGCACTGGGGGAGGCGGCGCCGCGCTCCATCAACGTGCTGCCCGTCATGCGGGGGGATGAACTGCTGGGCGTTCTGGAGATCGCCAGCCTGGAGCCCAGCGCCCCCGGCCGCCAGGCGCTGCTGGATGCCCTGATGCCGTCGCTTGCGGCCAATCTGGAGATCATGGAGCGCAATCTGGCCACCCACCAGTTGCTGCAGGAAACCCAGGCCCAGGCCCGGACGCTGGAGCGGCAGGCCGACGAGCTGGCACGGCAGAAGGACGCGATCAAGGCCACCGAGACCTGGTACCACAGCATCATCGAATCCTCGCCCGACGGCATGCTGGTCCTGGATCCGGAAGGCTGCATCTCTTTGGCCAACCCCCTGGTGGGAACGATGTTCGGTTATGGGGAGGAAGAGCTGATCGGCATGCCCATTGCAACGCTGATCCCCTTCTATGCGCGGGATGGGTATGCCGCACAGCGGGATAGCTTTGCCCAGGAAGGCGGCTCCCACCTGATGGGCGCTGACGGTATCCGTGTGTACGGCCTGCGCAAGGATGGGACGGAAATCCCCATCGAGCTAGGGATCTCCCGCCTGCCCGATGTGGGCGGCCGGGGCGAATGCGTGTGCGCCTCGGTGCGCGATGTGACGCAGCGCCACCGCGCCGAGGACGAGGTGCGCCGCGCCCGCGAACTGGCCGAGGAAGCCACCCGCGCCAAAAGCGAGTTCCTGGCCAATATGAGCCATGAGATCCGCACGCCCATGAATGCCATCATCGGCATGTCGCACCTGACCTTGCAGACCACGCTGAACGCCAAGCAGCGCAATTACATCGAGAAGGTCAACCACTCGGCGGAAAACCTGCTGGGCATCATCAACGACATCCTGGATTTCTCCAAGATCGAGGCCGGCAAGCTGTCCATGGAGAAGGTCGACTTCAAGCTGGCGGACGTGCTGGACCATGTGGCCGACCTCATCGGCATCAAGGCCGAGGATCAGGGTCTGGAGCTGCTGTTCAATACGGCGTCCGGCTTGCCCGCCACCCTGGTGGGCGACCCGCTGCGGCTGGGGCAGGTGCTGGTCAATCTGTGCAGCAATGCGGTCAAATTTTCTGAGCGCGGCGAAGTCATCCTGGGAACGGAAATGGTGGCCCAGACGCCCGACGAAGTGGAGCTGCACTTCTGGGTGCAGGACTCGGGCATCGGCATGACGCAAGAGCAGTGCACACGGCTGTTCCAGTCCTTCAGCCAGGCCGACAGCTCCACCACCCGCCGCTATGGCGGGACCGGTCTGGGGCTGGCGATCTCGCGCACCCTGGTGGAGCTCATGCAGGGCCGCATCTGGGTGGAGAGTGCGCTGGGGCATGGCTCCACCTTCCACTTCCACGCCCGTTTCGGCCTGCAGCCCGACCCCACACCCCAGCGAATGTTCGACTCGCAGGAGCTGCTGGGACTGCGCATCCTCGTGGTGGACGACAACGCTGCCGCGCGCGAGATCCTCTCGACCATGGCTCGGAACTTCGGCCTGGAGGTGGATGTGGCCCGGGACGGCGATGAATGCCTGTCCCTGGTCCGGCAGGCCAACGAGCGGCAGCTTGCCTACGACCTGGTGCTGATGGATTGGCGCATGCCCCGGATGGACGGCGCCGAAGCCGTGGCGCGGATGCAGTCCTCCCACGGAGGGGACGCACCGGCCGTCATCATGGTCACGGCCTTCGGGCGTGAAGAGGCCATGACGGCCCTGCAGACCCGGGGAGCACATGTCAATGCTGTGCTCACCAAGCCCGTCACACCATCCACCCTGCTGGAAGCCGTGGGAGAGGCGCTGGGCAAGGGCCAGCTGGTGCAGTCCCGTGCCGCAACCAGGGAACAGGGGCAGAAAGAGCATTTGCAGCAGTTGCAAGGGACACGGGTGCTGCTGGTGGAGGACAACGAGCTGAACCAGGAACTAGCGCAGGAGCTGCTGCGCAATGCAGGCATCGACGTGGTGGTGGCCTGCAATGGCCAGGAGGCCTTGGACTGCCTGGCACAGGATCCACGCTTCGATGCGGTGCTGATGGACTGCCAGATGCCCGTGATGGACGGCTTTGTCGCCACACAGAAGATCCGCGCCCAGCCACGGTTGGATGCCCTGCCCATCATTGCCATGACGGCCAACGCCATGGCGGGGGACCGGGAAAAGGTGATCGAGGCCGGCATGGTGGACCACATCCCCAAGCCCCTGCGGGTGGGCGAGATGTTTGCCTGCCTGGCCCGCTGGATCGGCCGCCCGCTTACCGGCCCGGAGGCTGGTGCAGGCCCGCCACCGGGGACCCCAGGCGGGGCGCCCCCTCCGCCCCTGGCTGGAGCGCCGTCATTGCCGGCTGTGCCGAAACGCTCGGAACTGTCGGAGCTGCCCAAACTTCCCGGGGTGGATCTGGCAGCAGGTCTGCACATCGTGCAGCAGGACGCCCGCCTCTACCGCCGCCTGCTGGGCCTCTACGCCCATGAGCAGGCAGGTTTTGCGGCCGCCTTCACGGCAGCCGTGCAGGCAGGCGATGCCCCGCTGGCGACGCGCCTGGCCCATACGCTCAAAGGGGCGTCTGGAACCATTGGCGCCCAGGCCCTGGCCACTGCGGCTGCGGGGCTAGAAGCGGCATGCCAGACCACTCCTTCCAGGACCGGTGTGCTGCCTCTGCTGGGCCAGGTGGAGGCGCTGCTGCAGCCCCTGATTGCGGCCCTGGAGCAGTTGCCACGCCCGCAGGGTATTGCACAGGCAACGGTGTCCGCCGTGCAGCCCCCGCATACACGCTCCGCCGCCACGGCGACGATGCTGCAGGGCTTGCGTCAACTTCTGCAGGACAGCGATGCCGAAGCCGTCGACCTGCTGCAGGCGCTGACGCAGCGCCTGGCCGCGGAAGCCGATCCGCTGGCGGCGCAACTGACCCCGGTGGCGCGCGCGATCGACCGGATCGACTTCACGGCGGCCCTGGCAGCCCTGGACCAGGCCCAGGCCCAAACCTTGTAGGCGCACACCATGCACACGCTCCTACGCACTCTTCTGCCCGTGATGGCCGCTGCGGCCCTGGCGGGAGCGGGGTCCGCCCATGGCCGGACGCTGGCAGAGATTCGCAACACGGGGGAGCTGCGCGTGTGCGTGGCCGGATCCAGCGCGGACTTCTACCGCACCAACGCCCAGGAATTTGCCCGCTACCTGGGGGTGCCCGCCAGGGTGGAAAACCTGCCCTCCTGGGATGCGCAGTTCGTCAACGCCCAAGGCGTGGTCCAGCGCGATGCGCGTTACGAAGCCGCGCCGCTGGCCTCGGGCCGCTGCGACCTGTACCCCAACGATCTGCACATCACCCCGTGGCGCGAACAGAAGATGGTGCTGGTGCCGTATTTCTCGACCCGCAACGTGGTGGTGGCGCGGCCAGACGCGCGCACCATCCTGCGCAGCCCGGACGACCTTGCCGGGCGCACAGCGGCCGTGCAGGCCGGCACGGCGTATGAGGGATGGCTGCGCAGCTACAACGCCACCAACAAAAATACGCCCATCACCATCCACCCCCTACCGACCGCACAGGCCATGCAGGCGGTGGCACAGCGCCGTGCCGACTTCACCGTGATCGCCGCCGAGTCGGCCTTCAAATGGGTCCGTGACGATCTGGACAACCTCGATCTGCTGTTTCCGGTGGGGGAACTCACACAGGTTGGCTGGGGCATTTCCCCGAATACCCCGGATCTGGAGCAGACACTGAGCGCCTTCTTCAGCCAGAGCCGCCGCGTCGGGTCGGGCCTGGATATCTCCTGGCGCAACAAGTACGGTGTGTCGCTGATGGAGTACCAGATGTACTCAGCCTCCTTCGACACCGACCACCAGTGGCGCGATCTGCTCGTGACCTGGGGGATTCCTGCAGGTTCGGCACTGGCGGGGCTGCTGCTGGCCATGGCCTTCTGGGCCCGACGGCTTCACCGCGAGGTGGCCCGCCACCGCCTGACCGTACAGGCGCTGCGCGAGAGCCAGCAGCAGATGCACGACGAAGCCGCGCGCGGCCAGGCAGTTTCCGATCTGCTGCGGGGACTGCAACTGGTGGATTCGCTGGAAGCCTTCGGCCAGGTCACCCTCAGGGAACTGGCACGCCATCTGCCGCTGGGCCAGAGCCTGATTGCCGTGGTGGATGGAAGCGATCAGCGCCTGCAGGCCCTGGCGCACTATGCCGGCACGGCCGCCACGCCCTCCCAGGCGCTGGCCGATTTTCCGATGACCACCGGGCTGATGGCCCGCTGCGCCAGCACCGCCGAACCCGTGCTGGTGGAGGCCCCGGGTCCGCAGTACCTGCGCATCCGCTCCGGCCTTGGCCACTGCACACCAGCGTCTCTTCTGCTGGTGCCGATACGGCATGCCGGCCAGGTGGTTGCCGTCATCGAAATGGCCAGCACCCAGCCTTTGACCCCTGCACACCGGGAGCTGCTGGCGGCACTGGAGCCGATTGTGGCCACCGGCATCCACCGGCTGCAGAAAGAGACTGCCTCCGCACCACCGCACACCGACTCGCACCGTGAAGCATGCTGCTGAGCCAGCGCCCTGCCAGGGGGCGCAGCAAAAGCTGCAAGCCAACATTCCCCGTCGAATGCCTGCGGGCTGTACAAGATGGCGCGATCTGGCGCGGGCCAGCGAACACCCTCAGGCCAGCTGGTGCAGCTTCTTCCACTTGCGGATGCGGACCCGCGCATTGGCGTTGGGGGATGATGTGTTGAACTGGATCATGCGCCCCAGTGTGTATTTGCCATACCAGGGCGCGCCGTACAGCTGTGCATCGCTGCAGGCTTCCACCAGCGCCACGATGCGCGCGTGCACCTGGGCCAACTGCTGCTGCAGCGCCGGGTAGTCCTGGTGCGCGTGGTCGGCGTAGAACTTCTGCGCCAGCAGCCCCAGTTCATTCCACTGGTAGCCCGTCTCCGGGAAATCGACAGACTCCCCTTGGGCCTTGCGGTCACACCACTTGAGCACCAGCAGGTTCCAGCCGACCAGGTAGGCCACCAGATCCGCCGGGCTCATGCACGTGCCTTGGGCATGGCCTTCCATCGTGGCTTCATGGGCGCGCGCATCGGGGATGGTGCACAGGTCCGCCCACAGCCTGGCATGCGTGGTCCGGATGGCCTCCAGCAACTCCTGTTTGTTTTGTGGAACGCCCACCCATGCCCCCCTTCTCTCAGCCGCTGAAGGGAATGCGGTTCAGGCGGCTGGCATGCACAGCCATACCCATGGTCAGCACGGCGGTGGCCACCACGGCCGCCTTGGCGCCGCGCTGCCACACCAATGGCCCGGCATACTGGCCGGCGGACTTCCATGTGGCCCGCCACCACCCAAAGGCATAGAGCAAGCCGAATTGCCAGGCCGTTGCCTGCATATAGGGCAAATGGGTGGCCAAAGCGTACATGGCCAGCATGCACGCGCCGCCTCCGCCCAGGCCAAAGCCCCAGAACACGGTGCGCAGCGGGTAGTTGCCGGCAAGGTAGCCTGTCAGCCCCGTGGCGTTCTGGCGGGACTTTGGAAGTGCTTTGCTCCTCATGCGGGCAATGTAACAGGCGCTCACAAACAGCCGGGAAATCCAATGCACACAGCGACCACCGCTGCAGGCACCGTACAGCCTGGGGCCCCATCTCAGTCGAGGCATGCCGCAGGATCGACCGGCGTGATGGCCAACATTCCGGCAGGATGGGAAGGCCGTGGAGATAACGAAAGAGCGCATGGCGCTGCAAAGTCCCGCGTGCCCAATCGCTGGCATAATCAGCGGCTACCCTGAAAGCACGGGAGGGGGAATACGGCGCGCTGCGCTCCACCCACCGTGATGGCCATCCCCTAGAGGGCATTTCAGACAGTTAACCAAGCGTGTGGCGTTAGCTCAGTTGGATAGAGCAACAGCCTTCTAAGCTGTGGGTCACTGGTTCGATTCCAGTACGCCGCACCACCGCTGCCAAGCCGTACCGGTTCGCCGGTGCGGCTTTTTTCATGCCCCGGTCCTGCGTACGGCGCACGGACCCGCACCCGGGATGCGGCATGCCCTGGCTGCAGGCGCTGCCGGCGGGCCCTGACAGCGCCTTATGCGGCGGGCGCGTGCTCCACCAGGGGGTGCAGGCTGCCATCGGCCGCCACCAGCGCATTCACCGCAGCACCGCCTTGCACCGGCACGCCCAGGAACACGGCTTCCCAGCCGGGGCGCAGCACGTAGTTCATGGTGTCGTTGACCAGTTTGCGGGTGTCGTTGAGTTCGCGCAGCGCGGCGTCGGTCAGCTCAAAGCGCTGGGGATATTGTTGGCTGTGGGCGGTCCAGTGCTCCCGGAGCGCGGCGACCATGTGGTTGTAGAGGGCTGACATGGAGGCAAGTCTAAACGCAGACGCGGCGCCCCCTGGGAAACGCAGCACACGGGGAGGCAGCGCCCCAGGCGACGGGCTGCACCACCGCACCGGGATGCCCCAGGTCGCAAAACAGGTCGCAGAACGGGGCGATTCGACGGTACTCCGCGCCGTCAGTTCTGAGCCACAGCAACGGGCGGCTTGAGCATCTCGATGTGGGGGATGCCGTCCTCGTCGTAGATCTCACCCACCGGCAGGAACCCCAGCGAACCATAGAACTTGTGGAGATGGGCCTGGGCCCCGATGCGGATGCCTGTTCCAGGGAACTTGGCTTCGGCAAACGCAATGGCTTCTGTGACCAGCGCACGGCCAATCTGCAGCTTGCGGTACTGCGCCACCGCCATGACACGGCCGATGGACGGCTCGCAGTACTTGACGCCGGGATCGACGACACGCGCATAGGCGGCCAGCTCGCCGTCCAACAGGACGGACAGATGCCAGGACTGGGTGTCTGCGCCATCCGCTTCCTGGTACGCACAGGCCTGCTCCACCACGAACACGGCTTCGCGTGCCTGGATGATGTTGTACATCTCCAGCGCGGAGAACGACTCCATGCGGTTCCATTTGAACTTCAGATCCATCTCTCTTCTTTCCTCTTTCCTCATTTTTTGGGAGGGTAGCTGTGCCCATCACCGGTAGTGGCTCTTGATCACCAGGTAGCGTGCGGTCGCATCCGCCGGGTTTTCAAACGTTTGTTCCTGGGTGGTGGACACCCTGGCGCAATCACCGGGCTGCAGCTCGTAGAGCACTTCTGCACAGCGCAGATTCAACCGGCCCGCAAGCAGCAACACCTGGTCGTCTGAATGCAGGCTTTCGGTGGCCGCGAAGGTCACGGTCTTGTGCGCGGGCAGCTCCACGGCCACGACTTCCGTGGCGCTGTCATCCCCTGGCGGCGATACCAGCCGACGGATATAGCCCGTCTCCGGATCCACCCAGTGCGGCTGCTCCTGCATCCTGCGCACGGCGGTGGTGGGGGTGCGCGGCTCGCTCATCAGAGCCGACAGGCTCAGCCCCATGGCATCGGCAATTTTGGACAGCAGCACGGCCGTGGGGGTGCTCTGCCCCCGCTCGATCTTGGAAATCATGGCGCGGCTGACGTCCGCCATCCCGGCCAGCTGGTCGAGCGTCAGCCCCCGTCGGTTGCGCTCTTCGCGGACACGGCGGGGTATCAGGTGTTCAGGGGAGGAGTGGGTTGCCATGCCATCTACTATAGTAGAAAATCTACTTTAGTGGAATTTTCTGATTGTCATGTTTTCAAATTCAACCGTCGCTCCAGTGCTGGCCCTGCTCCTGAACTGTGTAGTCTGGGGGGTCTCATGGTGGCCGCTGAAGCAGCTGCAGGGCATGGGGATGCACCCGCTGTGGGCCACTGCGGTCATCTACCTGGTCGTGGCGGTCGTGGTCGCTGTCTGGCGCCCCAGCGCGGTGCGCTTGCTGGCCCGAACGCCCGCACTGTGGTGGATATTGATGGCCTCGGGCTTCACGAACGCGGCATTCAACTGGGCGGTCGGAATAGGCGATGTGGTGCGGGTTGTCCTTCTTTTCTATCTCATGCCGCTGTGGTCACTGCCTCTGGCCAGACTGCTGCTTCAGGAACGCATGACGGCGCCAGCAGTGCTGCGTGCGGTGCTGACGGTGATCGGTGCGGCCTTTGTTCTGATGCAGCCCGGTGCCAGCACGGACACCAGCCCAGGCAGCCCTGCCCAGCCGGTGCTTGCGGATGTGCTGGCGACGCTTTCCGGATTTGCATTCGCGCTGAACACGGTGATGCTGAGGCGCGGTGCCGCGTTGCCCAGCGAAGGCCGCGCCATTGCGATGTTCCTTGGCGGGGCAATGGTTGCGGGCACTGCGGCCATCGCCTTCTCTTGCGGAGCGGCTGCGGCAACGATGGAAGTGAGTTTTCCGTCGGCATCCGGCCCCTGGCTGGTGCTGGTGGCGGGCCTCGCGGTGGCTTTTCTCGCCTCCAACCTGTGCCTTCAATACGGGGCGGCACGGCTTACGGCCAGAGTGACCGCCGTGGTCATGCCGTGTGAAGTGGTGTTTGCGGCGGTCACCGCCGTATGGTGGGGCGGTGCCGCAGTGCATGCAGGGCTGATGGTCGGCGGGGCGCTGATCCTGTCGGCGGCGTTTGCCAGCGTTCTAGGACGGCGGTAAGCACGGCTGGCTGCGGAGCCTGTGCCCAGACACCCCGACGCAGTGCACTCAGGGCCCGCGATGCCGGGTGGTGCTGCGTCACCCGATGCCCAAGGGGCGGTCTGACCGAACTCCGGGCCAGACCAGGCCCCACCCACGCCGCTACCTCCAGCGGTTGTTTTGGCAGCGGGCTTTGCTTCATTTCAATAATTCAACTATTATTGAAATATGAATGAAGACCAAGTCATCCAATCCCTGGCCGCACTGGCCCATGCGGTCCGGCTGCGCGTGTTCCGTGCGCTGGTGGTGGCCGGTGCAGGCGGGCTGACGCCTTCCGTGCTGGCCGAGCAGCTGGACGTGGCCGGCACCGCCCTGTCCTTTCACCTGAAGGAACTGGTGCGCGCCGGTCTGGTGACGCAGGAGCGCTGCAGCCGCAACCTGATCTACCGCGCGGCCTACGCGCAGATGGATGCCGTGCTGGGCTACCTGACCGAAAACTGCTGCGCCGGCGCCGACTGCGGCCAGTCCGTGGGCAGTTGCTGCCCCGGCGACGACGCCGCCACCTCCAACCCCTCCGCTTGAGGCTGACCCCATGACCACCCACATCCTGGTGCTGTGCACCCACAATTCCGCCCGCAGCGTGCTGGCCGAGGCCATGTTCAACCACTGGGCCCGGCAGTTGGGCATAGACGCCCAGGCCCACAGCGCCGGTGCCGCGCCCAGCGGCCGGGTGCACCCGCAGGCCCTGGCGGCGCTGCGCGCGGCCGGGGTCGATGTGTCCACCCTGTCCAGCAAGCACATGGATGCGTTTGCCCAGCCCGGTGCGCCGCAGATGCGCGTGGTCATCACGGTGTGCGACAGCGCGGCGGCCCAGCCCTGCCCGATCTGGCCCGGCGCCCCCGTGCGTGCGCATTGGAGCTACCCCGACCCTTCCGCCGCCCCGCCCGAGCAGCAGGCCCAGCGGTTTGAGCTGACACGCCAGGCCCTGGCCTACCGCATGCTGCAGCTGGTGCAGCTGCCGTTTGCCCAACTGGATTCCGCCGCACTGCAGCCGCTGGTGGCGCGCATCGGAGCGAACTGAGATGACCGCCCCGATGCCTGCCACCGAGACCTCCACCACAGCCGCCCCGGCCCCACGTGCAGCGGCCCGCCCGGCCCTGGGGGTGTTCGAGCGCTATCTGACTTTGTGGGTGCTGCTGTGCATTGCCGCTGGCGTGGCACTGGGCCATGCGCTGCCGGGGCTGACCGCCGCGGTGGCCCGCATGGAAGTGGCCCAGGTCAACCTGCCCGTGGGGGCGCTGATCTGGGTGATGGTCATCCCCATGCTGGTCAAGATTGACTTTGCCGCGCTGGCGCAGGTGAAGGCGCATGCCCGCGGCATGGGGGTGACGCTGTTCATCAACTGGGCGGTCAAACCGTTTTCCATGGCGCTGCTGGCGTGGCTGTTTGTGCGCCAGCTGTTTGCACCCTGGCTGGATGCAGCGCAGATCGACAGCTATGTGGCCGGCCTGATTCTGCTGGCCGCCGCGCCCTGCACGGCCATGGTCTTTGTCTGGAGCCAGCTGTGCAAGGGCGACCCGTATTTCACGCTGTCGCAGGTGGCGCTGAACGACGCCATCATGCTGGTGGCCTTTGCGCCCATTGTGGCGCTGCTGCTGGGCATGTCGTCCATCACCGTGCCGTGGGACACGCTGCTGGCCTCGGTGGTGCTCTACATCCTGGTGCCGGTGGCCCTGGCGCAGGCGCTGCGCCGCCACCTGCTCAAGCAGGGTGAGGCCGCCTTCCAGCGTGCCACGGCAGTCATGGGCCCGCTGTCCATGGCTGCGCTGCTGCTGACGCTGGTGCTGCTGTTTGCCTTTCAGGGCCAGTCCATCCTGGCCCAGCCCGTGGTGATTGCGCTGCTGGCCGTGCCCATTCTGATCCAGGTGGTCTTTACCGCCGCTTTGGCCTACGGGCTGAACCAGCGGCTGGGGGTGGCGCACTGCGTGGCCGGGCCTTCGGCACTGATTGGCGCCAGCAATTTCTTTGAACTGGCGGTCGCCACGGCGATTGCCCTGTTCGGCCTGCACTCGGGCGCCGCACTGGCCACCGTGGTCGGCGTGCTGATTGAAGTGCCCGCCATGCTGGCCGTGGTGGCGGTGGTGAACCGCAGCCGCCGCTGGTACGAAGGCGGAGCCGCCTGAGCCAGTACCAGCGCTGGCGTCTTTCGCCCGGCTACTGGCTCCCGCACAGCCCCTGCCCCGCCTGTCTGTCTATCTGTCACCGGATCCTTGAGCACTACCGCATGTCCACCATCGCCATTCCCGATACGCCTTTCGACATCACCTCCGACACTGCGTCATCTGCCGCAGTCCTCTGCCCCCAGCTCGACCCGGGTAGTTTCCGCGTTCCCACACAGCAGGCGCTGCACGCGGTGCAGCCGTCCACGCACGCACCGCGCATCCTGATGCTGTATGGCTCGCTGCGCGAGCGCTCGTACAGCAAGCTGCTGACGCTGGAAGCGGCGCGCCTGCTGCAGGGCATGGGCGCCGAGGTGCGCATCTTCGACCCCGCAGGCCTGCCCCAGCCCGACGCCGCGCCGGCCGACCACCCCAAGGTGCAGGCCCTGCGCGAGCTGGTGCTGTGGAGCGAAGGCATGGTCTGGACATCGCCCGAGCGCCACGGCGCGATGACCGGCATCATGAAGTCGCAGATCGACTGGATTCCGCTGTCCGAAGGGGCGGTACGCCCCACGCAGGGCAAGACCCTGGCGGTGATGCAGGTCAGCGGCGGCTCCCAGTCTTTCAACGCAGTCAACCAGCTGCGCGTGCTGGGTCGCTGGATGCGCCTGCTGACCATTCCCAACCAGAGCTCGGTCGCCAAGGCCTATGACGAATTCACCGAGGCAGGCCGCATGAAGCCATCGCCCTACTACGACCGCGTGGTGGACGTGATGGAAGAGCTGGTCAAGTTCACCTTGCTGACACGCGATGCCGCCCCGTATCTGGTGGACCGCTACAGCGAACGCAAGGAGGCGCTGGCCCGCCAGCACGCCCAGACGCTGGCCAGCATGTGAGGAATGCCATGTGCCGTGTGCCTGCCGTGGTCCCCGGCCAGGACCCCGGTGGCTGCGGCTGCTGCAAGTTTTGTGCGGCAGCCGTCGCGGCGTACCAGGCCCGTCAGGCAGCGGCCGCTGCCGTGCGCGCCGGCAGGCGGGCTTCGCGGATCGGCAGGTTCACCAGCGCTGCCAGCAGGGCCAGCACCGCATCGGCCCACCACATCCATTCGTAGCTGCCGGTGGTGGTGATGGCGATGCCGCCCAGCCACGCCCCCAGAAAACCGCCCACCTGGTGGCTCAGCAAGGTCAGGCCAAACAGCGTGGCCAGGTAGCGGGTGCCGAACAGCTTGGCCGTCAGCCCCGCCGTGGGCGGCACGGTGGCCAGCCAGGTGGCCCCCAGCGCCAGCGCAAAGATGTAGAAGGTGGCCGGCTCCTTGGGCGCTGCCAGGTACAGCAGGATGGCCACCACGCGCGAGAGGTACATCCAGAACAGGATCATCTTCATGCGCACACGCTCGCCCAGCGCGCCGACGACCAGGCTGCCCGCCACGTTCGCCAGGCCGATGATGGCCAGCGAGGTGGACGCCACGTTGGCGCTGAGCCCGCACAGATCGACCTCGCCCGGCATGTGCGTCACCAGAAAGGCGATGTGGAAGCCGCAGGTGAAGAACCCGGCGTGCAGGCACCAGTAGCTCTTGTTGCGCAGCGCCTGGCGCAGCTGCTCACGCAGCGTGGTGCCGGCAGGCGCTGCCGCACCGGCTGGAGCTGCTGTGGCGGAAGGGGCTTGCGGGGTTGCTGCAGCGGCCGCACGCGGCGTGCCGCGCAGCCACCAGGCCATGGGCGCGGTGGACAGCGCCAGCACGGCCATCATCCACATGGCAGACACCCAGCCGAATGCCGTCATCACCGCCTGGTTCAGCGGTGCAAAAATGAACTGGCCCATGCTGCCGCCGGCGTTGATCACCCCGCCCGCCACCGAACGGCGGTTGGCTGGAATGCGCTGCGCCGTCGCACCGATCAGGATGGAGAAACTGCCCGCCCCGGCGCCGGCCGCGCTCAGCAGGCCCACGGCCACGATCAGCCCCCATTCGCTGGTGACCTGGGTGGTCAGCGCGCAGCCGGCCGCCAACAGCGCGGCACCGATCACGATCACCCGGCCCGGGCCCCAGCGGTCGGCCACGGCCCCAAACACCGGCTGCACCGCCCCCCACACCAGCTGACCGATGGCCATGGCCAGGCTGATCTTGGCAATGCCCAGGCCGGTGGCTGAGTTGAGCGGCGACATGAACAGCCCCAGCGACTGCCGTGCGCCCATGGTCACCATCAGGATGGCGGCGGCGACCAGCACCAGGCCCCAAGCGCCCCGGGCCTTCATGCGTGCCCCCGTTGCAGGCGGCGCGCCATCACGCGTCCTCTCCATCGGCCCATCACTTGACCCACCATTTGCTCGCACTCCGACATACCAACTCCTCACGCCCACAGGCGATCCACGATGGCGAAATTGTCAAATCTCCGCGCCTGCGCGACAAACGATTTAAAAACTGCCATGGAATAGAATTTCTTCATCATGCCCACTCCTCTCCCTCTCAAGTCTCTGGCGGTTTTCGATGCGGTGATGAAACACCACAGCTTCACCATGGCGGCGGCGGAACTGCATGTCACGCCCGGCGCCGTGGGCCAGCAGATCCAGAAGCTGGAGGAATGGCTGGGACAGCCGCTGTTTGTGCGCAGCATCCGCCAGATCCAGCCCACGCCCGAGGCCCAGACCTACTGGGCCGCCGTGCAGCCGGCGCTGGCGCGCATCCAGCAGGCCAGCGACCAGCTGCGGCAGCTGGATGCGCACCAGGTGTGGCTGTCCATGCCGCCCACGCTGGCCGCCAAATGGTTCGCGCCGCGCATGGCGGCGTTCCTGCAGCGGCGCCCGGACATTTCGCTGCACCTGAGCGCCACCACCGACATGGTGGATTTCGAGCGCGACCGCGTGGACCTGGCGGTGCGCCACTTCGGCGGCCAGGCCCCGGGCCTGCAGACCGAGCTGCTGTACGCCGACAGCGCCCACCTGTACTGCGCGCCCGGCTACGCCCAGCGCCTGGGCCTGCACCAGCCGGACGACCTGTCCCGCGCCACCTTGCTGCACACCACGCTGCTGCCCTACTGGCGCGACTGGCTGCGGCGCTTCAGCAGCCTGGGCGATGCGCAGATTGCCCAACTGCCCAGCCTGCACTTTGACCAGTCGATGCTGGCCATCGAGGCCGCACGCCACCACCAGGGCGTGGTGCTGAGCAGCCCGCTGCTGGTCCAGCAGGAACTGCGCGACGGCGTGCTGTGCGAGCCGCTGGGCCTGCGCATGGCCGTGGACAAGGGCTATTACCTGGTGTCCCCGCGCCACACGCCGCTGCGCCCGGCCGCCGCCGCCCTGCGCGAGTGGCTGCTGGAGACGGCAGAGCTGGAGCGGGAGGCAGGGGCGGACATGCGGCTGCGGCCGGAAACCAGGCCAGGGGTCTAACCCCGGCGCCGGTTCAGGCGTACTGCGCCTCGCCATGGCCCAGCGACCAGTTGGCCCGGTCCACCTCGACGAGGCTGATGAACACATCCTCCGGGCGAACACCGGGGCTGCGGCCCAGGCGCTCCACGATCTGGCGGTACAGCGCTTTCTTCTGCGCCTCGCTGCGGGTGTTGTTGGCGGTGATCTGGATGATCACCAGATCATCGCTGCGCGCCACGCCCAGGTAGGAGGCGTTGTAGCGGAAGTGGGAAGCCTCGCATTCCGCCATGGTGGCGAAGTGGTTGTCCTCGGGCACATTGAATGTGGCGTGCATGGCCTGGTGCAGGCTGTCGAAGATGGCCTGGCGGTAGGCCTCGGGCTTGCCGGCACGCAGGGTGATGTGGGTCAGGGGCATGGAACACCTCCGCAAGTGAAGAATGAAAGATGTCTGCATGCTAGGCATTTCAAATATTTATCAAAAGGAATTTCATTGATAAACTTTTGAAATGACAAAACAGCCTGTGCAACGCCCTCTGGACCTGGATGCCGTGGCCACCTTTCTGCAGGTGGCGGAGCTGGGCAGTTTCACCCGCGCCGCCGAAACCCTGCAGACCACGCAGGCCGCCGTGAGTCTGAAGCTCAAGCGCCTGGAAGACCGGCTGGGCTGCCGCCTGCTGGAGCGCACGCCCCGCTATGTGGAGCTGTCTCCCCAGGGCACGGCTTTTGTGGCGCATGCGCGTGCGCTGCTGGAGGCCCACCACCATGCCCTGAGCGCCTTCACCGGCGCGCGCCAGCGCCTGGTCATCGGCATCAGCGACCATGTGGCCGGGCCCGAGCTACCGGCGCTGGCCGCCCGCCTGAACGCCCGGCATCCCGATCTGCTGATCGTGCTGCGCATAGGCTCATCCGGCGAGCTGCTGCAACGTTATGACCGGCGCGAACTGGATGCCGCCCTGGTGCGCCTGCACAGCGGGCGCACCGACGGCGAAGTGCTGACCGAAGAACCGTTTGGCTGGCTGGCGGCCCCGCACTGGCAGCCGCGTGCGGGCGAGCCCCTGCCCATCGTGACCCTGGCCGAGCCCTGCGGCGTACGCCAGATGGCCAGCAAGCTGCTGGATGCCGCCACCCTGCCTTGGGCCGAAGTGTTTGTGGGTGGCGGGGTGGGCACCGTCAGCCAGGCCGTGATGGCCGGCCTGGGCATTGCCGCCCTGGCGCCTCGCATGCTGCCCCTGGGGGCCGTGGACGTGGGGGCCCGGCTGGGCCTGCCAGCCCTGCCCCGCCTGCCGGTCCTGCTGCACAGCCACACCCGCGATGCACGGGCCTGCGCCGCACTGGACGAATTGGCGGCGGCCTACCGCAGCGCGATCCGCCCGTAAGCCAGGGCCACCACGCAACCCGGGGGCGCTGGTGGACAGCAGGGGTGGGGCCGCACCACGGCGGCCCAGGAGCCGGGAGGAAAAGACTGCAGTGCACCCGGGCTGCGCATACCACCGCCCGGAATCATCACCCCTGCGGCCACAGCCCTTGCAGCGACCAGGCGGCCGCCACCAGTGCCATGGCCAGCAGCGCCAGCAGGGACCACAACGTCAGCACCCGCTGGTGGCGCTGCACGCGCGGGTGCTGGGCAGCGGCGATGTAGCCCGCCAGGATCAGCAGGTCCAGCCCCACCCAGATGGCGGCCAGCAGGCCCAGCCGCGCCAGCGGGTTGGTGGCGGCGTGCAGAAACTGCGGGAACAGCGCGGCAAAGAACAGAATGTCCTTGGGGTTGGCCACGGCCACGCCAAAGCCGCGCCGCCAGCCGCCCTGGCGCCCGGGAGGAGTCCCTGCGGCCGACGTGCTGTGCCGCCCTGCAGCGCCCCAGGCGCGCAGGCCGCTAACAGCCAGCACGATCAGAAAACCGCTGCCCGCCAGCCCCAGCCAGGCCAGGGCCTGCGGGTGCAGCACCAGCACCCCGCCCACCACCAGCGCTGCCAGCGCCATCAGCACCAGTGCGCCGCTGCTGGTGCCCAGCGCCGTGCGCCATGCCATGCCCCGGCCCTGCTGCAGCGCCACCTGGGTGATGTAGGCCACGACCGGGCCGGGGGTGGCGATCAGCAGCACGATGGACAGCACATAGGACAGCAACAGGGCAGCAGGCATGGGAGCGGACAGAGGCAGTGGCAGGAGAAAGGACCCAAAGGGACCCAAATGGACCCAAACGGGGCCGGATTCTGGCGGGCGCTGGCTTGCGCGCAAAACGCAAATAACGCATCTACACTGTGAGTTTTACGCACAATGTCCGCCCGGCAGACCGCTTGCGGTGGGGCGGGTCCCGCACCATGTCCCTGCCCCCGCTGTATGCCCTGCGCGCCTTTGAGGCCGCCGCACGCACCGCATCCTTCACCCGCGCGGGGGAGGAGCTGCACCTCACGCCCAGCGCCATCAGCCGCCATATCCGCACGCTGGAAGCGCAGCTGCAGCGCCCGCTGTTCACCCGCCACGGCCCGCGCGTGGCCCTGACGGCCGAAGGCCAGCTGCTGGCGCAGGAGCTGAGTGCGGGCTTTCGCACCATCGAGCGTGCTTGCGCCCGCATGCAGCAGCGCAGCGACGGCCTGCGGCTGAAGGCCCCGACCTCGCTCACCACCCGCTGGCTGCTGGCCGCACTGCAGGCCCACCGCCCCGCGCTGCCGCAGGAACGGGTGCTGCTGCACAGCCAGTGGATGGATGTGGACCATGTGGACTTTGCCAGCGAGCCGTACGACTGCGCAGTGCTGCTGGGCCACTTTCGCCCACACCCGCAGTGGCACAGCCTGAAGCTGGTGGATGAATGGCTGCTGCCGGTGTGCAGCCCGGCCGTGGCGGCACAACTGGGTCTGCAGCCCATTCCCCATGCACCGGGAGCGCCGGGGGCACCGGATGGGCCCGATGTTCCCGATCCCGCCGCATCGGCTGCGCAGGCGGAGCAGGTCACACCGGCCGCACGGCTGCTGCAGCAACTGCCGCACACCGTGGTCATCCACCCTTCCCCCGACCGGCGCGACTGGCGCCGCTGGTGTGCCGGCCTGGGTCTGGCCCGGGAGCCGGACAGCCCCACGGCCCTGGTGTTTGACACGCTGGAACAAGGCATGGCCGCCGCCATCCAGGGCCACGGCGTCAGCATGGCCGACCTGGCCCTGGCCGCAGACGCCCTGCGCAGCGGACAGCTGGTGGCCGCCGTGCCCACGGCCGTGCCCACCGGCGACGGCTACCACCTGGTCTGGCCGCGGGGCAGCGCCCACGACAGCGCCATCCGGGCGCTGGGGCGCTGGCTGAAAGCACGCGTGCCGCGCCTGGGGGATCTGGGCGTGGAGCGGCGCACGCTGCGTGAAGCGGAATAAGCCGGAACAAGGGGAGACAACGCGGCGCGATGGCAAGTGGAAGCGCCATGGGTCGCTGGTGGGCGGTCTATCGACGGCGCAGTGCCAGCAGCCCAGTGGCCGGTTCGCCACGGGATACCGCAAGGGCTTCTTGCAAATGAGAATTGATCTCATAATGACGCCCTTTGCCGACACCCCTCCTGCCTGCACTTGCGCCATGTCTGCCACGCCCACCGCCGCCCACCCCGAAGTCACCGCCCTGTACACCGCGCACCAGGTTTGGCTGCAGGGCTGGCTGCGCCGGCGCCTGGGCAATGCCTGGGAAGCGGCCGATCTGGCACAGGACACCTTTGTGCGCCTGCTGGCCACGCCTGCGGGCCAGGCCGACCTGCAGACCGCGCCGCTGCGTGAGCCGCGCGCCTACCTGGCCACGGTAGCGCGGCGGCTGCTGATCAACCACCTGCGCCGCCAGTCGCTGGAGCAGGCCTATCTGGAGGCCCTGGCCGCCCTGCCCGAGGCCCAGGCGCCGTCGCCCGAGCAGCAGCTGGTCATTCTGCAAAGCCTGCAGGAGCTGGATGCCATGCTGGACAGCCTGCCGCCCAAGGTGCGTTCCGTGTTTGTGCTGTCCCAGGTGGAGGGGCTGACCTATGCCGCCATTGCCGAGGAGCTGGGCATCGGCCTGCGCTCCGTCAAGCGCTATATGGCCCAGGCCATGGCCGAATGCATTTTGCTGGCGCCATGAACCGCAGCACCGCATCCGCTTCGGTTTCCACTGCCGCTGCTTCAGCTTCTGTTTCCGCTGCCGCACCGCTCCCGCTGTCGCGCGAGGTCGCCCTGCAGGCCGCCGAATGGTTTGTGCAGCTGCAAGACGGTGATGCCACGGCCGCCGACCACCAGGCCTGCGCCGCCTGGCGTGCCCAGGCCCCCGCCCACGAACAGGCCTGGCAACGCGCCCTGGCCGTGAGCCAGCGCGCCGCTGGCGTGCCGTCCGCACTGGGCAGCAGCCTGCGCCGGCCCCAGCGCGTGGCGCGCCGCGATGCGGCCCGCGCCCTGGCCGTGCTGATGGTGGTCGCGCCTGCGGGCTGGCTGGCCTGGCGCACCGAGCCCTGGCAGCGCTGGACGGCCAGCCACGCCACGGCCACCGGCGAATGGCGCAGCTGGACGCTGGCCGATGGCAGCCGCATGACGCTGGACACGGCCACGGTGGTGCAGATCGAATTTGACGGCCACCAACGCAGCATCCACCTGCGCTCCGGGGCGGTGTTTCTGGAAACCGCCCCCGACCCGAATCCCCTGCCCCGCCCCCTGGTGGTGTTAACGCCCCAGGGCCGGGTGCGCGCCATCGGCACGCGCTTCAGTGTGAGCACCGAGGGCGACCACAGCCAGGTGGCCGTGCTGCAAGGGGCGGTGGAAGTACAGCCGCGGAATGCCGCCACGGCGCTGCGCCTGCAGGCGGGCGAGCAGACCGCGTTCGACCGCCACCAGGTGGCGGCCGCGCAGCCGGCCGACAGTGGCGCCGGCCAGTGGGCCCAGGGCGTGCTGGCCGTGGACGATGTGCGGCTGGGCGACTTTGTGGCGGAACTGGGCCGCTACCGCCATGGCCTGCTGCGCTGCGACCCGGCCGTGGCCGGCCTGCGGCTGACCGGCGCTTTCCAGCTGGCCGACACCGATGCCGTGCTGCAGAACCTGGTGCACCTGCTGCCGGTACAGGTGATCTACCGCACCCGCTACTGGGTCACCGTGCTGCCTGCCGGTTGATTTTTGGAGGCCATGGGGCGTGGTGTGCCCCCGGCCTGGCCCCGGTTCGGTCCCTGTTTGGCCCCTTTTGCAAGACCGGTGTGTCCTGTTCGATGGAGCGCTTTTTTGCACTGCACTTTTCCATCGCACTTTCCCCAAGGAACACCATGGTCTCCCTGCCCCCATCCTGCGTGGCCCATACGCCCCACACGGCCCGCACTGCCCGCCTTCATGCGCACGCACCACGCCACACCGCCACCGCCCATGCCGTGCTCATCACCCTGGCGCTGGCAGCGGGCGCCATGGCACCGCTAGGCGTTCTGGCCCAGCCGACCACGCAGGCTGCCGACACGGCCCGGAATTTCCAGGGCCCGGCGGGTCCGCTGGGCGCGGCCCTGACGGTGTTTGCCGCCGATGCCGGCATCAGCATCAGTGCGCCCCCGGCCCTGGTGCAGAACCGGAACACGCCCGGCCTGAACGGCCGCTACGCCGTGGACGAGGCGCTGGTGCGCCTGCTGGCCGGCTCCAACCTGCAGGCCCAGGCGGCTGGCCCGGGCAGCTATGTGCTGCGTGCGCTGCCGGTGGTGGCACCGGGTGCCGCCGCCGGCCAGGGCGCGCCCCTGGGCGAGGTGCGGGTGACGGCGCAGGCCGAGCGCGAAACCGCCTGGGGCCCAGCCGGCGGCTATGTGGCACGGCGCGCTTCGACCGGCACCAAGACGGATGCGCTGCTGGTGGAAACGCCGCAGTCGATCTCGGTGGTCACGCGCGAGCGGATGGATGACCAGGGCGTGCAGCATCTGGGTGAAAGCATGCGGTATCTGGCCAATGTGCGGCCCGACAGCGGCGGTGCGCAGAATGCGGCGACCAATGTCTACATCCGGGGGTTCCAGTCGGCCGATTTCTACGTGGACGGCCTGCGCTACCGGCCGCTGGGCTTCTTCGGCATGATGGCCGAGGAGCCCTATGGCGTGGAACGGGTGGAGGTGTTCAAGGGGCCGACGTCCGGGCTGTACGGCCAGTCCAACCCCGGGGGCATTGTGAACCTGGTGTCCAAGCAGCCCACCGAGTACCAGCGCGGGCAAATCGAGCTGTCGCCCGGCACGCATCGCCGCATGCAGCTGGCCGCCGATGTCAGCGGCCCTGTGAACGAAGACAAGACCCTGCTCTACCGCATGGTGGCGCTGGGCCGCAAGGCGGATGCGGTCATCGACCACCAGAAGGACGACCGCGTGTACCTGGCGCCCACCATCCGCTGGCAGCCCGATGCACGCACCAGTCTGGATGTGCGCACCGTGTACCAGAAGAACTGGGCACTGGCGAGCACCAATGTGCCCTGGGCGGCCGTCAACGGCAGCAGCCCGTACGGCCGCATGCCCATGGACCGGTTCCTGGGCGAGCCGGGCTTTGACCGGGAGACCCAGGAGCAGAAATCGCTGGCCTATGAATTCCGCCACGAGTTCAACGACGACTGGAGCGTGCGCCAGAATTTCCGCTACGGTGATTTCGACAACCACGAGAACTATCTGGCCCGCGCCAGCGGTCTGGTGAACGGCACGCAGTTGCTGCGCAACTACCAGCTGCGCCATGCCTACGGGGATGTGGTGGCGCTGGACAACCACCTGCTGGGCCGGGTGAAGACCGGCGCGGCCGAGCACCAGTTGCTGGTGGGCCTGGACTACAGCCGCAGCCATACGATCCGCAACGAGAAATGGGGCGTGGGCCCCGTGCTGGACAACGTGTTTGCACCCAACTATGGCGCGGCGGTGGACACCTCGGTCTACACGTCCTGGGTCAATGCCTCCACCCGCACCACGCAGACGGGCGTGTACCTGCAGGACCAGATCAAGCTGGGCGGCTGGGTGCTGACGCTGGGCGGCCGCCATGACAAAGTGGATACCGAAGTGCAGGACCGCTGGATCGGCGAATTCACCACCAACCGCAGCTGGTCGGCCACCACCGGACGCGCCGGCCTGAACTATGTCTTTGACAACGGCCTGGCCCCGTATGTGGGGTATTCGGAATCCTTCACCCCGGTGACAGGAGCCACCTCTCCCGCACGGGGCAGCACCTCGTTCGACCCGGAAACGGGCAAGCAGGTGGAAGTGGGCATCAAATACCAGCCTCCGGGACAGGACAGCTTTGTGACGCTGGCGGCATTCGACCTGCGCCGCCAGAACGTGAGCACCATCGACCCGGACGATGAGCGCTACAACGTGCAGACGGGGGAAACACGCTCCCGTGGCATCGAGCTGGAAGGCGTGCTGCAGCTGACACGCCAGATGCGTGTGGCCGCGGCGTACAGCTACAACGACATCGTCGTGACCAAGGACAACGCATCGTCCAGCGGCTACACGGTGCAAGGCAAGGGTCTGTTCAAGGCACCGGCACACATGGCTTCGCTGTGGGTGGACCACCGTTTCGATGACGGCGTGCTCCAGGGCCTGGGCGTCGGCCTGGGTGCCCGCTACACGGGCAGCGCCTGGGGTGATGCGCTGAACACGTTCAAAGTGCCGGCCTACACCCTGTGGGACCTGTCGCTGCGCTATGACCTGGCCCAGGCCGATCCGCGCTGGAAAGGCTGGACTGCCAGCCTGAATGTGCGCAACCTGACCAATCGCTACTACGTGGCATCGTGCTTCTTTGCCCTGGCCTGCAATATGGGGGAAGGACGCACGGCGGTCGCCAAGCTGGCCTACCAGTGGTGACACCTGGCGGTGTGTGGTGAATGCCCACGGCCGCGCCCACGCCGGCGCGGTGCGTGTGCAGTGACCCTGGCAAAGCAGGCGCGGGCCTGGGCTTGCTGAACAGGTGCTACCGCCCTGCCCCGGCCACTTCAGGCCTTCACTTCGACCACCGGTTCAAAGCCCCCGAAGATCATGCGTTTTCCGTCAAAAGGCATGGGCGGGTTGCCGGGGGCGGACGGGTCCATGCGCGGGTCTTCCATCATCTTTTTCATGCCGGCGTCGCGCGTGGCCTTGTCCGGCCATTCGATCCACGAGAAAGCCACCGTTTCCTCGGGCGTGGCCTGCACTGCGCGCCGGAAGTCGGTGAGCTTGCCGTCGGGCACATCGTCGCCCCACGCCTCGATCACCCGCAGGGCCCCCAGCTCCAGAAAGATGGGGTCCAAGGTGCGCGCATGGGCGATGAATTTTTCCTTGTTGGCGGTGGGCACAGCGATCACGAAACCATCGATATAGGACATGTATGCACTCCTGCTGGTTCAATCGGTCGGTGCTGGCGCAGCACCGCTACGGGATACCCATGGGGCCGACCGCTGCGATGCCTGCAGCGCTGATCCCTTGGGTGCGAAGGCCCGGCTTCCACCATCCGCGCCGGGCATGGCCTTGCCACGTTGTCTGCGGCACACGGCACGCTGAGCGTGCCTGGCGTGGCTGAGCGCTGTTATGCGTATGCGCGCTGGCCTGCCTCTGTGCCCACCCCGCAATTCATCCCGAAAAACGTGGCGTTGTGGGATGCCATGGTAGTGCTGCAGACCTGAGCGGGGGCAAAGGTTTGTGACCGACTGCATCCGGCCCGAAGCCGGCCCTGCGGCCGGTCAACTTGTCCCATAGCGCGAAGGACCCAGAGCGGCTCTACACACTGCTCACACGGCCCAGTCCACCGCAGGTTGATGGGCATGGCAAGGCGTGAAACCAGGGGCAGTCGCTGCGAAGAGCGCCGTGTAATCACGGCACATTGCGGCCCATTGCGGGATTACCCTTACAAAACAGTGACCAACATTTTCTTATTCCCGAACGCTATATCAACACCGATTGAATGACGCCTTAAACGTGTCCTTGCGCGCCACACCGCCCCGATGGCCGCCGCACAGGCACCGAAAAACAAGGAATAACAGTCATGTCGAAATGGTCCGTTGGTATAGACATCGGAGGCACGTTCACCGATCTGGTGGCCTTGCAACACGCCACAGGAACACAGCGCAGTTTCAAGGTGCTCACGACGCACGGCGACCCCTCCATGGGCGTCATCGAGGGCATACAACAGTTGATGCGCAACCATGGCATCCCTGCTGACAGCGTCGAGCTGGTGGTCCATGCCACCACGCTTTCACGAATGCGCTCATTGAGCGCCGCGGTGCCTGCACCGGTTTGCTGACCACCCAGGGGTTCGCCGACATTGCCGAGATGGGCAACGAACGCAAATACGATCTGTACGACCTGCAGATCGAGCGCGCACAGCCTTTGGCGCCACGCCACCTGCGGGCCGAAGTGGCAGGCCGGCTGAACGCCCAGGGACAGGAAATCGAGCCACTGGACATCCCGCAGGCCTTGGCTGCGGTGGACACCCTGGTGCACGCCGGGGTCGAGTCGCTGGCGATCTGCCTGCTGCACGCCTATGCCTCGCCGCAGCACGAGCTGGCATTGCAAGCCGCCATTCAGGCCCGCCACCCCCAGCTGACGCTCACGCTCTCCAGCCAGACGGCACCGGTGATCCGCGAGTACGAGCGCACCACCACCACCTTGGCCAATGCCTACATCAAGCCCATGGCACGCGCCTACCTGGACAAGCTGGCCGACGAGCTGGCCGCCATCGGTCTGCCGCGCGGCGTGCTGATGATGCTGTCCAACGGAGGGCTGGCACGCATTGACGATGCCCGTGAGTTGCCGATTGCCCTGCTGGAATCCGGCCCGGCGGCGGGCGCCGTCTCTGCCGTTCACCACAGCTTGCTGGAAAGCCACCGGGATCTGCTGGCCTTCGACATGGGGGGCACCACCGCCAAGCTGTGCCTGGTCACCCAGGGCCAGCCCTCCATCAGCTTTGGCTTCGAGGCAGCCCGCCGCCAACGGTTTGCCGAAGGCAGTGGCCTGCCCATCCACATCACCACGGTCGACCTGATCGAGATTGGCGCTGGCGGCGGCAGCATTGCGCACCAGGATGCCTTGGGCCTGCTCAAGGTGGGCCCGCGCAGCGCAGGGTCCGAACCCGGCCCCATGTGCTATGGCCTGGGCGGCGATGCCCCCACGGTCACCGACGCCAACTTGCTGCTGGGCTACCTCAACCCCGATTTCTTCGCCGGGGGCACATTGGCCATGGACCGCCAGCAGTCGGTGGCCGGTTTTGCGGCACTGGGCCAGCAACTGCAGCACAGCGCCGTCGCCACGGCCTGGGGGGTGCACGACATCGTGGCCGAAAACATGGCCGCCGCGGCCCGCGTGCATGTGTCGGAACGCGGACAGGACCCGCGCAAGTTCGTGCTGGTCGCCACGGGCGGTGGAGGCCCGCTGCATGCCTACTATGTGGCACGCAAGATCGGCATCTCCACCATCATTGCGCCGCCCGAAGCAGGCGTGGCCTCGGCCTTTGGCTTGCTGGTCGCCACGGCGCGGTCCGATCGCTCGCGCACCATCAGCTTCAAGCCTGCCACCGACGATCTGCGTGCGCTGGAAACCCAGTTCACAGCCCTGGAAACCCAGGCGCTTCCCCCTCTGCACGCGCTGGAGCAGGGCTTTGGCCCCATCCAGCTGCAGCGCCGGGCCGATGGCCGCTTTGTCGGCCAGGGCTTCAACCTCACGGTCGATCTGCCCAGCGGGCCCTACCACTTTGCAGACAGCGCCGGAGAAGCCGCATGGCGCGCCCAGCTGGACCAGGCATTCCGCAGCGAATACCAGCGCAAGTTCGGCCGCGTCCCGCCCGATGTTCCGGTGGAGCTGGTCAATCTGCGCATCACCGGGGAAGCGCCACCGGTGGAGCCCTTCCACGCCGCACCACTGCCCGCAAGCCACAGCACGCCCGAGCCGGTGGCCCATCGCGATGTGTATTTCCATGAAGTGCGCGATTACGTGTCCACGCCCATCTTCCGGCGTGCACAACTGCGCCCGGGCTTTGCCATGGCGGGCCCCCTGCTGGTGGAAGAGCCCAGCACCACCGTCGTCGTCGGCCCGCTGGGCCGCATAACCATGACGGAGCACGCCAACCTGGTCATCACTGTGGAGACTGCGCAATGAGCACCACCCGCCCCACCCACGACAACACCGCCGACAACGCCATCTTTCTGGAGGTGTTCTGGACCCGCGTACGTTCCGCCGTGAACGAGGCCGCCAAGCTGATTGTGCGCACCTCGTTCTCCACCCTGTCGTCCGAGGCGAATGACTTTGCCGTCGTCATGACCGACTCGCAGGGCCAGACCATTGCCGAGAATGCCGGCGCCATTCCCTCGTTCATCGGCACCCTGGGCAACACCGTGCGCGCCATCATCGGCGCCATCGGCACGCAGGCCATGCGCGACGGTGATATCTACATCACCAACAACCCCTGGATCGGCACCGGCCACCTGAATGACGTGTGCCTGGTCAAGCCCATCTTCCATGCATCGCAGCTGGTCGGCTTCGCCGCCACCGCAGGGCATGTGCCCGACATCGGCGGAAAGATCCGGTCGGTCGATGCCCGCGAACTGTTCGAAGAAGGCTTCCACATTCCGCCCATGCACTTCCTGCGGGAAGGCCGGGCCGATGCCACCTTGCTGAGCCTGCTGCGCACCAATGTGCGCACACCCGAGCAGACCGTGGGCGACATCTGGTGCCACGCCAGCGCCACCGAACTGATTGCCCGCCGCGTCAGTGACCTGCTGCACGAGTACCGGCTGACCGGTGTCGACGACCTGGCCGAGGCCTTGTTCAGCCGCAGCGAACAGGCCATGCGCGCCGCCATTCGCGCCCTGCCGGATGGCGAGTACCGCTACGGCATGGACACCGACGGCTTTGACGAGCGCTTCCGCTTCGAAGTCACGGTGCGCATTGCCGATGGCACGCTCACCTGCGACTTCACCGGCAGCTCCCCCCAGCAGCCCCGCGCCGTCAATTGCGTGCTGGCCTATACCCACGCCATGACGGCCTATGCCATCAAGAGCCTGCTGCTGCCCGATCTGGCCAACAACCAGGGCTTGTTCCGGCCGATTCACACCGTCGCCCCGGAAGGCTCTTTGCTCAACCCGCTCTCGCCCGCCCCGGTCGGTGGCCGCTCCTGCACCGGGCACTATGTGCCTACCACCATCTTCGGGGCGCTGTTCCCGCTGCTGCCCGGACGTGTCATGGCCGGTGTCGGATCGCCGGTGTGGATCACCAACCTGACGGGCCGCCGTGCCAACGGCAAATCCTTTGCGAATGTGCTGTTCTACAACGGCGGCATGGGTGCCACATACGGCAAGGACGGGGCCTCGGTCATGTCCTGGCCCAGCAACATCTCGCCCACCCCGATCGAGGTGGCCGAGCGCGATGCCCCGCTGCGTTTCATGCGCAAGGCCTTGATTCCCGACTCGGGCGGCACCGGCCAATGGCGCGGTGGCCTGGGCGAGGAAATCCAGTTCGTCAACCAGCACGAGGGCCCGTTGAATGTGGTGTTCCTGACCGAACGCCTGAAGGTGGCGGCACCCGGACTGGGCGGAGGCGACGACGGCGCCCCGGGCGCGGTCTGGATCAATGGCCAGCCCATCAACTCCCGCACCCCGCAAGTGCTGCAACCCGGTGACGTGGTCACGCTGCGCACGCCCGGCGGTGGGGGCTACGGCCCTGCCGCGGCCCGCAGCGCGGATGCCATCGCCCGCGACCGCCTGCTGGGATATGTCAGCGCCACCGCCCTTCCCTCTACCGCTGCGTCTGCGCACTGATGGCGCATCTCGGCGCATTCCGGCGCACCCCGGCTCCTCCCTCATCCCTTGAAAGTCGTTCCATGATTTCCCTGACCAAACGCTCGCTGGCTCGCTGGAGCCTGGCCTCCCTGGCATTGCTCGCCACCGCGCACCCGGCACTGGCCGCCGCCTACCCCCAAAAACCGATCACGCTGGTAGTGGGTTTCTCTGCCGGCAGCAGTATTGACATGGTGGCCCGCGCCGTCGGCAACAAGCTGTCGGACAAGCTGGGCCAGCCGGTGCTGATCGACAACAAGCCCGGCGCGGGCGGCAACGTCGCCGCCGGCCTGGTGGCACGCGCGCCAGCGGATGGCTACACCCTGCTGGTCGTGGCCAACAGCATTGCCATTGCCCCCGCGGTCTACCCCAACCTGAAATTCGACGTGCAGAAAGACCTGCGTGCCGTGGCCTACGTCGGCGTCGGCCCGGTGATCATGAAAGTCAGCACCCAGCGCGGGTTTCAAACACTGAACGACGTGGTGAGCTACGCCAAGGCCCACCCCGGCGCGTTGAACTTCGGCTCCTCCGGCGTCGGCGGCACCCCCCACATGGCCACCGAGCTGTTCAACCACATCGCCGGCATCAAAATGACGCACATCCCCTACAAGGGTGGTTCCGATGCACTGGCGGCGCTGATCGGTGGCCAGATCGACGTGCTGATCAACCCCTTGCTGGGTGATGTGGCCTCAGACAAGGTGCGCTCCCTGGCCATCAGCGGCACCCAGCGCTCCCACCTGGCCCCCGGCGTGCCCACCTTTGGCGAAGCCGGCTACCCCGCGTACGACCTGGGCGTGTACTACGGCGTGGTCGCTCCCAGCCACACGCCAGCCGATGTGGTGCAGAAAGTCAATGCCGCCATCAACGAGGTACTGAAAGATCCTAGCGTGGTGGACGCTCTGACCACCCGCAGCGGCATCACACTGGCCCCCGGAACGCCGGCGGCCTTCCAGAAGTTCATTGACCAGGACATTGCACGCTGGAAGAGCGTGGTCGAAAAGAACCCCGGCATCGTGCAACCCTGACGCTGCCAGCCCCCCCAAAAAAAAGCCGTGGCACCTTGTGTGTCACGGCTTTTTTGCTGGGTGGCGTTCTGGCGTACTCGCGCAGACGGCATGTTGCCTGCAACGCGGAGCGATCCAGGCGCGCATGCGCCATGGTCTTTTCGCCCATATGGGCCCAACCGTATCGGCCGAACCGTATCGGCCAAACGTTCACTCGCCATGCCGTGGCCCATTGCCAGTGCGCCTGGTTCTAGATCCACACGTCATTGAGAGCCCTTCGCTCCGAATCGCTGTCCCCGGTGTTGGGAACCCCTGCGGGTTCGATCATCAGCAGTTTGGCTTCCGTTGCCGCAAACGTCTTGTGTTCCACCCCTCTGGGGACCACCGCCATTTCACCAGCTTGCAGTTCGATACTGTGGTCTCGGAAGTCGATTCGCAGCACGCCTTCCAGCACCATGAATGCCTCGTCGGTATCGCTGTGCGCATGCCAGATGAAGTCCCCGGCGATCTTCACGACCTTGAACTGGTAGTCATTCATTTCAGCCACCACACGCGGCTGCCAATGGTCTTGGATCAGACCGATCTTGCGCAATAAGTTAACGGGCACTTGCTGCCCACGGTCCTGGGCAGGGGAAGAAATGTTTGCAGCCATGGCTGGTCCTTGATCCATCAAAGGCCCCAGCGTAGGCAAAACAAGCCGTCAGATCTTGAACGTTTGTGCGCCGGAAGGCGTAGCTATGTGGGAGCGCATCATCCGCAACCACCGTCCAGGCGGCATGCCAAAGGTCTGGGTGAAATGGCGTGTCATGTGGGCCTGGTCCGCAAACCCGGTGGATGCTGCCGCATCGGCGAGCGAAGCCCCGCAGAGCATGCGTTGCCTTGCCACATCCAGCTTGCGCAAGATGACAAATCGCGACGGGCTGGTGCCATAGAACTTGCGGAAATCGCGGGACAGACTCCAGCGATCCCGCCCGGTGACGGTGCTCAGATCCTCCATGGAGATGGAGTCTTGCCAGGAGTCACACAAAAAATCATGGGCCAGTTTGGTGCTGTGGAAGTCTCTGGCAGGCAGTCCGCCGGCTCCACCCGTGCCGCCCGCTTCGGCATGGAGCGCGAGCGCAAGCTCCACGATGGCGTCGGTTTCTTCCATGGAATTGCTTGCCCCGAGTGGCTGGTCCAGCACGGCTCTGGTGGCGCTCTCAACACGCGGGGATTGCGTGATGCCGCCTTCAATATAGGGAAGCGCGTGGCCTCCGAGCACCTCCTGAATCAGTGCAGGAGCCACATAGATCATGCGGTAGTGGAATCCGTCATCCGTTCCCGCTTGGCCGTCGTGCGCCTCGTCGGGATGCAGCACCATGGTGTGGCCTGGCAGACTCTGTCTGTGGGCGCCCCGGTAGTGGAAGGCTTGCACTCCGGCCATCGTGCAGCCAATGGCATAAGTGTCGTGTCGGTGCATGCCGTAGGCATTGCCCTGGAAAAAAGCCTCAATGCGCTCCATTCCCTGTATCGCATCGCTGCGATGGAGCCAGCTTTTTTGATCCAGATGCATTACTTTCGTCATCGTGCTTTCTAACATGGGTCGAAAGCTTCGTTGCGAAGGTCTGCTCCTGGCCGACAGTGCGCCGTGGCCATGCACCGCACAAGCAGATGCCCGGTGTGAAGGCCGCACCATCCAGTCGCTGCGTTCAGGGACGCGCGACATGGAGCGCTTGGCCACCAGCCCCCACAGCGGGCCGTTTCCGGCTCCGGCCGCTCCATGCAGCGGTGATAGCATCCAGACAAGCATTCTTCGATTGGCGCTTTCACACCATGCGGCGCCATATCAACGCCATACGTGTTCGCGATCCCGAATCCCATGAAAACTATCGGTCTACTTGGCGGCATGAGCTGGGAATCCACCATTCCCTACTACCGCCACATCAATGAAGCAGTGAAGGCGCGGCTGGGCGGGCTGCACTCTGCCAAGGTGGTGCTGTACAGCGTGGATTTCGCCGAGATCGAGCGCCTGCAGCACCAGGGTGATTGGGAGGCAGCGGGCGCCCTGCTCGCCAACGCGGCGCAGGCGCTGGAGCGTGCCGGTGCGGATGTCATCGTGTTGTGCACCAACACCATGCACAAGGTGGCGTCGGCCATCGAGGCGGCCGTGGCGATTCCGCTTTTGCACATCGCAGACCCGACCGCAGCGGAAATCCGCCAAGCCGGCCTGTCCCGCATCGGTTTGCTCGGCACGCGCTTCACGATGGAGCAGGATTTCTATCGCGGCCGCCTTGCGGAGCGGCACGGCATCGAAGTGCTTGTGCCCGATCAGGAAGACCGCGATCTGGTGCATCGCGTGATCTACGAAGAGCTCTGCCTCGGCCGCGTGGAAAACGCTTCGCGCCAGGCCTACCGCGACGTGATGCGGCGCCTTGTCGCGCGTGGAGCCCAAGGGATCATCCTGGGCTGCACGGAGATTTCGCTGTTGGTGGGCCAGCAGGATGCGAGCGTGCCGCTGTTCGACACCACCGCGATCCATGCCGCCGCTGCGGCGGAGTGGGGTTTGCCGGACGCAGCCTGATTCCGGCTGCAACATTGGGTGCAAAAGGACATCGTTCCGGAGAACCATCAGCGGCTGAAGCGGGCATTTCCCCCGACGCTCAGGCTGAGCGGGCGATTCTGACCAGGTTCAGGGCACAGGCTCCATGAAGATAGGAACCAAGTGTGCCTGGAGTGGCTGAGCCCGCCCATGCACCTGCACCCCGGCCTCCACACCCTGTACACCGCGCAGCTCTCCCAGAATGAGGTGGCATTGTGGGATGCGATGGCAATGCGATGTATCTACGTGGGAGCGAATTTTTGTGACCGACTGCATCCGGCCAGAAGCGGGCGGTGGTTGCGAGTAAAAGCGGACGCTCAACCTTGAAGCTGAGCCGCTAGGGGCGGCTTGCCGACACGAGTCCGCTTGAGCGAATGGTTAGGCCTCATAGCCTGTCGGGCCTGCCGGAAAGCCATGCAGAGAACTTCGCCTCCAGTTCTGGAACGCCACGAGAAAAGACGAAGATATCCATGCCTCCATCGTATGGACAATAAACGTTCTTGGACGCTGGAGACACTAGCGTAACCATATATTCCAAATCATGGGCGATCTCTTGAACAAGCCGGTCGTAGAAATCTGGTTTCCACGTTGTAACCAGTGCGCGCGTGACAAGGACGTCGTCGTCTTCTCTCGCGACGGTCTCAGGGTTGACTGGGAATTCCAAACTAGCCTCTCGCAACTGCCGCCCAGCAATGCTTTGCCGCGCATTCGTCTCGCGCCGGGACAGCGGGTATCGCGACTGATACGCATAGAGTTGCTCGCCGGGAACAAACAGCTCGCTAGCAATTTGGCAGTGACGAGAAATGACTTCGTGAACCTCAAGCTCAGACTCAGGGTATCGCTTGGATCCTGGGAGCGAATGAAAACGAATCCAGTTAGATCGCATGTACTGCCGAAGCGCATGGCCAACAGGTGCCACGTTTCCCATATCGGACTTCCACCAACTAAGCGGACTGCAATGCATTTCTTGAGGCCTAACGTTTGACATGAGAGGTGCTTGGAGGCCGTAGGCCGGAAAGCGTCCTCTCGATGGAAGGGTTAGCCGTCATTCGATGTAAGCGAACATTCGATGCGGCCAAGACTTTGCTTGACTACCGTACTTCTTGAAAAACGCATAGATGCTTGGCGCAGCGTATTCGAGAAATGGCGTGGCCATCACCACTCTCCTCTGAAAAATACTCCCCGACGGAAGCGTACTTCCCGTCTTCGGTCGCAAACGTGCCTGGCTTTGCTCCTGCAGACTCGCTGCTTCGTATGAACAGATCTTGCCAATGCTCAAGATCTTTCTCGCGCAAACCATCGCGGAAAAGACCAATGAACTTCAGTGCGTTCTCGACCCTCCGCTGACGAAGATTCTGAAGATAGGCCGCAAGGGCTACAAAGCCGCCCAGCACAACAAAGAGCAGTTGCAACCAATCGCGGAGGTCTTTGACATTCATGACGGCTAACGTACTTTAGACGGCACCAAGCCGCAGGCCATATCTGGCGTTTGCGGTCTAAATTGGCACGAAAAGAACGCGGAAAGGGGCTTGTAGCCAAGCTCTTCGGCATACATGCTGTATGAAAATAAAGTATTAAATTTAGCCATGAAACCCGCCGCCCCCCCCTGTGTTGCGCGCCACACGGTTGCGGGACCAGGTCCGTGAGCGAATTCGTTACAAACACTATAGCCTGCGCACCGAACAGGCCTATTTGTGAAATGGCACGGTTTGCGGCATCGCGTGATATGGGGCGCGGCAGTAAGCCGATGTTTTTCAGGCCGTGCTGGCTAATGAGTGACGGCTTTCGAGCTTGTAGCTGGAGGCGGCTCAGGGTCGACAGCCGCCACCGCTGAAGGCTGCTGTCGGCTATCCACCGCCAGCATTGGCACACACGCAACCGAGCCGCTGCAGGATGCCAAGACATATCTCCACCAAGACGAGGGCAGAACCTGCTGCCCTCGTCTTGATGGCTCAATTTCGCAGCCCACGGTTTGGTGCGTGCAGAGCACACCCAACCGGACGCCAATCAGGAGCCAAAGAAAACAAGGTGCGTTGAAATTTCTGAATCCAGTCGTGCCTGGGCAGCGTATTCACATCAGCCGCAGCATCGCGGCGTTTGTTCCACCTTCCCAGGAGCTTTCCATGACTTCGATTCACAGCACACGCACACTGGCATCTTTCGGTCTGGCTATCGTGGTGTCCGCCACTTCGGTGGCCGCCATGGCGGATGTCATGGTCGGCGGTGCCCCCATGCTGCCGTCCAAGGACATCATCGACAACGCGGTCAACTCCAAGGACCACACCACGCTGGTTGCGGCGGTCAAGGCGGCGGGGCTGGTGGAGACCTTGAAGGGGCCCGGCCCTTTCACGGTGTTTGCCCCCACCAATGCCGCTTTTGACGCCCTGCCTGCCGGTACGGTGGATACCTTGCTGAAGCCCGAGAACAAGGGGACGCTGACAACGGTACTTACCTACCACGTGGTCGCAGGCAAATGGGATGCCGCGGCCCTGGGCAAGATGGTCAAGGACGGCAAGGGCATGGCCAGCATCAAGACCGTCAGCGGTGGCACGCTGGTGGCCAAGGCCAAGGGCTCGAAGATCACGCTCACCGACGAAAAAGGCGGCACGGCCACGGTGACCATACCGAACGTCTACCAGTCCAATGGGGTGATCCATGTGATCGACAAGGTGCTGCTGCCTAAGTAAGGGCAAGGGCTAGCTGCTGCAACGGGCTCAAGGCCAGCCCTTGCAGCAGCTTCAGGGAGTACCTGGCCGGTTGCAGCGCAGGCGCCTTGCGAACCACGGGCAGCGGCCCTCTGAAGCGCTGCCTACCAAACGCCAGCCCACTGCGGCTCGGAAAGAGGCGTGGACCAGCAATGGGTGTCGCAGCGACGGATTCGCAGGAAAAAATATTTTTTGATCCCCTGCATCCAAACCGCTCGCTGACGGGTAGTACCTGCAGCAGAACAAAAAAACTGCTGATCAAGTCCTTCAACCACCCTGTCAGGAGAGCCGAAATGTCCACCACACGCACTGCGCCCCGCCTCGCCGTCCTCGCCACCGTTGCAGGAGCTGCGGCCCTGCTCACTGCCTGCGGCACGATGCACCAGCCAGCCAGCACGTTTTCGCAAGCTTCGCTGCCCGCCCCCATCCAGGTCCCTGCGGGTCACAAAGTCGCCTGGGAAACCGTGGGCAGCGGCGACATCACCTATGAATGCAAGGACAAGGCCGGGATGCCCGGGCAGACCGAATGGGTCTTCGTCGGCCCGGAAGCCGTGCTGAAAAGCCGCGCGGGCAAGGCGGTAGGCCGCTATTTCGGCCCCCCTGCCACCTGGGTCGCCAATGATGGCTCCAAGCTCACTGCGACACAGCTTGCCGTGGCGCCTTCGGGCCCTGGCAATCTGCCCTACCAATTGGTCAAGGCGAATCCGGCCATGGACAGCGGTGAGCTGGTGGGCGTGAGCTACATCCAACGTGTGGCTCTGCAGGGCGGTGTGGCGCCGGCAGACAAGCCCTGTACCGATGCCACCAAGGGCCAGAAAGCCGTAGTGAAGTACCAGGCTGACTACATTTTCTGGAAGCCCATGTAAGCCTTGGGGACGGCACGGATACACTGGGGAAGGAAAGCCCTTTACGTCCTCTACGTCCCTGGACCCTTCCTCTCTTCGTGCTGCCCTCCACCCTCAACGACGACGCCTTCGACCATGACGCAGCCCTGATGGCCTGCGCGCACGGTGACCGCGATGCCTTACGGCGCATCTATGAGCGCGAATCGCGCTATTTGCTTGGCGTGGCCTTGCGCATCGTGCGTGACCGTGCCGCCGCAGAAGATGTGCTGCATGACGCCTTTGTGTCCATCTGGAGCCGTGCATCCAGTTTTGATGCCAGCCGCGGGGCCGGTAGAGGCTGGATCTATAGCGTGGTGCGGCATGCAGCACTCAACCGGGTGCGGGACAGCGCCCGCGAGACAACCCTGGACGAGCCCGCCGCTGCACACCATGACACCCAGGCTGCGCTTGCGGCGTGGAACACCAGCGGCGATGAATTGGCGCGGCACGCTGCGCTGGGCCGCCTTGGCCACTGCCTTGACGGGCTGGAGCCGACCCGTCGCAGTTGCCTGCTGTACGCCTACATCGACGGTTGTACCCATGGCGAGATTGCGCAGCGGGTGCAAGCGCCGCTGGGTACCGTGAAGGCCTGGATACAACGCGGACTGCGCGCCCTGCGGGAGTGCATGCAATGAGCAACGATACAAGCCCGGAACCGCCGATGGGCAGCGGAGCTTACGACGACTTGCAGACCCAAGCCGGCGAGTATGTACTGGGCACGCTTGAGGCAGCCGAGCGCCGCGCCATCGAAGCCCGCCTGCCCCATGAGCCAGCCTTGCGCGCCGCCATCGAGGGGTGGGAGCAACGCTTGCTGCCGCTGACCACCTTGGCCAACCCCGTTGAACCCGGCGCTGGCTTATGGCCACGCATTGCAGCCAGCATTGCGCCGGCTCGCCGTGCACAGCCTGCCGCCGCAGGCCGCCACTGGTGGCAGTGGGACAGCCTCGCGCTGTGGCACGGCCTGGCTGGTGGCGGTTTCGCAGCCGCTGCCGTACTTGCCGCCGTGCTGGTGGTGCGCGAAGCCGCTGCGCCCCCGGCACCCCGCTACTTTGTGGTGCTTGCCGCGCCACAAAGCCAAGCCCCGGGCTGGCTGGTGCAGGCACAGACCGAAGGCCGGCTGCGACTGGTACCGCTGGGCATTGATGCCGTGCCGGCCGAAAAATCGCTGCAGTTCTGGACCAAGGCCGATGGCTGGAGTGCGCCCGTGTCTCTGGGCCTGGTCAAGCCGGGTGAGGCAATCGAAGTGCCGGTCGACCAGCTACCGCCGCTGCAGCCCAACCAGTTGTTCGAGCTGACGCTGGAGCCTGCAGGCGGATCCCCCATCGGGCGGCCGACAGGTCCGATCCAATTCATCGGGCGGGCCGTGAAAATCTAGGGCAGGCATGACCTAGCCAGGGGCTGTGCCCCGCTGCGGACCTCGCTGGAGGCCCGCAGAGAGCCTTTTGGCGCATGCCAGACCCGGATGGGGCTGCTCCCCGACCACTGCACGTTTGCCATTGCAAGAAGAACTCGCGGAGTGCCTATCCGCACCTGGCGATCGACCGCACTGGCATCACGATGCGGGACGAGGGCGAGTGGAAAACCAGAAAGCAGGGAAAGGACCTAGCTGCAGCGAGTCTGTGCAGCAGCGCCTCGCAAGCCCTCGCGCACCGAGGGCTTGGAGGCCACGGCTGTGCGAGATCAGTAGCGCGCCTTCCTTACCAGCACAGGCTCCTTGCGGTAGCTGTCCGGGAACAGGCGCCGGAGATTTTCCACCTTGGGCAGGTCGTTGATGGCGATGTAGGGATGGCGCGGGTTCTCGGTCATGAAGTCCTGGTGGTAGATCTCGGCCGGATAGAAGCTGGGCTTGTCTTCCAGGCGGGTCACGATAGGCTTGCGGTACACACGTGCCCCATCCAGCTGGGCGATGTACGCCTGTGCCACCTGGGTCTGCGCCGGGCTGGTCGTGAAGATGGCAGAGCGGTACTGCGTGCCGGTGTCAGGCCCCTGGCGGTTGAGCTGGGTCGGGTCATGGGCCACGGAGAAAAAGATCTGCAGCAGCGTGCCGTAGCTCACCTGGGCCGGGTCGAACGTGACTTCCACGGATTCCGCATGGCCGGTGTTGCCCCGGCCGACAAGCTCGTAGGAGGCCGTGGATGCGCTGCCTCCGCTGTAGCCAGAGACGGCACGCTGCACTCCCTTGACATGCTGAAAGACGCCTTGCACGCCCCAGAAGCAGCCGCCGGCGAAGATTGCGCGTTGCGGTGCAGTGCCGCCCGGCGGCAGATCCTGCACCGGTGCGGGGATGCGGACCGCCTCTTCCGCGGAAAGCGCCGTGCGCTGCCAGAGCAGGCCGCCGCCCACCACGACGACACTGGCAGACAGGGCTTGGAGCAAGGTGCGCCGGCTGGGCACCAGGGGGGATTGGGTAAGCGTTTTCATGGCGGTCATCCAAAGGTAAAGGCGTAGGCAGAGACGCCAGGGTCCAGAAACTCGATGCTGAAGGTGCGTTCGGCAATGTCGCCCGGCTGCCGCACCAGTTGGTACAGCCGCTGCGAGGTCACGGTGCCGCTGCCGTCGGCAGCGACATCCATGCCATGCGCGTCACCCGGCGGCTTGCCGTCGATACGGACCTTGAAGCGCACAGGCTTTCCATCGGCCCCCGGACCCAGCACCAGGTGCAGGTCACGCGCCTGGAAGCGGTAGACGATGCCGCCGGACGGTGCCGACAGCGTGGCGCTTTCCGGGCCCACCAACCACCGGCCCTCCAGGCCCCAGGCGTTCAAGGCGGGGCGTGTGGGGCCGGCATAGAGGGTGGCCTTGTCGTGCACTGCTGGTGGGGTGGAGACAAAGTGTTCGGCGCGTTCGTAACCCAGATAGGTTTCCGGCGAACGCATCGCATCGGTGCTGGCGGCCAGCTGCACCCCCGTGGCGTCCACCTCCGTCAGGCCCATGGCGGTCTGCGCAGTCCCGGCTTCCTGCAGGAGCTGCTGGATCACGCGTTCCGATTCCGCATAGCCGCCTTCGCCGAAGTGGTGGTGGCGGATGCGGCCTGTGGCATCGATGAAGTAATGCGCCGGCCAGTACTGGTTCTGGAAGGCGCGCCAGATCGCGTACTTGTTGTCCACGGCGACCGGGTAGGAAATGCCCAGGTCCTTCATGGCCTTGGTGACATTGCCGATGTCGCGTTCGAAGGCGAATTCGGGCGCATGCACCCCGACCACCACCAGGCCCTGGTCGCGGTACTTCTCGGCCCAGGCCTTCACGTAGGGCAAGGTGCGCAGGCAGTTGATGCAGGAGTAGGTCCAGAAATCGACCAGCACGACCTTGCCGCGCAGGTCCCGGGCGGTCAACGGGGCGGAGTTGAGCCAGTGCGTGGCCCCGTCCAGCGACGGCGCCAGTCCTTCGTCCGGCAGGGTCGGCGCTGCGGCCCTGCGCATGGCGCCGCCGGCGGCCATCATGGCTCCGTTGTCCGCAGGCGCCATGGCGGGCCCCTGCATCATCATGGTGGAGTTCCCGCGCATGGCCATGGCATCGCCGGCCTGTGGCTTCTTGAGGCGATCGACGAGCTTTTGCTCGATGCCGCCGGTGGAGGCGGTCGACAGCTGTGCCAGCACGCCCGTATCCAGGCCCAGGGCAATGGCGGCCACGCCGGCCAGCATGGCGGCGCCCAGGCCACGGCGCACCCATTCGCCAAAGCCCAGCGAGCGTTTGAGCGCGGCAAACACCTTGCCTCCCAGCAACAGAGCGGCTGCCATGGAGGTGGCGGCACCGGCGGCATAGGCCAGCAGCAGCAGTGTGGAGGTGGCGTTGGCGCCTTCCAGTGCTGCACCGGTCAAGATCAATCCCAGGATGGGGCCGGCACAGGGAGCCCACAGCAGCCCCGTGGCCACGCCCAGCAGGACGGAGGAGCCGATGCGGGGCGAGTCTTCTGTCTGCGCCGTGTCCGACAGGCGCGACCCCATGGCCACGAGCGGCCGGGTCAGCCGTTCGGAAAGACCGGGCCACAGCAGGGCCAGCGCAAAGGCGGCCATGAGCGCCAGGGCCAACCCGCGCCCCAGCTGGTTGGCGGCCACCACCCAGCCGCCGCCAACGGCGGCCAGCGAGGCGACCACTGCAAAAGTGAGTGCCATGCCCGCCAGCAGCGGCAGTCCGCTGCGCATGAAGGGCTGGCTGGCGCGGGAGAACACAAACGGCAGTACGGGCAGGATGCAGGGGCTGAGGATGGTCAGCGCCCCGCCGAGGTAGGCAAGAACGATGAGTAGCATGGCGTGCTCCTTTGGGCAGTCTGCGGCTCAGGCCGCTTTGGGCGTGAAGGTGAGCGACACGCCGTTCATGCAGTAGCGCAGGCCCGTGGGGGGAGGACCGTCGTCAAAGACATGGCCCAGATGCCCACCGCAGCGCCGGCAATGCACTTCGGTGCGCACGGTGCCGTAGCTCCGGTCCTGGCGCGTGGCCACGGCGTTGTCCAGGGGCTTCCAGAAGCTGGGCCAGCCGGTGCCGCTCTCGAACTTGGTGGTGGAGGCGAACAGGGGCAGCGCGCAGCCGGCGCAGGCAAAGGTGCCGGGGCGATGCTCCTTGTTGAGCGGGCTGCTGCCAGGGCGCTCCGTGCCCTCGCGGCGCAGCACCGCATACTGCTGGGGACTGAGCCGCTCCTGCCACTGCGCATCGGTGTAATTGACTTCAAAGATTTCCGCCGCGCCCGCCGCCGTGGCGCGGCGGGGAAACAGGCTGGCGGACAGCAAGGCGGCGGAGGCAGAGGCGACGGAGGCGACAGTGCCCAGCAGCAGGTGGCGTCGGGTGGTGGTCATGGCATTGGCTTTCTGGATGCGATGTGTCCAGATTACGAAGCCGCCCTCGCGAAGTCCTCACGCAAAGTTAAAAGATTCGTGATAACTCCCTGCCCCGGTATTGCGGACAATAGGCCAACGATCACCTAAACAAGCAGGCACCGGCAGCATTGCCATGGAGCCTTCCAGCCTGTCCCGGAACACACAGCCATGACCACCACCCGCCGCATCCTGCTGGTTGAGGACGACGCCCACATTGCCGATCTGCTGGCGCTTCACCTGCGGGACGAAGGGCTGGACGTGGTGCACTGCGCGCGCGGCGATGACGGGCTGGCGCAGCTGCAGCGCGGCGGCTGGGATGCGCTGGTGCTGGACCTGATGCTGCCCGGCGTCGACGGGCTGGAGATCTGCCGCCAGGCACGGGCCATGACGCGGTACACGCCGATCATCATCATCAGCGCCCGTTCCAGCGAGGTGCACCGCATCCTGGGGCTGGAAATCGGCGCCGACGACTACCTGGCCAAGCCGTTTTCCGTGCTGGAGCTGGTGGCGCGGGTCAAAGCCCTGCTGCGCAGGGTGGAGGCGCTGGCGCAGAGTGCGCGCATGGAGTCTGGCAGCCTGCTGATCGACGGCCTGGCGATGGACCCGGTGACCCGCGATGCACGGCTGCACGGCGACCGCCTGGATCTGACGCCACGCGAATTCGATCTGCTGTACTTTTTTGCCCGCCAGCCCGGCAAGGTGTTTTCGCGCATGGACCTGCTCAATGCCGTGTGGGGCTACCAGCACGAGGGCTATGAGCACACGGTCAACACCCACATCAACCGGCTGCGCGCCAAGGTCGAGGCCGATCCGGCGCAGCCTGTGCGCATCCTCACAGTCTGGGGCCGTGGGTACAAGTTTGCGCAAGCTGGGGGCGGACAATGAAGCTGACGCAACGACTGGCGATTGTGTTCGCCGCCCTGCTGCTGCTGTGCAGCGGTACCTCGGCGTGGCTGCAGGTGCGTTCCAACCGCATGCACGAACTGGAGGTGGTGCAGGCGCTATCGCGCGATGTGGCCGAGAGCATTGCCCGCAACGCCCAGCTCACCGACGCCAACGGCCTGATGCCCAATGCGGTGCGCGACCTGTTCAACCAACTGATGATGCTGAACCCCAGCGTGGAGGTTTACCTGCTGGAGCCGGACGGGCGCATTGCCGGCCATGCCGCGCCTGACGGCCGGCTGCGCCGCGACCGCGTGGATCTGGCGCCGCTGCAGCGCTTTCTCGAAGGCCGGATGCTGCCCATTCTGGGCGACGACCCTCGAAGCGCCGATGGCCGCAAGGTGTTCAGCGCCGCCCCGCTGAGCGTGAACGGCCGGCAGGTCGGCTACATCTATGTGGTGCTGCTGGGGGAGGCGCACGACCTGCTGGCAGCCCAGGGGTCTGCGGATGCGGTGCTGAAGACGGCGCTGCTGTCGATCGGGATGGTGGGCCTGCTGTGCCTGGCCGCGGGCCTGGTGGCCTTCACCTTGATCACCCGCCCTTTGCGGCGCCTGACCGAGTCGGTGCGCCAGTTCGACATCCACGGCGCGCCCCCTGCCCTGCCGGTGCTTCCGTCCGATGCCCGTGCCAACAGCCGCGACGAGATTGCCGTGCTGGATGCCGCTTACCGGCAGATGGTGCAGCGCATCGGCGAACAGTGGACCGCCCTGACGCGGCAGGACCAGGAACGCCGGGAGCTGATTGCGAACGTGTCGCACGATCTGCGCACGCCGCTGTCGTCGCTGCATGGTTATCTGGAAACCCTGCTGTTGAAGGATGCCACGCTGACGCCCCTGGAGCGCAGACGCTATCTGGGCATCGCGCTGGAGCAAAGCCGGCAGGTGGGTGCCTTGTCCCAGAGCCTGTTCGAGCTGGCGCGGCTGGAGTACGGCTTTGTGCAGCCCGCGCTGGAGTCTTTCTCGCTGGTGGATCTGGTGCAGGATGTGTTCCAGAAGTTCGAGCTGCGCGCGCAGGCGCGCCATGTCGCCCTGCACGCGCATTTTCCGCCGCAGCTTCCCTCAGTCAGTGCCGATCTGGGCATGATCGAACGGGTGCTGAGCAATCTGCTGGACAACGCCCTGCGCTACACGCCGGAAGGCGGGTCGATCACGGTCAGCATCGCAGTGGCCGGTGACGCGTGCGAAGTGACGGTGCGCGACTCGGGCCCGGGCATCCCGCCGGAGCTGCGGGAGGGCCTGTTTCGCCGGCCCTTCACGGTGGGCGGTGCACGCCGTGACGGCGGCCTGGGACTGCGCATCGTGCACAAGATGCTGGAACTGCATGGCCAGACCATCCAGTTGGTCGAAGGGGACGGGGACGATGACAGCGGTGGTGCAGGCACAGGCGCCACGTTCAGATTCTCGCTGCCCCGGTCTGCGGCGGCCTAGCCCGGGCTGAACCTGGCTGGGTCGGAGCCATCGGCCCGCAGCGGGATGTCCCCGTCGCAGGCGGGAGGGACCAGGAGCGGACGTTTGCAGAACGTGCCTGCTTTCTGCTTGAGCCCCCGCACGATGCTCCCCATTCCATCGCCCTGAAAAAAAACCCCTGCGGCCTCGACTGCAGGGGATTTTGAGCGGAGGTGTGGGCAGGGCTCAGAACGACCAGCGCACGCGCACCTGGGCGGAGTGGTCGCGGTTGCCGCTGCCGAATTCTCCCTTGTAGCCCAGCACCAGCGAGGTGCTGCGGTTCAGCGCCATCTCGGCCTCCAGGGCCATCACGGCCGTGTTGCGGGCCAGCGGCACGCCGGTCACCGTGAAGTTCTGGCCGCCGGCAAAGGACATGGTGGTCTGGTTGCTCACGTCGCCAAACGCATGGCGCCAGCCCAGCGTGGCACGCAAACGCCCTTCGCTGCTGCCCCAGGCAAAGCCGCTGTGCAGGCGGATACCCAGGATGCTGCTGCTGAGGTTTTCGCTGCTGCGCTGGCCGTGCAGTGCGGCAAAGCCCCCGGTTTCCTGGAAGCCGCGCGTGCGCTGGTGGGCCAGGCTGATGCCGGCAAAGGGCTCTATCCCCACCTCGCCGTATTCGCCCAGGGCATAACCGACTTCGGCAAACAGCTGGGTGGTGCTGCCGCTGTAGTCGGACTTGAGGGTCTGGCCCAGCGCTGCCACCTGGCGTTCGGAGTCGATGTCGTGCCAGGTATAGGACAGCCCGGCCATCACATTCAGCCGGCCGCTATCCATTTCATAGCTCTTGCCGCCGTATACAGCCAGGCTGTAGTTGTCCGTGGTGGCTTTGGAGCTGCGGTGCGACACCCTGGCATTGGCACGGGTGTAACCCACGGCCGCCCCCAGGCGCCAGCCGTTGCTGCCCACTTCGGTATCGGCCCCGGCGAACACCCCACCGATGTCCTGCTTCAGCCCTGCGGTGTCGCTGTTGCCCGAGAAGGTCTGCCATTGGCCCACCACCTCGGCCCAGGCCGGGTGGGTGGGCATGCAGGACCATGCCGACCCGGATGCCGATGCCTCTGCCGACACAGGCCGCTGCCGGTCACACTGGCCGGAGGTGGACGCACCCGAACGCGGGCTGGCGCTGAGGTTGTCGTGCAGCCGCTGCATGGTGGATGCGCCGAACATCCGGGCGCCCACCCCCATGCTGGCCTGGATGGAGGCATGGCTTTCGCCGGACAGGCTGTTGAACACCTGGGGCGGCGCACCGTTGGGCAAGCGCTCCACAAAGCTGTACAGCGCGTTGCCGGCCCCCAGGCTTTCCACCCCGTTGGCGACTGCGGCCTGGTTGCGCGTGGTGGCCAGATCGGCAAACCCGATCACCGAGCCGTCGCTGTTGGTCTTGCGTTGCATGAGCAGGTTCACATCGGTGGTGCTGTACTGCAACGTGGGCGACACAAAGGCGAAGTTGGACGAGACATTGCCGAAACTGCCGTTCAGCTGACCAGCACTCAGGATGGTGTAGGTCTTGCCCACCTCGAATGCCGGCTGCGACCCCAGGCCCACCGTGCTCCCGCCCAGGGTGGCGCTGCCGGCCACCTGCAGGCTGGTGCTGGCCGTGCTGCCCGCCGTGGCCTGCACCTGGTAGGTGGAGCCCTGCTGCAGCACCAGATCGCCGCCGATGGTCAGCGTGCCGCTGGCGTTGGACGCACCACCGGGGGCGATGGTGCCACCGCTTTGCACCGTGGTCACCGTGCCCGGCGCGCCCACGCTGCCGCGGCCTGCCAAGGTGGCCCCCTGCGCCACCGTCACCGTACCGCCCAGCTTGGCCATGGCGTCCAGTGCCAGGGTCCCGCTGCGTACCGTGGTTGTCCCCGAGAAGGCACTGCTGTCACCGCCCAGGGTCAGCGTGGCGGTACCGGTCTTTTCCAGGCTGCCACTGCCGATGATGGTTGGCGCCAGTGTTGCATCGGCGTTTTGCACCAGTGTCAGTGCGGCGTTGTTGACAACGGTGCCTGTACCCAGCGCACCGGCAGAGGCCGTCACCTGGCCCGCGTTGATGGTGGTGCCGCCGCTGTAGCTGTTGCTGCCGCCCAATGTCAGGGTGCCCGTTCCGTCCTTGGTCAGCCCGCCGGCACCGCCAATGCTGCCGTTCAGCGCCAGGTCGTGCGAGCCTGCCACTTGCAGCATGCCGTCCAGCACCACGGCATTGGAGACCGCCAGATTGGTGCTGGTGTCCAGCGTGGTGCCTGCGGCCGCCCGCAGCACACCGCTGCCCAGCGCCGTGCTGCTGCCCAGGATCAGCCCACCGGCTTGCAGCGAGGTTTCCCCGGCGTAGCTGTTGTTGCCGTTCAGGGTCAGGGTGGCGGCGCCCTGCTTGGTCAAGCCGCCGGGGCCCGTTACATCGCCGTTCAGGGTCAGCGCATGCGAGCCCGCCAAGGTCAGCCCCCCGGTCAGCGTCACGGCGTTGCCCAGGCTCATGTCGCTGAGGTTGTCCAGCGTGGCCCCCTGCGCTGCGGTCAGCCTGCCGCTGCCCAGCGCCCTGGCCGAGCCCAGCATCAGCGTGCCGGCATTCAGCGCCACCCCGCCCTGGTAGACGTTGTTGCCATTCAGCGTCAGCGCGGCGTTGCCGTTCTTCACCAGGCTGCCGCTGCCGCTGATGGTTCCGTCCAGCACCAGGTCGTGACTGCCCCCGACCGTCAAGGCGCCATTGAGCGTCACCGCATTGGACAGGCTGACCTCCGTACTACCGCCCAGCGGATTGGCGTCCAGCGTGGTGCCATTGGCCGCCGTCAGCGTGCCGGTGCCCAGCGCTGCATCATTGCCGACCACCAGCGTGCCGCCGTTCAGCGCCGTGCCACCGGTATAGCCATTGGCGCCGTTGAGTACCAGGGTGCCGGTGTCCAGCTTGGTCAACGTGCCCGTGCCGTTGATGGCGACGTTCAGGGTAGCGGTGCTGCCGCTGTCGACCCGTACATTGGTGGTGCCGGCCGTCAGCAGTTCACCGTTGACACCGCCGCTGAGCACATAGCCGTCGCCGACAAACTGCATGCCGGTGATGGTCTGCGCGCCATTGACGGTGACCGTGCCCGCAGCACCCTGGAAGACAGCGAAGGTGTCATTCCAAGCCTGGTTCGCGCTGCCAGCGGCATTGGTCCAGTTGGTGTTGGAGACATCCCAGACACCATAGCCGCCTTCGATGCTGCCGTTGCCGACGATCTGCCCGCCATCCCAGAACAGCACGTTGCTGGCGCCGCCCACCACCAGGTTGACCTGGTGGTTGATGGCGGTCTGCAGCTGTGCATCGCTCAGCGGCACGCTGCTGGGCAACGAGTTGATCACCAGACCGGTGTCGGTCAACGTGCCACCATAGTCAAACAGGCGGTACACCCCTGCCCCGAAGCCCCCCGCATCGGTCACGTTGAGCTGGCCGCCCAAGGTCAGGTTCCCTGCCACGCTGACCAGCGAAGGCTGGCCTGGCAGCGCCACGCCCAGGGCTGCGTTGATGGTGGAGTTCGGATCCAGCACCAGCGATCCAACGTTAAGGGTATTGCCCCCGGTCAGCACCAGCGTTCCTCCGTTGTTCACGGTCAGGGCCCCCGTGATGTCCCCGCTACCGCCCAGGCTGGCTCCGGTGCCCACCGTGACCGTGCTGCTGGTGAGCTGGCCATTGACTATCAGGCTGCCGCCACTGACGGTAGTTGCGCCGCTGTGGGTGCTGGCGCCAGCCAGGGTCAGGGTGCCGGCTCCGATCTTGTCCAGGGTGCCTGTACCGCCCAGCGCACCGGCAAAATTGCCACCGCCTACGCTCAGGGTGGTGCCTGTGTCAATTTCCACATCGCCGCTGCCGACCAGTTGGGCCAGGGTGATGCTGCCCCCCAGGTTGAGGGTGGCACCACTGCTCAGATTGATCTCCGATAGAGTGCCCAGGACGGTGCTGGTCACCGTGGACAAGGTCCCGGAGAAGATGTTGAAGATGCCCGTGAAGTTGTGGTTGTTGCCGCTGAGGGTCAGCTCCGCCAGCCCGTTCTTGTTGAGGGTACCAGCGCCGCTGAGAGTGCCGGACAAGGTCAGGTCGTTGTTGCCGGCGACGGACAGCACACCGCTGACATCGATATTGTTGGCCAGCGCCATGGGGTTAGTCACGTCCAGCTGCGAGGAGCCAGTGACACTCAGAGCACCGGTACCCAGGGCGCCGGCATTGCCCAGCGTCAGATTGCCGCTGTGGAGCACGACACCACCTCCGAAGGTGTTGGCGTTCATCAGCGACAGCCGTGCCGTACCGTTCTGGACCAGACCGCCCGCACCATCGATCACGCCATTGAGGGCCAGGTCGTAGTTGCCGTCCAGATTCAGTGTCGAAGACAGCTGCAGGTTGTTGTTCAAGGACAGCGCGCTGCTGGTGTCCAGCGACGACGGGTTGCTGACGGTGAGCGTGCCGCTGCCCAGCGCGCTGCTATTGCCCAGTCGCAGCGTGCCGCCCTGCAGATCCAGGCCACCAGTAAAACTGTTGACGCCGTTCAGGGCCAGGGTGTTGCTGCCTTGCTTGACCAGGCTGCCGGCGCCATTGACCTGGCCATTGAGCGTCAGGTCGTTGCTGCCGAGCAGGGTCAGTTCACCCGCCAGGTTGACGGTGTTGGCCACGGTGATGGCTGCACTGCTGTCCAGTTGCGTGCCATCGACCGCGTTGAGGGCACCCAGGCCCAGCGCCGTGTCGTTGCCCAGCACCAGGGTGCCGGCATTCAGGGCCAGCGGGCCGCCAAAGGTGTTGGCGCCATTGAGGGTCAGCACGCTGGTGCCATTATTTTTCGTCAGACCGCCCGTGCCGCTGACCACGCCATTCAAGGTCAGGTCGTAGCTGCCGGGCAGGCTCAGGGTACCGGTCACACCGATATCGTTGGCAAGGACCACGGCCTGGTTGCTGTCCAAGGTGGTGCCGTCGGCGGCGGTCAGGCTGCCAGTGCCCAGGGCACTGTCGCTGCCCAGCACGATGGTGCCACCGCTCAGAATGGTACCCCCCGTGTAGCCGTTGTCGCCGTTCAACACCAGGGTGCCCGTATCCAGCTTGTTCAGGGTGCCGGTGCCGTTGACATCCAGGTCCAGGGTGGCGGTCACGCCCGGGTCGACCCGCACGGCAAAGTCGCCGCCATTGCGGTTGACCGCGTTCAGCGCATCGCCGGTCAGCACATAGCCGTCGGTGATGAACTGCATGCCGTTGACCGTCTGGGTGCCGTCAACCGTGATCGTACCGGCCGCGCCTTGGAACACCGCAAACTGGCTTGACCATGTACCGTTTGCCGTACCGTTGAGATCGGTCCAGTTGGCGTTGGAGGAGCTCCACGTGCCGCTACCGCCTTCGACGTTGCCGTTTTGCAGGGGTCCGCTGCCATCCCAAAACTGGATGTCTTGACCGGGCGATGCCACGAGCAGGTTGATCTGGCCGGGGGTGACCGTCTGGATCTGCAGGTCAGCATTGGTCACCGCACCGGGCAAGTTGCCAAAGTCCAAGGTGTTGTTCACCAGCCCGCTGGTGTAGTCAAACAGGCGGTAGACGCCGTTGCCGAAGCCCCCCGCATCGGTGATGTTGAGGGTCCCGTCCAGGGTCAGGCTGCCATTGACCTTGAACAGCGCCGTATTGCCGGTGACCAGCGAGCCCAGGGCCACATTCACATTGGCGTTCGGCATCAGTACCAGATCGTTGGTAAAGGTCAGCGTGCTGCCGCTGGTGCCGGCCAGATGACCACCGGGGTTGATGGTGGTTGTGGCTCCAATCGTACCGAGATGGGTGCCGATATTGTTACCTGTCAGGGTCGCGCCGTTGTTGACGGTCACTCCGCCGCTGTTGAACGCGCCGGTGACATTCAAGGTGCCAGCGTTGACCTGGGTGGAGCCAGCAATGGTGCTGATTCCGCTCAGTTCCAGTACACCGCCGCCGACCTTGGTCAATGAACCGTCTCCGCTGAACATGCCGGCGAATAGACTGTTGGCATTGCTGCTGCCCACCGACAGCGCGCTGCCGATGCCAATATTGGTCTGGCCGCTGCCGCTCAAGGCGCCAATACTGGTGTTGCCATTGATGTTCAAGGTGGTGCCGCTGCCAAGGTTCACCGCCACCGGTGTGCCCAGGGCCGTATCGTTCAACGAGGTGACACTGCCGCTCTGGATATCCCAGGTTCCGCTGAAGCTGCTGTTGCCCGACAGAATCAGCTCGTCGCCACCGGCCTTGATCAGGTTGCCGCTGCCGCTCAATTGACCGGTGTACGCCAGCGTGGAAGGGGTGCTGATGGTCAAGTCTCCGTTGACCACGATGGCGTTGCCCACGATCGAGGCTGTGCTGAGCAAGATTGCGCTGCCGTTGGCGGTCAAGGCGCCGGAGCCCAGAGCGCTGCTGCTGTTGATCGCCAGGGTGCCGCCGCTCAGTGTCGTACCGCCAGTCCAGGTGCTGTTGTTGCCGCTCAGGGTCAGCGTGCCGGTGCCGGACTTGATCAACTGGCCGCTGCCACTGATCACGCCGCTCAGGCCCAGGTTATTGGCGCCGTTGACACTGAGGTTGGCGTTGAGGCCAATGTTGTTGCCCAGCACCACGGCACCGTTGCCGCTGTTGAGGGTGGAAGCACCGTTGACCTGCAATGCGCCGGACCCCAGTGCACCACTCTGCCCGGCGACCAAGGTGCCGGCGTTCAGCACGGTACCGCCGGTATAGGAATTGGTGCCGCTGAGGGTCAGCACGGTGCTACCGTTCTTGGTCAGCGTTCCGGCGCCGTCGATGGTGCCGGCCAGAGTCAGGTTGGAGCTGCCCGCCAGCGTCAACCCGCCAAGCAGGTGCAGGTTGTTGCCCACAGTCAGGGCAAGGCTGTTGTCGAGCACGGTGTTGTTGCCAGCGGTGAGGTCACCGCTGCCCAGCGCGCCGGTGCTGGCCAGGACCAGTTTCCCTGCACTGAGAGTGGCACCTCCGCTGTAGCTGTTGGTGCCGCTCAAGGTCAGGGTGGCCGCACCGTTCTTGGTCAGGCTGCCAGCACCATCGATGTCGCCGTGCAGCACCAGGTCCTGTGCACCGGCCAGGGTCAGGCTGCCGGTCAGGGTGAGGGCGTTGTTCAGGGCAAGCGTCGTGGTGTTGTCCAGCGTACCATTGGCGGCGGTCAGTTTGCCGCTGCCCAGCGCGGTGGCCGAGCCGATGGCCAGCGTGCCGGCGTTCAGTTGGGTACCACCCAGGTAGGTGTTGTTGCCGTTGAGGGTCAGGGTGCCGCTGCCGTTCTTGACCAGCCCACCGCTGCCGCTGACAACCCCATTCAGGCCCAGGTTCTGGGTGCCGAGCACGGTCAGGTTGGCGCCCAGGGTGATGTTGTTGGCAGTGGTGATGGCAGCGCTGCTGCCCAGACTGGACGCTCCAGTGACGTCCAGCGCGCCACTGCCCAGGGCAGTGGCGTTGCCCAGCACCAAGGTACCGGCAGCCAGGGTGGTACCGCCCAGGTATGTGTTGCCGGCGCTGAGGGTCAGCGTGCCAGCACCGGTCTTCAGCAGGCTGCCGCTGCCGCCGACCACACCGTACAGTGTGATGTTGTTGCCGCCATTGACGGTCAGCCCGGCCCCCAGATTGACTGCATTGGCCAGGGTCAAGCCGGTGCTGCCAGCCAGGGTGGACGCAGCACCCACATTCAGCGCACCCAGGCCCAGGGCCAGGCTGTTGCCCAAGGTCAGGGTACCGCCATTGAGGTTGGTGTTCCCCTGGTATCCATTGGCGCTGTTGAGCGTGAGGTTGCTGCTGCCATTCTTGGTCAGGCCACCGATTCCGTTGACCGCACCGTCAAGGGTCAGGTCGTTGCTGCCGGTGAGGTTGAGGTTGCCGGTCAGGTTGATGGCATTGGCCAATGTGGTGGCCGTCAGGGTGTCCAGCGTGGTAGCGCCAGCGGCGTTCAAGGCGCCCCCCCCTCCCAGCGCGGCACTGCTGCCCAGCACCAGGGTGCCTGCGTTGAGTGCCGTATCGCCGGTGTAGCCGTTGCTGCCAGAGAGCGTCAGAACCCCGCCCCCGTTCTTGATCAGCCCCCCCACACCGTTGACCTGGCCGGTCAGGGTCAGGTTGTTGCTGCCCCCGATGACCAGACCGCCCAGCAGGTTGACATCGTTGCCCAGGGTCACGGCGGTATTGCTATCCAGCGTAGTGTCGACCGCTGCAGTCAACAGGCCGGATCCCAGCGCCGTGTTGCGGCCAACCACCAGGGAGCCAGCCGCCAGGGTCGTGCCGCCTTGGTAGGTGTTGGCATTGTTCAGCACCAGGGTGCCGCTGCCGGTCTTGTTCAGGCCCCCGGAGCCGTCGATGGTGCCGTTGAGGGTCATGCTGGCATCGACGGGCAGGCTCAGGTTGGCGCCGAGGTGGATGGCATTGGCCAATGCCAGTGGGCTGGCGCTGCCGAGGCTGGATGCACCGGTGACGTTCAGGGCGCCGCTACCCAGGGCGCCGCCGTTGCCGATGACCAGGCCGCCAGCGGCCAGAGTGGTGCCACCGGCATAGGCGTTGACACCATTCAGTGTCAGGTTGCTGGCGCCATTCTTGACCAGCGCTCCGGCGCCGCTGATGCCGCCGTTGAGGATGAGGTTGTTGCTGCCCGGTAGGGTCAAGGTTGCGCCCAGGTCGATCTGGTTGCCCAGGGTCAGCGGGGCGCTACCGTCCAGGGTGCCGTTGCCCGCCACGTGCAGGGTCCCGCTGCCCAGCGACTGGGCGTTGCCCAGCACCAGGCCACCCGCATTCAAGGTGGTGCCGCCCTGGTAGCCGTTGGCAGCGCCCAAGGTGAGGATGCCGCTGCCGTTCTTGACCAGGCTGCCAATGCCGTTGATGGCACCGCCAAGGGTCAGCGCGTTGCTGCCGGCGATGTTCAGCACACCCAACAGGTTCACGCTGTTGGCCAGGCTGATGGCGGTGCTGCTGTCGAGGGTGGTGTTGTTGGCTGCGGTCAGCGCACCGCTGCCCAGGGCGGTGTTGCTGCCCACCACCAGGGAGCCGCCGCTGAGGGTGGTGCCGCCGCTGTAGTTGTTGCTGCCGTTGAGCACCAGGGTGCCAGTGTCGGCCTTGTTCAGCAGGCCGGTGCCGGTCAGCCCGAGGTTGAGGGTGGCGGTCGCGCCCGGGTCGACACGGAAGGTGGCGCTGCCGCTGTCGCTGTTGACCAGGTTCAGCACGCCGGCCGTACCGCTGTTCAGCACATAGCCGTCGGTGACAAACTGCAGGCCGGTGACGGTCTGGGTGCCGTCGATCGTGACGTTGCCCGCCGTACCCTGGAACACCGCGAAGTAGCTGCTCCAGTCACGGTTGCCGGTGCCGTTGACGGTGGTCCAGTTGGTGTTCAGGGCATTCCAGGTCCCGGTGCCGCCCTGGATTGCGTTGTCGCTGGTCTGCTGGCTGCCGTCCCAGAATAGCACGCTGCCGTTGGCGCCCCCCCACCAGCAGATTGACCTGGTTGGATATGGCGACCTGTACCTCGAGGTCGCCGGGCAACACGCCGCTGGGCAGGGTGCCGATGACCAGGCCGTTGTCGATCAGCACGCCGGTGTAGTCGATCACCCGGTAGATACCCGCGCCGAAGCCGCCGATGTCGCTGACGTTGAGCTTGCCGTCCAGGGTCAGGTTGCCGCCCACGGTGATCAGCCTATTGCCGCCGGTGGCGGGCGAGCCCAGGCCCAGATCGAGGTTGGAATTGCTGCTCAGCACCAGGGAGCCGAGACCCAGGTTGGCGCCGCTGTTGACTGCAAGGTGGCCGCCGTCGGCCACGCTGACCGCACCGGCAACCTGGCCACTGCCGGTCAAGGTGGCGCCGCTGTTGACCTGCACCACCGGGCTGGCCAGCGATCCGCTGACGTTCAGCACACCGCCATTGACCTGGGTGCTGCCGGTATAGACATTGATCCCGGCCAGCTCCAGGCTGCCGCTGCCGAGCTTGATCAGACCCGCATCGCCTGCCACTGCACCGCTGAACACGCCGCTGAGATTGCCCGTGCCGACGCTGAGGTTGGCACCGCTGCCGAGGTGGATGGCACCACTGCCACCCAGGCTGCCCACACTGCTGCTGGCGCCCAGGTTGAGGCTGGCGCCAGCGCCGACATTCACCAGCGGCGTGTTGCCAAGCGCCCCTGCGCCCACGGTGGTCACGCTGCCGCTGAGGATGTTCAGCGCACCGCTGAAGCTGTTGCTGCCGCTCAGCGTCAGATCGGCCAGGCCGGTCTTGACCAGACCGCCGGTGCCGCTGATGGTGCCGCCAAGGCTGAGGTCGTTGCTGCCGGCCACGGTCAGGTCGGCGCCCAGGGCAATGGCGTTGCCTAGGTTGAGCGGCGCGCTGTTGTCCAGTGTCGCTGCCCCCGTGACGCTGAGGGTGCCGGCGCCCAGGGCCTCGGCGTTGCCCAGGGTCAGGGTCCCGGCAGCCAGGCTGGTACCGCCCAGGTAGGTGTTGACGCCATTCAAAGTCAGGTTGCCGGAACCGGTCTTGACGAGCCCGGCCCCGCCGTCGATGACGCCATTGAGCGTCAGGTCGCTGTGGCCCACCAGGGTCAGGTTGGCCCCCAGGGTGATGGCGTTGCTGAGGGCAAAGGCCGAGGTGGTGTCCAGGTTGGCCGCACCGCTGACATTGAGTCGCAGCAAGCCGCTGCCCAGTGCGGAGGCATTGCCCAGGGTCAGGGTCCCGGCGGCCAAGGTAGTGCCACCGGCATAGGTGTTGGTGCCGGTCAGCGTCAGGTTGCCCGAGCCGGTCTTGATCAGGCTGCCGCTACCGCCGATGACGCCGCTCAGGGTCTGGTCGACGCTGCCACCGACAGTCAGGGCCGCATTCAGGTTGATCTGGTTGGCGAGGTTGATCACCGCGCTGCTGGCCACGGTGGCGGCACCATTGACGTTCAGTGCACCGCTGCCCAACGACAGACTGTTGCCCAGCGACAGGGTGCCCCCCAGCAGGGTGGTGTCGCCCTGGTAGGTGTTGGTCGCATTCAGGCTGAGCGTTGCCCCGCCCTGCTTGACCAGGCCGCCTGTGCCGCTGACCACGCCATGGAGCCCCAGGTCGGCGCTGCCGCCGATGGTGGTGGTGCCACCCAGGTTGACCAGATTGTTGGTGGCCACGGCGGTAGTGGCATCCAGGGTGGTGCCTGCCGCGGTGTTCAGGGTGCCCAGGCCCAGGGCGGTGCTGCTGCCCAGCTTGAGGATGCCTGCATCGAGGTGGGTGTTGCCCTGGTAGCTGTTGGTGCCGGACAGGGTCAGGGTGGTGCCGCCGGACTTGGTCAGGCCGCCGCTGCCGTTGATGCTGCCGGTCAGCGTCAGGTCATTGCTGCCCAGCACATTCAGGTTGCCGGCCAGGGCGATGGCGTTGGCGACGCTCAGCGTCTTGTTGGCATCCAGCGCGCCACCGGTGACGGTCAGGGCTGCGCTGCCCAGGGCCGTGTTCGAGCCCAGCACCAGGTTACCGCTGGCCAGAGTAGTGCCGCCAGAGTAGGTATTGGCCGCGTTCAGGATCAGGCTGCCGGTACCGGACTTGGTCAGCCCGGCGCTGCCGTCGATCACACCGTTGAGGGTGAGGTTGGCGCTGCCCGGCAGGGTCAGGCCGGCGTTCAGATGGATGGCGTTGGCCAGCGCCTGGGCGCCGGCGCTGGCAAGGTTGGCGGCACCGGCAACCGTCAGGTCGCCCGCGCCCAGGGCCAGGCCGTTGCCCACGGTCAGGGTGCCGCTGTTCAGCGTGGTACCGCCCTGGAAGGTGTTGGCGCCACTGAGCGTCAGGTTGGCGGCGCCGTTCTTGACCAGACTGCCCGTGCCGCTGACCACGCCCGACAAGGTCAGGTCGGAAGACCCTCCTACCGTGACCGCACCGTTGAGGGTGACGGAGTTGCCCACCGCCAGCGCCGAGCTGGCGTCCACGGTGGTGCCAGCTGCCGCCGTCAGAGCGCCCTGCCCCAGCGCGGAAGCATTGCCCAGCACCAGGCGACCGGCGTTGAGCATGGTATCGCCCAGGTAGCTGTTGGCGACGCTGAGCAGCAGGTCGGCGGTGCCGTTCTTGGTCAGACCACCGTTGCCGTCGATGGCGCCGGTCAGGCCCAGGTTGTTGCTGCCGCCAATGGTCAGTCCGGCATTCAGATGGATCTGGTTGCCGAGGTTGAGCGCCGCACTGCTGTCCAGCGTGGCCGCGCCGTTGACGCTCAGTGCGCCGCTGCCCAAAGCCAGCGCATTGCCCACCACCAGGGTGCCGGTGTTGAGCACGGAGCCGCCGGTGAAGTTGTTGGCGCCGTTGAGGGCCAGGGTGGCGGTACCGTTCTTGGTCAGGCTGCCCACACCGCTGACCACGCCGTTGAGACTGAGGTTGGCACTGCCGCCCACGGTGGTGCTGCCGCCAAGGATGACCAGATTGCTCAGCGCCACAGCGGTGCTGGCATCCAGGGTGGTGCCTGCAGCGGTATGGAGGGCACCCAGACCCAGCGCGGTGTTGCTGCCGACCACCAGGGTGCCGGCAGTGAGGTTGGTGTTGCCCAGGTAGGCGTTGTTGCCACTCAGGGTCAGGCTGCTGGCCCCGGCCTTGGTCAGGCCGCCGCTGCCGGTGATGTTGCCGCCCAGGGTCAGGGCATTGCTGCCGGCCAGGTTCAGGGTGCCGGTCACGCTGATGGCATTGCCTACGCTCAGACCTGCGGTGTTGGTATCCAGCGTGGTGCCATTGGCCGTACTCAGCGTCCCGGTTCCCAGCGCGGTGACGTTGCCCAGCACCAGGCGACCGGCGTTGAGCAAGGTGCCGCCCTGGTAGTTGTTGGCGCTGCTGAGTGTCAGGTCGGCGACGCCGTTCTTGGTCAGGCCACCGCTGCCACTGATGACACCAGTCAACCCCAGACTGTTGCTGCCGCCGATGGCCAGGTTGCCGCCGCTGCCCAGGCTGACGGCGTTGCCCAGACTCACCGCCGTGGTTGCGTCCAGGGTGGTGCCTGCCACGGTGGTCAGTGTGCCGCTGCCCAGGGCCAGGGCATTGCCCACCAGCAGAGTGCCAGCGCTGAGCGTGGTGCCGCCGCCGTAGGTGTTGGCGCCGCTGAGAGTCAGGGTTGCAGCCCCGCTCTTGGTCAGGCTGCCCGTGCCACTGACCACGCCATTGAGACTGAGGTTGGCGCTGCCACCCACGGTGGTGCTACCGCCGAGGGTGACCAGGTTGGCCAGTACCACGGTGGTGCTGGCGTCCAGCGCGGTGCCCGTTGCAGTACTCAGGGCACCCAGACCCAGTGCGGTGTTGCTGCCGACCACCAGGGTACCGGCATTGAGGTTGACGCCGCCCTGGAAGTTGCTACTGGCTCCGGCAAGGGTCAGGGTGGTGCTGCCGTTCTTGCTCAGTCCACCGCTGCCGGTGATGTTGCCGCCCAGGGTCAGATCATTGCTGCCAGCCAGGTTCAGGGTGCCGGACACGCTGATGGCGTTGCCGACATTAAGGCCTGCGGTGCTGGTATCCAGCGTGGTGCCGTTGGCCGTGCTCAGGGTGCCGGTCCCCAGCGCATTGGCATGGCCCAGGCTCAGGCTGCCAGCGCTCAGCACAGTGCCGCCGCTGTAGCTGTTGTTGCCGCTCAGCAGCAAGGAGCCTGCACCGGACTTGGTCAGGCCGGCGGCGCCGTCGATCACGCCACTGAGGGTGAGGTGGGCGCTGCCAGGCAGGATCAGGCCTGCGTTCAAATAAATCGCGTTGGCCAATGTCTGGGCACCGGTACTGGCGAGGTTGGCGGTGCCGGCGACGGTCAGGTCACCTGTTCCCAGGGCCAGGGCATTGCCAACGGTCAGAGTACCGCTGTTCAGCGTGGTCCCGCCCTGGTAGGTATTGGCGCCGCTGAGTGTCAGGTTGGCTGCGCCGCTCTTGGTCAGACTGCCCGTGCCACCGACCACGCCGCTGAGGCCGAGGTTGGCACTGCCACCGATACTGAGGTTTCCAGCCAAGTTGACAGCGTTGCCCAGCGTCACTGCAGTATTGGCATCCAGCGTGGTGCCTGCAGCGGTATGGAGGGCACCCAGACCCAGCGCGGTGTTGCTGCCTACCACCAGGGTTCCGGCATTGAGGTTGGTGTTGCCCAGGTAGGTGTTGTTGCCGGTCAGGGTCAGGCTGGCGCTGCCGGCCTTGGTCAGGCCACCGCTGCCGGAGATACTTCCGCCCAGGGTCAGGGCATTGCTGCCGGTCAGGTTCAGGGTGCCGGTGAGGCTGATGGCGTTGCCAACGCTCAGGCCTGCTGTGTTGGTATCCAGCGTGGTGCCGTTGGCGGTGCTCAAGGTGCCCGTTCCCAGCGCACTGGCGTTGCCCAGTACCAGGCGACCGGCGTTGAGCAAGGTGCCGCCCAGGTAGTTGCTGGCGCCGCTGAGTGTCAGGTCGGCAGTGCCGTTCTTGGCCAGGCCGCCGCTGCCGCTGATGATGCCGCCCAGGGTCAGGGCATTGCTGCCGGCCAGGTTCAGGGTGCCGGTGACGCTGAGGGCGTTGCCAACGTTCAGACCTGCGACGGAAGTATCCAGCGTGGTGCCGCCCGCCGTGCTTAGCGTACCGGTGCCCAATGCGTTGGCATGGCCCAGGCTCAGGGTGCCAGCGCTCAGCACGGTGCCGCCGCTGTAGCTGTTGTTCCCATTCAGCGACAGGGTGCCCGCACCGGACTTGGCCAGGCTGCCGAGCCCGTCGATGGTGCCGGTGAGGCCAAGGCTGCCGCTGACGGGTGTGGTCAGTGCACCGCCCGCGTTGAGGTGGATGGCATTGCCCAAGGTCATCGCGCTGGGGCCCACCAGGCTGGCGGTACCGCCGACCGTGAGAGCACCGACGCTCAGCGCCCCCGCATTCGCGAGGGTCAGGGTACCGTTGTTCAGGGTGGTGCCGCCCGTGTAGTTGTTGGCACCGCTGAGGGTCAAGTTGGCTGTGCCGTTCTTGACCAGACTGCCGGCGCCGGTGACCACCCCTGACAGAGTGAGGTCGGACGTGCCGCCGATGTTCACCGCGCCATTGACGGTCACGCCATTGGTGATGCTGACCGCGGTGCTGGCGTCCAGGGTGCTGCCGTCTGCTGCCGTCAGCGTGCCGGACCCCAGCGCTCCGTTACTGCCAAGCACCAGCCGGCCGGCGTTGAGCTGGGTGCCACCGCTGTAGTTGTTGGCACCGCTGAGGGTCAGGCTGCTGGCTCCGGCCTTGGTGAGGCTGCCTGCGCCGCTGACTACACCGCTGAGGCCCAGGTTATTGCTGCCACCAATGGTCAGGTTGCCGCCCAGGGTGACGGCGTTGCCCAGGGTCACCGCCGCAGAGGCATCCAGGGTGGTGCCGGCTGCGGCATTGAGGATGCTCCCTGCCGCACCCAGCGCAGTGTTGCTGCCAACCACCAGGGTGCCGGCATTGAGGTTGGTATTGCCCGTGTAGGCGTTGTTGCCGCTCAGGGTCAGGCTGCTGGCGCCGGCCTTGGTCAGGCCACCGCCGCCGGTGATGTTGCCGCCCAGGGTCAGCGCATTGCTGCCGGTCAGGTTCAGGGTGCCGGCCACGCTGATGGCGTTGCTGACGCTCAGACCTGCTGTATTGGTATCCAGCGTGGTGCCGGCTGCTGCGTTGAGGATGCTCGTTGCCGCACCCAGCGCGGTGTTGCTGCCAACCACCAGCGTGCCCGTGGTGAGATTGGTGCCACCCTGGTAGCTGTTGTTGCCGCTCAGGATCAAGTTGCCGGCACCGGACTTGGTCAGGCCGCCGCTGCCGGTGATGTTGCCGCTCAGCGTCAGGGCATTGGCGCCGCTCACGGTCAGCCCACCGGAGCCGAGGTTGACCGCATTGCTCAGGGCCAGGCTTGTTGCGCTTGCCTGCAGGGTCCCGCCATTGCCGGTGATCTGCCCAGTGCCCATACCCAGGGCGTTGTCGAAGGACAGGATGCCGCCGTTCAGCGTGGTGGTGGTGGTACCGGTCAGCACTGGCCCCGAAAGAGTCCAGGTACCGCTGTTGACGGTCAGATTGCTGAAGTTGATGTAGGTGGTGTTGGAGATGGTGCCGGTACCCGTGGTGCCGGAGCCGGTACCACTGGCAGCGTTCTGCAAGACAATGTTGTTGGCTGCGCCCGTACCGCCATCGACGGTGCCCGTGGCGGCAAAGGAGAGCTGCGGGAAGAGCGTGACCGACAGCACGGAGCCCACGCCCGTGCTCTTCAACACCTGGGAACTGGTGACTGCAGTGAAGGTATTGGCCACCGTGCTGTTGCCCATGTGCAGGCTGCCGGTCAGGGTGCCGGCGTTGATGAACTTGTTGCCCAGTGACGACCCCTGGAACGCGATACGCCCGGTAATGCTGCCTGTGGCGGCATTGGTGAAGGTGGTCGGGCTGCCACCACGCACGGAGATCACCGGGATATCGGCTTGCGCAATCGATACGCCGAGAAGTGCGGTAGACCCGATGATTCCGCTGTTGGTGATGACATTGGTTCCGCCTGCGCCGTTAGACACATCCAGGGCCAGACCGGTCAAATTTGCCAGCGGCAAGCCCAAGGCAAGGGTGGATGTGCCCTTGAGCGTTCCTACGTTGTTGACGACCAGCGAGCCGTTGGTGCCGCTGCCGAGTTGCACCCCCGAGGTCAACAAGCCCAGCCCCAGGAGCAGGGTCGGGTCCACCGTCCCGTTGTTGATGAACGTGGTGTTGACGCCTGTCAGGTTCACCGCATACGGCGTGAGGAGAACAGGTTTGACTTCCGCACCAGCGCCAACGGTGACCGTCATATTGTTGATCGGCGAATCGATGCCGACCACCGCAAGCAGCCCGCTGCCTGTGCAGAGCACATTGGCGCCGTCACTAAACGCAGTGCAGGCGGCCTGCGCTGCTGGGAGAAAGGCCATGCCCCCCCACGCCAGTGCGACGGCCTGCACACAACGCCGCAAGCGTGGCAGGCTGCGCTGCACGCCGGAGGCATTGCCTCTTCCTGACGAACCACCGCTGCGCGCAATCTCTGGAGCCGCCACCCAACTGGCCAAAGCCGCATTCCAGATCGTGCGGTAAGTGTGATTCATCTTTTGGCTCCTCCCGATACAGATTGGCAAAGCACTGCAGAAGGACTGCAGAGCTTTCTGACCTATGGATCGATGGCGGACCTGCTGTGGCTGGCAACCGTTCAACCGAACGGTCGGCTCACTTGGGGGAAATCACACGAAGAAACTGCAAGGACGATGGATGGGCAGGTCCACCTGCTGCTGTACTGCGTTGCAGCACAACTGGATGGCACGAAAACAATGACGTTGAGACAAAAGCATAGAGAGCAGAATCATTTTGTCTAGGCAACCTGGCCGGAAACTGCACCTGCTTTGGCGGCAATCGATGAACGGTATCGATGTGCTATGGGCCGGTGATTTCTGTGAAATGCCCAGCCGTGAATATGTTGCGGCGCACATGGATCAGAGCGGCAGGCGCACTGCTTCACAGGTATCGCCTCTGCATGCCGAACGCCCCATGCATCCACTGCGGAGTCGGTCGGTCAAGGTCGTCGCAGTTGCATGCGACATCACCGCAGCCCACAGATGGGATGAACGAATGAGATGCCCATACGGGATGACTGCAGCGAAGGAGCAGGAGCGGTCCATCGATTCAGGGCACGCTGGGCTGGGAGAAGCAAGAGACAGCCAAGACGGGAATCTCTTTGGTACGGTATGCCCTGCCATGCAGGCGCCAAGTGGCCGGACAGTGCCCCGGCGATTGCCTATAAGATGCAATTTACAAGTTGCATGAACCTACGCACCAGCGCATTGCGTTTGAGGCCCAACGGGCAGCAACCAGGGACGGTTCCCCCTTTTGATATTGCCAACCGGGACATATCAAAAATACCCCGTATCGGCACAACCGTTGCTCTGCATGGCGCTGCGATCACCCGGCCTGTGCCTGAGTACTTGGGGTGCCTGCCGGGGGCAACAGCGTGCACATACTCCAAATGAAAGGAAACTCATGACATCTCTGACCCGCCGCAACGGATTCAGCACATGGGGTTTGGCACTGGCCGTGCTGATGGGCAGCGGCACCATGGTGCAGGCTGCCGCACCGGCGGCAAAGTCGTCCGAGCCCGCCGTGGCCACGCTGGGCGCCATCCACATTTCTTCTGCCGAAGTCCAGCAGCTCTTGCGTGCCATGCCCGAGAGCGAGCGCGCCAAGGTCAAGAGCAACCGCGAAGGGTTGGAGAACTGGCTGCGCCAACGCCTGGCTGGCGAGGCGGTGTTGCGCGAGGCCCAGCAAAAGAAGTGGGCAGAACGCCCGGAGGTGCGGGCACGCATTGATGCCGCCGTCAAGGACGTGACAGCCCGTGTGGTGACCAGCAGCTACCTGGAGTCGATCGTGCAGCTGCCTGCGGGCTTCCCCAGCGATGCCGAGGTCAGCGCCGCCTACGAGCGTGCCAAGCCCCAGCTCAACATGGCGGCGACCTACCGGGTGGCGCAGATCTTTCTGCCCGTGACGCCCGATGCGGATGCCGCCGCCATTGCAGCCGTGCGCACCAGGGCCGCCGAACTGGCCGCTCAGGCGCGTACCGGTGACTTTGCGGCATTGGCCAAAGCCCACTCGCAAGACGCGGCCAGCGCGGCCCAGGGCGGCGAAGTTGGCAATCTGCCGCTGGCGCAGTTGTTGCCGGAAACCCGCGAAATGGTGGCCACCATGCAGCCCAACCAGATCAGCGATCCCGTGCGCTCCACCGCCGGCTTCCATGTGCTCAAGCTGCTGGGCAGCCAGCCCGCGCGTCCGGCCACCCTGGAGGAAGCCAAGCCCATGCTGCAAGCGGCCTTGCGCGAACAGCGCCAGCAGGAACTCATCAACGCCCACCTCAGCAAGCTGGCGCCCTCTTCCAGCGTGAGCATCGACAAGGCTGCGCTGGATGCCGCGCTGCAAAAAGTCAACTGACCGCTTCTGCAACGCCACCATCCCCTTCACCGACAAGGAGCCGACCGTGAGCACCAACGAATCCACCCCAGCGACCCCACTCCCCACCGGAGAACTGCTGTTCTCGATGAACGCCGACCTGGTGGCAGAGGCCATCAAGGCATCGGGCTGCGCGGTCACGGCCGTCCACGACAACGGCCTGGTGCGCCTGCACAGCGCCAGCCAAGGCATAGGCTTCCAGGTGATGTGGGGCAATGCGCTGCGCGAAGGCGAATATGTGGACCTGACCTTGAGCTGCCCGCTGCGGGTGCAAGGCGGCACCTTGCCCGAAGGCTTGCTGGGCGAGTGGCACCGCAGCAAGCGCTTTGTGCGCGCCTCCCAGCATGGCGACTTTGTGGTGCTGGAGATGGATGTCCTGGCCGCAGGCGGCATCACCCCACAGCATCTGGCCATGATGGTGCAGCTGTGGAGCCAGATGATGGGCCAGTTCTTCCAGCATGTGCGCACCTACGCCGCCCAGGCTGGTGCACAGCAAGCCGCCCAAAGCACACAGCAAGAGGCGACGGCGGAAGCGTGAGCCCGCGCCGCCCTGGTGGGCGGCATGGCGTGCGGCCCACTACGCGGGATGTGGCCCTGTCTGCTATGGGCCGATAGTGTCTGCCCGCCCCTGCAGCGCCTACAGATCAAGGGCAGTCCCAAAGCGCTGCGGCAGTAGCCAACATTGCGCAGCACCCGCATGGCTGCACCGGAGCTTGTCCCAGGCCAAACTCATTGACCTTTGGCGGTCAGCCGCAGCTGCCATGCGGCATCCGCTGGCAACGCTGCCCGCTATTGCGGCATCATGGGCAGATCAACTTATGGAGATAAGCCCATGCGCACTTCTGCCACCTTGATTGCCATTGCGATGTCCGCCCTGGCCTCCCAAGCCGTTCTGGCGCAACCCGCACCACCGGCATCACCGGTACATGCCACGTGCGAAAGCAAGCGGGCAGAGATTGCACGCGATATCGAACATGCCAAGGCCAAGGGCCAGTCCAGCCGTGTGCGCGGCCTGGAAAAAGCGCTGCGCGAAAACCAGGAGCATTGCAGCGACGCCAAACTTGCGCAGGAACATGCCGCCAAGATTGCCGCACAGGAGCGCAAGGTGCAAGAGCGCCAGCGCGAGCTGGACGAGGCACGGGAAAAGGGAAAACCCAGCAAGATCGCAGACCGTGAAGCCAAGCTGGCCAAGGAAAGGGCCGAACTGGAAAAGCTGCGCTGAGAGACCTCTAAATAGGAGGCGCATCGAGTGCGTGGGCCTACATGATTGCTTCTTATTGAATTCCTAAAACAACATCAGTGAGCTCGCTGACCACCTCCTGTGCTTAAAGGGTAAGGACAGGGCATCTATCCGACCGGAGGCTTATTTTTTTGCCCGTCTTTAGGCAAGCTGCGGCTAAAAGAAGTTTTCATCCTCCGGGAGGCTTGCATATGTGGAAACTTGGTCGGCTCCGCGCAGCAGGCGCGTTAGGCTTTGCCGTTGTTCTTACTTCGGGCTGCGCAAGTTTCCGCTGGCCATGGGAACCACCGCCACCACCCGGCTGCGAAGTTAACTATGTCAAGGGCGCAGAGTGGAACCTTGGCGGTTTGAAATTACCCATCAATGCTTATGGACTGGGAACGGTGGAAGTCGCGAATATTAAGTACACCGGTCCCCAGGCACAAACACTGTCTGACTCAGTGTCCGCGATGGACCAGGGCCGGCGAGGTCTGTGCACCATCATCGCCAGCCGAGCTTTCGAGACGATGTCTGAAAAGTATCGTGCGGAAAAGTTTGACGCCATGCTGGCCATCAACCGACTCATCGTCTCTTATGGCATTGACCTCTCGAAAGTCCAGACGGTGGAGGCAGGGTTGGCCCTGGCAAAAAGCACCAAAGAGAAGGCCGATGTGATAGTGCCACCAGAAACGTTCCCCCCACAATCAGAAACGGAGAAGTCATCGCACAAAGTTACAGGCTTGGTCGATGCCGTTGCCCGTAAAGATGTGGCGATCCTGCAATCGGACGTCAAAGTCCTCTATGCAGACGTCAAGGCACTGACGGCGTCAGGGCAGGTTCGCTTGCAGGTCCAACCCTTTGAACCTGGTGGATCAGCGCTACTTGCCGAGCAGCGTTCAGCGTTAGTCAACGACTTCCGCGACGCTCTTGCTCGCGTCCCGGCCGGGCGCACACCCAGCGTGCTGCTTATCGGTTATGCCGACGGGCAAGGGGCCGCGGACTACAACGTCGCCTTGGCCTTGCGTCGCGCTGAAACTGTCGCAGACCTCCTAAGACGACTGGACTTTGGCCGCAAGTTCCACACCGAAGTCACCAGTGGAGGAATCTCCAAAAGTACCCCCACCGACCAAGCGCGTCGGGTCGAAATTGTGGTTTCGCGCACGGCAGCGCCAGCGGGTCTGGCTGAAGGCTAGCTTCGCCCGCTGTGATGAGTCATCACTTTGAGTTTGCACAGCATGAAATAGTTACTCGCACGACTTGAATCGTGAAATACGTACGACCACAGGCACACAGTCTGGCTGGTGAAACAGCCTTACACCAATAGACCAGGCTACAAAACTGGACCGGAGATAGGACACCGCCCCTGCCTCCATTGCCCGCTCGGAACCCAGTCTTGATCAGTCTTAAGCTGGCCGGCGCCCCCAGTTCATCACCGCGGTCCCCGCCACTGCCATGGCCCCGCCCAGCAGCATGGAGGCATCGACGGATTCGCCCAGCAGCAGCGCGGAAATCACCACACCGATCACCGGCACCAGGGTGATGTAGCCGGAGGCTGCGCCGGCGCCCAGGGCTTTGACGCCGTCGAAATACCAGGCATATGCCAGGGCCGTGGCGCCCCAGGACAGGAACAGCAGCGCACCCCAGGCGGTGCCATTGCTGTGCACGGCGGCCTGCAGGCCGGCCGGGCCTTCCACCACCAGACTGGCCACCAGCAGCAGCACCGCGCCGATGGTGCTGGTGACGGCGGTGGTAGACAGCGCGTCCACCCCGGTCAGCATCACCCGGCCCAGCAGGGTGTAGGCCACCCAGCAGGCCACGCAGCCCAGAATCAGCAGCTCACCCAGGCCCACGCTGCCGTGCAGGATGTCCTGCGGCCGCCCGTGCGAGATGACCACCACTGCGCCCGCAGCCGCCAGCAGCATGCCCAGGGCAATGGTGCGGTTCAGCCTCTCCTTGAAGATCCGGACCGCCAGCAGCAAGGTGACCACCGGGTTGAGCGTGATCACCAGCGCCGCCTTGCCGGCCGGCAGGTACTGCAGACCGGACAGGAAGAAAGCCGCATAGCCGAACACGCCGGTGGCACCGGCGGCCACCATGCCCAGCCAGCGCTGCGCGCTCCATTGCCGCAGCTGGGCAAAGCCGCCGGCGTAGTACATCCACGGCAGCAGCACCAGCGCTGCCAGCACAAAGCGCAGGCAGGCCCCCGCCAGCGGCGGCATGTTCTGCGCAATCACCCGGCCCGCCGGCCATGAAGCCCCCCACAAGACCGCCATGCCCAACAGGCGCAGATGGGGGCCGAATACCGCTTGCTTGTTCTCTCGCATACCACTTTGCATTTCCATGGCGCCGCACTATGCACCATGCAGACCGGGGTTGCAGGCCATGGGCCCATGGCCCGCGACCTGCCGGCAGGTGCGTGCGGCAGGCCTGAGCACGGCTCTGCCATCGATGCCGGTCGGGTCGTGGCGCCCTCTCCGACCGTTGCCGTGTGCGTATGCCTATGCGACCCACTGCCAGCGGGTCAGCGGGTCAGCGGGTCAGCGGGTCAGCGGGTCAGGAAAGTGTGCCGTTTTGCTGTGCCACCAGGCACTCCACCAGCGCACGCACCTTGGCCGGGCGAAAGCGCGCGGGCGGAAACACCGCGTGGATGCCGCCCTGGGGCAAGGTCCAGCCGGGCAGCACCTGCACCAGGCTGCCCGCGGCCACGTCCTCGGCGATGGCGTAGTCCGGCAGCACCGACAGGCCGGCGCCGGCCAGCACTGCGGCGCGCACGGCCAGCGTGGCATCCAGCCGCATGACGGGCTGCCACTGCACGGTGTGGGGCGCAGCCGATGGCGCGGCCTGCGCACTGGTGAACTGCCAGCGCCCCGGTTCGCGCAATGCGGTGTTGGCCACAAAGGGCAACGCCGCCAGGTCCTGCGGGCCGGTCAAACGGTCCAGCTGCGGCTGCCACCGGGGTGCGGCCACCAGCAGTTGGCGAAAGCTGCCAATCTGCCGTGCCTGCAGCTGCAGATCGGTGAGCCAGCCGACGCGGATGGCCAGCTCCACATCGCCGGCCATCAGGTCGTGGGTCTGGTCGCTGAAACGGGCATCCACCTGACACTGCGGGTAGCGTGCGGCAAATGTGGCCAGGGCCGGCACCACCACGCTGATGCCATAGTCAAACGGAGCCGTCAGCCGCAGGGGACCGGCAATCTCAACCGCCGAGTCGGCCAGTTCGCTGAAGGCGTTTTCTGCATCGGCCAGGATGGCGGCGCAGCGCTGGTAGAAGGCCTGGCCCGCTGCCGTGGGCTGTACCTTGCGGGTGCTGCGCACCAGCAAGCTGCTGTGGAATTCGCGCTCCAGCCGGGCCACCTGCTGGCTGACCACGGCCTTGGTGATGCCCAGGCGTTCGGCAGCGGCGGTGAAGGAGCCGGTTTCCACCACGGCCGCGAAGTAGGCCAGGCGCTTGAGGTGGTTCCAGCCGCCGGGCATGGCTTGATTGTTTGCTTCAGACATACAAAGTGTTTGCTTCGTGTGTATTTTTCAATCAATGCAGTCTACCTACCATGCAGGCATTGCACCACCCCGCATGGGTTGCAGACGCAGCGCTCCCCGGCACACCCGCTGGCAAACCTTGCCCGCGCTGCCGCACCCATGCCCTACCACCGAGGAGTTGAAGATGAGCACACGCCGCCACTTTGTTCGCACTGCTGGCCTGGCCGGCATGGCCACCGCCTGGGCCGCCACCGGCGCAGCCGCCTGGGCCGCCGCACCCCGTGCATCCGGCGCACCGCTGCGCTGGCAGCACTTTCCGGCCAATGAACAGGGCTTTTCCCGGGCCCCGGTGCTGCTGACAGGCGCACGCGATGCCGTGCTGATCGATGGCGGCTTCACCCTGTCGGACGGGCGGGCGCTGGCCGATGCCATCCGCGCCACCGGCAAACGGCTGACCACCATCTACATCAGCCAGAGCGATCCGGACTACTACTTCAGCCTGGCACCCGTGCGTGCGGCCTTTCCGCAGGCCAGGGTGCTGGCCGCCTCCGACACCTTGCGTGCCATCCACGGCAATGTGGAGAAAAAACTGGCCACCTGGGGCCCGCAGCTCAAGGACAACGGCCCGCAGAAGCTGGCCGATGTGGTGATGCCCGAAGCGTTTGATGGCCCGGCGCTGACCCTGGAAGGCCAGCGCATCGAGGTCGTGCCGGCCGAAGGCCTGCCCAACCGCCGCTATCTGTGGGTGCCGTCGCTGCAGGCCATTTTCGGTGGGGTGATGGTGTTCTCCGGCCTGCATGTGTGGACGGCCGACACCCCGACCCCGGGTGCCCGCAGCGCCTGGGCCCACACGCTGGACCGCATGCTGGAGTGCCAGCCTGCCGTGGTGGTGCCGGGCCACATGGCCGCCGGCGCACCGCTGGGCGCCGCAGCGCTGGCCTACACCCGCGACTATCTGCGCCACTTCGAGCGCGAAGCCGCCAAGGCCGCCGACAGCAAGGCCCTGATTGCCGCCATGACGCAGCTGTACCCGCAAGCAGGCTCGCCCATGTCGCTGGAACTGGGGGCCAAGGTGGCCAAGGGCGAAATGCAGTGGGGGTGATGCAGAGCGGGTTGATGCAGACCGAAACGCGGCCGTCGCAGCGGCCATGACGGCAAGGACAGCGCGACTTGCTGCGAAAGCTGCGGCAGCGCCGCCGAGGTTCAGCCGTTCAGCCCGCCGCTGCGCGCCCGGTCATGCAACCGGCACGGGTGGGTGCGCAGCGGCGCGCGGCGCCCGCCGAGTTCCGCTGCTCACGCCTCCCGCCCAACCACCAGCCCACCTTCGGGCAGCGGCAGTGCCGTCTTGTAGCGCACCTGCTTGAGGGCAAAGCTGGAGCGGATATTGGCCACGCCGGGCGTGGTGGTCAGGTTGAGGATGAAAACCTCCAGCGCCTTGATGTCCGGCACCAGCACGCGCAGCAGGTAGTCGGCGTCGCCCGTCATCAGATAGCACTCCATCACCTCGGGGCGCTCGGCGATGGTGGCTTCAAAGTGCTGGAGCGCTCCCTGCACCTGGCGCTCCAGCGTGACGTGGATGAACACGTTCAGGTGCAGGCCCAGCAGGTCCGGGTCCAGCAAGGTGACCTGCTGGCGGATCAGGCCCATCTCTTCCATGGCCTTGACCCGGTTGTAGCAGGGCGTGGGCGACAGGTGCACGGCCTTGGCCAGCTCGGCGTTCGTGGTGCGCGCATCGGCCTGCAGCGCATTGAGGATACCGATGTCGATGCGGTCCAGCTTCTTCATGGGATAAAAATTCTCAGCTTCCGGTAAAGACCAGAATTATTCACCTGCTTGCGCCACATTCTGCAGTGAATGCAGAAACAAAATCTGGGCCTACGTGCGCAGAATTCCGGGTTTTCCCGTGGTGCGTGGTGCACCGCGTTCCCCTCCCGCCCTGCGGCGCTGCTGCGGCGCACCACGACAGGGGAAACCGTCGTACCACGCACACCGGACCCCGGTTTTCCGCTTCCGTCTTTTGCGTCCGCTGCATGTCGTCCCGCCCTTCTGGTCTTGCTTCCGGCACCCCGTCTGCCACGCTCTCCGCCGCCTCCCATCTGCCTGCCGCGCGGCACTTCGCGCTGCCCACCGCCTGGAAAAGCCATGCCGGCCTGCTCACGCTGCTGGCGGCGATCGCCATCTGGGGTTGCAACTGGCCGGTGATGAAGGCCGGGCTGAACCATGTGACGCCCATCTGGTTCTCGGCGCTGCGCTTTGCCACCGGCGGGCTGTGCCTGTTCGCCATCCAGATTGCCGGCGGCACCCTCAAGCTACCCACCCGGCGCGACTGGCCGCTGCTGGCCAGCATCGGACTGCTGCAGATGATGGCATTCACCGTGCTGGGCGCCATCGCCATGACGCAGGTGCCTGCAGGTCGTTCGGCCGTGCTGGCCTACACCACACCGCTGTGGGTCACACCGATCGCCGTGCTGGTGTTCGGCGAGCGCCTGTCGCGCCTGCAGACCACCGGCCTGCTGCTGGGCCTGCTGGGCCTGATGGTGCTGTTCAATCCGCTGGCCATGGACTGGAGCGACAGCGCCGGCGTGCAAGCCAATCTGATGCTGATGGGTGCCTCCTTCCTGTGGGGCATGACCATCCTGCACCTGCGCTATTACAAGGGTGACTCCAGCGCCTACCAGCTGGCCCCCTGGCAGATGCTGCTGGCCACGGTGCCGCTGCTGGCACTGGCCTATGCGGTGGAAGGCCCGTTCACCGGCGACGGCAGCTGGGCGTTGTGGGAAATCGTGCTGTATGTGGGCCCGGTGGCCACGGCGTTCTGCTTTTGCGCGGTGAACGCAGCCAGCATGCATTTGTCGGCCACGCGCATGTCCACCGCCATGCTGGGCGTGCCGCTGATCGGGCTGCTGGCGTCCACCTGGTTTCTGGGTGAAAGCCTGAGCCTGTCACTGGTGCTGGGCGGTCTGGGGATTGTGGGCGGCATTGCCGTGGTCAGCCTGGGCGCACGCCGCGCGGTGGCGCCGGTCGGCACACCCGCAGGCAAGGCCACACTACGCTAAGCCAAGGGGCAGTGGCCACAGAACCGTGGCCCCCTCTTCTCCTCCCGAATCTTCTCCCCTTAAGCCTGGCTCTCGCCGGGCACCCCGGCCCCCAGGCGCCCCAGCAGGCTGCCGGCAGCAAAGCGTGCCCGCGCGCAGCGCAGCTGGGCGGCAGCCTGCTCCAGCTGCAGCTGGCCCACCCAGGAACGGGCGGGGTCGTCCAGGCTGATGCTGTGCAGCCCGCAGGCCATGTGCACCACCCAGCCCGGTGCGGGGCCGGCGCTGCGGTCCTGGCTTTGTGTGTGCAGCAGGGGGCGGCCCATGGCCTGCACCACCCCGCCCAGTGACACGCGCTGCGCCCATCCGTCGGCATTCACCCGGCATGACAGCAGCTGCAGCTGCAACGCCCCCTCCACACCGCTGCGTCGGCGCTCCGGCAGCACAAAGGCGGCCACCCCGGTTCTGGCCGTCTGGTCGTTGATGGCCCGGCACAGCTGGGCCAGCCGCTCGCCCCCTGATGCGGCGGCAGGCAAGGTGCCCAATGCCACCGGTGGCTGGTCGCCCACGGCCAGGGTCAGCCCCGCCGCAGCGGGCAAGGGTGCCGCCACAGCGGCATCCAGCCCCCAGGACTGCACGGCATAGCGCAGGGCCGACAGGCTCTGCGCCCGCAGATTGGGCAGGCAGGCCAGCGCGACGCCGCCCGCCTGCCCGGCCAGGGTGTCCAGCAGCCCCTCCTGGCGGTGCAGGGCGCCGTCGAGCAGGCTGTGCCCGGCCACCACCGTGGTGCGGGCAATGCGGTCGATGTCCGCCACGCGCAGATTGATCTCCTGCTGGGCCCGGGCACGCGCGGGCCCGGCCACATCGCTGTTGCTGGCCTCCACGGCCAGCGCATGCATGCGGGCCAGGTGGGCCTGGACCCGGGCCATGGACTGCTCGGCCGTGTGGACCAGCACGCGGGCGTCCTGGCTGCGGTACACCGCTGCCATAAAGCCGTGCAGCGGCAGGCGCCGGTGGTGGGGGGCGTCCGCCCCCGGCCCGCTGGCTGCTGGCGGCAGTACAAAGCGGCCTGCGGGCGCAGGCGGGTTGATGGACATTGGCACGCTCCTGAAGACAAAAAACCGGTCGCTGCGGACAACCGCCGGAGGTGGTGCAGTGCAACCCCGATGGCGCCGGACGGGACGCATCGCACCCTTGGTCTCGACTTGGAACCATCATGCCGCGCGCGGCCTGCCCGGCCCCTGCCTCCAATCCGGCCCGCAGGGAGCAATGGCCTGCTCTGCGACCGGCGGGCACAAGGCCACCGGCCACACCAGGTCCTGCGCCGCAGGGCAAACCCCGCAAGACTCGTAAGCCGCCCCACCAGGCCGGCACATCCCCCGCCCGCCTGTCCATGCGTGCCCCGCGCAATGCCCAGTGGCCGTCCACGGGCATTGCCTGTGTCTGGCCACCGGATTTGTCGTACATACGTACGATTCGCCTTTTTCGTACAAGAGTACGAACATGCGAATTATTGACAATGGAAAGTGGAACCCATGGCTGAAACGGCTGCGGCGCTGCCCCCGGTGCGCCGACTGAGCGGCGCCCTGTATGGCGTCTTTGTACTGATTGGCATTGCCACCTCGACCTGGGTCACACGTACCCCGGCGCTGCGCGATGCCCTGGGCGCCAGCACCGAGCAGATGGGGCTGGTGCTGTTCGGCTTTTCCGTGGGCTCGATGCTGGGCATCCTCAGCGCCAACGCCGTCACGGCACGGCTGCAGGCACGGCGCACCATTCTGCTCGGCACCTGCCTGGTGCTGGGCGGCCTGGCGCTGATGGCGGCAGGCGCTGCCCTGGCCAGCCTGTGGTGTGCGTTTGCCGGCTTTCTGTGCTTTGGCCTGGGCATTGGCTGGTCGGACATTGCGATGAACGTGGAATGCGCGGCGCTGGAACGCCTGTACCAGCGCACGCTGATGACCACGCTGCACGGCTGCTTCAGCCTGGGCACGCTGCTGGGCGCCGCCCTGGGCATGCTGATGGCCTATCTGCAGGCCCCGCTGCTGCTGCATTGGCTGGGCGTGGCGGCGCTGGCGTTGCTGGGCGTGCTGCCGCTGGTGCGGCATATCCACAACCACAGCGCGGCGCCCGCGCCTGCTGCGTCCCATGCACATGCCGACACCGAACCCGCGCCCGGCCCGGTGCTGAGCGCGCTGCGCGAGCGGCGCGTGCTGCTGATCGGCCTGTTCATTCTGGGCATGGCGCTGGCCGAAGGCGCGGCCAACGACTGGCTGCCGCTGCTGATGGTGGACGGCCATGGCTTTGCCGAAGCCCAGGGCACGGTGATCTACCTGCTGTTCACGCTGGGCATGGTGGTGGGGCGTTTTTCCGGCCACCGCCTGCTGCAGCACTTTGCCCGCGTGCGCCTGATGCAGGCCAGCGCGCTGGCCGCCGCCCTGGGTGTGGCGCTGGCCATTTTTTCCCCGCTGCCCTGGCTGGGCGCGGCATCGGTGCTGTTCTGGGGCCTGGGCGCGGCGCTGGGCTTTCCGCTGGCCTTGTCGGCTGCGGGCGAAGGCCCTGCCGCCGACAGCGCGCGCCGCGTGGGCGCCGTGGCCAGCCTGGGCTATGTGGCGTTTCTGGTCGGCCCGCCAATGCTGGGCTTCCTGGGGGAGCACTGGGGCCTGCGCCTGGGCATGCTGCCGGTGCTGGCCATGGCGCTGGTGGCCACCGTGCTGGCCATGGTGCTGCAAGCCTGGGCGGCGCGCCGCACGGCCACCGGCGGGGCCGCGCAGCAGACGGCGTAACCCGCTGGCGGCGTGGGCACATGTGACTAAGTGAGAGCGCGAGTGACCGCATGACAAAGCGAACGCTCAGGATCCGGTGAGGCACATTGCGGCCCGGCACGGTGGCAGTTGCAGGCAGCACCAGCGGGGTGCCATGCAGCGGTCAGCGCTGCGGGGAGCCGCTGCCGGGATCTGCAACACCGCTACCGGCCCCGTCTTCTGCGCCTGCGGTCTGCCCCCCGCAATAGCCCGGCAGCGCCATGGCGGTGATGTGGGCCTGGATCAGGGTGCGCGGCAAGGGCTGGGCGCCCAGCACGTTGTGGATGGTCATGCCTTCGATGCAGGCATCCAGCAGCCGGGCCGTTTCGGCGTGGAACTGCAGCCGCAGCGCGGACTGGCTCTGCGCCATCCAGCGGTGCATCACGGCGCGGTAGTCGGCGCTGCGCGCTGCCATGGCATAGAGCTCGAACGACAGCAGCAGGTGCGCCGTGGTGGGCCAGACCTCGCCGCAGATCAGGTCCACCACGGCCTCGCAGGCTTCGGTGGCGTTGTGTGCTGCCCGCATGCGGGTGTGGAAACCGTCGCTGATGTGGTCGGTGAACTGGCGGAAGGCGGCCAGCAGCAGATCGTCGATGGTGGGAAAATGGTAGGTCAGCGTGCCCGGCGACAGCTGGGCCTGCGCCGCGATGCGGCGGTAGGTGGCGCCCTGCACGCCCCACTCGGCAATCACGTGGTAGGCGGCGTCAATGGCTTGCTGGCGGGTGTCGGTGGCGGGCATGCGGGGCGTTGCGCGGCAGGCCGCGGCGGGGAAACAGGTGGGGCCATGGTACTGCAGCACCCGAAGACCGCCACCGCTGGCGCGGATTGCGGCCGACGCTATGGTTTTGTGGGCATGTGCCCGACCGTTATCCGGGCATGCGGCCTGGTGTTCAGAACACCCCCAGCGCCAACCCGGTGGCCAGCGCTTCGCCCAGTACGCGGCAGGCGGCCAGATCGTCTGCCGCGATCTGCTTGGGCGCCAGAATGGCTTCCGGCGTCTGCGCATGGGTGCAGACAATGAGCGGTTCGGCCACGGCTTTGAGCCGCCAGCCGGTGGCGATGCGCGCCATCTGCCGCGCGGCATTGCTGCCGTCACTGCCGGCGCAGACCAGGCTGGCATAGGGCCGGCCCTGGATGCGGTCCAGCACCCCGTAATAGCTGCGGTCGAAAAAATCCTTCATCAGCCCGCTGATGGCGGCCAGGTTTTCGGGCGTGGCAAACAGGTAGCCGTCCGCATCCAGCAGATCCTGCGGGCCGGCGGCGGTGGCGTGCAGCAGGCGCACTACCACCTCGCCGCCGTTCTGGGCACCGTCGCGCGCGGCCTCCACCATCTGCAGGGTGCCACCGGTGAACGAGTGGTAGACGATGAGCAGGGTCTTGGGCGTGGACATGGCTGCCAGCATACGCCGTCGCGGGCGCAACGGCGGTGCGAGGCGGCCTACATTCAGTGCGCAATCCGGTGCACGCCAGACAAGGAAGCGGGTGCGTGGCGGGGGGGCCGGCGCCGTGACAGGCAACGCGCGCACCTTTACGGGGCTGCAGCACGCTGCCCGGCGGTGCGCAAACCCGCAGCCCGCACGGCATGCGGCCCTGCATCCGGTGCGTCGATCCCGTGCCGCCCCCTTGACCATCGACATCCCCTCCCATATGCCCACCTGCTTTGCGGTGCGCCATGGCATGGGGCCGTGCACTGCACCAAGATGGCACTGCGCAAGGTGGCACGTGGTTTGCATAGAGGCAGACATCACAACCAACTGAGGGACTTGCCCCATGAAACTGACCCGACTGTCCGCCTGCCTGGCTGCAGCCTGCCTGTGCTCCACCGCCTTCGCACAATCGTCTGTGCAACTGACCGGCCTGGTCGATATGTACGCCGGCTCCATGCAACTGGCGGGCGCCGACCGCGTGAGCCAGGTCGGCTCCGGCGGCCTGTCCACCTCCTGGTGGGGCATGAATGGCACGGAAGATCTGGGCAATGGCCTGAAGGCCGGCTTCATGCTGGGCGCCTTCTTCCGTGGCGACACCGGTTCTCCCGGCCGATACGACCTGGCCTTTGGCGAGTCCTTCTTTGCCCGCGACGCCAATGTGTCGCTGAGCGGCAGCTTCGGTGCCGTGAAGCTGGGCCGTTCCTCGGCCCCCAACTTCCTGCCCAGCGTGTTCGCCAACCCGTTCGGTGACTCGTTCACCCTCTCGCCGCTGATCCTGCACGGCAATATGTGGACGGGCTATACCGACGCCGCCCTCAAGACCTACAACACCACCGCTTCCGACACCGGCTGGAGCAACCAGATCGTCTACTCCTCGCCCAGCTTCGGCGGCCTGAGCTTCAATCTGCAGTACCAGTTTGGTGAAGTGGCCACGGCCAACAGCAAGAAGAACGTGGGTGCCAACGCCACCTACCGCAACGACGGCCTGATGCTGACCGGCTTCTACGAACGCGCCCAGGTGAAGAATCCCACTGGCGCCCTGCTCTACACCGATGGCGGTGCCAAGGCCAACTGGATGCTGGGTGGCTCCTATGACTTCAAGGTCGTGAAGGTCTACGGTACCTACGGTCAGTCCGAAACCAAGGACAACACCAGCTACGAAGGCAAGACCGCCACCCTGGGCCTGGATGTGCCTGTGACCAAGGCCGGCACCTTCAAGGCCGCCATTGCCCAGACCAAGATCGAAGCGCGCAACGCCACCACCGGCGTGCTGGTCTTCGACGGCAAGCGCACCACCACCACGCTGGGCTACGACCACTTCCTGTCCAAGCGCACCGACCTGTACGCTGCGCTGATGCACGACAAGCTGACCGGCTCCGATTACGGCACCAGCTTCGCCGTGGGCATGCGCCACCGCTTCTGAGCCTGTGAAGCCGGGCCTGGTGCTGCACCGCAGCGCCTGGCCCTTGCCTCTACCGCCGCCCTGCCCTGCAGGGCGGTGTGCTTTGGGGACCTACAGGACCGTCAGGCGGTTGTCTGACAGACGACAGGCGGCGTGCATGATGCAATAAGAGGCCTAGCCATCACCCGTGAGGTGTGACATGCATACCCCCAACGCTCCCCCTCTGCACCGCAAGCCCGACCGCGGCCAGGGCCGCCATCCTGTGCTGCTGTTCATCCTGGTGGCCGCCCTGGCCCTGGGCGCCGCAGCCTCGCTGCTGTGGGTGGATGTGGTGGCCCAGTCCGCCGACGCATTGAATGTGAAAGACCCGGCGACGCTGCTGCCACCGTGATCCGGGTGTGCGCTGCTGCACCACCCGCACAGGGACGCATCCCTGACCCCGCTCCCACTGCCTTGTACCGGCACCAGGCGGTGCACAGGCGCACCACGGCTTGCGCCATACCAATGTTGTGCATTCCGCACTGACGGGCACCATGGATCAAGCACGCGCGCGCTGTTGCACTGCCGTGGGGCGGTGAGGCAGCCGCATTGCAAAGTTTTTTTCAGCGCCTGAGCGCAGACCGGCGCCGGAAATGGCGCTATGCCATGCCTACCCGGACCTCTCAGCTCCTGCTCCCGCAGTGCCGCCGGGCGCGCGCCCTGCCTCGGCTTTCCGCTTCACCTCATCCACTGGCGCATGCGGCGCGCTGGCGACTTGCTGGTGCATGCCAGCGCTTGGCCGCGGTGGTCCCCAACGGCGGCAGGCATCTCAGGGCCGGGTTGGCTTGTCCTGCAGCACATCCAGGCGCCGCGCCAGGGTCTGTGCGGCGGAGGTAGCGCCGGCCGACTCCAGCCGGCGGCGTTCCAGTTCCATCCAGGCCATCAGCGGGCGGCGCCAGCCTTGCGGCGTGGCCGTGGCATCCACCACCGGCCACAGCGCTTCCACGGTGGTGCGCCCGGCACGCAGCGCCGCACCGCTGGCCACCAGGCGGGCCGTAGCATCCGGCACGGCCTGCAGCTGGGCTGCAGTGACTGCCTCCCCCTGCGCCAGCGTGGCGGCCACGCCCTGGTGCTGTGCGGGCAGCAGTGCCATATCGCCGCTTTGCAGCGCACCGTACAGGTAGCGGTGGTAGGCCTGCTCCGCCGGTGCGGCGTCCTGCGCATACGGTGTGTAGCCGCTGCAGTCGTCCCAGTCCAGGCTGGCCACCTGCAGGGCGCAGCGCATCAACGCCAGGCGGGCCATCAGTGCGGGCTGGCCGGTCTGGGCGGCTTCGCTGCGGGCCTTGCCCCATTCCAGATCGGCCACCCTGCTGGCGCCTTCCAGCTGGGCCTGCATGGCGCGGCGGGCGGCGTCACTGGCGTTCAGCGACCATTCCGGCACCGGCTTGGTGCTGCAGGCGGCCAGGGCCGCACAGAGGGCGAGCAGGCCGGTGCACAGCACCCGCTGCGGTGCACGGCAAAGGAAGCGGGTGGCGGTGCTCATGGCAGTTGCAACTCGGGTTGACGGGCAAACGGCCATTTGCGCTGCAGGTCGGTCATCATGGTTTCGATCTTGCGCAGATTGGCTTCCACTTCGGTGCGCAGCTCGCCCAGATCCTGGGTGGCGCTGTTCACATTGCTGCCGATGCTCTGGGCTTCCACCAGCACGGCGTCCATCTTCTTGAGGCTTTGGCGCGCATCGGCCAGCAGGCCGTTGAGCTCCAGCACCGTCACCTTGACCTGGGGCATCACGCCATCGGCATCGAACACCTGCCGGTCGGCCCGCTGCACCATGCGGTCCATGCGTGCCAGCACCTGTTCGGCCCGCTCCAGCACCTGGCCCACGCGCCGGGCATCGGCCTCGTTGCCCATGACGGCGCCCAGCACCCCGTTCGGACCCTGCATCTTGTCGGACAGGCTCTGGATATGTTCCAGCGACTGGCCCAGTGAGGAATCGGAGGCCGTCATCTGCGACAGATTGGCCAGCAGTTCCTTGGCACTGGCCATGATCTGCGGGATTTCGGCCGTGGCATCACCACGCAGCACCGGGCGCTCAGCGCCGGGCGGCAGCGGCGGATCGGTCAGGATGCCGCTGTAGGCCTTGATGGTGGTGCCGCCCACAATGCCTTTGACCAAGGTGAACACACTGCTCTCGCGCAGCCAGTGCGCGTCCTTGCTCTGCACATCGATCAGGATGCGCACCATGCCGTCCTTGGCCAGTTCGATCCGGTGGACCCGGCCTATGGGAAAGCCCGAGAAGGTCATGTCCATGCCCACCACCACGCCTTCGGAGTCATCGGCCGTCAGCACCAGCGACTGCGTGGGCTCGAACACGCCGCGGGCATACATCAGGTAGACCAGCGCACCCAGCACCAGCGCGCAGGTCAGCAGCAGCAAGGCGGCGGCCTTGCGCTCCAGATGGGCCACGGGGCGCAGCGGCGGGGTGGCGGGGCCGGCAGACGGCTGGTCCGGCGTCGGGCTAGAGGAAGGCGGAATAGGTTGCATCAGTAGTAGTTGCCCATCAGCGAGGCCATTTCAATCACCAGCAGCACAGCGAACATGCGCGCCAGGCCCGAGAGCTCCTGCCCCGGCTGGCCGGCGCGCTGCGCCGTCTGCTCGTACAGGCCCGAGGCCATGGGAATCAGGGCAATCGCCAGGCTGAAAAAGAAGGTCTTGAGCACAAACAAAACGGTGACCGGGGGTGTGAACACCTGGCCGAACAAGCGCGTGAAGATCGGCAGGCCGGCGGTGTTGAAACCGTAGACCGCCAGATAGGCGGTAACGGTGGCCACCGCACAGGACAGTGCCGCCAAGGTGAGGCTGGCATAGATGCTGGAGAGTACCCGCGGCAGCACTTCCTCCCGCAGCGGATCGCGCCCGGCGCGCTGCAGCGCCTGCAGATGCCCGTTCTCGCGCAGCAAGGCCAGTGCCGTGCCGTTGGGAATGGAGCAGCGCATGGCCACGAACAGCGCGGCAGTCAGCGGAATCAGCTCCAGCACCAGCACCCGGATCACCATTTCCAGCGCATAGCGCGACAGCCCGTAGCTGGCCGCCGTGACCACCACAATGCGCGTGATGACCAGGCAGATCAGCGCCGCCAGCACCGTGAAGCCCAGCAGAATGGGCACCGTGTCGGCATACACCTGCCGCAGCAGCAACTGCCTGCCCGTACGGCCATAGGAAGACGGCGAGAGCAGCAGCACCCCGCTGGCCGCACCCAGATAGAAAATGCGCCCCCAGGCCCGCACCGTGCGCAGTGCGGCCCGCCACGCGTTCAAACCCAGTCGGCCTGTGCTCAGGTGATGCTGCATGCGCCCATCATAGGCAAGTTGTGTGCAGGTACCAGCCAGACAGGATGCCGTCCCCCGGCGCTGGGGCACAGGCAACGCCCTGCTCGCGATCGACACCGTCACAAAATCCTCAAGAAACGGCGCCGTGTGCCGAAATAAGAGGTAATTCGTGTTCGCGCCAAGTCTAGGCGGTGCACGCGGCCCCGGTGCTCATCCCATCGGGGCCTTTTTCTGTGCGCTGTGCCAGCGGAGCGCGTCCACACCGGCCTGCCCCGGCCTGGTCTAGCCCTGCAGCGGGCTCCTGGCGCGCACCGCTGACACACACAAGGCACCAAGCGGTAAAGCATTGGCGCGTTTCCATCTGGAGTGGCGGGAGGAAAAGCCGTTCAGTGCCCCGACGCCACCGAGCACCCGTGAAGCCTGCACACCCTTTCGGGGTATCCAATCGGCTCCAACAGGCAGGCGTTCCGCAGACCACCGCACGGAAACGCCACCGCATGTGCAGCATGGCTTGCGAACGAGGGAGGCAAAAACAAAAAAGCCCCTTGACGAATCAAGAGGCTTTTTCTATTTGGGGTGGCTGATGGGGCTCGAACCCACGACAACAGGAATCACAATCCTGGACTCTACCAACTGAGCTACAGCCACCGGAAGAGGTTTGCCAAGAAGAGGCTTCTTGGGATTTTCTTTCCAGAGCGACCTGCAGACAGACCGCGCGGGAAAGAAGAAATTTTGGGGTGGCTGATGGGGCTCGAACCCACGACAACAGGAATCACAATCCTGGACTCTACCAACTGAGCTACAGCCACCGGAGGAGATTGCTATTGTATCGCGCTTTTCAGAACCCCCGGAGAGATTCTGAAATCTTTTCCATTTCTCAAGGGCGCGGCACCTTGATCTGCACCTTGAAGCGGTTCTTCAGCGTCTCGTAGTAGGCCGCACCTTCGGCGGAAGACCACAGCTGCACGTACTGCTGGGCAGCCTGGCGTTCGAACTCGGCATCGCGCTGCTCGGGCGCCAGCACCTTGTTGACCTTGACCACGGCATAGCCAGTCTTGCCCAGGGACACACCGGTCCAGGCGGCTGCACCGTCCTTGACCGGGGCCACCAGGGCGGCATCCACCACTTCACGCGGCAGGCCCTTGGGGTCGTTGCGGGAGATCACCTGGGCGGCGGCCAGCCCCTGCGCCTTGGCGGCATCGGCCTTCCATTCGGCCAGCTTGTCTTCGCCGGCCTTCTTGGCCAGCTCGGCGGCCTTGTCGGCCACCCACAGGCGCTTGACGTCGGCTTCCACGGCGGTCAGGGGTTCGGTGTGCGCTGGTTCGTAGCGGGTGATGCGGCCGGCCACCATCTGGCTGGTGCCGAATTCCACAGCTTCGGTGTTGCGCTTGGAGTCCAGCGATTCGGGCGTGAACAGGGCTTCCAGGAAGCGGGCGCTGGCCAGAGGGCCTTCGGCGCCCTGCTTGGGTGTGCGCTGCACGCCGGTGGCCTTGACCACCTTCAGGCCCAGCTTGTCGGCCGTGGGCTGCAGGCTGTCGGCCTGTTCGTAGACCAGGTTGGAGAAGCTGTCCGCCACTTCCGCGTACTTGCGCTGGGCTTGTTGCTGCTGCAGCTCTTCCACGATCTTGGGACGCATCTGTTCGTAGCTGGGCACGGGCGGCTGCTTGGTGTCGGTCACCTGGATGATGTGGAAACCGAAATCGGTCGCCACCACATCGCTGATGCCACCCTTGGGCAGGCTGAATGCCACTTGTTCGAACGGAGCCACCATGGCGCCGCGGCCGAAGAAGCCCAGGTCACCACCGTTGGCGGCCGAACCGGGATCCTGCGATTCCTTCTTGGCCACTTCGGCAAAGGTCTCGGGCTTGGCACGCACTTCGGCCAGCAGGGCCTCGGCCTTGGCCTTGGCCTTGGCGCGCTCTTCGGCGCTGGCGGATTGCGGGGCGTTGATCAGGATGTGGCTGGCGCGGCGCTCTTCCTGGACTCCGGCCAGGCGTGGCGCGTTTTCCTTGTAGTAGGTGCGCAGATCGTCTTCGTTCAGCTGGATGCCTTGCTTGACCGTGTTCAGGTCCAGCACCACGTATTCGATGTCGGCCTGCTCGGCCTTGCGGAACTGGGCCTGGTGGGCGTCGTAGTAGGCCTTGATCTCGTCGGCCGAAGGCTGCAGTGCGGCCTTGTACTGCTCTGCATTGAACAGGGCGACCTGGATTTCGCGGCGCTGCAGCACGGCGTTCATCGCGGCGTCGGTGGTGGCAGGCGTGGTCAGGGAGGTTTCCTGCAGGCTGCCCAGCACCTGGTTCAGGGCCAGGTTGCGGCGCAGATTGGCTTCAAAGCCTTCGGGCGTCATGCCTTGCGAGGCCACCAGGGCACGGTAGCCGTCGGCGTCCAGCGTGCCGTCGGGCTTGCGCAGCGAGGCAATGGCGGGAATGCCCTGCAGGGTGCGCACCAGCTGGGCGTCGCTGGTGGTCAGGTGCATCTTCTGTGCGGCAGCGGTCAGCACGCGGTCGCGCACCATGCGCTCCAGCGTGGCGTACTTGGCTTCGGGCGAGTCGAGCAGCTTGGGGTCCAGGTTCGGCATCTCCGCACGCATGCGGTCGCTTTCCACGCGGTGCGCGTTGTCCCAGTCGGACTGCTTGATGTCATTGCCGTCCACGCGGGCCACGGTCGGACTCGACTCCGTGAAATAGCTGCGATCGATACCGACAAAAATGAACGAGGGAATGATCAGCAGGAACAGCAAGATCATCACGATCTTGGAGTTCTTGCGGATGGATTCGAGCATAGTCAAACTTTCTGAAGCTGCTGCAGATGCAAGAAAAAAGGCGAACCGCAGGGTCCGCCTTGGCCTGCCAACCGGTTCGGCATGAACCGGTGGCGAAAGGGAATCACCGTCGCACGCAGTGCCCGCAGCCAGCAAGGCCGCAAGCAGGTGAGCTGGACTATTCTACTTGAGGGTTTTCGACTCCCCCAACAGCGGCGCATGGATGCCACCACGGGCGGACCTGCGGGCACCGCGCGGGAGCGCCTCCCGCAGCGCTGCGGCTTGGCAGCCGGCACCCTGCAGCCACACTGCGCAAGTGCAGTCCAACACTGGGCCAACGCTGCCACGCACCGCAACGCCTGCAGTACCAAAGGTGCAGACAAAGAAAAAGGACTTGGATCACTCCAAGTCCTTCCAGGATTTTTGTGGTGGGTCCTGACGGTCTCGAACCGCCGACCTACTCCGTGTAAAGGAGCCGCTCTACCAACTGAGCTAAGGACCCGACCGAAAACCTTGTATCAGTTCAGCGCATCCTTCAGGGCCTTGCCCGGACGGAACTTAGGCACCTTGGCAGCCTTGATCTTGATGGTGTCGCCAGTGCGGGGGTTGCGGCCGGTACGTGCAGCGCGCTTGCCGACGGCAAAGGTGCCGAAGCCCACCAGAGAGACTGTGCCGCCCTTCTTCAGGGTCTTCTTGACCGCATCGATGGTCGATTCCAGAGCGCGTGCAGCAGCTGCCTTGGAAATGTCGGCGTTGTTAGCAATGTGCTCAATCAGTTCTGTCTTATTCACAAGATGCCTCTCGAGAAAGTGGGTTTAAACGTCGTGAAAGCGGGCCACTCGTGTGACGCATGCTTTGCTACACCAGCGCAGCACAGAGTAACCTGACTGGCAGTACCGCGTTGGGGCAGATTCTAGACGCAATTTTTCGCGCTTTTTCGCAAGTGCCTCGGTTTTTTGCGCAAAAGGGTGACGCGTGACTTTCCGCATTGACAAACCGGCAGACCCCGCGTGCAGCAAGGATTTGTACAAACACAGCCCCTGCCGGTGGGGGTTGCAGCCGTTTTTTCGCCTGCAGCGCAGACGCCGCGCTGCACAAACCGCACCACATTGGAGCTTGCCGATGGCCCTGAAAGTCGCGGTTTGGTGCATGCCTGTGGGGCTTGGGGACGGGGTGCGCTGCGGGAGCGTGGCGCATCAGCGACGCTGCCACTGCCGTCTGTACAGAGCGCGGGTGCGGTACGCTGCACCGGCTGGCCGCTGCAGGGCGGCTGGGTGCGGCCGGGGCAAGCGGTGGCCGCATGTGGTGGATGCGTGCTGAGGCGGGGTGCAGCGACCGTGTGCACGCCCCGGGATTGCTATTGCATCAATAGCTGCCTGCACCCGCCTGGAGCGCCCGGGCGGTGCAGCGGCCTGTTTTCAGCGGCTCATTTGCAGCGGCTTATCTGTCCACGCGGGCGCGGATCTCGGGAATGGCTTTTTGCAGGTAGTACACCATGGACCACACGGTCAGCACGGCGGCCAGCCAGATCAGCCAGTGCCCCCAGTAGCCGGTGTCCACGCCGGCGACCTTGCCGTCGTACAGCAAGAAGGGAATGGCCACCATCTGCACCATGGTCTTGACCTTGCCGATCATGTGCACGGCCACGCTCTTGCCTGCACCGATATGGGCCATCCATTCGCGCAGCGCGGAGATGGCGATTTCGCGGCCGATGATGATCAGCGCCACAAACACATCGGCCCGCTGCAGGTGCACCAGCACCAGCAGCGAGGCGCAGACCAGGAATTTGTCTGCCACCGGGTCCAGAAAGGCGCCAAAGGACGACGTCTGGTTGAGCCGGCGGGCCAGAAAGCCATCCAGCCAGTCGGTGGCCGCAAAGACAATGAACATCACCGCCGCAATCAGGTTGCGCGTGGCGGGATCAAAAGGGGCGTAGAACACTCCGACGATCAGCGGGATCGCGACGATGCGCGTCCAGGTCATCACAGTGGGGATGGTGAAAAACATGGGGGCGATTGTGGCACGCCACCGTGGCTTTCACCGGTAGCCCTTGCGCATGGGCCTGCAGCGTCCACTGCCGGGCCGCTGCAGGGCCGACTCGCGCGCCGAAACCACCACAAACGAAGCCTGGTACGGCGCGAACCGGTGTGAACCGATGTGTTTGCGGCCGCCGCCGCGCCGCTTCAGTGCAGGGCGCGGTAAATATCCTCGGCCAGTGCGGCGGAGATGCCCTCCACCGTCATCAGGTCTTCCACGCTGGCATCGGTCACGCCGCGCACACCGCCAAAGCGCTGCAGCAGGCGCGCGCGCTTCTTGGGGCCCACGCCGGGAATCTCTTCCAGGCTGCTGCTGCCGGTGCGCACCTTGGCGCGGGCCGCGCGCATGCCGGTGATGGCAAAGCGGTGGGCCTCGTCACGGATCTGCGCCACCAGCATCAGCGCGGCGGAGTCGTGGCCCAGGTAGACCTTGGGCCGGCCATCGGCAAACACCAGCTCCTCCAGGCCCACCTTGCGGCCCTCGCCCTTCTCCACCCCCACGATGCGCGCCAGATCCAGCCCCAGCTCGGTGAACACCTCGCGCGCCATGCTGACCTGGCCTTTGCCGCCGTCCACCAGCACCAGGTCCGGCAGGCGCGGTGCGCCGGCCGGCAGTTCGGCGCCGCCGGCTTCGGCCAGGGCCTGGGCCACCGGCTTGTAGCGGCGGGTCAGCACCTGGCGCATGGCGGCATAGTCGTCGCCCGGTGTGATGCCGTTGATGTTGAAGCGCCGGTATTCGCTGCCCTGCATCTTGTGGTGGTGGAACACCACGCACGAGGCCTGGGTGCTCTCCCCGGCCGTGTGCGAGATGTCGAAGCATTCGATGAGCAGGTTTTCCAGCCCTTCCTGCGGCAGGTCCAGGGCTTCGGCCAGCGCACGGGTGCGGGCCTGTTGCGAGCCTTCTTCGGACAGCAGCCGCGCCAGCTGGATGGCCGCGTTCTGCTGCGCCATCTCCAGCCAGATGCGGCGCTGGCCGCGCGGCTGGTGCTGGCTGCCGACCTTGTAGCCGGCCTGCTCCGACAGTGCCTGGGTCAGTTGCGGGTCCATGGCCTCGCTGACCAGCAGCACCGGCGGCACCGGTACGTCGATGTAGTGCTGCGCCACAAAGGCTTCCAGCACCCGCACCTCCACGGCCTGGGTCTGCTCGGCCTCGTCTTCGGTGGCGTAGACCCCCATGGCATCGTCCAGCTGGCTGGGGAAGTAGGCGCGGTCGCCCAGGTGGCGGCCGCCGCGCACCATGGCCAGGTTCACGCAGGCACGGCCGCCCTGCACCTTGACGGCCAGGATGTCCACATCCCGATCGTCGGCGGTTTCGATGGCCTGCTGGTGCAGCACGGTGGACAGCGCCGAAAGCTGGTTGCGCACCTCGGCGGCCAGCTCGAATTCGAGCTTGTCGGAATATTCCATCATGCGCCGCTCCATGCTTTTGAGCAGGGAATCGGTCTCGCCGCGCAGCATGGCTTCGGCATTGCGCACGTCCAGCGCATAGGCTTCGGGCGAGATCAGGTCCACGCACGGCCCGGTGCAGCGCTTGATCTGGTAGAGCAGGCAGGGGCGCGAGCGGTTGGCAAACACCGTGTCCTCGCAGGTGCGCAGGCGGAACACCTTCTGCAGCAGCTGGATGGTTTCCTTGACCGCCCAGGCGCTGGGGTACGGACCGAAGTAGCGGTGGCGCTTGTCCACGCTGCCGCGGTAGTAGGCCATGCGCGGGAACATCTGGCCGGCGGACTCGCCTGCCTTGCCGTCCTTGCCGGCCACGCCGGTGATCTTCAGATAGGGATAGCTCTTGTCGTCCCGGAACAGGATGTTGTACTTGGGGTGCTGCGTCTTGATGAGGTTGTTTTCCAGCAGCAGTGCCTCTGCCTCGGAGCGCACCACCGTGGTGTCCAGTCGCACGATCTTGCCGACCATGTGGCCGATGCGCGTGCCGCCATGGTCTTTCTGGAAGTAGCTGCCCACGCGGCGCTTGAGGTTGCGGGCCTTGCCCACATAGAGCAAGGTGTCCGCCGCATCGAAATAGCGGTAGACGCCCGGCAGTGCGGGCAAGGCGGCCACCTGGGCCAGGAGTTCGGCGGAATGCACATCAGAAGCCATGGCCCGTATTGTGCGTTGGCGCGCACCGCGCTGCCGCGTCCGCCGGCCATGGGCATGCGCCCGCACCAAGAAAAAGGCTGCTGCAGCACTTTCCGTGCGCTGCAGCAGCCTTTGGTGCAGGGTCGGCCGCCCTGGCCAGCGCACACACCGTGCGGGCGGGCCTGTGGGGCCTGCGGCTTATTCCGCCTGGATGTTGGCGGACTTGACCACGCCGGCCCAGTTCTTCAGATCGCCGGCCACCATGGTGCCCAGCGCCTTGGGCGCCATGTAGTCGGCCGTGGCGCCCTGCTCTTCGGCCTTCTTCTTGAACGCCGGGTCCTGCACCACGGTCTTCACGTCAGCCGTCAGCTTGTCGATCACCGCCTGGGGCGTGCCGGCCGGGGCAAACAACGCGAACCAGGAGGTGGCGTTCACGCCGGGGTAGCCCATTTCGGCCGTGGTGGGCACGTTCGGCAGGCTGGGCAGGCGTTCCTTGCCGGTGACGGCCAGCACCTTGAGCTTGCCGCTCTGGATGTGGGGCATGAATGGCGGCGCGGTGCCGAAGGTCAGGTCCACCTGGCCGCCCAGCAGGTCCTGCAGCGCCGGGCCGGTGCCCTTGTACGGTACGTGCACCATGTGGATGCCGGCCTGCTGTTCCAGCATGGCGCCGGTCACGTGCTGCAGCGAGCCATTGCCCGAGGAGGCGTAGTTCAGCTTGCCGGCATGGGCTTTGGCATAGGCCACCAGTTCCTTCATGTCCTTGACCGGCAGGTCGCCGCGCACCACGATGATCTGCGGCGCCGACACCAGGTTGGCCACGGGAACAAAGTCGTTCTGCTGCCAGGTCTGGCTCTTGCTCAGGTGGGGCGAGATCACGTGATAGCCCGAGTACTGCATCAGCAGGGTGTAGCCATCGGCCGGCGCACGCTTGACCTGGGCGGCCGCGAGGTTGCCGTTGCCGCCGCCCTTGTTTTCCACGATGACGCTCTGGCCGATCACCGGCGCCAGGGCCTGGGCCACCATGCGGCCCGACAGGTCGGTGGTGCCGCCGGCCGCAGCCGGCACGATGAAGGTGATGGGCTTGCTGGGGTAGTTGCCCTGGGCCCAGCCGGCAGCCGGCAGGGCCAGCGCCATGGCCGCAGCCAGTGCCGCACCATGCAGGCGGCGGGTACAACGTGGGGACAGCGAAATGGAAGGCATACAAATCTCCTTGGGGTGTGCCGTTCAGGCTTGTTATCGGTGCAGGACGCCAGGGATCTGTTTCCCTGGGCACCTGCCGGTGCAGTGGCTGCTGGCCGGGTGGCTGCAGCTTCTTGGTGGAAGGCGGACAGTGCGTCCCTGCTCCATGCCCCCGCATGGAACCGGGCGTGCTGTCAGCCCATCAATGGATCTTAGGATCGCATCGGATCAGGCCCGCGCCAGGGCGCGCTCCCGCAGTGCGGCAAAGTCGGCCGGCGGCTGGTGCAGATCCAGGCGGCAGCCCGCCTTGGCAATCTGGCTGGGTGTGTCGTGGCCGATCAGCGCCGGCAGCGCACGCGCCGCCGCCACCACCTGCTCCAGGTCCACGCCGGTGTCATAGCCCATCAGCTCCAGTGCGTGCACGATCTCTTCGGTGCAGGCATTGCCGGAGGCGCCGGGCGCATACGGGCAGCCGCCCAAACCGCCGATCGATGCATCGAAGCGGTCGGCACCCGCGTCGATGGAGGCCAGCACATTTGCCAGCGCCATGCCGCGCGTGTTGTGGAAGTGCAGGGTCAGGCCCAGCTGGGGCCAGCGCGCCTTGTACGCGGCCACCAGGGCATGTACCTGGCTGGGATAGGCCATGCCCGTGGTGTCGCACAGGGTCACGCCCTGCACGCCCAGGTCGGCAAAGCGCTGCACCCAGGCCAGCACCTCGGCCTGCGGCACGTCGCCTTCCATGGGACAGCCGAAGCAGCAGGACAGCGATACATTCACCGGCACACCGGCCTGCTGCGCCGTGGCGATCACCTGCAGCAGCGCCGCGAAGGACTGGCTGCGCTGCATGCGCAGATTGCAGAGGTTGTGTGTCTCGCTGACCGACATCACCAGGTTCAGCTCGTCGGTGAGCGCTTCGATGGCGCGCTCGGCGCCGCGCACATTGGGCACCAGGGCGGTGTAAACCGTGCCGGGGCGGCGTGCGATCTCGCGCATCACCACCTCGCCGTCGCGCAGTGCCGGAATGGCCGTGGGCGAGACAAAGGCCGTGACCTCGATCTTGGACAACCCGGCCGCCGACAGCGCATTCACCAGCGCAATCTTGTCTTCGGTAGGCACGAACGCCTGCTCCATCTGCAGACCGTCGCGCGTGCCGACTTCATTCATGTAGATGCGGCGATCCGCACCCTGCCACAGGTTCTGGCTGTTCATTGGATGACTCCCTTGGCGCGCAACTGCGCAATCTGTTCGGCCGTCAGGCCGACTTCGGCCAGCACGGCATCGGTGTCGTCGCCCACATGCGGAGCGCTGCTGCGCACGGTGCCGGGCGTGGCGCTGAGCTTGGGCACGATGCCGGGCACTTCCACGGCATGGCCGTCGCGGGTGTGCTGGGTCAGGATCATCTCGCGGGCACGGTAGTGCGGGTCCTCGGCAATGTCCTTGGCGGTGTAGACCTTGCCGGCCGGCACGCGCGCGGCGCCCAGCTGGTCCATCACCTGCTGCACGGTCTGCTGCCGGGTCCAGTGGCCGATCACGCCGTCGATCTCGGCCACCCGCGCCACGCGGCCGGCGTTGTCGGCCAGATCGGGCGCATCGGCCAGGTCCTGGCGGCCGATCACGCCCATCAGGCGCTTGAAGATGGAGTCGCCATTGCCCGCCACCAGCACCCAGCCATCCTGGCAGGGGTAGGCATTGGACGGGGCAATGCCCGGCAGCGCGCTGCCGGCGGCTTCGCGCACGGCACCGAAGGCGCTGTATTCGGGCAGCAGGCTTTCCATCACGTTGAACACGGCTTCGTGCAGCGCCACGTCGATGACCTGGCCCGGGCCGCCGTTCACCTTGCGGTGGTAGAGGGCCATCATCACGCCGATCACGCCATGCAGCGCCGCCAGCGTGTCGCCGATGGACACGCCCACGCGCACCGGCACGCGGCCGGGCTCGGCCGTCAGATGGCGCAGGCCGCCCATGGCTTCCCCGATCACGCCGAACCCTGGCAGATCGCGGTACGGGCCGGTCTGGCCGTAACCGGAGATGCGCAGGATCACCAGCCCGGGGTTGAGGGCGTGCAGCGCCTCGGGCGACATGCCCCAGCCTTCCAGCGTGCCGGGGCGGAAATTCTCCACCAGCACATCGGCCTCGGCAATCAGCTTGCGCGCCAGGTCCTGCGCTTCCTGCTGGCGCAGGTCCAGTGCGATGGAGCGCTTGTTGCGCGACTGCACCTGCCACCAGACGGAGGTGCCATCCTGGATCAGGCGCCAGTTGCGCAGCGGATCGCCGGCGCCGGGTGCCTCGATCTTCACCACATCGGCGCCAAATTCACCCAGCGTCTTGCCGCAGAAAGGGCCGGCAATCAGTTGCCCCATCTCGACCACCTTCACCCCCTGCAGCGCGCGCGGCGTGGCAGTCTGGGTGGCGGGGTCCCGTATCCATTGCGTTGTGGACATCGCGTCTTGTCTCCATATCCCAGGCCCATGGTCTCCGGGCCTTTGTGCAGGCATCTTGCCGCCGGTCGCGCAGTGTGCAAAACGCTGAAATGCGAAGCTGCCATCGCATTTCGGCATAGCCGGACCGCGTGACGGGATAATGACACCCCTCTCCTGTTGCACCGTATGAAGCTCGACCCCGTCACCCTGCGCCTGTTTGTGGCCGTCATGGAAGAAAGCGCCATTGCCCGCGCCGCCGCGCGCGAGCACATTGCCCCGTCTGCCGCCAGCCGCCGCCTGGCCGAACTGGAAGCCCAGCTGCAGGTGGAGCTGTTCACCCGCAGCAACCGCGGCAGCCAGCCCACCGCCGCCGCCTATGCGCTGCTGCACATGGCGCGCAGCGTGCTCAACGAGCTGGACGGCATTGCCACGCAGATCAAGGACTACGGCCGCGACCACGGCAGCGGCCTGCGCGGCCATGTGCGCGTGGTGGCCAATATCTCGGTCATCACCCAGTTCCTGCCGGCGCAGCTGCAGCGCTTTCTGGCCCAGCACCCGCAGGTGGATGTGCGCCTGCAGGAGCGCGTGAGCACCGACATTGCCCGCGCCGTGGCCGACAACGAGGCCGATATCGGCCTGCTCAACCACGGCAGCTATGGCGAAAAAATCCAGCTGCGCCCCTACCGGCGCGACCGGCTGGCCGTGGTCGTGCCCCACGGCCATGCCCTGGTGCGACGGCGCAGCGTGCGCCTGGCCGAGCTGGTGCAGTACGACTGGGTGGGCATGCATGCCGGCAGCGCGCTCAACCACCTGGTCACGCGCGCGGCCGCCGACCAGGGCCTGCAGCCGCGCCTGCGCATGAAGGTGACCGGCTATGACGCCCTGTGCCTGATGGTGGCCTCCGGCCTGGGCATCGGCATCCTGCCCGAGGGCAGCGCCCGCCTGTACCTGGGCACGCTGCCGCTGCACTGCATTGCGCTGCAGGAGCCCTGGGCCGAACGCGAGCTGATGCTGTGCGTGCGCGCCACCGAAACCCTGTCCCCTGTCACCCAGCTGCTGGCCGAGCACCTGTGCCAGCCGGCCGCCGACTGAAGTTCCTGCATGCCCGACTTTCTTCCGCTTTCCCCCTCTGCCGTCCCCTCCAACGCAGCGCCACGCACCTGGGACCTGTTCTGCCAGGTGATCGACAACTTCGGCGATGTGGGCGTGTGCTGGCGCGCCGCGTCGGAGCTGGTGGCGCGCGGCCAGACCGTGCGGCTGTGGATGGACGACGCCAGTGCCCTGCAATGGATGGCACCGCTGCCGCACCCGCCGGGCCTCACGGTGCACCCCTGGCCCGCCAGCGCCGCCGATGTGCCTGCGCGCGTGGGCGAGGTGGTGGTGGAAGCCTTTGGCTGCGAGATTCCCGCACCGTTTCTGCAGACCCTGGCCGCCCAGGCGGCGGCCGACCGACCGCCGGTGTGGATCAACCTGGAATACCTGTCCGCCGAAGACTATGTGGCGCGCTGCCACCGCCTGCCGTCGCGCCTGATGAGCGGGCCGGCCAGCGGGCTGACGCGCTGGTTCTTCTACCCCGGCTTCACCGCCGACACCGGTGGGCTGATTGCCGAGCACGACCTGGCGGCGCGCCAGGCGGCTTTCGCCGCCCGGGGCCGCAGCGCCTGGCGTGCCGCCCACGGCCTGCAGGACGGCGACTGCGCCATCAGCCTGTTCTGCTATGAACCGCCGGCCCTGCCCCAGCTGCTGGCCCAGTTGCGGGAGCAGACCGCGTCTGCACAGGCCGGCTGGCAGCCCCAGCTGCTGACCACGCCCGGCCGCGCCACGGCGGCGGTGGCCGCCGCCCGGCAGGCCGATCCGCGCCTGGAAAGCCTGGACGTGCACGCACTGGACACCAGCCCCCAGCCGCAGTTCGACGAGATGCTGTGGGCCTGCGACCTGAACCTGGTGCGCGGCGAGGATTCGCTGGTGCGTGCGCTGTGGGCGGGCCAGCCACTGGTGTGGCACATCTACCCCCAGGACGACAATGCCCATCACGCCAAGCTGGACGCATTTCTGGACTGGCTGCAGGCCCCGGCGGCATTGCGGTCTTTTCACCACGCCTGGAACGGCCTGGCGCCGGCCGATTCCCTGCCCCGGCTCACCCCCGGTTTGCTGCGGGAATGGCAGGCCTGCACGCTTGCGGCGCGTCAAAAATTGCATGCCCAAACCGACTTGATCGCACAGCTGCTGCAGTTTGTGGCCGAAAAAAGTTAAAATCGACGTTTTGCCTTCTTGGGCCCGCCTTTTCTGAACAGGCTGTGGCCCTGAGGCTCCCGCCGCGGAACATGCGGCAGGCCCTCGTCATCGAACGCCATTGCAGCGCCACTGACGCCCTCGCCTGCCGCGTAGAGCGGCTCAACCTCCCGCAATCAGCTATGAAAATCGCTCAAGAAATCCGCGCCGGCAACGTGATCATGTTCGACAAGAACCCCATGATCGTTCTGAAGACCGAATACGCCCGTGGCGGCCGTGGCGCTGCCACCGTGCGCATGAAGCTCAAGAGCCTGATCGGCAACTTCGGCACAGAAAACGTGTTCAAGGCCGACGACAAGATCGACAACGTGATCCTGGACAAGAAGGATTGCACCTACTCCTACTTCGCTGACCCGATGTACGTGTGGATGGACGAAGAGTTCAACCAGTACGAAGTGGAAGCCGAAAACATGGCCGACGCCCTGAACTACCTGGAAGACGGCATGACCGCCGAAGTGGTGTTCTATGACGGCAAGGCCATCTCGGTCGAACTGCCCACCACCATCGTGCGCGAAATCACCTGGACCGAACCCGCTGTGAAGGGTGACACGTCCGGCAAGGTGCTCAAGCCCGCCAAGATCGCTACCGGTTTCGAAGTGGCTGTGCCCCTGTTCGTGGCCCAGGAAGACAAGATCGAAATCGACACCCGCACCGGCGAATACCGCAAGCGCGTGTAATGGAGCCGTAGCCCTGGCGGCTGCGCTCCATGCAAAAAGGCTTCCCTCGGGAAGCCTTTTTTTGTGCGCTGCGCTGGGCGCAGTGCGGTGGACGGCAGGTCTGAAGGGCGGCAGCGCCTGCGTGCCGCCTGCCTTCCGGAGGCCGTTGTCAGACCGTTTTCAGACCGGAATACCGACCAGATCGTGGCCTTGCGCGCCCAGGATGCGCACGCTGATCATGTCGCCCACCTTGTAGGTCTTGCTGGCCTTTTCGGGCGGCTGGATGTGGACCACGCCGTCGATTTCGGGCGCATCGGCATAGGTGCGGCCCACGCCGCCCTTCTTGCCCAGGCTCACAGCCTTGTCCACAACCACCTTCATGACCTGGCCCACGCGGCGCTGCAGGCGCTTGGCGGACACTTCCTCGGCCACTTCCATGAAGCGGGCGCGGCGTGCTTCGCGCACGGACTCGGGCAGCATGCCGGGCAGTTCGTTGGCGGTGGCGCCTTCGACCGGGCTGTAGGCAAAGCAGCCGGCGCGGTCGATTTCGGCTTCACGGATGAAGTCCAGCAGGTGCTCGAACTCTTCTTCGGTCTCGCCGGGGAAACCGGCGATGAAGGTGCTGCGGATGACCAGCTCGGGGCAGATGGCGCGCCATTCGCGGATGCGGTCCAGGTTCTTCTCGCCCGATGCGGGGCGCTTCATGCGCTTGAGCACATCGGGGTGGCTGTGCTGCAGCGGCACATCCAGGTAAGGCAGGATCTTGCCTTCAGCCATCAGCGGCAGGATGTTGTCCACCGTGGGATAGGGGTAGACATAGTGCAGGCGCACCCAGGCGCCGTGCTGTGCGGCCAGCTTGCCCAGCTCTTCGGTCAGCTCCAGCATGCGGGTCTTGACCGGCTTGCCGTCCCAGAAGCCGGTGCGGTACTTCACGTCCACGCCATAGGCCGAGGTGTCCTGGCTGATGACCAGCAGTTCCTTGACGCCGCCTTCGAACAGCGCCTTGGCTTCCTTGAGCACGTCACCAATCGGACGCGACACCAGGTCCCCGCGCATGCTGGGGATGATGCAGAAGGTGCAGCGGTGGTTGCAGCCTTCGGAAATCTTCAGGTAGGCGTAGTGCTTGGGCGTGAGCTTGATGCCTGCATCGCCAAAGCTGCCGGGCACCAGATCGACAAAGGGATCGTGGGGCTTGGGCAGGTGGGTGTGCACCGCATCCATCACCTCCTGCGTGGCGTGGGGGCCGGTCACGGCCAGCACGCTGGGGTGGATTTCGGCCACCATGGTGGCGCCGCCCTCTTTGCCGGCCTTGGCGCCCAGGCAACCGGTGACGATCACCTTGCCGTTGGCGGCCAGGGCTTCACCGATGGTGTCCAGGCTTTCCTTGACGGCATCGTCGATGAAGCCGCAGGTGTTGACGATGACCAGATCCGCGCCTTCGAAGGTCTTGGAGGTCTGGTAGCCCTCGGCGCTGAGCTGGGTAAGGATCAGCTCGGAGTCGGTCAGGGCCTTGGGGCACCCGAGTGATACCATACCTATACGCGGCAGGCGGTCCTGTTGGGAGATGGTTTCAGTCATGGGGCACGCAATCGAAAATGGTTTGGTTTATAGCTATCTGCGGTTCTCTGACCCTAAGCAATCCGCCGGCGGCAGCACGGACCGGCAACTGGCCTATGCCGCCAAGTGGGCGGCAGAGCATGGCCTAAAGCTGGACACGAATCTATCTCTGAGGGACGAAGGCCTATCGGCTTACCACCAGCAGCACATCAAGTCTGGGGCGCTGGGTGTGTTCTTGCGCGCCGTGGAGGACGGCCGCGTGCCCAGTGGGTCGGTGCTGATTGTGGAAGGTCTGGACCGCTTATCTCGCGCCGAACCGATCCAGGCACAGGCGCAACTGGCGCAGATTGTAAATGCCGGCATAACTGTGGTGACTGCCAGCGACGGCAAGACCTACAGCCGCCAACGGCTAAAAGACAATCCCATGGATCTGGTCTACAGCCTGCTGGTGATGATCCGCGCCCATGAGGAAAGCGACACGAAAAGCAAGCGGGTGAAGGCCAGCATCCGCCGCCTCTGCGAACACTGGATTGACGGCACGTACAAGGGCCGCATCAGACAGGGGAAAGACCCGCACTGGGTCAGGGAGCTGGACGAAGGCTGGGAGCTTGTGCCCGAGCGGGTGGCCGTGATCCGCCGCGTCCTGGCCATGTACCAGGACGGCATCGGCGGGCTCAAGATCATGGAGTCGCTGGAGCGCGAAGGCCTGCAGCTGCTGCCCGGTGCAGTCAACAACAGCCAGCAGGTCTACCGGCTGATAAAGCAGCACGCCCTGGCCGGCAGCAAAGAGGTCAGCGTGGACGGCGAGCTATTCCTGTTGCCCGACTACTACCCAGCAATCCTGACCGCTGAAGAGTGGAGCGAGCTGCAGCGCGTGGCGGCCGACAGCGGCCGCCGACGGGTGAAGGGAGAGCTGCCGCACCTTATTACTGGCCTGGGCATCACCACCTGCGGATACTGTGCCCGCCCCATGGCCGGACAAAATCTGGCGACAAAGCCACGCCTGCCTGATGGGCGCATTCGTGACGGCTACCGGCGCTTGCTCTGCGCTTCGGCCGCAGCCTACGGCGGTGGCTGCCCTGTGCCCGGGTCAACCAGTGTGGCGCCCGTGGAGCGGGCCATCATGTCCTATTGCTCGGACATCGTGAACCTGCAGGCCCTGTACGGCACGGACCGCAGCGAAGGTCCGCGCAAACGTGTGCACGCAGCAAGACAGGCTGTCAAAGAGCTGCGCGACCAACTGGACAAGCTGACGGATGCCATGCTGGCGACCGCCAGCGAAGGCACCCCATTGGTATTTGCCCGCCGGGCAAGGCAACTGGAAGCCGATCTGGAGCACGCGGAGAAGGCGGCAGCCCAGGCCGAGCGGGAGTTGGCCAACCTGGCCAGGCAGGACATCACGGGCGCAGACGCCCGCTGGGCAGAACTCGCTGCCGGCGTAGAGGCCCAGAAAGTGGCCCCCCGCCTCAAGGCGCGCCAACTAATTGCCGACACATTCGAGAAGATCGTTGTCTACCACCACGGGCTGCGCCCTGACCCAGACTCACTGCAGCGCGATTACCACATTGACTTGCTGCTGGTCGCCAAAGGCGGGAACACACGCATGCTACGCGTCGACCGGGAAGGCAATTGGATGGCGGGCGAAGAGACATCCACTATACAAAGCATCCACGAACGCAAATAAACACCCCCTCAAGTCTGCGAACACGTGCCTACACGGACTTGTTACATACCGACCCAGCCGAACCAATTGTGTAACCTTTATCATTAAGGGAAACAATAGGTGAATCGGTGACGAAAGAAAAAAAAGACCCTGATCTCAATAATGCTGTCACGAAGTACCAGCAGATACGAGTCGAGACCTACAGCGCTGCAGTCCGGCAGCTACGGATGACAACTACGGACAGTGCATTCGAGTCTCTAACAATTTCAGAAATTCGCGACCGTGCAGCCGAAGCCTATCTACAGCATTGGAATCACTCTCTCCGTCGCGTGCGCTGGAAGTGGCTCGAAATGCGTGAACAACTGAGGATGAAACGGCCAAGCTACTGGGAGATGGCCATATGGCATAAGAACACACTCTGCGGGCTCGTGCTTGGGAAGCCTTCGCAGAAGCGCACTCGCCTTTACATTGAAGGCATCGAAGGTAACCCTGCACAGCACCCGCTCAAAGGGAAGATCATTGCGATTGCACTGATCGCCTCCGAGATGTATGCTGACTCCATCGGATGCGATCAAGTTTGGCTTGTTGAGCCAGACCCTTTGCTTCTTGACACGTACAAACGTGCAGGATACAATCTCGTGCTCCCGAACAAACTCCTAAAAAGAGTCTTCAGACTTAAGAGTTTTGCAACTAAGGAACTGTGAGGCCACCATGACTGCAGCAACGTATAACGAATACTCTCAGACAAGTGGCCGCCAACACACGGGCAAGAGCACGGTAAATCATTGGACAAGTGGTCGTAGTGCTCATTGGACAAACGTCAAACGGAAGGCTCCTATCGATTGGAGCGCAAGAACAGCCGCAGTTCTTGCCGCATTTGACAATCCTGACGCACCGGAAACGAGCGGCAAACTTGGAACCTACCTCCCTTAACCACTCGTTAATAATATGAGTGATGAAAGCCCCGCATAGCGGGGCTTTTTCATTGTGCAACTTAGCATTGCTGCTAGCAGCAATGCCTCGTAGCCCCGCATAACTTGCACTACACAGACACGTGGTAACGGAATTATCAGCCAAAATACTGTATAAATTATCAGTATGTGGTGCACTGTCTACCCCCTCTATGCTCACGGCAAGCGGCTGTCGGCCGAGGCCGCGAAGGCCCGCGGTCACTACGGCTGGCTGTACATGCGCCCAAAAGTGCCGATCACAGGCCAGCCAGACCCGCGCGCATACCTCTTGCCAGCACCGCCTGCATCTACCGATGCCCCTATTCTTAGCTCCATTCTTGAACTTGAGTGCTGCACACTTCGCGCTATCAGTCGCGGCATCCGGCTAACAGGATTGGAGCCACGGCCGCCGTCCAGCTGGACCGTCCATCGGCAGTCCTGGTGGATCATCCCAGGGGCTCGGCCGTGACGCACCCCACCCTGCTTCGCATGCCGCCGTGGCTTGGGTTCCCCAAAGAACGTATCCTGCCGCAGCCGCCCGAGTCGTACACTGTCGAGGAAGAAGGCCAAGAATGGTGGTGCGTGCGCGATGCCGCCGGCGCGTTGGTCTACAGCGGCGTGGGTCCGGTGGAGGTTGTCAGATCCCCGTCGCCCTTCTAGCCCACCTGGCTGGCCACAAACGCAAAAAAACCCGCCCCAGTGCCGAAGCACCGGGGCGGGTTTTGCGTTCAAAGCCTCAAATCCAATCTAATCATTCAGCGGACAACTTAAGCAAATCAATAACTTCAATACCTTCGTTGTCACCCAAGCGTATCGTCATCGGTTTGGGCTCAGTAAAAGGGAGGAGCTTGGAGCAGTCCACTCCTTTAACCTCGCTGAGGTACTTTTTCGCGACTTCTATGGCGTTCCGGTCGTCAGTGCCAAGCGCACCTAACTGATGCTCAAGGACATCGCCTCTATGAAAGGACACGCGGTAGCGATTTCTCCGAACCATTTTCTCTTCCATGAATGCCTCCTAAATAATTCATCCTAGCATTCACTGGATAAATCATTTAACGGTGCCGGAATCCGCCGAGAGCGCAGCAGAGAGAAGGGGTAGAAATGGCATCAGTCCCGGAGCAGCAGCACTCTGTCGGCCCGGATCTGCCCCGCCAACAGCCCTATTTCTGTGTCCCGCTGGTGGACCAGGCCTGCAAGGCCTGCAACCACTGCTCCGCCCTCTCCAGCCAGGGCCGCGAGTCGCTGGTGTCGATCTGCGAGACTTCGGCAGGCAGCGGCGTCACTTGCAGCTTGGGCGCTGCGGGTGGCGGCAGAGCTGATGTCACGCTGCAGGCCTGCAATACGGGCAGCGTCAGCAGCGCGGCCAGCCTCCAGCTGAGCCATTTTTTGCGTGTAGTCATGGGTGTTGTCCTGCTGATCGCGGGCATGCTGCAGCAGCGCGCCCGCTTTGCTCTCCGTGGCCGCCTGCGATTGCTGCGCCTGCGTCACGTCCTTGCCTGATTGCTCGGCCTGCACCCGGGCCGCTGCGGCGTCTGCTCGCCATCCTTGTGCAGTCCAGCCGGCGGTGAAGGCCCCGGCCAGCGCCAGGGCGGCCAGGATGGTTTTGATGCGCCCCGTCATGCCAGGCCCCCTTCGCACAGTTGACGCTCGGCCGCCCGCCGGCGCACCAGGCCGGGCAGTTGTTTGCCGCCGGCATAGGTCCAGCGGCTCAGTTCGGCGCATGCCCCATCCATGTCGCCGGCATTGGCCTTGCGCACCAGGGTGGATCCACAGAAAGCCCCCTCCCCCACGTTGAAGGCGAACGACAGGAACGCAGCGCGCTGGCCATCGGTCAGCGGCTGGCGGATGCAGCCCAGGGCATCGGCATGCTGGGCCAGATCCTGATACAGCATCGCTTCGCACTGTTCACGCGTGAAGGTCTGTCCCATGCGCAGATCGGGCCCTGTGTGACCGGTGCACGCCGTCACGATGCCGATGGGGTCGCGGTAGGTGCGGTGCACGGTCCCTTCGTAGGTAGCCACGAACGGCACCACCGCAGCCGCTGCGGCCGCACCAATGGCAGCAATCAGTTTCTGCTTGTAGTTCATTTCGGGTAGATCCCTCCGCGTGCTGCATTCCATGCCGCTGTGAGCGCCACGCCCAGCGCAACGATGGCAGCCGCCGGACGGGCCAACATCCCGAACCAGTGAAACACCTTGATTGCACCCTTCATTGCAGTGATGAACTCCAGGAGGTCCACCAGTTGCTGATTGCGCTCATGCAACTGCTGCGTGACCGCTTTCAAATCGCGCTCGATTGCTGCCATACGCTCGCTCCCTTTGTCAAAACGCTCATTCACCTGCTGGGCTGATAGCGCCGGCAGCTCGTTTCCAAAGTCGTCCATCCCCCCCTCCCCGGACATAAAAAACCCGCCGGGTGGCGGGTTGTGTTTGGTTTTATCTGGCGGCTTACAGCGTTACCGCCAGCCGGAATGCGTCATCCAGGCCTTCGGAAGATCCGCCCAGAGACGCCCACAGTTGCTGCACGAATGCGTTCGAACGTTCCCAGGTGTCAGCCTCATATTCGATCTGCGCCTTCATGCGCTCGGCGCGATCCTCGATCGCCCCAATGGACGCCTCTGCCGCTTCCAGAAAACCCAGCTGGTGCAGGGCCAAACGGCCCTGCCGACGTGTGCAGAATGCGGGCACTGGCGCCGGCGGCGGGGTCAGAAGGGCGTATGCCTCGGCCTCGGTGATGGGCGTGAGTCCCTCGCGGATCTGCGCTTCCTGCACATCATCCGGATACGCCCACGGCACGTCATTGTTGTCTTTGAAATACTTCACTGCGATGTCTCCAGCCAGCTTGTGATTGCCGAAAATTTCCCTGCAGGAACCCGGTAAGACTTCCCCGGTGGGACAACTGCAGTTATCGCCATATTCAGCCCTTGGGTCGGCTGCGATGAACCAACAAACTCCAACCCCTCGACGATCAATGTCGCGGTGGCTTGAGCTGTAGCGGCCCCTCCAGCGACATTCACCTCTATGTCATCCTGTGTGTTGTTCGTGTAGGTCATGCCGGCCACCCGCGACGCCAGCACATTGCGCGGAATCCGCTTGGCCGGACTGCTGGCATTCAGCATGGCTTTGATCGCATCCCGGAGCTGGTAGTTTTTCTGCTCATCCGGCACCATGCCAGCCGCTTCGATAACCGCCAGGATTTCATCGGTCAGGGCGTTCACGGCCTGCGCCGTAATCAGGGTGCCCGGTTGCCCGGTGGCCTGGTTCTCGTCCACATACCGGCCCGCTACCAGGCCAACACCGGGGACACTTTTTGGAAAGTCCATCGCGTCTTACTCCTCACCAAAATTCACGTATTCCAGCGTGTGCGCAGGGGCAGCACGCCGTATCACACACACCAGCGCATTGCTGGGATTGCTGCCCAGGTGTTCGCCGCACACCGTCAAGCCAGCACGGCTGCCACCGGCAAGGCGTTCGCCGACATGCAGTACCCACATGAACTGCGCATTCCAGGTTCCCAGGTGTTGGCCGCAGCGCGTGCGGCCGGTGCGGCTGGCCCGCAGCTCTTGCACGCGGGCGTTGCGGTAGCCCAGCCGCGCTGCCAGCTGCACGTAGTAAGCGGGGGTCTGCCCGCCCAGCTCAACCAGGCGCAGCCGCACCATGGCTTTGCGCTCTGCCACCGTGCCGGTGGCACCCAGGCATTCATCGGGCAGATCCAGCACCCGCTCCCAGTCGGTCAGCAGTTCATGGAAGCCGTCCAGAAACGATTCGTTCTGCAGCTGCAGGCCCCGGGCGTCCACGCGGGCAAATTCGGCCGCAAAGGCTTTCAGCAGCGCGTGCAGCTCGGGCTGGTATTCCTCCTCCCAGGCAGGGCCAGGGGGCAGCAGCGCCACCAGCTGCTGGTGGTAATCGGCAGCGGTGCGTGCTACAGCCATTCCACCCCCCCGTACACCAGCAGCTCACCGGCCGCCGGCACCACGTCATCTGCCGGCTGCACCAGGGTGTGGTCCTTCTCCCCCGCCGCGCCGCTGATGGCTTCACCCATGTGCGTCCACAGCATGCGCGCCCCAAGGTCGCTTTCACGGTCATGCAACTGCTGCAATGCCTTCTCCACGGCCGCACGCACCCGGGGCTCATCTGGGGTCAGGTCGATGCGGTAGACCACCGGCCGCAGCACGGGGCTGCGCACCACCAGCTCAGGGGTGACAGGGCGCAACGCCTCCAATGCAGCCTTGATGCGGTCCAGATCCGCTGCCGGCAAGGTGATGTCAGCCGCCGCGTCGTTGACCACAAACACCCCCACGGTGCCCGGTCCCACCCAATTGCGACGGCACCAGGCCCGGGTGACGCCGGGCTGGTCCGTGGCCCAGCTCACGTAGTCGTCAGCGCTGCCGCCGTGGGGCACGTTCCGGAACCGCGCCATCACACGCGCACGACAGTCCTCCAGCTCCTCCACGTCTGTGCCGCCGGTGATTCCTACAGCGCCCACGGTCACGCTGCTTTCCACCCCCAGCACGGGGCTGACCAGCTGCAGCACAGCCCCTGCTGACTGGTTGCCCTGCACGCCGGCATCCACCGCCCGGATGGTTGCCACTGCGGCGCCGCCCACCAGGATGACCCCAGCCTGCACCTCATACAACACACCGTCACGCTCCAGGCGGGTGCCTGCATCCACCACGGCGTCGGTGCTGCCTACAAACAGTGCCACGCCGCCGGCATGGGTGGGTTCCTTGCGGTACACGCCCCGGCTGCTACCGTGGCGCAACAGGGCTTCTTCTTCGGCCGTATCGGGGAACAGCTGACGGTATTGCCAGTCCAGGTACTGGTACAGCCCGTATACCGCCGCAGGGTGCACCCGGGCCAGCACAGCGCTGTCGCTGCGGCGCAGGCCTGCGGAGCCTTCCAGGTCCGCGCTGGTGCGTGACACCAGCAAGGGCAGATTGGGGGTTTCAAACGGCATAGGCCACCTGCAATAGATCGTCGATGTTCAATTCGATAGGGTCGCCATCCGGGCGGTACAGCACGATGTGGGCAGCCAGGCGCACGGCGCTGGGCCGCGAAATGGTCACAGTCACCCCGGTAAGAAAGCCGTCATCCAGCAGCCACTGCAACGCCTCTTCGCAGAATCGCTGTGCATCGCGGATGGTTTGCGGCGTGATCTTTCGGCGCCGTAGCAGCCACAGCTTGCTGCCGATGCGGTCGCCGGCCACGCTGGGGAAGCTGTCGCCCCACCAGCCCTGCAGGTCCGCGTCGTCCACCTGGTCGCTGGGGTCTGCCCGGCGCCAGGTGAACAGACTGATATGCACGGCGCGCACCAGTGCACTGCGCTGAAGTTGCGCAGTGTCTATATAGGTCTGCATGGAATCTCCTAGATTGGGCCGCCGGTGCGGTCGCCGCCCTTCACCACGCCGCCGTGGCCATGGGTCGAACCGATGTTGACGCCGTTGTGCGTCAGCTCCGGAGACTGGATGTCCACCGAATCGGTGGCCTGAATGGTCAGCGTCGCCGTCACCACGGTCAGCTTGCGGCCCCGCTCAAAATGGATCTTGTCGCCCTCATCGGTGTAGAGCGCGACCTCCCCAGGCTTCAGGCCCTTCAGCCTGAATCGGCGGTCTGCCACCACCACCACCACGCCATGGCTGCGGTCACCGCCAGGGAACACTGCAACACCCTCCGCACCGGGGTGCGGCCTGCTGGTGTAGCCGTAGGGCTCCAGGTGCTCCACGTCATCTTTGAACGAGCCAGCCGTCAGGCCAATCTGCAGGCTCTGCATCTTGCGTGCCGCGTTCACCAGTGTCACCGTGCAGCGGCTGACTATGCTTTTCAGGCTCATTTCTTGTCCCAATCCGCAGGCAACAGGTATTCAAAGTTATCGGCCTTGCCGCCTTTTTTCAGCTTGCGATTGCGCTGCTTGTCGTTGGGCTCGGGCTGCACCGATTCCGGCGGGGCCACGTGCAGCGTCGCGACGGTGCCTTTCTCGTCCAGCACATACTCCACTTCCGTAATCAGCATGTCCCGCTCAAAACCAATGATGGGGTCACGCACCGGAACAATCAGGTTCGGCACCCACAACGCACCATTGCTTTGCCGCCAGCCCTGCACCTTGTACGTGGTGGCCAGGGCCTTGCCCATGCGGCTGTTGCGCTCCCAGTCCACCCGGTCCCGTGCCAGTTGCTTGGTCAGCTGGCCCTGCTGCTGAATCAGCAACGGCCGGTAGCGCGTGGCGCGGGCGTCTGTGACTTCGGCCGCCACCTCGTTGGTTTCCTGGCCCCAGCTTTCATCCGTGCCGCTTTTCTGCCCCACTACGCGGTACTGGCTCATGATCTGGGAGAAGTCCAGCCCGGCATCCGCACTGAGCACGTTCTCCCCCACCACCAGCGCGTCCACTGCGCGGCCGGCACTGCCCGGCTCCACAATCACGATCCGGCCCTGCGGGTCGTCAGTGCTCAGCAAGCGGCTGATGGTCAGCAGCCGGTCGATGCTGGCGAACACGGTTTCGCCGGGTTCAATGCTGTGGTCTGCCAGCGCCTGCGTTTCCGCCACCTGGCTGACCACCTGCAGGCCGAACGGCTGGGCCAGGGCCTGCACGATCTTCTGCACGCTTTGCCGCCGCCACTGGCCCGGCTTGTTCACCGCGCTGCAGTCCACCATGTCGGCAGTCAGGCTGCGGCCCGCAGCGCCACGGGTGATCTGGTCAGGGTCGTAGCTGATGGGCGTTGCAAACACCCAGCCCGTCATCACCAGATCCTGGCCGATCCACACCTGGGCCTTTTCGCCCTGCTTGATGGGGATGGGCCGGGCCTGCTGCCCCCAGCGCCAGGTAATGCCGAGGTCAAAGTCCCGGGCCTGGCGCTCGATGCCGGCGCCGATCTTGACGCGGGTCCACCCGTCGTAGTCCATGCCGGCCACCCGCAGGCGCACTTTGTGATCGTCTGCAGTAGCCGTCATGTGATCCTCTACTTACTCACGCGCCACCTGCAGCTGCTTGGGTGGCACAAAACCAGGGTGCGCAATGCGGTTGCGCTGCGCAATCTCAGGGGCGCGGGTGGCGTCCCCCCACTGCCGGTAAGCCAGCACCAGGGCCGGCAGCACAGCACCGGGCGTCACCACCACCAGCGGCACGCTGGCCGATGCGGCTTGCGCCATGTGCCGGCGGGCCGTGGTGCGTGCCTGCTGCAGTGCGTTGAACACCGCCACGGGTGGGCGGCCACCGCCTCCCTGCAGGGCATCCCACAGGGCTGCATCCAGCACATCCCGCCCAGCCAGCACGTCAGCTTGGTAGAGCACCTGGGCCCGCTCCACAGGCTGCACTGCCTGCTGCCACACGGGCGTGGCCACATCCGCGGGCACTGCCTGGCGCTGCGCCGGCACCTGCGCGCCCGCCTCCAGCGCCACGGCCAGCTGCGCATGCCGCACTAGTTCTTGCACCGCCTGCACGGCCGCCACGGTGTGCGCACCGCCGGCCGGGTTGACGCTGCCCATGCGCCGGCTACCGCCGGCCGCGCTGCGCAGGTTGGCCAGGGCGCCCGAAGGGTCCAGGGACTGCAAGCTGCCGCGCACGCTGCCCACCCCTGCACGCACTGCAGACAGCAGGTTTGCCGGGGCGTTGAGCACCATGTCCACCAGGGCGGTGGCGCTGGCCACCGTGCTGGTGATGCTGCCGATGGTGCTGGTGACCTGCCCGTATGCGGCGGCCACGCTGCCAGTCATGGCGGCGATGTTGACCCGGGCGGCGTCCACCTGGGCCATGGCGTCGGTAAACCAGCTGCTGCCGGCGTCCAGCACATCATCAGCGGCCATGCCCATTTGCGCGTCGGTCGCAGGGGTGGCGATGGGGTAGCCCTTTTCGCCGCTCTCCACAAACTGCAGATCAAAGCGGACCAGGCCGCCTTCATCCCGGGCATGACTCACATTGCCGGGCAGGGCCGTGACCTGCAGCGCACCCCAGGCCGGGAGGATCAATTCCCCCAGGCCCGGCACATCCACCGCAGCCATCAGCGCATCGCGCAGCTTGAAGCAGTCGTCACCGCCCACAAATCCGGTGACCGAAAAGGTGCGCGTCACGCGCCCCAGATCTTCGGCATAGGGCGTGTCTCGCTGCACGAATTCGTGCACCTGCACCCGGCGGCCGAAGGGGCTGCTTTCGTTCAGCACTTCAAAGGGCACCCCACGGAATGACGCGGGTTGCAGTTCTTTGCGCCAGTCGGCCATGGGGTTACCCTTCTTTCACTTCAACCGCCGGACAGGCTACGCCGCCCTACCTCAGTGAACATCTGCACCCCAGGCTGGCTGGATGTGGCAGATGTCACCCTCATTCCTGGCGGCGCGTTATCAAAGCGCACCACCATCTCGCCCTGCAGCTGCTGCTTGGTGGATCCACCACCCGGCATCAGCGGCGACTGGCGCGACTGGATAGGGCTGGTGGCGGCAGGCGGCACAGCCAGGCGCCGGTCGGAACCGTCTGCCTCGCCCTCTGCCACCGCAGCTGCCACCTTGCGGTCCGTGACAAAAGCCTGCGCCTTGCCGCCCAGCCACTGGGCCCCCTTCATGATCGGCTGAATGATGGGTTCAAGCTTGGCCCAGAAGGCCTTGAACCAGGCCATGATCGGCTCCCAGTGCTTCACGATCAAGCCCAGCGGGGACCAGTCGAAGGCCATTTTCAACAGCTCCCAGCCGGCTTCAAAGAGCGGGCCTACAGTGCCCCACATCCCTTCAAAGTACGGCCCGATGGTGCTCCAGTTGGCTATCACCACCCCCGCCAGCAAGGCGATGCCACGAATGGCAATACCCAGGGGCGACAGTGATCCCACCGTCAGCAGCGCCTTCAGCGCGAAGGTTGCACCCATGGCACCCAGCCGCAGGGCAACAAAGCCAGCAGCCGCGCCAATGACGGTCTTGACCAGCCAGGGATTGGCCTCGGCCAGCTCGGCAACGCCAGTGACCACCGGGCCGATGGTGTCCATGAAGTCATTGAACGGGGGCAACAACACGTTGCCCACCACAATGCCCACCTCCACCGCTTTATTGGTCAGCAGCTGCAGCGCATTGGCGGTGGTGGCTGCACGGGATGCATATTCCTTGCCCATGCTGCCGGCGTACTTGCTGGAGTCCGACACCTTGTCGAAGTTTTCCGCCAGCTTGTCCAGGTTGGTCAGCATGGGGGCGATGGCGCCCACGCTTTCCTTGCCGAACAGCTCGGTCAGCACGGCGGCCTGCTTGGACTTGTCCACCTTGCTCACGGCCGAGAGCACTTTCATGATGGTGCCCTGGGAATCCTTTTGCATGCCCGTGGCCATCTGCTTTGCGTCCAGGCGCAAGGCCTTGAAGGCGTTCTGCTGGCCCTTGGTGGCAGCACTGCCAGCCGTCAGCGTCAGCATGAAATTCTTCATGCCCGTGGCGGCCACGTCCTCCGCAATGCCCACCCCGGCCAGGGTGGCGCCCATGGCTGCAATCTGCGCGCTGGCCAATCCGGCCACCTCGCCCAGCGGCCCGATGCTGGTGACGATGGCGCTGATTTGCTTGGTGTTGGCCGGGCCGGTGTTGCCCAGGTAGTTGATCTGGTCGGCCAGGGTCACCACCTCGGCCTGCCCCATCTTGAAAGCGGTACGCCAGGTCGCCATCATCTGGCCCGATTGGTCGGCCGTCTGGTCGAAGGCCACCCCCATCATCACCGCATCTTTGGCAAAGCCTTTCAACTCTTCACGCGGAATTCCAGCCTGCCCCCCTGCAGCCACGATCTGTGCGATGCCGTTGGCAGCCATGGGCAGCTCACGCGACAGGCCCAGCACGTCCTTTTGCATCTTGGCAAAGTCGGCCGGGGTGTCGAAGTCCACCACCTTTTTGACATCGGCCATCTTGGACTCAAAGTCCATCGCCGCTTTGACACCACCAATGAAAGGGGCTGCAAAGGCACCAGCACCGGCCATATCGCCCAGGCTCATCTTGCCCAGGCCTGAAGACTCAAGCTGCTTTTTCAGGGTGTTGGCATTCTTCTGAATGCCCTTGAACATGGGGCTGAGCTTGTCGACCCCCGTTATCAGGGCCTTGAGTGTGAATTTATCTGCCATGCTCAATCCCCGTACAGCGTTTTGTTGATGCGCCCTGCCTGGTCCAGGTGCTCCACCAGCACATCCAGCGGCATGGACAGCACCTGGCTCGGCGGCAAGCGCCAGAACCAGGCAGCTTCATAGGCCAGGTCGACTAGCTGGTCGACGCCGTGGATTCCGCATTCAAAAAAAAACCAATGACTGCCCAGGTCAGTTTGTTGAGGTCCAGCAGTTCCAACTGGTCCACCGAGCTTTCAGGGATGCCCAGGCATAACACCAGGTAGTCCGAGATCACACCCATGTTCGGGGTCGGCTTGTTGTCATCGTCCAGCAAGTAAGGCATGCGCCCGATCTGCTTGACTTCCTTGGGCGTAGGACGCCGCAGCGTGACTTCGTTCACCTCTTCGCCGTGCGCTTTGATGGCCTTGACCAACGGGTGCACGCTGCTGCCCATAATTTGTTGCGCTTCGTTCATGACCAACGTCCTTTGTCGCCGTTGAATTCCAATGGGGCTTTGCCTTCTTCGCTGTCGAGGTTCGACTCACCGACCACATAACCGCCCGACAGGGTGTAGACCTTGCCATTGGCAAATTCCACAGTCACCGTCATGTTGGTGCCATCCATGATCTTTTGGACGGCCGTCCCCTTGGTCACCAGGAACTCGCTGACCTTCACAAAGGGAGCGACCTCCTCCTCCTTGTAGTAGCCCGGCGCGATGGTTTCGCGCTTCTTGTCGGACAGCGGAGCTTCCACATTCCCTTTGATGACCACCTGCTGCCCGTCCACCTTGACGTAGCAGACGCCACCGCTTTTTTGACCCATGGCGAGTCCTCCTCACAATAAAAATGCCCGCCGTGGCAAAGGCCAGGGCGGGCGGGTTACGACGGGCAGCGCTTACGCCGCTTCTTCCGGGTACTGCAGACGGAACTGGTTCACCAGCGCGAACACGCGCAGCTGGTTGACATAGTCCGGCGGGAACAGCACGTCCACGCGATTGGGGTTTGTTGCACTGCGCTCCACGATCAAGTGCGTTTCGAACGCCTCCATGTTCTCCACAATGCCCCGATCTTCCAGCTCTCCGTAGGCCCCAATCAGCTCACCACGAGCCACCACAGGGGTGAGGATTGCTTGGCCGGCCCCGTACTTGGTCCCATCGTTTGCCAGCTTGTGGCGCGGGTACTTGCTGGTGATGCGCGACTCCAGATAGCGCAGCACGTAGGAACTGGTGTGCAAGGTTTCGCTATCCAGGTAGCTGTCGTCCTCCACCCCGAAGCTGTTTTCTTGATAAGTAGTGACAGACCGCTCAATACGGTACGCACCTCCCTTTGCATTGGCAGTGGCAATGCCGCTGGTCAGCAGGCTCTGGCGTTCATTCAGCATGAACCGTTCACCCTCTGGCGCGGCATCGATGCCCGTCAGCACGCCGGTTTGCGTGGGCCGGGCCGGGTCAGCACCAATGAATACCGCAGTACGCGCCAGCCAGGCGCCGGCCACTTCCCATGCGGGCTGCGGCACACCAGGCTCAAAGCCATGCACCGTGGTGTGCTGGTCATTGCGCGTAGACCCGAAGGCCACCAGTTCACCCAGTTCACCACGGCGTGCACCGTACACGTGGCCGTAGATTTGCTGCGACCAGGACCAGCGGCCGGTGGAATCGTTCATCCAGTCGCGCAGCGCATTCAGGCTTCCGGCATCGGTGAAGGCGCAGCCGATGAACTCGAATGCTTCATCCCCCACGGCCGCCAGTGCATCCTGCAGCTCGGGGGAACCAGCGCCGCCAGCCATAGGCGTGAAGGCCACCGCAATGCCTGCAGGCGTGGACTCGCCACCGGCCGTGCCCAGGCGGTTGAGCTGCAGCTGGATGTCGTTGCCCAGCAGGCCCTTGAACTTGGCAGTCAGCGACACCACGCCCAACGCTGCCAGCGCCGTCACGTACATGCCCGCCTTGGCGTTGATGGCTGCGGCGGTCGCTGCGGCTACGGCCGTAGGCGTGTCACCGTTGACCACCGAAACCTGCACACGCACACCTGCGACGTACACATTCAACACCCCGCTGGCGGTTGCTGCGCCGGTGACGGTGATCTTGCCTGCAGCTGCAGCGCCCTGGGTCAGCTTGACCGGCAGGCACCACACTTCGCCAAAGGTGTCGTTCTTGCGGTAGGCCTGGTGCATGCCGTGCAGCACGCTGCCAATGCCGCCGATCTGGCCTGCCAGTTCGCTGCGGCTGACCAGGACCAGCTTGCCGATGCTGTCATGCTCCGCATCGTCGTTCACCTGGCCAATCACCAAGCTGCGCAGCGTGCTGCTGCCGCTGTTGGCCATGCTGCTGTCCATCTCTGCATAGAACAGAGGCACCCGCTGCGCGGGCGGGATGGTGCTACTGATTGCCATCGGACTTCACTCCCTTGGTTGCAGCGGCCTTGGCTGCGGGTTGAACAATCACCACATCGCCCACGGCGAGGCGGCGGCGCCAGTACACGTTGTGCGGCACCTCCATGCCCTCGGGCGGCATCAGCTGGTGCTGGCGCTCAGGCATGCGCACTGCACGCCCTTCGCAGGGTTTGACGTGCACACGTGTGCACTGCACGGTTTCAGTCATGCGGAAAATCCTTTTTCAGTTGGTGTTCAATGCGGCCGTCAGGGCCGTGGGTCTGACCGTGCGGCAGGAGGCTCCTGTCCACCATCGGATCAATCGCATCGACGCGGATGTCGATGCCTTGCAGTTCAGGCAGGCCCAGCAGCTCCAGGGCCTCCCAGGTTTCAGCGACAGCGGGATCGCTAGGCAGCTCGACATGGCCCAGCACCTCCACGGCCGAGAAGCTGAAGGCATAGACCGCTTTGGCACGGTCGGTATGCACAAAGCTGCGGCCCTCATAAATCAGCGGCTCGGTATTACCAGGGGGCTTCCAGCCCACCAGCGCGCGGCACAGTTCCTTGCGCACTTCGGAAACTTCGTCTGCCACCCCGTAGCCGCCTTCATCGCCCTTGGCCTGGGGGAAAGCCACCACGATGTCCACCCCCTCCACCAGCTCTTGCACTATCACGTTTTCATAGAGCGGGTCGCCTGCCTTTTCGTCCGTGGGCACCACGTAGGCAGCACGTGCTGGCAGCTGGGTGGACGCATGCAAGGCATCCCAGTTGATGCCTGCCGCCACATTGCGGCCAAAGCCAGGGCAGCGCGCACGCAGGTGCGCAACGATGTCGGAGGGTTTCATGGCGGCAACAAAAAAGCCGCCTGGCAATGCCGGGCGGCTTGGTGGTGAAAGCAGCTTGTGCTTACTTGAAGGCTGACATGGCAGCGCCAAAGTCAATGTCTTTGGGCAGCGGCAATGGCATCGTCTTGATGTGCGGCTGACCGGCCAGCTTGCCCTCGGCAAAGCCACGCGCTGTGCCGTTCAGGGACTTGAATACACCGCCCTCATACAGCCACAGCGAAACCTGGGAATTCCCGCCCAGGCTGCGGTTAAGGCAGCCCACGTACAGGCGGTCGCCAATTTCTTTGTCACGGCAGCTGACAGCGCCGCCTGCGTAGACCTTGGCATTCAGAAAGGACAGTGTGATCTTGTCCATGTCGGCCGAAGGCACCGAAGCGGCCATGGCCGCAGACGAAAGCAGCAGGCCCAGGGCCGTTCCAAGTAGTTTTCTGGTTCGCATCGCTCCTCCTTTTGAAGGGGAAATGCTAACGCAGTGCCGCAGCGAACCCCGCCGATAAGACCGACCGAACCCTTGCGCTTTCATCTTCCAGGGCATCAGCAATGTAGTTGTCACGCGGTGCGATGCGCCACCCTCCCGCCTTGCGGGCATTCACCAGGGCAGCACGTTCGCCCTTCTTGCGCCGCTGGCCGCCCGTGCCTTTAACCCGCCCACCTTGCTTCACACCGTAGTGCAGGAAGGCGGGGTAATACTCATCCATGCCGGCAATCTTGTCCGGCATGACCTTGACCATGAAGCCGCTGCGACTGACCCGCATCTTGATGGAGTCACGCAGCACGCCGCTGATTTTGCGCGGGTAGTTCCCAGCCCCGCCAGCCAGCGACAGGTTGAGCTGCGCACGTGACGCAACCAGGCGCCCCACTTTGCGAAAGGCAGCGCGCACCTTGCGCTTGTCGAAGCTGTCTTTGTGGAACTGGTCGAAGCCCTCCACGTGCATGTGGGCGGCAAGAGTGGCACGCTGGCTCATTGCAGTTGCTCCACTTCCAAGATGGTGAAGGCGTTGCCGCCGTCCAGGTCGGCGCTGCGCAGTACGCGGTACAGACTTTCCTTGTGCACCACTTCATGCGCCGTGGTGATGCCAGCGATCTTGCGCAGCCAGATGCGATGCGTAATCGCGTGGTCTGTCTGCTGCCCTTCGGCATACACCGCCGTGCCCACCGGCTGAATCCGCGCCCATCGGGGCTTGGGATCACTGAACACCTGGCCAAGATCGCTATCCCCCAGCGGCACGTCAGTGCGCTTGCGGATCTGCACTAGCTTGTTGAGCTTCTGGCTGGGTGGCGCCTCCAGCGTCGTGATGCTGGTAGCCATGCTATGCCCCCATGTTGCGATGGCGGCGCAACATATTGAATGCACGTGTGCGCTTGGTTTCCACAGCGTCCTCCCCGTTGTCAGCCACCAGCGCGTCCACTAAAAGCAGCTGCGCCGCGATGATGTCCGGCGTGCAGACGATGCCGCGCAGATCCTGCGCATCCGCCTTGGCCTGCGCTGTGGCGTAGAGCTTGCCATCCAGAAAGACCTCGGCCTCAGCCAGTGCCTGGGGAATGGCTGCTTCAACGTCTTCGGCCAGGTCATCATCCAGGCGCAGCCGGCGCATTGCATCCCCAGGGGTCGGAGCTACAGCACCAGGCCCTACGGCTTCCATGCTCACTCCTTAGCTGCGTCAGTTGCTGCGGAAGCGGGGCTTTCAGTGGTATCAGCCTTGGCGTCCGAGCCGGGGCCTGCAGGCGCATCGCCAGTGCTACCCGTGCCTGCTGCCTGTTGATTGCCCCCTGCATCAGCTGCCTGTGCGTCGGGAACAGCTGGCTTGCCTGCATCCTTCTTTCCACCCTTGCGGCCACCGCTGCGCCCCGCATCACTGGCTGTCACCTGCGGCACCTGGGCAATCAGTGCCTCCGGAACCTCTTCGTCCGCCACCGGCAACCGCACAAGTCCGCGAGATTGCAGTGCCTCGGCGTGCAGCGGCGAGACCAGAAAGCTTTCACCGCGCTGGCGCTTTCCGTTGTGCTCGAAGCCCCAAAGGGCCACGACTTCAACTTGATTCATGGTGTGTGTCCTCTGTAGAGGGTGTGCACACGTGTGCACACCCTTGATTGAAGATGCCGGCGCTATTAGCCGCCGTTTTGTGGCAGCGGATTGACGCCGTCAAAGTTGCCCTTCACGAAGGCTTCCGGACGGAAGACGGTGAGGCCCACGCGCTCTTCCACGAGGATCGTCACCATGTTCTTGGTGAAGTTGTCGCCGTCCGAATTGCTCACCGCAATGGATGCGCTTTCGCGGTCCCAACCCTGGGCACCCAGCTGGAAGGCGCCCACCAGGAAGTCGTTCGCGTCTTGGGCCTTGGTGCTCACCACCGGGCGACCCCACAAGCCAGGTGCGGCCAGGCCACGCGGTGTGGCGAACAGGTAGGCGTTATCGCTGGTCTTGGTCAGCTCGATCTGCGTCCAATCGATAGGATTGAGCACGATGCCGTCCGCCGTGTACTCGGCCAGCTCTGCCTGCAGCATGGCGATACGCAAGCGGTCCAGCATGGTTTCGTTCTGGACGACCACGCCGGGGTTGCCATACAGAACGGCCTGCGTCATGAGGCCCAGCAGGTTGGCGCCGACACCAGAGCCCTTGAGGATCTGTGCTTCGTCCTTGAGTTTCAGCCCGTACAGCAGGCGGCCGTCGATGTAGGACTGCAGCATGGGCACGTCGGCAAGCACCTGCTTGGAGGCGCGAATCCAGTGCGCGATCGTGGCGATCTTGGACGAGTCCAGCTCGAACGTAATGTCCGACTGAGGCTTGCCGGCGGCGGGGTTTTCGCCCACCACGTCGGCATTGTTGGAGAAACCAGTCTCGCGCACGTACTCCACTTCACCGGAGGCCACAGTGCCCCAGTTCAGCAGGTCACGGATGAACAGGCGTTGCTGGGGCGGCGCCACAACACCGGGAACGCGGTGAGGCTGGACCAGGTCACCAGCCGAGCCCGTGGTGCCGGTGATAGCCGCATGGATGCTGCCCACGGTCACAGCAACAGCACCCTTGAGGGTGGGGTTGAATCCTGTGATGGCCTCGTTCTCCACGACCATCTGGCCCAGAGACTTGACCGCCGCACCGCCGCCGCCCTGACCTTCCAGCTTGGCCAGCAGTTGCTCGGCAGCCTTGAGATTGGCGCGCAGCTCACCCTGTTCGGTCAGCAGCTTGTCCACGCTGGCCTTGGTTTCTTCGGAGAGCTTGGCGCTGGCCTTGACCTCCTTGTCGGTCTGCTCGGCATGGGCCTTGAGCTGGTCGCCCACCTTGGCCAGGCTGGCGTTGATTTGTTTGATGTCTTCGTCGATTTGAGCCATGGTGCGGCCTTTCAGTTGAGGATGGAAGCTAGGGATGCGGCAGCAGCCGCAGTGGCGCTCATGTCGGCCACATGGCCGCGCTCGGCGGGGTCGCCCCCACCGCTGCCGGCCGGTTTGCCCGCCCCGGCCTGAAATTGACTGAGCAGGCGCAGGGCCTCGCTCTTGGGCATGCCACCTGCACGCAATGCCGCTTCCAGGCGACGGGTTGCATGGGCTTGTGCCTTGGCCTCATCGCTCCCCACCTGGTCAGAGGCAAGCAGTTCGTCGGCGAAGCCTTGTTCGACCGCACTTGCGCCGTTGATCCACGATTCGGCATCCATCAGCTTTGCCATGGCATCTGCATCCCCGCCAGTACGGGCGGCGTAGATGTCGGCCATGGCCGCGTCGAAGGGCTTCAGCCAGGCAGCCAGTTCGATGTAATCGTTGCGGTTACCTGCGGCCACCACCCATGCGTTGTGGATCATCAGGAAGCCCGCACGCGCAATCTGCACCACATCGCCGGCCATGGCGATCACGCTGCCGGCCGACGCAGCTAGGCCCAGGACCTTGACCGTGACCTGGCCCTTGTGCTCACGCAGCATGTTGTAGATGGCCAGGCCCTCGAACATGTCCCCGCCGGGGCTGTTCACGTTCACGGTCACATCGCCCGGCCCCAACTGGCGCAAGGCGGCAGCAACATGCCGCGATGTCACGCCCTCGCCGGTCCAGTAGTCCACACCGATCACGTCATAGATGCTGATGGTTCGGCCTGCCTCTTCCTGCTTCTCCTCGGCCCGTAGGCCGGGGCTCCAGCGGGCGAAGGCATTCGGCAGAATCTCGCTGCGCACGCTGGCGCTCGGGCGGCCTGTTGGGGCGCCCGGTAGGTCTTTCAAACTCATGTTTCTGTCCTAGGTTTTGCCCGGATCTGCAGGCAGGCCGAGTAAGTCACGCAGTGCATCGCGTGCGGCGCCGCCGCTGTCCTGAACACCGATGGCATCCAGCGTGGTCATAGCCGACTGCACCGTCAGCACCGCAGCGTTGCCCCCCATGGGCTCGCGGTCCTCCAGCTCGCGCACTTCGTCGCGGGTCAGAATCCCCTTGTCCACCATCACCCCATAGAAGGCTGCACGCGCTGCACTGTCTGCGCGCAGCAGGCCCTCAACCGCATATTTGGGGTAGTAGCGCAGCCGCTCGGCAGGCGTCAGCAGATCCTTGCTGATGGCTTGCTCAATCCGTCGAATCCAGGGCGCCAGCGTGAAGACCAGGAAGGCAATCATTTGCTGCTCGATACCTGAGCCCCAACTGGTGGACTTCTCGGTGTGGCCGACCATCCAGGGCGGCACACGGAACCAGCGGCAAATTTCCTCCACGCTCCAGCTACGCGACTCCAGCAGCTGAATGTCCTTGGGACTGATGCTCAGAGCTTTGACGTCGATGCCCCCCTCCAGCAGCGGGGTTTGGCCTGTCTCAATCAGACCCAGCACGTTGTCGCGGAATTCCTGGCGCTGTTTCCCCGTGAGAAAGTCCTTGACCACGTAGTAAAGGTGCTGCAGCGCGCCGTTACGGAACGCACGGCTTGCAACCTTTTCTGCAGCCGCTGCCTGGCCAAACACACTTGCGCCATACCGAATCACGCTGACGCCGTTTTTGCCGTCCAGCGAGAAGCCCGGAATGGTCCACACCTTCTCTGCCGGGATGATGCGGCGCACGCCGGTGTCGCTGATGTATGCCCACTCACGCACCACGCGCCCCTGGCTCCGATGGGGTGTAAGCCGCTCGGGGTCCAGGAAGTCCAGGCCCACAAGGCGGTTGCCGATCATCAGCTTCTCAGCCCGGCCAGCACCGCGCAGCAGCATCGCCGCCACCATCGACTCCCAGAACACCGCCGCTGTCGTGTCGCTATTGGGCACGTCATGCAAGATGCTGTGCAGCGGGTGCTGGGATGCCAGCTTTTTGGAGCCACCAGAGCTGTCGTACATGCTCAGCGGCAGGGTCGCCAGTGTTTCCGAGATGAGCCGCACGCAGCCCCACACGGCCGACATGCGCAGCATGCCGTTGGCCGAGAGTGGTACACCGGCATCCGAATCAATGCGCAGGGCCGCAACACTTCCAGGGCCGTCGCTGATGGAGAAGCTATTCCCCGTCAACGCGGCCCAGATCGTACGCAACCGGCCAGTTCCGGCTTGGTTGGTGGTTTGCCTCAGTTTCATGCCGCTATCCCTTCGCCGGAGCGGCAAAGAAGCCGTCCTTGTCACCTGAGTCATCCGGCTGCTGGAATCGGCCCAGTGCCATCACCAAAGCCACCACGCCGTCAATTCGGCCGTTCTGCTTGCTCTTTTTCTTGTCCGGCCGGTAATTGCCATTGCTGTCGAACAGCAGCGACACATTGCCCGCGCAATAGCGCAGCACCGGGTTGCCCCCGTGCGCCAGCTGCCCGCCGTAAACCAACGCCTCCAGCGCCTTGCTGCCCGGCCCCATGCCGTGCGTGTTCTGCGGGATGTTGACCATGGGCAGGCCTGCCGCCAGCAGGTTGTTCACCAGCTGCGTCGCATTCCAGTCATCAAAGCCCAGCTCGACAATGTCGTACTCCAGGCTTGCGGCTTTGATGTCACGCTCTACGGTGTCGTAGTCCGTGACGTTGCCCGGCGTGACCTTCAACCACCCTTCATCTGCCCACTGCCTGTAGGCGGCTTCGTCCTCGGCCTCGGTCGCCAGCTTGGCCTCGGGGCACCAGTGCCACACCAGCACATGCACCGTGGTCTCCCCCTCCAGCGGGGGGAACACCAGCGCAAACGCTGTCAGGTCGCGCACGTTCGCCAGGTCAAGCCCACCAAAGCAGCGGCGCCCTCTGAGCATGGCCGGGTTGAAGGCCTTGCCGCGTGCGTCCCAAACCTGAATGTCAAACCAGCCTTCGGCGCTGTTGCACCAGATATTCAGGTCTTTGGTCAGGAAGTTGGCACGTGCACCTGGCAGCGCCTTTGCCTTGCGCGCCTGGGCGCGCATGTAGTCCCAGGTCTTGCTGCGGCCCAGCCCCGGGTTGGCCTTGATCCAGTTGCGTTCATCGTAGGGATCGTCCCCCACGTCCGGCGTGTAGATGTAGCCGAACAAGTCATCGTCCTGGCGCTTACCGTCCAGCACGCTGACCAGGTAGCTGCGTATCTCCACGCAAATGCCGTTCAGAATGAAGCCGGCAGTCGTGATGGCAGACAGCAGCGGCTGCAGTCGCGCGCCCAGTGCCGACTCCATCACGTCCCACACATCGCGGTCAGCCTGGGCGTGCAGTTCATCGAACAGGACCGCCGAAGGATTCAGGCCGTCCAGACTCTCGGCATTGGCAGGCAGCGGAGCAAACACGCTGGCGTCCATCTGCACGCGCTCTTGGTTCAAGCCCTCATGGATCTTGAAACTACGCTTGACCCCGGCGGAGCGCCGCGCCCAGCGTTTGATGTTGTCGAATGCCGGCTTGAACACCGACATGGCCTGCGCCCGGGTGGTCGCCACCGCATACACCTCGGCGCCTGCTTCGCCATCCATGGAGAACAGGTAGGCGCCTTGCGGCCCCGTCCATGTGCTCTTGCCGTTCTTGCGGGCCACCTCTTCATAGGCCCGCGTGAAGCGGCGGCGCATATCGTCTGCATGCCGCCAGCCGTACTTCACGGCCGTCCAGAACTTTTGCCAGGGGTCCAGCAGGATGGGTTTCCCAGCCAGCGGGCCTTTGATGTGCACAAAGAACCGCTCAATGAACTGGATCATGTGCCACGAGTAGCTGGGGGCAAACACCAGCCCACGGGCGCCGGCCTCCTGCAGGTCACGGTAGTGGCGCACCACCGCCAGGTAGGTGTAGCGGCCTGTGCAAATCTCATTGCGCAGCACGGGTAGCCCGTACTCCACATCCCACTGCTGCAGCTCCGCTGGAATCAGTGCGTCGGTCTGTTTCCGGGTGAGGCGGTACCGTGCGCGACGAGCGCGCCGAACAGGTCGTCCTGCCCGGCCTGCGCTCCCGTGTCCTTGCGCACTCGCGCCAAGGAGGGAATGGTCAAACATGCTTTGGGCAGCCATTGGCCAAGCTCCATCTTGAGGCGGACCTCATCCTTGGCCCAGGGCGTTTCCGTAGCCCACCCCGTCTTTGACGTTTGGGTGCGACCTTTTTCCTCGCACAGCGCCACCGCCTTGAGCCAGTCCGCGAAGGTGCGAACAATCACAGCGATGGGGATACCTGCGGTCATGTGCTCGATGCCGGCGTTGCGCAGCGAATCGCAGATGTAGTCGTACAGCTCTTGCTCATCGGCCGAGAACTGCAGCTGCTGGGGCGCAGCCGGAGATTCGATTTCTGTCTTGAGGCCAGCAACCTGCCCAGCCCCCACGGCTGGCGGCTGGACCGCAAAAGCCGGGGGCTTGTTGGTCATGGTCATCCTTGGTTAAACCCCCAGGGGGTAGTTTTTGTTTCCCATAAAAGTTCAGCTGGGCGCTCGGTTTCCGCAGGGCGCGGTCAGAAGTTTTGACCCTCCCCCTCCCCTTTGATGAGAATCCTTCTCATCTGTCGCGGTAGGCACCCCATGCCCGCCGCACCCCGCGTGCCCGCTCGGCTTTCGACTTCGCGTCGTGGCATGGCTCGCAGATGGGCTGCACATTGGCCTCCACGTCGCGCCCGCCTTCCTCCAGCGGCACGATGTGGTCACGCATGGTTGCCAGCACCACCAGGCCCAGCCTGCTGCATGGCCTGCACAGTGGCTCACGGTCGAACAGATCCTGGCGCAACTGCTGCAACCTGCGGCCGGTGATGCGCTTGGCGGCGGTGGGCTTCTTCACCCATGCCTGCTTCGGATGCTTGGCACACCGGCCACTGCCGTCATGCACCAGGGCACGGCAGCCAGGCTGGGTGCATAGGCGCGGGGCAGCAGATGGCACGGCGCGTCCTTTCAATTGGTGGCGGTTGCGTGCCGCCGATGCGCATTGCGCGCACCCGCTTAGGTGTTGACCAACTGCCGGCCGGTCGGCCAACAAAACAAAACCCCGCACAGCTTGCACTGGCGGGGTTCTGCCCTGGCTCTCAGTGGTTGGGGGCACTAAGCGCTAGGTTGCCTGAAATGTAGACCAACTCTACAAAATGTAAAACTCCCTCAGCCCCCATCCAAATGCCTCCGTGCGGCCCATTCACGGCCCTTCACGCGGGCTTGCTGTTCCTCTCGCACCCTAGCCTTATCCTCTAGCCACCGCGCAATGCAAAGGTCAGCCTGCCCAAGCTGCGCATGTATCGTGCTCGGGCTGCGCCTCATGATGCGCGCAGCCTCAGTCACACCCTTGTCCCGCAGGTAGATCAGCACCAGGGTTTCGTGCAGGTGACCGTGGCCCAGCTTCAGCGCCTGCACCGCCTGGTCCGTTTCTTCGGCCTCGATGTTCAGGATGGGCATGGTCGATTCCCTGCACTTCGACCCCGACTCACCCGCTGCCGCCATCCAATTTGCCAGCATGTTGCGCGATGGGAAGCCCAGGCCGTGGTTGTCGCTGCGCTCCCGCCACAGCGCCCAGTTACCCAGGCGGCGCTTGATGTACTCAATGCGTGCCATTCACACCTCCGGCTCCAGGCTCACGCATGAAGGCCGCAAAGGCCACACCACACACCACCACCACTCGCTGCAGCTCGGCAACCGATGGCCCAGCTGCAGTCACTTGTCCCAGCACCACATCGGCAGGCCATGGTGTGCCCACCGCCCGGCCGCCCTCAATCGCATAGAAGTACCCCGGCAAATTCCGCTGCACACCATTGCGCAGGCATTCATCCACATGCTCACGCCCCCAATCAACCCGGCGCTTATCAATCCAATCCGCCGTGTTCGGCATCGCATCCCTCAAGCTGGCTGGCTTATCCATTTCATGACCTCCCCAAACTGTGCATACGTGTGCACAGCGCCACCTCACCACGACCACCACCATGAAGGGGTGGACGGGGGGTGGACGCCGCAAACCCGCGCCAAATCACAATCCGTCCATCTGTCCATACCTCCCACCTACATGAGGTGTTCTGCACCCGTGCGCGTGCGCAGACACGCGCCCGCCTGCCTGCGCCCACGCCCATGTGTGAGAGATTGCTTGCAAAGGGGTGGACGGGTGGACGAAACACCACAAACCCCAACAAAATCAACCGCTTGCGCCGTCCACCCCCTGGTGGACGGATCGTGGACACGGTGGACGGCGGTGGCGACAGGACCAGCCAGGCAGGGGCAAGCGCCTCCCACCGGCTGGGGCGTGACCAGCTCGCAAAGCGCCCATAGCGCCACGCAAACGCGTTGAATTCAGAACGGCAGCGGTTCATCGCCCTCTGCCCATGCACCCGGCTGCGCCGGTGCGTTTGTCATTGCTCCAGGCTGCTGATCTGCAGGCTGCGCGTGCGGCAAGCCCGCACCAGGGCGCTGCCGCAAAAAGCCACGGCGCCGCATCAGCCCCTTGGTATCGCGGTGGGCCTTGAACCCAAGTACCTTCATGGCGTTGCTGATGCGGGTATCCATCTGGCCGTTACCGTCAATGCGGTCAGCCTTGATGCCCAGCACGTCATACAGCTCAACCCGGGGGAAGAAGTCGCGCCCGCTCGGTGGCAGATCGGCTGCTTTCAGCCCTTCCGACCCGTTCACATAGGCATCCAGCATGTCCTCCCATGGGTCGGACCGCTTGAACTGCTCTTGCGCCGGAAACACCAGCCGCCGTTCCTCTTCCGGGGTGGGCCAATAACGCTCCCCCTTCTCCAAACGGGCAAAGGCCTCGGCCAGGAGCTGGGCACGTTGCTGCCGCAGCTCCTCCACGTCCACCGAAAACACCTCAAGCGGCCAAAAGCGCCGGTCCCCGGTGGCATCACGCAAAAAGGCGTCGGCATTGGTCGTGCCCACATTCACGGAATGCCGGGGCGCCTTCACCATCTTTGAACCATAGGGCGGGCGGTACCAATCCTCTTGGGCAGACAGGTACTGCTTAATCGCCGTCGAATCCGACTTGTTCAGCGACTCCAGCTCGGCCGACTCAGCAATCCAGGCCAACTGGATCGCCATCTGGCTATCCTTCTCGCCCACCCGGATCGCGTTGTCCGTGAAGTACGGGTAGGCCAGCTCCCGGAACGCGCTGGACTTCTTCAGACCCTGCTCACCCTTGATGATGAGCATGTAGTCAAACTTGCAGCCAGGTCGCAGCGCACGGTTGACCAAACCCATCATGAAGCACTTGCCAATCAGGCGCACGTACTCCGAATCCTCCACCCCGTAGACATCCACCAGCCAATGCTCCAGGCGGTCTACCCCGTCCCATGGCTCGGCTTTAATCAGGTCAATGATCGGGTTGTACTTGCAGCCCCGCGCTGCCATCTGCACACCGTGTGAGATGGTGCTGGTGGCCCGCACAGCAAGGCCGTGGGTGCGCAACAGGTACTCACCCAGCATCCAGTCATCTTCCTCATCCCAGTCACCAGCGCCCCGGCCCCAAGGCACATCGCCGCCGCGCTCCAGCAAGCGGCTGAACTCGTTGAATCGCACAGCGCCCCGCAGCTCCGGGTCCCACTGCATGCAATACATCACGTTCTCGCGGCAATCCATGGGGCGGCCACGGGCAAGCACCAGCTTGCGCTCCAGCTCCGCCCGGCACTCTTCAGGCGTCAAGCCGTCAGCTGCATCACCATCCGTGGGCAACTTCGCCCCCCCAGCGGCAGCACCATCGTTCGATTTTTTTTCTTCCGGCTGGGCCTTCTCTGCTTCCGCCTCAGCAGGCGCGGGTGCAGGTGCCTGAACAGGCGCGGGGGCATGCTGCGGGGCCAAGGGCTGCAACTGCACACCCACCAAGGGGGCAAGCCAGCGCAAGGCATCACCTGGCTTCGCAGTGCCCGGCCCCCACTCCATCACCAGATCCACCGGCGTGCGCTTTCCTCCCCTGGCATCGCCCATATCGGCCACGCCCCAGTCCTTGATGCCCTCGGGGTGGATGACCAGATCCTCCTGCAGGTCGCGCCCCAGGTCCTTGCTGGTCACACGGTAGGACGGCCCCTTCTTGAACGCACGCCCCCCAAACAAGGCTGGCACCCATGCGTCAAAGTTCAGCATGGCTTCGTCGTTCACATACCGGAAGTCGTCGCGCCCCTGGCGGTCTGCAGCTTGTTTACGCTGGGCAGGCGCTGCGCAGGCGGCAGGCTTCAGCCGGTCCTTGGCCTCTTGAATCGTGGCATGCAGGCGCCGCAGCGCCGCTTCATCCACCGGCATCACATCAGCCGGTGTATTGGCCACCTGGCGCCCTGTCACAGTGAAATACTGGCGCTCGCAGAACATCTCCACGCCAATGTCATTGGACTTTGCCGTGGTCGTGTGTCCCTGCACATACAGGTGCACCCCAGTGCCACTGGGGGAAAGCTCCGTGTAGGTGTGGAACGCCTGAATAATCTTGGCGCACCGGTCATTCATTGCACCGGTGCTGGCATCCACCATCTTGTCCAGGTCAATGCCAATCAGGCCATCCCCAGGCAAAAAGCCAAAGCCCACACCACTCCAGGCATCAGGCTGCCCCTGCTTGCGCTCAAACGCCCTGCGCACCACCTCCAGGGTCGCCAGCCGCATGCGGTCGCGGTCGCTGCCCTGGTCACCAGTCCGTCGCCCGCCCATGGCGTAGTACGGCACCTTCAGCCAGGTGCTGCGCTTTGTGTCCCATTCATACTTCCACAGCACCCACTGCTGCCGCAGCGCCAAGCTGGCCGGGATGGCATCCCACAGCGGCGGCTCCACCACGGGTGGCACACGCACTTCATCAACCATGCGTCACCCCCGCAGCAGCCAAACCCAACACGCTGGCGTCCCCAACACCAGCAGCGTGCAATATCGCCATCCCGTTACCCCCAGCAGCGCTGCAGCTGCGTAAAACCATCCTGCGGGGCCACTGCCTTGCGGCAGGGCAACGCATACTCCGCCACCGGCTTTTTGCAGTGCGGCACCCGTCGCGTCCGGGGCACATCCAGGCGGCCATAGCGGCGCATGTTCAGCAGCGTCTGCTGGGCCACCTTTAGCCCCACCTGTGCAGCAGCGGCAATCTCTTGGGCAGTCAGGCCACGCTCGTCGGTAGCCAGTCGTTGCACAGCTTCCAGCAGTGCCTTGCTCACATCACCTGCGGGCCGCATTACTGCACCTCCAGGCCAGCGCTGCGGCGCACATTGCGGCGCAAGCGCAAGAGCAGCAATACAAATTCCATGATCTGGGCATCGGCCTCTTCCGCCTCCGGCACACTCATGTGGTGGTCATCCGTGGCCATGGTCAGGAACTGGGTCAGCACCCCCTTCTTCACGCTGGCCTGCAGCAACTTTTCCTTGATCGCGGTTATCTCGCAGGGCCACCCGCCAGCAGGGGGCGGGGGCAGCTCCATCGTCACCATCCCGTGCTGAATGCTCAGCGCCTGCAGCCACTGCAAAGCGTTAGGCTCGCGGATCTCTTGCAGCCACTCCGTCAGCAGCTCCAGCACTTCCACGTTCACCCATTGGCCGTCCACGCCGCGCAGGCGGGCACGCAGATATTCAGAGTGGATAGACACCCCCCGGCGGTCGGCCAGGAAGGCGGCGGCAGCCTTCACGCCGCCATTGGCGCCGCGCACCGTGTTGTAAAGAACGTCGCGCCAGTCAGTGGGCGAAAGTCGGCAGGTCATCAGCGGCCCCCTTGAAATGGAAATGAATCAAGCTGGTGCCCCAGGCGACCGCGGCCGACACTGCAGGCATGCACAACAAAAAGGAAACCCAGCACCACCAGCCACGCAAGCTGCACACACCGGCCCGTGTGGGCAGCACCTTTGCGATGGAGGACGGAGACAGAACCCCCGGCGGCGTGGCCGATATAGGGGTGGTGCTGGAGAAAGACAGCGCTCACGTCCAGCAGGACGGACCGCACATAGACAAAGCGCTTGCCCTGACCGCTCGCAGCGAATACAGGGGAGGCGCCAGACAAGCTGGACAAAGCAGACTCAAACACCGAGGGCCTCCGACGGGCCGATCTGTGCAGTTGCCGCAGTAGCCGCTACCGCATTCACGGACTGCAACTGCTGTTTCACAAGGTCGGTGCGAAAGATTGCCCGGACTGTCTCAATGCCCGGGTTCTTCGTGGTCCCCTGCCTGATCTTCACAAGGGTGGAGAAGGGAACACCAGACTGGCCCTCAATGGACTTCAGCTGGACCTGCCGGAACTTCAGCAGCAGGGCACGGACTTGCTCGGTACTTGGGATTTCGGTAGGCATGCACGAATCATATCGTATACGGAATAATCCATGCAAGATAATCAATCCGCATCCGGAATGGCATCGCAGTTAGATTCAGTCAGTCCTGACTTACCCAAAACTGTTACGTCTATGCCTCTCTTCGACAGCCGCCCAGTGCTGTGGAAAAACATCGCCGCGCTCATGCTCAAGAAGTACGGACGCGAAAATTTGAATCAGCTGGCCCGCGAAGCCAAGTTCGGCCCCGCCACAGCATCACGCATCAAAGCTCAGGACACCTCTGTCGGTATCGAAGTCATTGATCGCGTTGCCACAGTGCTGGGAGTGCACCCGTGGCAACTTCTGCACGAAGACTTCAATCCTGAATTTCCGAGCAACAGCACGAACCTCAGTCCGCTAGCGCTCGACCTTGCCCAGCAGCTCGACGCTATCCCAGATCAGACAGCCCGCGAAAAGGCACATGCTCTGGCAACTCAGGTGCTATCACTTGCGGCCGCCTCGATAACAGCACCGCCCTCGCCCGAAGAGCCACCCACGCAGCAGCCTGGCTAAGCTCCACGAAGCACCCCCTCACCTGCCCATTGCGCGCCCCAGCCATTGCAATCGCCTGCAATGCTGGGTGCGCCTCTTTGGGCGCCACATAAGCCAGCGCTGGAAACTCATAGCCCCACGGGCCTAGAGTGCGCGCGGCTGCCTGGCAGACCCCACCCCCAAGAAGAATGCACACACCGGCCCTCCCCTGGCCGGCGCTGTTGCGCGCACGCCACCGGCTCAGACATGCACCTACCGCATGCCCCTGCACTCCACGCAGATCAATGCAAAAAGCCTCGGCTGGCTCGCCCATTTCCACTCAGTGACCTCACTTGTGATGGTTTCTTATTGGCGCAAACTACTGTATGCCCATACATATTTTGACACCTAACAGAACGGAAAGGCAATGCAAATTTAACCGAATACGGATTGATCATTCCGTATTCGGTTGCGCATACATTCCGAATTAGATATGCTCATTCCATCAACGGAATGGCTTATGGCCATTTCTTGATGGGCTCCACGACATCAAACCGTGTACGCCCGCTTCATTTACCAACGCCGGCCCAGCCGGACAGGAGCGTGGAATGCAGACAGCGACCAGTGCACACGTGTGCACACAAAACACCCCCGGGGAATACATCAGCGGCCTGCCCGCGTGGGACCGCGTGCCGCGCCTGGATGCGTGGCTTCCCCACGTGCTGGGCGAATCGCCCCAAAGTGCCGGCATGCACCGCATGCAGTACCTCACCCTGGTGGGTCGGCAGTGGCTGATGGGCATGGTGCGCCGCGCACAAGAGCCCGGCAGCAAATTTGACTTCACGCCGGTGCTCCAAGGCCCTCAAGGGAAGGGCAAATCCGCCCTGCTGCGCGTGCTAGTGGGCAAAGCCTTTTTCAGCGATGACGCCGGCCCCATCAGCTGGGGCAAAGGCTCGCTGGAAGAAATACAAGGCGTGTGGCTCTACGAAATCAACGAGCTGACGGCATTCCGAGCTGCGGAGATGGATGGCATCAAAGCATTCATCAAAAGCACCACGGACAGCTACCGCCCGCCTTACAGCCAACAAGCCGAGTTCTACAAGCGCCAGTTTGTGGTGGCAATCACCACGGACAGCACCGTCCTGCACAAGGACCGCATCGGCCGCAGCTATTGGGTGGTCCCTGTGTGGAATCAAGTCAACACCCAATGGCTGGGCGAACACCGCGACCAGCTTTTTGCCGAAGCCCTGGCACGCAACAAGGCAGACCTGAACGGCCGCGTGCAAGACCTGAACTACCACCCCGGCAATCCTCTGTGTGGCCGGTAAGGAGAAGCAGCGATGAACACAGCTACCACTCCACGCCGCAACACCCCGGGCCGCGTGCCCATTCTGGGTGATCTGGTCCTGGCAGATGAAGCCACAGCGCGCCCCGCAGCCCACAAGGTGCCCATTACCCTGGACGGCCCCTACCCCAAGCGCCTGCGCCGCGTAGTCCGTGCTCGCCGCACCTGGGGCGCTGCCCTGGTGGTGATCGCCGTCACCCTGGCGTTGCATGGCCTGCGGCACTTCATGGGGTAGCCATGGCCCGCAAAACCATCAAGGCCATTGCCGCCCACCTGATGACCGTGGCACTGGCCACGGCCGCAGCTGCGGTCCAAACCCTGCCAGGAGCGCATCCATGACTACCGAACCTCTGGTGGAAGTTATCGGCACCTTGGCCGAGCCACCCCGGCCGCAGATGCAGCCCGTGGGCGAAGCAGGCGATGCCCTCCCCGTGCTGAAGCTGGTGCTGCAGGACTGCGGTGTCAGCAATAAGCGCCTGACCGCAACCCAAGTGTTCCCCGTGGGCGGAATGGCCGCCTGCCACCACCGCGCCGCACAGCTGCAAGTCGGCATGCGGCTGCGCCTGCAGACGCCGGCTTCCCACATCGAATGGCACATGGCCGATGTGCACCACATCCACATCATCAAACCCGAAACCCAGGAGCAAGCAAATGCCTGATCTGGACCGAATCAAATTCGTGATCGAAACCCTGCCCGGCGCCCGCGCTCAGGTATCCATCGACATGCCCGCACCCCACCCCGGCATGCGCATCGGCACGCCTGCCCACTCCCTGGCAATCGACGCCCTGGGCTGGCTGGGCAAGCAGCCGGCGGTGGCGGGCTTTGTGTACAGCCCCGACCCAGCAACCCACAGCGATGACCAGCAGATCCTGCTGGCCGCATCCAGCTTGCTGCAAGGCAGCGGCTATCACGCTGCCGCTGCCGCCGTGCTGCGCGCAATGGATGCCCCTGGACTCAAGCTGACAGCCGCAGCACACGATGTACTGAAGGAGCGTGCACGGCAGGTAGCGCAGGAAGGCTACGACACCGAGCACGACGACAGCCATGTGAACGACGAGATTGCCGCCATGGCAGCGCTGCTTGTCATGCCCGAGGCTGCACGTGACTGGGACGCCAGCAGCACCGGCTACGGCCGCACCTTTGGCGAAGCCATCCTGCCACCGGACTGGAACTATCCACGCCTTGGCGACCGCCGCGACCAACTGGTGAAGGGTGCAGCCATGGCGCTGGCCGAGATTGAACGCATCGACCGTGCCGCCCAGGCCAGCAATGGAGCCGCAGCATGACCACATCTCGCCTCACGCCTGAGCAACAGGCAGAGAACAGACGCCTTTGGACCATCGCAGTCGAGAACGCCAAACGCACTCTCAAGGCCGGCGACCGCCTCCGCGTCACAAAGTGCCCCGGCACAAAGCGGTGGATCACCTTCGCCGGATGGGACGGCAATTGGATCGTCTCCAAGTCAGGAATCAACGACTTCAGCCCACGCTGCGTGGACCGCGTCAACAGCTTGGCAGTTGACTTCACCCAGGAAGGCACAGCATGACCGACGCACACGACACCATCACCCATGCCATCCCGGCGGCCGGCGCCGGTGCTGGCTTCGCGCACCTGCCCGTGTTGAGCATTGCCCGTAGTCTGACAAACCCGCGCAAGCACTTCGACCCGGTATTCCTGCAGGAGCTGGCAGACAGCATCAAGGCCACGGGCGTGCACCAGCCTATTCTGGTTCGCCCTTTGCCCGCCCACCGCGTGGCAGATGAACAGGCATGGGCCAAGACCGAGAAGCGCGAGCGCGCACAGTACGAACTGATCGCCGGGGAACACCGCTGGCGTGCCTGCCAGATGGCGGGCATGGCCGAGATACCGGCGATGATCCGCGACATGACCGACGCCGAGGCACTGGAAGCCCAGGTGATTGAAAACCTTCAGCGCAAAGACGTGTCCGAGCTGGAGGAAGCCGAGGGCTTTCAGGTGCTGATGCAGCACCAGGGCATCAGCGCCGACCAGATGGGCGCCAAGATCGGCAAGAGCCGCGCCTATGTGTATGGCCGACTCAAGATACTGGACCTGTGCGAAGAGGGGCGCCAGGCATTGCGGGAGGGCAAGCTGGACTATTCCTGCGGCTTACCCATTGCCCGCATTCCCAACGAGCAACTGCAGCTCAAAGCCCTGCAGCGTGCAATTGCCCCTCATGGGGGCTGGAACGACGGTGGCCGCAGCCGCATGAGCGCCCGCGAAGTCCAGTATATGTGCCAGAGCGAATTCATGACCAAGCTGGAATATGCCCGGTTTGATCGTGAGGACGCCACCTTGTGCGCCACCGCCGGCGCCTGCTCCACTTGCCCTAACCGGACCGGAGCCAACCCCGATCTGTTTACGGACGTGGACAGTGCAGACGTGTGCACAAACCCACCCTGCTTCAAAGCCAAGGAAGAAGCCCACGCAGTGCGCGTGCGCAAACAAGCCCAGGACATGGGCTGCGAGATCATCGACGGCCGCGCTGCCAAGGAACTGGTGCCCAGCGCCTATTCCGGCGGGGTCACCGGCTACCTGCGGCTGGACAGCCCATCTGACAGCCCCGTCAAAGGCAAGACGCTGCGCAAGCTGACGCACAAGGCACTTGAGGAGTCAGGCATCAAGCCGACCATGGTGGTCAACCCCCATGACGAGAAAGAACTGATTGCCGTGGTGACGCCCAACCAGGCCGAAGAACTGCTGAAGATGGCCGGCAAGGCCGAAGCCCACAAGCAGCTGCTGGCCGACAACGAGCGCGACGCCAAACAGAACGAGCAGAACCAGAAAAAGCAGGCTGAAGAAACCTACGAGCGCGATTGGCGCACCGAGGTTGCCCGACAGATTGCGGTGCACACCAAAGAGCCAAGCGACGCCTGCCTTGTTACTGCCGCCCGCATGGTGACGCAGCACCTGGCCACATCCCTCAATGGCGAATATGCCAAGGAGCTGTGCAAGATGCTGGAGCTGGGCAAGGTAGCCCCCAAGGATGCGATACGCGACCTGGCGAACGATTGGGCGCACCCAATCGCCCTGGCGGGCGCAATCCTTGCCTTGCGCGATAAGCACTACTCCCCTTGGTACTACGAGCACAACCCCTCGGCACCGCGCAATCCCGAACTGATGGCAATGGCAGAGGCTTGCGGTGTTGATGTGGAAGCCATCAAGGCCCAGGTGAAGGCCAACATGCGCGCAGCGGCCAAGCAATCCGCCAACCCGGCGGAGGGCGATACACCCCTTCCTCCGGCTGCGCGTGCTGGCGCGGATGGCAAAGGTGGCAAAGCCAAAAAATCCAAAAATCCCGCTGCGCGTGCGGCCGAGGATGCGGAAAAGCTCAGCTCCGCTGCGGCCACCGCCGGCATCGCTGCCGCGCTGCAGTCGTTGTCCGGGGATGCAGCACCAGGCGCGGCCGAAGCCGCGCTAGGCGACGAAGCGGTGCCAGTCGCGGCTGCGGCCGCGCAGGCACCGGCACCCCTGGTGACATTGAAGCGACCCAAGCCGACCGCGCCCGCCGCTGACACCCCAGCCAGTGGGGGGCAGCAGGAACCTGCCGGCGATGCCCAGGACAGTGCAGACGCAAAGACTGCCACGGCGCCTAAGCAGGTTTACACGCCCGAAGAACTGCTGGCAAACCGCGTGACCGTGCTGCCCAATGCAACGGGCCGGGGCAAGAAAATCTACATCGGGGACGAAGGCACGGTGGTGGCCATCATGGGCGACGCTGCGGTGGACGTGTCTTTCCCTGGCCCCAAGGGCTGCAAGCCCGTGCGCGTGGCATTCCACGTAACCGAACTGGAGCTGGCGGAATGAAAGCCGTAGACCACAAGCTCTGCAAGAAATGCAATGAAGAGTGGCCGGCTGATACCGAGTTTTTCTACTCGCAGCCGGGCGGCTATCTGAACCTGGCGCACTGCTGCAAGGCTTGCTACAAGGAGCACGTGCGCCGGGCTGATAGCCGCCGCAAGGAGCCCGTTGCAGCCGCCGCCCCACGAATCACCGACTGCCTGCAAGGCCTGCTGACTGGCCTGCTGCACCAAGGAGCCCGCGCATGAGCCGCACCCGCTTTTTCCGCAGCGGTGGCAAGCCACAAGGCGATCCGCTGAAGGCTATCAACCACCACCACACCTTGCTCAAGGCCCAGGAAGTGGCGGACACCATGCAGCCCCTGCGCGATGGCTTCGGCGTGATGCGCGCCGGGGTGGCGTCCCATGACCATTACGTGGTGGTTTACACCATCTTCCGCATCGCCAGCGAGATTGAGAAGCAAGGCGTTGTGCGCGGCCTGGCTGAACACATTCAGCAAGCCCTGCAGGCATGCGACAGCTACTACAGCAGGTGCATGTGTGCAGACGTATGGACAGCGCACGAGCTGGAATTCTCCGAGCTGGACGCCATGGCCAACATGATCGAACTGCACGAGTTCCAGCTTAAGCAGTTGACGCTTGCAGAGCTACATGCTGCTGCCAGGAAGCTGATCGCCCGCACGCAAAGCACCGGGGGCGAGGTCTACCGGGCCGACATCGACCTGAAGAACATGAAGCCCATGCAACAACAAAAACAAGGAGTGCCGGCATGATTGGTGACCAACAAACTGGCGCCATCGATGGCGTCCACATCCACGCGGTAGTGTTTGAAGGACTGACCGTCACCGTCAATGGCGTGCCCGCCCAGTTGGCTATCGTTGCCGCAGACGGAACTATCGTGGCGGCCGGCAAAGATGTGGCCCGCGAAGTCGAAGCCGTGGCCGTCAACTGCCACCGAAATTTTCTCAAAGGTGAAGGACATCTGCGTGTACTCAGCAACCCCATCCCCACCAAGGTGCGCGCTGCCGCCTAATAGCAAGCCCCAAAAAAGAAAGCCGCCCGGTCAAGCCGAGGCGGCTTTTTTACGTCTGCAGCAGACGTATACATAAACAATCGCATGGGCAGCCCAGCGACACAAAGCCCACTTTGGGGGCGCTGGCTACAGGGGTGTTTGCTTCGCTTGTCATGGTGTTTCCGTGTGGGGAGGATTCCGTCCGCCGCAAGAAGCTTGCAGGCACTTTCCGGCCCTGCCAGACAAAATCGAACCGGGCATTCTATCGGCTCGCCCCACGGCATGTGCAAAGCAGGGCATCCTGGCGGCCCCGGCCCTCTGATCTACCCCTGGCTGCCCTCTGCCCGGTGCCCGACCAGAGGGCAGTCGGTGTCAGCCCGCGCGCGTCACGAACAGGGCGGCGCGCTGTTCCATCTATAGCTAGAAATCTGGCGGCTCTCGAAATTTCGGACCAAAGACCGGGAGGCATTACCAAGTTGACCGCTTCTAGCCTTATTCGCCTACCCGAGCGACTACCACGTCCAGTGCATTGCTTTGAATTGCGACATGCTTTATCAACAGCCACTAACCACTATGGGAGACCGGGTTGCAAATAGCCAGGGTGTATGAAAAATTCCACTGAACATCCGCCACGCCGCGTCCAACACATTCTTGCAATGTCGCAAGCAACAACCTGACTGCCAAGCCAGTTCCTTCCGACATTTTTCTGGCATCGCAAGATTCTTCAAGATTTGTTTTTCCATAAGCATGTCGATACGGCAATCGAGCTGCTCCATGAACAAATTTAGAACGAAGGTCGTACAAGTGGCCAACCAAATTCGCCTTGCTTGGCCACGCTCCTAACCACAAGCGCGCTTTGTCAGATAGCTGGCGACGAAGATCACCAACGCCATCACAGTAGAACGCCTCGAGACCTTGCATTGCGCGAAAGAGTGCTTCACCTTCACGATCGTAGTTTTGACCAATGCAATACGTATAAGCGGCAAACGCACGCTGAATTCTTGACTCAGCGAATGGCGCCTTGTCCATTTCACAATCGACAAACCAGTCCACAACATCAACCATAGCGAGCTGCTTCAACGATGGCCACGCGTCAGAATGAGGCAAGTCAATCAAGCTTGCTTTGCGGTCAAGAGAGACTAATGCCGTCTCGCCACTAGCAATCATGCCTTCTGAAGTCCATATACAGCCTGGCGCAGAAATTTCGGAGAGCTGCAGCGCAACACCGATTCCATCAGCCAAGCAATACGCTACCCCAGTTAGGATCAATAACTCTCGATCCGAATCACTTAAGTCACCCCAATCTTCGCCAGCACTAACCGCGACATGTGCTGAAACCCGAAAGAACTTGAACCATGGGGGGCGAGCTACAACTGATCGCCCTAAAAGCCATGGAGGAGCGTCTTCAGCAGAAATCTTCGCCGACTTAACTTCTTTGGCTAACTTTGGAAGCACATCTGGCAAGGACCAAATCCAGTCTTGAATCCCTTGCTCAAACTCCTTTTGGTACTCAATGTCAGGCAACCCTACACGGACTGGGATCCATGCATCGACAACTCTTTCAATCATCATCAACGCCCCTCACGATGCATCTGTGGCCTCATATTCTGAGTCTTCGAAAAAATCAGGCCAGCCACGCCATGGGTTATAGAGCACAACTCAGCCCGTGCGCGTCACAAACAGGGCGGCGCGCTGTTCCATCTGCTGGGTGTGGGCCTGCAGCATCTGCGCCGTGGCCAGGGACTGCTCGGCCAGCTCGGCATTCTGCGCGGTGGCCTGCTCCAGCTGGCCGATGGCGTCGCTGATCTGGGCAATGCCTTCGTGCTGCTGCACCGCCGCCTGGGCGATGTCCTGCATGCGCTCGGCGACTTCGCCGATGCGGCTTTCAAAGCCTTGCATCACGGACTGCACCTGGCCGCTCAAGGCTGCGCCCTGGGCCACGGCCTGCACGGAGCGGTCGATCTGGCGGCGGATGTCCTTGGCCGCTTCGCCGCTGCGCAGCGCCAGGCGGCGCACTTCCTCGGCCACCACGGCAAAGCCGCGGCCCTGCTCACCGGCACGGGCGGCTTCCACGGCGGCATTCAGCGCCAGCAGATTGGTCTGGAAGGCCAGGCTGTCCACCACGCCCACGATGCTGGCGATTTCGTCCGAGCCGCGCTGCACGGTCTGCATGTTCTGCACCAGCTGGTCCACCATGCTGCCGCCCTGGCGGGCGTCCTGCGCGGCCTGCCCCACCAGGCCGTGGGCATGCTGGGCGATCTGCGCCGTGCTGCCCACGGTCTGGCGGATTTCGTGGGCGGCGGTGGCGGTTTCCTCCACGCTGTGGCGGGCCTGTTCGGTGCGGGCCGACAGCTCCTGGCTGCCCGCCGCAATGCGGGCGCTCGCCGACTGCAGGGCCGCTGCCGTCTGCTTGACGCTGTCCACCGTGTCATGCACGCGCATGAACATCTGCTGCAGGCGCTGGGCCACGGCCGTGACCACGGGCGCAGCGGCCACATCCAGCACCATTGCCTGTGGCTGGTCCACCTGCTGCACCAGGGCATTGAGTTCCCGCCCTTGCGAGAACGCCTGGTTCATGCGGTAGACGATGAAGATCTCCACCCCGGTCTGCAGCACCACATAGGCGGCATGCAGCAGCACGCGCGGGAAGCTGGCTTCCGTCAGGCAGTACATGCCCAGGCCCCAGGCCTGCAGGCGGTCGAACAGCACATGGTGCACGGCAAAGAAGGCTGCGCAGGCCAGCACCACCCGCCAGTCGCGGTAGACCATGACCAGCGCCAGCGTGACGAAGACGCCGAAGTGGAATTCGATCATGCCCAGCGAGACCTGGATGTGCAGCGCCACGGTGGCGCTCAGCAGCAGCGGCAGCACAAAGCGCGTCCACTGCGAACCACGGGCCAGGGCGTACGAGGCCAGCGCCAGCGCCGCCACTGCGCCCCCGGCCACAGCGGGCAGCACCGCCGTGCTCATCACCGCACCGATGACCACGGCCACGGCGGCCGACACCAGGGTCAGCAGCAGCAGCAACAGATCCGCCTGCCGGCCGACCGCCTGCGCATCCAGCGGCACTTCCGCCTGGCTGCGCGCCTGTATCCCTGCAGAACCGCCGCGGGCCTGCTCCCGAATTTCAACACCGTACATATGACAACGGCGCCCGAAGGCGCCGACCTGCGTTCACCCGCGCACCGGCCCGCTGCCAGCACCTCCCGGGGTTCGTGTCAAATTGTATGAATACGGACAGAACCATCCGCCAGCCTGGCGCTTGCCCAATCCCTGCCTGGGCGTATGTGCCCCTGCGCTTGCACAGCCCGCGAAAATCGCCTATCGCGCGACTAATAGATACCTCAAAGAGGCAGAGCCAGGCTATCGACGCCCATGCAAAACGGACCCGAAGGTCCGTCGTGTGGGAGCAGCTCCCGGTCTATGCCCAGCCCGAGGCCGGCCGGATCACTGCGCCGATCAGCGCTTGAGGCCGAACATGGACATCATCTGCTCGGTCTGCTTTTGCATCTGCTCCTGCATCTTCTGCATCTGCTCGGTGTAGCCCGCCGGCATCATGGGGTTGGGCATCTGCATCATCTTGGCCCAGGCATCGGTGCCGCCCACACCGGACTGTTCGGATATCTTGTTCTGGAAGTCGGTGAACATCTGCACGTTCTTCTCGATGTAGCTGCCCATATAGCCCTGCATTGCATGGCCGTAGAAGCGGATGATGTTGGCCAGCATGGCTTCGCTGAACATGGGCGCGCCACCGGCTTCTTCTTCCAGAATGATCTGCAGCAGGATGGAGCGGGTCAGGTCCTCACCCGACTTGGCGTCACGCACCACCACGGGTTCGCGCTCGATCACCAGCTGGCGCACTTCGGCCAGGGTGATATAGGACGAGGTGTCGGTGTCATACAAGCGGCGGTTCGGGTACTTCTTGATGACGCGCTGCTTGGATGCGGACGGGTTGGTACTGTTTTCTGTGGTGGTCATCTGGGACTCCTCCGGGCCCGGGCCCGCTGCCTGTGTCGGTCTGTGTGTATTTGCAGCTGCCGATTCTAAGGACGCCAGCGCCTCCGGCTGCGCAGGGCCAACCCTGATCCCTGGACATAGCAGCACAGAATGCTCTTTTCGTGATAGCAGCCCATGCGCTTGCCGTCTGGGCATATAGGCCGGTAGCGCGCAAACTGTTGGTGCATGCCCTGCCACCGCTCCTGCTTTTGAGGGCAGCCACCATGCCTGCCTGCGCTTTGCCGGCGCACAGGCAACAAAAAAGCCTTTCATCTTGCGATGAAAGGCTTTTGAATTTGGTAGGCGCGATTGGACTCGAACCAACGACCCCCACCATGTCAAGGTGGTGCTCTAACCAGCTGAGCTACGCGCCTGTCGTTGAAGCTGCAAGTATAGCAGGCTGAAATGGGCACTTTGGAAAAATGCCGCAGATTTTGTGCGTAGCCGGTGCGCCGCCGGGCCTGGGGCGACAATGACCGCTTGCCCCACGCTTTCTGAACCATGCAATTTACCCAACCCGGTATCCTGGCCCCGCTGCCCGTTGTGGGCCGCTATGTCTTTTTCTCGCTGCAAGGCGATGCCGCCGCCCTGCGCACCGCGCTGGCACAGCTGCGCAGCCACGCCGATGGCGCGCGCACGGTGGTCGCCATCGGCACCCGCCTGGCCCAGGCGCTGGATGCCGATATTCCGGGCCTGCGCGATTTCCCGGTGCTGCAGGGCGTGGCTCCGGCGCAGTCGGTCAGCACCCCATCGGCGCTGTGCCTGTGGCTGCGCGGTGAAGAGCGCGGCGAGCTGCTGCTGCGCACGCGCCGCCTGGCCCAGTTGCTGGCGCCAGCGTTGACCGTGGAGCACATCGTGGACGCGTTCCGCCACGGCCACGGCCCCAATGGCTACGGCCGCGATCTGACCGGCTACGAGGACGGCACGGAAAACCCGGTGGATGCCGAGGCCGAAGCCGCCGGCTGCCTGCGCTGCGCCACCATGGGGCTGCACGGCTCCAGCTTTCTGGCGCTGCAGCAGTGGGAGCACAACATGCCCGCCTTCCATTCCCTGGCACCGGACGCACGCGACAACGCCATGGGCCGCCGCCTGAGCGACAACGAGGAGCTGGACGATGCGCCCGCCTCCGCCCACACCCAGCGCACCGCCCAGGAAAGCTTCACGCCCGAGGCCTTTGTGGTGCGCCGCTCCATGCCCTGGTGGAACACCAGCGCCCAGGGCCAGGACCGCATGGGCCTGATGTTTGCCGCCTTCGGCCATTCACTGGATGCCTTCGAGGCCCAGTGGCGCCGCATGCTGGGCCTGGAGGACGGGGTGAGCGATGCGCTGTTCCAGTTCTCGCAACCGCTGAGCGGCAGCTACTACTGGTGCCCGCCCGTGCACCAGGGCCAGATCGATCTGCGCCTGCTGGGCGCATAACACCACTGCGCGGCGCCAACGCATGGAGCCAAGGCATCACGCACAGCGAGCTGACAGCACAAAGGGCTTCCCGCAGGAAGCCCTTTTCCATGGTGCCGGAGATGGTGGGGACGCGCGATCTTGCACGGCCTTGCGCGGGCGTGCTCAGACCACCTTGGCGCGCTCCAGCATAGCGTGCATCAGCACATTGCAGCCGGCGGTGATGTCGGCCGGCGTGGCGTCTTCGATCTCGTTGTGGCTGATACCGTCCTTGCACGGAATGAAGACCATGCCTGCCGGGGCCAGCCGGGCCATGTAGACCGCATCGTGGCCGGCCCCCGACACCGCCGGCATGTGCGAATAGCCCAGTGCTTTGGCGGCCCGCGCCACCGCATCCACGCAGTCCGCATGGAAGGGCTGGGCCGGGTAGTTGGAGACCAGCGTGATCTCGATGGGCAGGCCGCTGGCCTGGCTGATGCGCGCGGCCACGGCGCGGATGTCGGCATCCATGGCGTCGCAGTCGGCATCGCTGGCATTGCGCAGGTCGATGCTGAACTTGACCTGGCCCGGGATCACATTGCGGCTGTTGGGGTGCACCTGCACCATGCCCACCGTGCCACGGCCATGCGGCGGATGGCGGTGGGCACAGGCCACCACTTCCTGCATCAGCTGCGCGGCCACCTGCAGGGCATCCTTGCGCAAGGCCATGGGTGTGGGGCCGGCATGGGCTTCCATGCCGGTGACCACACAGTCGTACCAGCGGATGCCCAGCACCCCGGTGACCACGCCGATGGTCTTGGCGTTGTCTTCCAGCACCGGGCCCTGTTCGATGTGCGCTTCGAAATAGGCGCCGATGGGGTGGTCGCCCGGCTCCTGGCTGCCCACATAGCCGATGCGCTCCAGCTCCCCGCCGACCGTCTTGCCTTCGGTGTCGGTGGCGGCATAGGCATGCTCCAGCGTGAAGGCCTTGGCGAACACGCCCGAGCCCATCATCACCGGGACAAAGCGCGAGCCCTCCTCGTTGGTCCAGAAGGCCACTTCGATGGGGGCTTCGGTTTCGATGCCGTGGTCGTTGAGGGTGCGCACCACTTCCAGGCCCGCCAGCACGCCGTAGTTGCCGTCGAACTTGCCGCCCGTGGGCTGGGTGTCGATGTGGCTGCCGGTCATGATGGGCGGCAGGCTGTTGTTGCGTCCGGGCCGGCGCATGAAGCCGTTGCCGATCTTGTCGATGGTCACTGTCATGCCGGCCTCGCGCGCCCAGCCGGTCACCAGGTCGCGGCCCTGCTTGTCCAGGTCGGTCAGGGTCAGCCGGCACACGCCGCCCTTGGGCGTGGCGCCGATCTGCGCCAGCTCCATCAGCGCGTCCCACAGCCGGGGGCCGTTGACGCGCAGCTGCGCGATGTCTTGCTTCTGCATCACTGGGGTGTCCATGGTGGTTCTCCTTGTCCCGCCGGCGTTCAGCGCAGCACGGGCGTGGGTTGCAGGGTGGCGGCGCGGCGCTGCACCGCGTCGAAATTGGGGCCGAAGGCCGGGCGCTTGATGTAGCGGCCCTTGCCCTGCACGGCGCGCAGATCGCCCTGGGCATAGGCCACCACGCCCTGGCTGATGGTGTGACTGGGCATGCCCTGCACGGTGCGCCCTTCGAAGATGTTGTAGTCGCCCTTGGAATGCTGGGTCTTGACCGACAGCGTGTGGCTGGCCTTGGGATCCCACACCACCAGATCGGCGTCCGCCCCCACGCCCACCAGCCCCTTGCGCGGGTAGATGTTGAACAGCTTGGCGGTGTTGGCCGAGGTGATGGCCACGAACTCGCTGGGCGTCAGCCGCCCGGTGTTCACGCCCGCATCCCAGATCACGGCCAGGCGCTCTTCCACGCCGCCCGTGCCGTTGGGAATCTTGGCGAAGTTGTCCTTGCCCATGGCTTTCTGCGCTGCGCAGAAGGTGCAGTGGTCGGTGGCCGTGGTGTGCAGCTGGCCCGACTGCAGGCCTTGCCACAGCGCTTCCTGGTGGCCCTTGGCGCGGAAGGGCGGGCTCATCACATGGGCGGCGGCCTTGGCGAAATCCGGGTCACGGTAGACGCTTTCGTCGATCACCAGGTGGCCGGCCAGCACCTCGCCGTACACGCGCTGACCGCGGGCACGTGCCGCGGCAATGGCCTGTGCCGCCTCCATGCAGCTGACGTGCACCACGTAGATGGGCACGCCCAGCACGCCGGCAATGGCGATGGAGCGGTTGGCGGCCTCGGCCTCCACCATGGGTGGCCGCGCCAACGGATGGCCTTCGGGCCCGGTGATGCCCATGCGCGCCACTTCCTGCTGCAGCAGGTAGACCAGCTCGCCGTTTTCGGCATGCACCGTGGGCATGGCGCCCAGCTCCAGCGCGCGCTTGAAGCTGTTCACCAGGGTTTCGTCGTCGCACATGATGGCGTTCTTGTAGGCCATGAAGTGCTTGAAGCTGTTGATGCCCTCCTCCCGCACCAGGATGCCCATGTCGGCGTGGACCTGCTCGCTCCACCAGGTGACGGCCACGTGGAAGGAATAGTCGGCGGCCGATTTCTCGGCCCAGCCGCGCCATTTCCGGTAGGCGTCCAGCAGCGGCTCCTGCGGATCGGGAATCACGAAATCGATGATGCTCGTGGTGCCCCCGGCCAGCGCCGCCGCCGTGCCGGTGTAGAAGTCATCGGCGGTCACGGTGCCCATGAAGGGGAGCTGCATGTGGGTGTGCGGATCAATGCCGCCGGGCATCACCAACTGGCCCGACGCATCGATCACCTCCGTCCCCGCCGGCGCCAGTGCGGCGGCATCGGCCCCCACCGCAGCGATCACGCCGTCCACACACAGCACATCGGCTTTTTCCTGCCGGTCTGCATTTACCACCGTTCCGCCACGTATCAGCAAAGCTCCATGCATTCCCGTCTCCTTGGTATCCACACGCACACGCTGTGCACGCGGGAAGGCGCTGTGCCCTCCCGCGTGCGTCCTCAACCGGCTTGCTCCACACCCTTCTTGGCCGTCAGGTAGTAGTAGGTGCTGGCCACTGCCAGACTGAAGAACCAGCCAAAGTCAAAGATGCTTTTCCAGATCTGTCCCACGCTGTTGGCGTCCACCACGCCCGACACCGCCAGATAGCCCGGCAGGCAGGGCAGCACGCCCAGCGCAAAGGCGGCCACGGCATGCATGTTCCAGCCATTGGTGTACTCATAGCGGCCGCCGCGCACATACAGGTCCTCGACCTTCAGCCGGGTCTTGCGGATCAGGTAGTAGTCCACCAGTAGCACGCCGGCAATCGCGCCCAGCAAGGTGCCGTAGCCGCCCAGCCAGGTGAACAGGTAGCCGCCCGAAGTGGCCAGCAGCTTCCAGGGCATGAACAGCAGGCCGAGGACGGCGGCAATCATGCCGCCCATGCGAAAGCTCACCTTGGACGGTGCCAGCTGGCTGAAGTCATACGAGGGCGACAGCAGGTTGGCCGCCACGTTGGTGGTGAGGTTGGCCAGCAGAATCACCAGCAGGCCAATCCCCGAGGCGAAGCTGCCCATCTTGGTCAGCAGCGCATCGGGAAACAGTTCGGCCTTGCCATACAGGATGGCCGAGGCCGAGAAGCCGATGACCCCCACCATGGAGAACAGCGCCATCGGGATGGGCAGGCCCACGGCCTGACCGATCGTCTGGTCCTTCTGCGAACGCGCAAAGCGGGTGAAGTCCGGAATGTTCAGTGCCAGCGTGGCCCAGAAGCCCACCAGGCCGGTCAAGGCCGCCCAGGTCTTGGGGCCGCCCTCCACCACCTTGGCCGGCAGGTTGAACAGCTGGCCGGCCGGAACGCGGTACATCAGCACCGCCACGAACACGATGGAGGCCACCACCATCAGCGGCGCGGCAATCACTTCCAGCTTGCGGATGGACTCCGGCCCGTGCCAGATGAACCAGATGTGCACCAGCCAGAAGGCCAGAAAGCACATGAACTGGGAGGTGCTGATGGTTTCACCCGCCGCCGGCCCCGCCAGATTGAAGCCCAGAATGTTCAGAAACCCGTGCAGCGCCAGCGCGCCAAAGTAGCAGTTGATCGAGAACCAGCCGCAGCCCACCAGGCCGCGCAGCACGGCGGGCAGGTTGGAGCCTTTGACACCGAACGAGGCCCGCGCCAGCACCGGGAAGGGGATGCCGTACTTGGGGCCCACCCGGCCGATCAGCGTCATGGGCACCAGCACGATGCAGTTGGCCAGGAACACCAGCCAGACCGCCTGCTGCCAGGAAAAGCCCTGGTCCAGCATGGAGCTGGCCATGGTGTAGGTGGGCACGCAGACCACCATGCCGACCCAGAGCGCGGCGTAGTCCTGCCATCGCCAGGTGCGATGCGCCAGAGGGGTGGGAAGCAGATCCGCATTGGATAGCGCCTGATCGGCGGGTGCGGATGGGTTGGATGCGCCGAGGGCGCCACTTGCACTACTGTTCATCTCCGAATCTCCTGTGGGGGTTCACTCACGGAACGACAAGAAACCCAGCCCGGTGCTACCGACTGCACGACATATCCCCTGAATCACCGGGTCTGGATCGCAAGTTCTTCTTCAGCATGATGTGTGCCAGTTGACAGTGCCGCGCACGCTGGAACACACCCTCGAAAACACCGCCAAAAGGCGTGGATTGCGCCTGTTCTGCCACTGCGTTGCACCAGAACAGGCACACACGCGCACCTCACACGGGCACCACCGCACGATGCGGGTTGTTGGGATGCGTTGTCCAGTTGGCGTATTCCCCGGTGACCGTCTTTCCGGTGCGCAGATCCACTTCGCCCGGCTGCAGGCTGCGCATGGAAATGCACTCCGGCACCGGACAGATGGAGACGCACAGATTGCAGCCCACGCACTCGGCTTCGTTCACCTCGAACTTGCGCACGCCGCCCTCTTTTTCGAAGGTGATGGCCTGGTGCGAGGTGTCTTCGCACACCACATGGCAGCGCCCGCACTGGATGCAGCTGTCCTGGTTGATGACGGCCTTGTCGATGTGGTTGAGGTTCAGGTCTTTCCAGTCCTTGACCGTGGGCACGGCCCGGCCCTGGAAGTCCTCGATGCGCGCAAAGCCATGCTGGTCCATGTAGTTGGACAGGCCGTCGCACATGTCCTGCACGATCTTGAAACCGTAGACCATGGCTGCCGTGCACACCTGCACATTGCCGCAGCCCAGTGCGATGTATTCGGCCGCATCCTTCCAGGTGGTGATGCCGCCGATGCCCGAGATGGGCAGGCCCGCCGTCTGCGGGTCGCGGGCGATCTCGGCCACCATGTTCTGGGCGATGGGCTTGACCGCCGGACCGCAGTAGCCGCCGTGCGAGCCCTGACCGTCGGTGCTGGGGTGCATCACCAGGGTATCCAGGTTCACCCCCATCAGCGAGTTGATGGTGTTGATCAGCGAGACGGCATCCGCACCGCCCGCCTTGGCTGCCCGCGCGGGATAGCGCACATCGGTGATGTTGGGCGTGAGTTTCACGATCACCGGCAGCTTGCTGTAGTGCTTGCACCAGGCCGTCACCATCTGGATGTATTCCGGCACCTGGCCCACGGCGGCGCCCATGCCGCGCTCGCTCATGCCGTGGGGGCAGCCGAAGTTCAGCTCCAGCCCGTCGGCCCCGGTGTCTTCCACCATGGGCAGGATGCGTTTCCAGCTTTCTTCCTCGCAGGGCACCATCAGCGAGGCGATCAGCGCGCGGTCCGGCCAAGCCTTTTTCACGCGGGTCATCTCCTCCAGATTGGTACGCAGCGGCCGGTCGGTGATCAGCTCGATGTTGTTGAGCCCCATCACGCGCCGGTCCTGCGCCAGCAGGGTGGAATAGCGTGGTCCGTTGACGTTGACCACATGCGGGTCCTCACCCAGCGTCTTCCACACCACGCCACCCCAGCCGGCTTCGAAGGCGCGGGTGACGTTGATCTCCTTGTCCGTGGGTGGGGCCGATGCCAGCCAGAACGGGTTGGGGCTTGCAATGCCCAGAAAGCGGGTGCTGATGTCTGCCATATCCATGCTCCTTGAAAAGCGCGGGCACTGCCGCTTACACCCCGGCACCCACGGCGCTGGTCAGCGCCTGGTGCATGGCACGCGCGGCCACTTTGCCGTGCTCCACGGCTTCCACCGTCAGATCCTGACCGCCGGCACGGCAGTCGCCACCGGCCCACACGCGGGGCACGCTGGTCTGGCCTTCGGCATCGGTGTCGATGCGGCCGTCGCGCAGCGCGATCGCGTTGCCGGCATGGGCGCTGACATAGGTCTGGCCAATGGCCTTGAGCACCATGTCGGCGGGCACGTCAAACACCTCGGGCCCCACCTGCAACTTGCCGTCCTGCAACTGCGTGTAGGCCATGCGGATGCCCGTCACCTTGCCGTCCTGCACCAGCACCTGCTGGGGCGCAGCCCACAACCGCAGGTTGACGCCATGGGTCTGGGCCCATTCCTGCTCCACGCCGGACGCGGACAGCGCGTCCTTGCCCCGGCGGTAGAACATGGTGACTTCTTCGGCGCCCAGCAGCTTGGCCTGCACGGCGGCATCCACCGCCGTCATGCCGCCGCCGATGACCACCACGCGCCGGCCCACCGGCACCGTGGCCTTGTCGCTGGCCTGGCGGATGTCGGCAATGAAATCCACCGCGTTGCGCAGGCCGTCGGCCTGGGGTTCGGCAATGCCCAGCGCGTTCACACCGCCCAGGCCCATGCCCAGGAACACGGCGTCGTAGCTGGCCAGCAGCGAATCCAAGGTGAAGTCGCGCCCCAGCCGCTGGTTGTTGTGCGGCGTGATGCCGCCCACCGACAGCAGCCAGTCGATTTCCTTCTGCGCAAAGTCGTTGGGGGTCTTGTAGCTGGCCAGGCCGTATTCGTTGAGCCCACCGAGCTTGGGCCGGGCATCCAGCAGCACCACGTCGTGGCCCTGCAGCGCCAACTGGTGGGCGCAGGTCAGACCGGCCGGTCCGGCCCCGACCACGGCCACCTTCTTGCCGGTGGCGGCGGCGCGCTGGAACAGCGGCGCGCCGCCTGCGGCCATGAAGGCATCGGTGGCATAGCGCTGCAGCGCACCGATTTCGACCGGCTTGTCTTCATTGGTGTTGCGCACGCAGGCTTCTTCGCACAGCTGCTCGGTGGGGCACACGCGGGAGCACATGCCGCCCAGCGGGTTGGCGGTCAGGATCTCCCGGGCCGCGCCGCGCACATTGTCCTGGGCGATGCGGGCGATGAAGGCCGGTACATCGATGCTGGTGGGACAGGCCGTGGTGCACGGCGCGTCATAGCAGTAGTAGCAGCGCTCGGCCTCGATCAGGGCCTGGGGGCGGTTGAGCGGGGGGTGGGCGTCGGAGAAATTGGCCGCGTACTCGGCCAGATTCAGTCGGCCGGCGGCAATGCCGCAGGTGCGGCTGGCGGGGCTGTCCATGGTGAACCTCCAAATTCAGGATTGAGGGCGTGAAGGGAACCCGGGCTCGCAGGGCGATGCCAGGCCAGATCGAACAACGCAAGGGGGCACGCAGGCTGTCCGCCTGCGCGTCCCCGAATCCAACAACACAGTCTTCGGAGGTTTCATCATGGTCCTCGTAGGTGCAATGTGGCGCCTCTTGCCGGGCGCACTGGGGTGGAGTTCAATGTACGCGGGTGAAAAAATTTACCAATCAGTAAAATCACCCAGAAAGTCGTGAGCAAGAAAGATGCCAGACAATCGCACCACAATGGCGCAACTTATCTCTACTTACCGCAGGCGCAATGGCGACTTTTTCTGACAACAGCCCCGTGAACAGCCCCATTAATAGCCCCGCCTCCCAGGCCCGATCGGCCACCCGCAAGCCCACGGCGGCGCGGCTGCGCAAGGAGCAGCACATCCTGCAGATGGCGGAGCTGCACTTCGCACAATATGGTTTCGAAGGCGCCTCGCTGGACCTGATCGCCCAGGACGCCGGCATCAGCCGCCACAACCTGCTGTACTACTTCGCCAGCAAGGAAGAGCTGTATCTGCGCGTGCTGGGCGATGTGCTGACGCAGTGGCTGGCAGGCATGTCCGACCTGCTGCGCGGCGACGACCCGGCCCAGGCCCTGCGCACCTATATCCGCGCCAAGCTGCAGTCCTCGCGCGAGCGGCCCCATGGCTCCAAGGTCTTCACCCGCGAGGTGATGGCCGGCGCCCCCCGCTTTGGTGATGCCATCCTGAGCCGGGTCGGCCCCGCGCTGGCGGCCGACACCCAGGCGTTCGAGCGCTGGGTGGCCCAGGGCAAGATTGCCCGCGTGGATTTCACCCACCTGATGTTCATTCTCTGGTCCGTGACCCAGGCCTACGCCGACCAGCAGGCCCAGTTTGCGCTGCTGCTGGGCAAGGATGCGCTGACGGCCCAGGATTACGACACGGCGGCCGAACTGATCTACCGCCTGGTGGTGCGCGGTCTGCAGCCAGACGGCCCGGCCGAAGGGCCGCTGCTGGCGCCAGCGCCAGCGCGCTAGGCGCCCTGCTGACGGCAAGCGGTGCAGGCCAGGGGGCATGGCGCAAGGCGGTAGTGCATGGGCGGCGGCCCCGGCGTCTTGCCTTATCCTTGTGCGCTCTGATTGCTCCTGCACGGCGCCCTGCACCAGGGCCCGGACCCGATTGCTGCCCATGACCGACATCCGCCCCGCCCGCTTTCCCGACGATCTGGACGCCGTGGTCCGCATCTTCCGGGAATACGTGGCCAGCCCCACCGTGAGCCTGGACTTCCAGGACTTCGAGGCCGAGTTCGCGGCCCTGCCCGGCAAGTACGCCGCTCCACACGGCTGCGTGCTGCTGGCCTGGAAAGACGGCCAGCCCGTGGGCTGCGCGGCCCTGCGGCAGGTGGATGCACAAATCGGCGAAATGAAGCGCGTCTACGTGCGCCCCACGGCGCGCGGCGAAAACCTGGGACGCCGCCTGGTGGAAGGCATTCTGGACGCAGCGCGGCACAGGGGCTACACCCGCATCTGCCTGGATGTGCTGCCCGAGTTCCAGGCTGCGCAGCGGCTGTATGCGTCGCTGGGCTTCGAGGACGCGCCGCCGGTGAGTTTCAATCCCGTGACGGGCACCCGCTACCTGGGACTGGATCTTCGGGCCACGCGCTCGCCCACAGACGCCCTGTAGCCTCCTATGGAGGCCTGCCACGCCCTTTAGCGCCTGCACGGCGCCTGGGGCGCAGCGATCAGCCATTGCCCCCGGAAAAAGAAAAAGCCTTCTAGACCGTGGATCTAGAAGGCTTTGTACCAATGGTTAGTTGGTAGGCGCGATTGGACTCGAACCAACGACCCCCACCATGTCAAGGTGGTGCTCTAACCAGCTGAGCTACGCGCCTGTGTTTGTTCGAGAAAGCGATTCTAGCACGGTTTTCAGCGTCGCCGCGCCGAACGCACGCCAGCCACCCCGGAAACAATGCCCAGCACCTTGTTCAGGCGGCCGGAGTCCGAGACTTCCACGGTGAACGTCATCCAGGCCACGCCCTTGACGGACTGGGTCTGCACGCCGATCACATTGGTCTTTTCACGGGCGAACACGTCGGAGATGTCGCGCAGCAGGCCCTGGCGGTCGGCGGCTTCCACCGCCACATCCACCGGATAGACCGCCGCTGTCGCGGCCGCCTTGGGCAGACCCCAGGCCACATCGATCACGCGCTCTTCGTAGCGCGCGGCCATTTCACGGAAATTGCTGCAGTCCGAGCGGTGCACGCTGACGCCCTTGCCGCGCGTGACAAAGCCGCGGATATCGTCGGGCGGCGCCGGCCGGCAGCACTTGGCCAGCTGGGTCATCAGCGAATCGATACCCACCACCAGCACGCCGCCCTTCTGGCCTTCGCCGCGGGGTTTGCGCACCATCTGCTGGATGTCCTCTTCGGCCGCCACCGGCTCGGGCGGCGGGCGCAGCACGGCTTCGATGTTGCGCAAGGAGTATTCGTCCTTGCCCACCACCTCGAACATGGCTTCGGCAGACTTGAAGCCCAGTTGCACCGCCAGCTCGTCCAGCCTGATGGCGGTCTTGCCTTCGCGCTGCAGCAGCTTTTCCACGGCCTCGCGGCCCCGGGTCATGGTCTCGTGCATGGCCTGGGCATTGAACCAGGCACGCACCTTGGCCTTGGCGCGGTTGCTGGTCAGATAGCCCAGCTCGGAGTTGAGCCAGTCGCGCGAAGGCCGGCCTTCCTTGACGGTGGTGATTTCCACCGTCTGGCCGCTTTGCAGCGGCGTGTTCAGCGGCACCATGGCCCCGTCCACCCGCGCGCCGCGGCAGCGGTGCCCCAGGTTGGTGTGCACGGCGTAGGCGAAGTCCACCGGCGTGGCGTTCTGCGGCAGCTCGATCACGGCCGCATCCGGCGTCAGCACATAGATGCGGTCGTCGAACAGGTTGCGGTGTTCCGGGCCTTCGGACAGGTCCTTGCCCCAGGCCAGCAGTTGCCGCAGCACGGCGATCTTGGCATCGTATTCGCTGGTGGCCGACACCCCGGCATAGCCCTTGGTGCCCGCTTCCTTGTACGCCCAGTGCGCGGCCACGCCATGTTCGGCATGGTCGTGCATGGCCTGGGTGCGGATCTGGATCTCGATGGCCTTGCCCTGCTCGTCCCGCACCACGGTGTGCAGCGACTGGTAGCCATTGGGCTTGGGCTTGGCGATGTAGTCGTCGAACTCCGACTCGATGGGGGTGAAATGCTCATGCACCCAGGACAGTGCGGTGTAGCAGTCCTTGACGTTGGGCACCACCACGCGCAGCGCGCGAATGTCGAACACCTGGGCAAAGTCCAGCGACTTGCCGCGCATCTTCTTGACGATGCTGTAGATGTGCTTGGGCCGCCCCTGCACGGTGGCGCTGATGCTGTAGGCACGCAGCTCGGATTCGAGCCGCGAGCGCAGTTGCTCCATGTAGATCTCGCGCTCGGCCCGCTTTTCATCCAGGTTCTTGGCAATCTGGCGGTAGGTCTCCGGCTCCAGAAAGCGGAAGGACAGGTCTTCCAGCTCCCACTTGAGCTGCCAGATCCCCAGGCGGTTGGCCAGCGGCGCAAACACATGCAGCGCCTCGCGCGCCAGGGTGGGCGACACCGGGCGCTTGCTGGCGGCGTAGTAGCGCAGCGTCTGCAGGCGCGATGCCAGGCGCAGCAGCACCACGCGCACATCGCGGGAAAAGCCCAGCAGCATCTTGCGCACGGTCTCGGCCTGGGTGGCCGGATCGTCCACGCGCTGGCTGTTGCTTTCCGCATCGCGCGCCTGCTGCTGCACATGCATCAGCTTGGTGGTTTCCACCGCCAGGGTGGCGAAGTTGGCGCCAAAGGCCTTGGTCAGCACCTCCAGCGGCTTGTTCAGGTGCATGCTGGCGTATACCAGATACACGGCCGCCTGCATGGTTTCCGAGCCACCGATGCCGTACAGGATGGCAGCCACCGCATCGGCGTGGGCCAGCATGTTCTCGCCGGTGGTCATGGTTTCGCCGGACAGCAGCGGCTCCGCAAACGAGCGGGCGCGCACCAGCGCATTGGCCTGGTCGGGCATGGCCTCCGAAGTGGCGGCGATCAGCGCCGGTGTCATGGGTACCGTGCCATGGGTTGGCGCACCGGCCTCCACCGTGGTGGGAGGCAAAGACGTCACACTTCTCATGGCCGCACTCCCCTGCCGGCCTGGCTGTTTGGTTGTTGTTCTTGCGTCATTCCTGGGCCAATACAAAGTCCCGCACGACCGCCACTTGGTCGGCTGAGACCAATGTGGGGGCGTGCCCCACATTTGCAAGCACCGCACATTGTGCCCGTGGTCCACGCTCCTGCATGGCCTGGGCGGTGGCGGCCGTCAGCAAATCGGACTGTTCCCCCCGCAAAAGCAAAGTCTGTGCCGTGATCTGGTCGTACAGCTGCCACATCAGCGCCTGGCCCTGTTCGGCCTCCTCCCGTGTCATGTCCCGCAGTGCCACGCCGATCGCCGGGTCGTAGTGCAGGCCCAGGCCGCCGTCGGGCAAGGGGGTCAGCATGGGCTCGGTCAGGGCCCGCCATTCGGCATCGGTGTGCGGACCGAACCCTGCCGAGATGACGCGCAGCGTGGCTGCGGCCTGCTCCACGCTGTCAAAGCGCACCGGCTGGCCCACATAGCTGCCAATGCGTTGCAGCGCCGCCCACTCCAGCGTGGGCCCCACGTCGTTGAGCACCAGGCGCCGGATGGCCACCGGCAGCGGCAACTGGGCTTGGCCGGCCAGCGCCATGCCGATCAGCCCCCCCATGCTGGTGCCTATCCAGTCCAGGGTCTGCAGCGGTGCCTGCGCCTGCAGGTGCTGCAACAGCATCAGCATGTCCAGCGCGTACTGCGGCACGGCGTAATGCTGGGGGTCGGCCAGCCATTCGCTGCGCCCACGTCCGGCCACATCCGGGCAGATCACCCGCGCATGTGACGCCAGCGCGCGGGCCAGCACATCGAAGTCCCGCCCCTGGCGCGTGAGGCCGTGGACGCAGACGATGACATGGGGGTGGGCGGGGTTGCCGGTGGCGTTCCACTCCCAGTACGCCATGCGGTGTTCGCTGCGCTCTGGTTCGTCCGCTCGGCGGGCCGCAGGACCGGGACAGGTTACGTAGTTCAGCGTAGGTTCAATCATGCAGAGCAACTTTCCAGGCGCACCCCATAATGGGCTTTTGACCATCGTAATGGATTCGGAGACCTCTATGCTCAAAGGCAAGACGGCACTGGTGACGGGTTCCACCAGTGGCATCGGTTTAGGCATTGCGCAAGCCCTGGCACGCCAGGGCGCGAACGTGGTGCTCAACGGCTTCGGCGACGCCGAAGGCCCGCTGGCTGCGGTGCGCGAAGCCGGCAAGGCCCATGGGGTGCGGGTGGCCCACCACGGCGCCGACATGAGCAAGGCCGCCGACATCGAAGCCATGATGGCGTTTGCCGCCACGACATTCGGCCGGGTGGACATCCTGGTCAACAACGCCGGCATCCAGCATGTGGCGGCGGTGCAGGACTTTCCGGTGGACAAATGGGACGCCATCATCGCCATCAACCTGACCAGCGCCTTTCACACCACGCGCCTGGCGCTGCCGGCCATGCAGCAGGCCAACTGGGGCCGCATCATCAATGTGGCCTCGGTGCACGGCCTGGTGGGCTCGGCCCAGAAGTCGGCCTATGTGGCGGCCAAGCACGGCATCGTCGGCCTCACCAAGGTCACGGCCCTGGAGAACGCCACCAGCGGCGTGACCTGCAATGCCATCTGCCCCGGCTGGGTGCTGACCCCGCTGGTGCAGAAACAGGTGGACGCCAAGGCGGCCGCCCAGGGCATCTCCAACGAAGAGGCCACCCGGCAGTTGCTGGGGGAGAAAGAGCCGTCGCTGCAGTTCACCACCCCGGAAGAATTGGGCGAGCTGGCGGTGTTCTTCTGCTCGGCCGCCGCCAACAATGTGCGCGGTGTGGCCTGGAACATGGACGGCGGCTGGGCGGCCCAGTAAGCCTGCGCCGCTGCGGGGCGGAAAGCCAAAAACGGTCACCGCGCCCTACCCCCTACAAAAAAAGCCCCTGGCAGCTGCCAGGGGCTTTTTGCTTGGCCGAAGCCTGGAGCCGCCCCGAGGGGCGGCTGGGTTACTGCAGCTGCACCGCGCCCGAGACCTGCACTTCCACCTGGGTCTTGCCGGCTTCCACCGCCAGCGGGGCACTTTCCGCGCCATCCGCCGCCATGGAAGATTTCATCATGGCCCCCGCCATATAGGGACGCATGCCGACTTCATTGCTGTTGACCGAGACCTCACGCAAGGTGTAGCCGGTAAAGCCGAACGCCTTGGCCAGGCTGGCGGCCTTGGCCTTGAACTGGTCGATGGCCTGCTGCTGCGCCTCGCCCTCGACCTTGGCCCGCCCTTCCTTGGACAGACCGAAGGCCACCTGGCCCACCTGCATGCCCTGCACCTTGGCGGCGGTGCTGGTGATGCGGTCGAAGTCCTTGCCCTGCAGCACCAGCTGCGCACGCCCCTGCCAGCCGGCGATCTTGCCGTCCTTGCTGGTGGTCCGCGGGAAAACGTTGAAGCCGCTGGTGCGCACTTCCATGCCGCCGGGCTGCGCCTGGGGGCGCACCGTGGCCAGTGCCGCACCCACCACCTGCTGCAGGCGTTTTTGCACGGCGGCGGCATTGCTGCCCTCTTCCGTGGCGGACAGGGTCAGCACCAGCAGGTCCTGCGCCACCTCCACGCTGCCGGCGGCCGTCAGCTGTACTACGTTCTGCGGTGGGGCCATTACGGCGGTCTGGGCCTGTGCGGCGGTGGCCGCAGCACCCCATACGATGGCGGCAGCCGCCAGGGCCTGGGTGTGACGGGGGATAAAAGGCATAGCATTCCTCCTTGACAGGTCAATGGGATGAAGACGAAATCGTCGGGAACAAGCGACCTTACCACCGCCTGGCGGAGGGGACTGCACTACGTCAATCAACACTTGCTCCGCAGGGCAACACTTGTAACACTTGGTCAAAGTACCGGGGTAATCCGGTTTTTCCGCCGCCAAGATGGTCAAAATTGGCTCTGTTACAAATTGGACTAGGGATATCCATGGCCTCTACGAACAACCGTACCGACAAGATCCTGGTGGTGGACGACGACGCCCGCATCCGCGATCTGCTCCGCCGATACCTGACGCAAGAAGGCTTTGAGATCATGATTGCCGAAGACGGCAAGGCATTGAACCGCATCTTGCTGCGCGAAACCGTGGATCTGATCGTGCTGGACCTGATGATGCCCGGCGAGGATGGACTGTCCATCTGCCGCCGCCTGCGCTCGGCCAACGACCGCACCCCCATCATCATGCTGACCGCCAAGGGCGAAGACGTGGACCGCATCGTCGGTCTGGAAGTCGGTGCTGACGATTACCTGGGCAAGCCGTTCAACCCGCGTGAACTGCTGGCCCGCATCCACGCCGTGCTGCGCCGCCGCCCCCCGGTGGAAGCGCCGGGCGCGCCGTCGGGCGAGAACGAAGTGGTCACCTTCGGCCCCTTCACCTTCGACCTGGGCACCCGCGTGCTGCAGAAGAATGGTGAAGAACTGGCGCTGACCACCGGAGAGTTCGCCATGCTCAAGGCGCTGGTACGCCACCCACGCCAGCCGCTGTCCCGTGAAAAGCTGGCCCTGCTGGCCCGCGGCCGCGAATTCGAGCCGTTTGACCGCAGTCTGGACGTGCAGGTCTCGCGCCTGCGCAAGCTGATCGAAGAAGATGCCGCCGCTCCGCGCTACATTCAAACAGTCTGGGGCGTTGGTTACGTCTTCGTACCAGATGGTGCGAATTAAGCACCGTAAGATAGCGCTTCCCCTGACACCGCCTGCTCGCCACCATCCGACCGATGGTGGTGTGCTGCGTTGCGGTTCAATGGAAGTCTTCTGACCATGCGCGCTTTTACCGCCAGCCCACTTTCCTCTTCCGACTCTGCCGTGGCCGACGAGCCGGAACCACAACGCCGCCCCCGTGCGGCGCATGCGCGTTCGCGCATGGGCCTGAACCTGTTCTGGCGCACCTTCTTCCTGCTGGCCCTGCTGCTGGTGGGCAGCATCCTGGCCTGGCTGCAGACGCTACGTGCTTTCGAGTTCGAGCCGCGCACCTTGCACACGGCCCAGCAGATCGCCTCGCTGGTCAACCTGAGCCGCGCCGCCCTGGTGCACTCGGACGCTATCAACCGCGTCTCGCTGATCAAGACCATGGCCGACCAGGAAGGCGTGCGTATTCTGCCGCGCGAGCCGGGCGACAAGTTCGAGGAAATGGACCATACGCCGCTGGGCCAGCGCCTGACGGAGGAACTGACCCAGCGCCTGGGCCCGGGCACCATCGTGGCGCGCAGCGTCAACGGCGAGCAGGGTCTGTGGGTGGGCTTTTCCATCAACGGCGACCGCAACTGGCTGCTGATGGACCGCTCGCGCTTCAGCCCTGCCGGCGGCCGCACCTGGCTGGTATGGCTGATCACCGCCGGCATTCTGTCGCTGGCCGGTGCCGCCGTGATTGCCCGCCTGATCAACCAGCCGCTCAAGCAGCTGAGCGATGCGGCCAACCGCGTGCGCGATGGCGACTTCGAGGCCAGCCAGCTCGACGAGCAGGCCGTGACCAGTGAAATCCGCGAGGTGAACATCGGCTTCAACCGCATGGCGCAGAAACTGGCCAAGCTGGAGCAGGAGCGCGCCGTGATGCTGGCCGGCATCTCGCACGACCTGCGCACCCCGCTGGCCCGCCTGCGCTTGGAAACCGAGATGAGCGTGAACGACGATGTGGCCCGGGGCCACATGGTGGCCGACATCGTGCAGCTGGATGCGACCATCGACAAGTTCCTGGACTACGCCCGCCCCGACCATGTGGCGCTGGCCACGGTCAATCTGCATGCGGTGGTGTCGTCCTGCGTCTACGCGGTGCAGGACCACCGCGAGCTGCAGATCAGCATGTCGGTGCCGGAAGATGTGTATGTGATGGCCGACGAGATCGAGCTGGCGCGCGTGATCTCCAACCTGCTGGAAAACGCCCGCCGCTACGGCAAGACACCGGACACCGAGACCACGCATGTGGACATCAGCGTCAAGCAGCGCGAGGCCTGGGTGGTGGTGCGGCTGCGCGACCATGGCGCAGGCGTGCCGCCCGAACAGCTGGCCAGCCTGATCCAGCCCTTCTTCCGGGGCGACACGGCCCGTACCGCTGCCGCCGGCGCCGGCCTGGGCCTGTCGATCGTGGACAAGACGGTGCAGCGCATGGGCGGCGTGCTGTCGCTGACCAATGCGCCCGGTGGCGGTCTGGCCGCGCATGTGCAGCTGCAGCGCGCAGCCAGCGGTGCCGACAGCGACACGCCCCAGCGCCTGCAGCGCCCGCAGGTCAAGCGCCAGCTACCGCCGCGCCGCCGCAGCACCGACCGCATGGACGAAGCGGAAGACCTGGGCGACGATTGACGCAGCGCTCTGCGCCCCTGCATGCAAAAAGCCGGCATCCGCCGGCTTTTTTTATGGGGTGACCAGGCCTGCAGGGCCGGCCGGGGCTGGTGCCAGTGCTCAGTCCTTGCGGAACAGCAGCGCCGCGGCCCGTGCCTCCATGGACTGCAGCTGGCCCACCGGGCCCAGTTTTTCGGCCGTCTTGGCCTTGACGTTCACCTGGTCCAGCGTCACCCCCAGGGCCTGGGCAATGCGCTCGCGCATGGCGGGAATGTGCGGCGCCAGCTTGGGGGCCTGGGCCACGACGGTGCTGTCCACATTGCCGATCTCCCAGCCTTTTTCCCGCACGCGGCGGGCAGCCTCGGTCAGCAGCACCACCGAGTTGGCGCCCCGGAACTCGGGGTCGGTGTCCGGGAAATGCCGGCCGATATCGCCCAGCGATGCACCGCCCAGCAAGGCATCGGTGATGGCGTGCAGCAGCACATCGGCGTCCGAGTGGCCCAGCAGACCGGTGACGTGGGGAATCTCCACCCCGCCGATGATGAGCTTGCGGCCCGGCACCAGGGCATGGGTGTCCCAGCCTTCTCCAATACGAAAATTCATAGCTTGCTCCGCAGGTGCTTCAGGCGCGACCTGCCCATAGGGTTGACATCAGAAAAACGGGTTGCCGCTGGCGGACGGCGGGTTGCGGCGCCCCTGGAAGCGCTCCGCCGTGGTGGCCCGGCCGCGCTGCGACAGCACGGCGGCGGCCAGCGCAAAGTCGTCCGGGTAGGTCACCTTGAAATTCTGCGCCCCGCCGGGCACCAGCTTGGGGCGCAGGCCCATGGCTTCCATGGCGCTGGCCTCATCGGTCACGGCCGCTCCGGCGCGGGAAATCGCATCCAGCAGCGGGCCGATGCGGAACATCTGCGGCGTCTGCGCCAGCCATTTGTCGCTGCGGTCCACCGTGGCCGCCACGCGCACCCCGGTCGGGCCGGTGACGGCGGTCTTGAGCGTATCGGGCAGCTTGTGGGCCAGCAGGCCGCCCACGGCATCGTCCACGCAGGCGTCGATCAGGTTGCGGATCTGCTGCGGCGTGATCAGGCAGCGCGCCGCATCGTGCACCAGCACCCAGTCATGCTGGGCTGCGCCCTGCGCCAGCAGGGCCTTCAGGCCGCCCCGCACGGTGTCGGCCCGGTTGGGGCCGCCACAGGGCACGACAAAGCAGCCGGTCACCGGGTGGTCGGCCAGAAACTGGTCGCCGGCCGCCACCGCCACCAAGGTACCCGCCAGCCCGGCCGTGCCGGCAAACGCGGCCAGGGTGTGCAAGACCATGGGCTGGCCGGCCACCAGCTGGTACTGTTTGGGCAGCTCCGGCGTGGGGCTGCCCGGCGCAATTGCCCGCAACCCCACCCCTGCGCAGGGCACCAGCCCCCAGAAACGGCCCTGGGGCGGATGGGGGACTGGGGAAGGGGCAAGCAGGTCGGTCATGGCAGGCATTCTAGAATCGGGATTTCCCCTTCGCAGACATCCTGGCGGCAAAAGGCCACGCCCATGGGGCCACCGTACCGCCACCTCCTCTCCCATGCAGCTGCCCACCCTCCGCTCCGGTCACCGTTTCACCCTCCCCCGCCCCACGGGCAGCGCCGATGCGCTGCTGCTGTCGCGTCTGGCGCAGCGCGAGCGGGCGGCGGGCCGCATCACGGCCATCGTCACGGCCGATGCGGGCGACGCCCAGCGGCTGATCGACGAGCTGGCGTTCTTTGCCCCCGAGCTGCGCTGCGCCCTGTTTCCGGACTGGGAAACCCTGCCCTACGACACGTTTTCGCCGCACCAGGACCTGATCAGCGAGCGCCTGGCCACGCTGTGGCGCATCCGCAGCCGCGAGCACGAGACCGGCGCCGACGTGGTGCTGGTGCCGGCCACCACCGCCCTGTACCGGCTGGCCCCCCCGTCGTTTCTGGCGGGCTACACCTTCCACTTCAAGCAGGGCCAGAAGCTGGACGAGGCCAAGCTCAAGGCCCAGCTGACGCTGGCCGGCTACCAGCATGTCTCCCAGGTGGTGAGCCACGGCGAATATGCGGTGCGCGGCGGCCTGATCGACCTGTTTCCCATGGGCTCGCCCGTGCCCTACCGGGTGGATCTGTTCGACAACGAGATCGACTCCATCCGTACCTTCGATCCCGACAGCCAGCGCAGCCTCTACCCCGTGCCCGAGGTGCGCCTGCTGCCCGGCCGCGAGTTCCCCATGGACGAGGATGCACGCGCCAAGTTCCGCTCGCGCTGGCGCGAGCTGCTGGAGGGCGATCCCACGCGCAGCCGCGTCTACAAGGACATGGGCAATGGTGTGGCGACGGCGGGCATCGAGTACTACCTGCCGCTGTTCTTTGACGCCACGGCCACCGTCTTCGACTACCTGGGCGGTGACGCCACACTGGTGCTGCACGGCGATCTGGAGCCGGCGTTCCAGCGCTTCTGGACCGACACCAGGGAGCGCTTCCGCCTGGTGCAGGGCGACCCCGAGCGCCCGGCCCTGCCGCCCGAAACCCTGTTCCTGACGGCCGACCAGTTCTACACCAGCGCCAAGCCCTACCCGCAGCTGGCCTTGCGCCCGGGGGTGGAAGATGTGGCCGACAGCGCCCTCTTCCAGCAGCTGCCGCCGCTGGCCGTGGTGCGCGGCGCCGAGGAGCCGCTGGCCCGGCTGCAGGCGCATATCGCCCACGCGGCACGCCGCGTGCTGGTGCTGGCCGAAAGCGACGGCCGGCGCGAAAGCCTGCTGGACTTTCTGCGGGCCTCCAACGTCAACCCGCCGGCCTTCGATTCGCTGGCGGAGTTCCAGGCCGACGACAGCGAACGGCTGGGCATTGCCACCTCCAACCTGGCCCAGGGCTTTGCCTGGACGGAGGAAGGCATCGACTTCGTCACCGAGACCGAGCTGTTCGAGACCAGCGGCGGCACGCGCCGGCGCAAGAAGCAGGAACAGGTCAGCGATGTCGATGCGCTGATCAAGGATCTGTCCGAGCTGAAGGTGGGCGACCCGGTGGTCCATGCCCAGCACGGCATCGGCCGCTACCACGGCCTGGTCAACATGGACGTGGGCCAGAAGAACACCGATGGTTCGCCCGCGCTGCAGGAGTTTCTGCACCTGGAATATGCCAAGGATGCGGTGCTGTACGTGCCCGTCAGCCAGCTGCACCAGATCAGCCGCTACACCGGCGTCACGCCCGAATCCGCGCCGCTGCACAGCCTGGGCAGCGGCCAGTGGGAAAAGGCCAAGCGCAAGGCCGCCGAGCAGGTGCGCGACGCTGCAGCCGAGCTGCTGAACATCTACGCTCGCCGCGCCGCGCGCCAGGGCCACGCCTTCCGCTACAGCGCCCAGGATTACGAGCAGTTCGCCCAGGACTTCGGCTTTGAGGAGACGGCCGACCAGAAGGCGGCCATCCACGCCGTGGTGCACGACATGATCAGCCCCCAGCCCATGGACCGCCTGGTCTGCGGCGATGTGGGCTTCGGCAAGACCGAGGTCGCCCTGCGCGCGGCCTTTGTGGCCGCCATGGGCGGCAAGCAGGTGGCCTTTCTGGCCCCCACCACGCTGCTGGCCGAGCAGCACTACCAGACGCTGGTGGACCGCTTCTCCAAATGGCCGGTGAAGGTGGCGGAGATGAGCCGCTTCCGCTCCACCAAGGAGATCAATGCCGCGCTCAAGGGCATCGAGGACGGGTCGGTGGACATTGTGGTGGGCACGCACAAGCTGCTGTCCGAGAAGACCAAGTTCCAGAACCTGGGCCTGCTGATCATTGACGAGGAGCACCGCTTCGGCGTGCGCCACAAGGAGGCCATGAAGGCCTTGCGCGCCGAAGTGGATGTGCTGACACTGACCGCCACCCCCATTCCGCGTACCATGGGCATGGCGCTGGAAGGCCTGCGCGACCTGTCGGTGATTGCCACCGCCCCGCAACGCCGGCTGGCCATCAAGACCTTTGTGCGTTCCGAGAGCAACGGCGTGATCCGCGAGGCGGTGCTGCGCGAGCTCAAGCGCGGCGGCCAGGTGTACTTTCTGCACAACGAAGTGGAGACCATCGAGAACCGCCGCCAGAAGCTGGAGGAAATCCTGCCCGAGGCGCGCATTGCCGTGGCCCACGGCCAGATGCCCGAGCGCGAACTGGAGCGCGTGATGCGCGACTTCGTGGCCCAGCGCTTCAACATCCTGCTGTGCTCGACCATCATCGAGACCGGCATCGACGTGCCCACGGCCAACACCATCGTCATCAGCCGCGCCGACAAGTTCGGCCTGGCCCAGCTGCACCAGCTGCGCGGGCGCGTGGGCCGCAGCCACCACCAGGCCTATGCCTATCTGATGGTGCCGGACATCGAGAGCCTGACCAAGCAGGCCGAGCAGCGGCTGGACGCCATCCAGCAGATGGAGGAGCTGGGCAGCGGCTTCTACCTGGCGATGCACGATCTGGAAATCCGCGGCGCCGGCGAGGTGCTGGGCGAGAACCAGAGCGGCAACATGATGGAGATCGGTTTCCAGCTCTACAACGAGATGCTGGCCGAAGCCGTGCGCAGCCTGAAGAACGGCAAGGAGCCCGATCTGCTGTCGCCGCTGTCGGCCTCCACCGACATCAATCTGCATGCCCCGGCGCTGCTGCCCAATGACTACTGCGGCGATGTGCACCTGCGCCTGTCGTTCTACAAGAAGCTGGCCACGGCCAGGACCAGCGACCAGATCGACAACCTGCTGGAAGAGATCGTGGACCGCTTCGGCAAGCTGCCGCCGCAGGCCCAGACGCTGATCGACACCCACCGCCTGCGCGTGCTCTCCGAGCCCTATGGCGTGCTCAAGGTCGATGCCGCACCGGGCGTGATCAGCATCACCTTCAAGCCGAACCCGCCCATCGATCCGATGCAGATCATCCACCTGATCCAGAAGAACAAGCACATCAAGCTGGCGGGCAACGACAAGCTGCGCATCGAACGCGCGCTGGAAGACCCCAAGGCCCGCGCCCAGATGGTGCGCGATGTGCTGAAAAGTCTGGGACAACCGTTGCGCGCGGAAACACCCGCCACGGCCTGAAGCTGGTCATACTGCTCGCAGGAGGTAGTCCCCCATGCTGCAAGCCTTGCTGGAAGCGGCCTTTGCCCTGGTGGCACTGGGGGTGGCGCTGTCCATGCGCCCCTGGCGCCTGCTGGTCGACCGCACGCTGCCGGGGCGCTATGCCACGCCCCAGGACGTGCCGCGCATCGCTTCGCCGCTGTGGACGCCGCTGCTGGCCACGCTGGTGATCCTGCCCTGGCTGTGGGCCATGCCCACGCTGCACAAGATGCCGCTGCAGCTGCAGTGGTCCGGCGCCTGCCTGGTGGTGCTGACCCTGGGCTGGCCGCTGGCCATGCCCACGCTGGCCCTGGTGGGGGTGATCGCCTGCCTGCTGTCGCCCGGGCTGGCCGGGCACGAGGCGCTGCGCCTCATCGTCTGGCACGGCATGCTGCCGGCCACGCTAGGCATGCTCTGGGGCGTGCTGCTGCGCCAGTGGTTGGGCACCAAGGTGTTTGTCTACCTGTTCGGGCGCTGCTTCATGGGCACCGTGTTCAGCCTGTTTGCTGCCAGCGTGCTGGCGAGCGCCACCGGCCAGCCGCTGCCGGGGGTCAACGAGGACCTGTCCCACATCGCCCACTGGCTGATGGCCTGGGGCGATGCCGTGGTCACCGGCATGATCTGCTCGGTCTGCGTGGCCTACCGTCCGGACTGGCTGGCCACCTGGTCCGACCGCCTGTACCTCTACGAGCAGGTGGCCGAGAAGCACGACCGCTCCGCCTGAGCTGGCCTGCCGGCGCCCGCCACGCACGCGGTCGCTGAGCCGACCGTCCATCCGCCCCCTTCCACCGGCGCTGTGCGCAACCGGCGGCCGGCCTCTTACCGCTGGCGCCCCCTCCGGCTTTCCCCTCTTTCGCGGTGCGGGGCGCGGCATTGAAATTGCTTGGGTGCAGCAGGCCACGGTCCATGCGATTCCGCCGTGACGCCATTCCACCGTGACGCCGCGGCACCACCGCCACTCCACCGCTTTGCAGGTCCCGGCCTGTGCAGCGCCCATCCGAGCAAGGGGTTTCATGTCTGTACTGCATCTCCGCCATCTCCCGCGCCATTCCCTGGGTCTCTCCACGCGCCATGCCCCGCGCCTGCTCTGTCTGCTGGCCTGCAGCGCCGCCGTGTGGGGTGCCGGCTGCCCTGCCGCCCAGGCCCAGGGCAGCTACCCCGAACGCCCTGTCAAGGTGATGGTGGCCCTGCCCGCCGGCGGCAGCGCGGACATGATTGCCCGCGTGGTCGGCCAGAAGCTGGCGGCCGAGCTGGGCCAGCCGTTCATCGTCGAGAACAAGCCCGGGGCCTCCGGCCAGATCGGCACGCCCCAGGTGGCGCGCGCGCCGGCCGACGGCTACCAGTTGATGGTCTCGCCAGCCTCGTTTCTCACCACCAACAAGAGCATCTTCAAATCCCTGCCTTATGACCCGGAGGCCGACTTCGCCCCGGTGGCCCAGCTGGTCAACCAGCCCATGGTGCTGGTGGTCAAGGACAGGCAGAAGTTTCCCAGCGTCGCCGCCGTGGTGGCCGCCGCCAAGGCCGCACCCGGCAAGCTGACCTATGCCAGCTCGGGCGACGGCAGCCCCCAGCATCTGGCGGCGCTGATGTTCAGCACCCGCACCCATGCCGACATGCTGCACGTACCCTACAAGGGCGGCGCACCGGCGATCAACGACACGCTGGCCGGCAATGTGGACATGCTGTTTGCGGTGCTGCCCGAGGCCCTGCCCCACATCCAGTCCGGCAAGCTGCACGCCCTGGGACTGATGAGCCCGCAGCGCAGCAAGATGCTGGCCGGCACGCCCACCATGGCCGAGAGCGGCTTTGCCAACCTGAACCTGTCGGCCTGGGTGGGCCTGTTTGCCCCGGCCAGGACACCGCAGCCGGTGATTGCCCAGCTCAACCGCGCCGTGCACAAGGTACTGCAGGGCGAGGTGGTGGCCAAGCTGGGGGACAGTGGCATGGAAGTGGCGCCCGGCACACCGGAGCAGCTGAAGCAGACCGTCCACCAGGACATCCTGCTGCATGCCGAGCTGGTGAAGGCCGCTGGCCTGGTGCCGCAGTGAGCGCTGCCCGCAGCGGCAGTGCCGGATACGCCGTGACACCGCAGATTCCCCGGCGTACGGGGATAATGCGGCCTGCGCAGCCGCGCCCGGCGCGGCCTGCTCCTCCTTCTACCCCCCTCGACTTGAGCTGCCATGAGCGTTGCCACCGAATTTGCCCCCGGCCTGACAATCCAGAACATCACCGCCCCCCAGAAGCTCAGCGCCTACAAGCTGATCGCGTTCGACATGGATTCCACGCTGATCACCATCGAGTGCATCGACGAGATCGCCGACGCCACGGGCAAGAAGGCCGAGGTGGCGGCCATCACCGAAGCCACGATGCGCGGCGAGATCACCGACTTCAAGGACAGCCTGCGCCAGCGCGTGGGCAAGCTCGCCGGGGTCACCCAGGCCGACATGGCCCGCGTGCTGGCCGAGCGCCTGCAGCTGTCGCCCGGTGCGCACACCCTGGTCAAGGCCGCCCAGAACGCCGGCCTGAAGGTGCTGCTGGTCTCCGGCGGCTTCACCTACTTTGCCGAGCATGTGCGCGACCTGCTGCAGATCGACTTTGTGCGCGCCAATGTGCTGGAGATGGACAACGGCGTGCTGACCGGCGGCCTGGTGGACCAGCCCTGGGGCGATATCTGCGACGGCGCCGAAAAGCGCCGCACGCTGCTGGAGGTGGCCAGCCTGCTGGGCATCGATGCCGCCCAGTGCATCGCCGTGGGCGATGGCAGCAACGACATTCCGATGATGCAGGCGGCCGGTCTGTCCGTGGCCTACCACGCCAAGCCCCGCGTGCGCGCGGAGGCCAAGGTGTGCATCAACCTGGGCGGTCTGGACCGCCTGCTGGAAGTGCTGCAGTAAGCAGCCCTGCGGCCTGCACCACGGCGCGCACGGCCGCATGCACTGTCACACGGTGCAGCGCATCCGGCATAGCATCTGACACGACGGCAGACACCCTGATGGGTTCGCCGTGGTGCATGGTGAGGCCACGATGGCGGCGGCCACGGCCCAGCAGCCCCGGCGCCAACCGAGGTCCTGCCCACGACCAGCCCGAACGGCTCGGAACGAGCGCTTACAGCGTGCCTGCCATCGGCTGCCAGCGCCCGTCGCCTGCGGCTTCGAACATGGGGATGTGGCCCACCGCCCGCACGCGCTGGTCCCAGCCCGCGCCCAGTTCGCCCACCACCGCACGCCAGGCATGGCCTTCGCTCAGCAGCACGGTCAAGCCCACCACCTCGGCGCCGGCGCGCTCCAGCAGGCGCACGGCCGACAGCGCGCTGACACCGGTGTTGATGACATCGTCCACCAGCACCACGCGCTTGCCGCGCACCCGCGCCACCAGGGCCGGGTCCAGGTAGACGCGCTTGCCCTGTGTGCTGGTGGACGAGGTGGCGGCTTCGCTCAGCGCCTCGTCGTACCAGAACTTGCGCGAGTGGCCCAACGCCACGTAGTCGGCCAGCCCCAGGCCGCGCGCCACCAAGCGGGCGTAGTCCAGGCCCATGGTGGGCACGGCGGCAATCACCTCGGGCTGCAGGCTGGCAGCGGCGGCCGTCACCAGCGGGGCCAGCGCGTCTTCCACCGCGAACGGGGTCTGGTTGCTCATCAGCAGCGCAATCGCCTTGTCGCCGCCGGGCAGCACGCGCAGCGGCAGCTCCAGGGCGCTGCCGCCTTGCAGCGCCACGGTGAAGGTGCCGGAAAAAGTGGGCCCCGCCGGCGGCAGTGCACGCGCTTGGGCGGCGGTGTACCAGCGGGCGGCGTAGGGGGTCAACAGGTCTGTGTTCGACATACTCATGTTCATCGTCATCCATGGCGGTGCACCGCCGCCCGGGAGGCCGCAGCGTTCCCGGGCGATCGGTGGTGCCGCACGGTTTACTGCGGCATGGCGCCGATCACGCCCTGCACCAGAAAGTTCATCTTCAGCTTGTCGGCGTCGGGCATGTCGCCGGCCTTGCTGCGTTCCTTGCCCGCCTGGTCGCGCAGCGGACCGTGGAACACCGGGCGCTTGCCCGAGACGATGTCCTTGCCGCGCTGCTCCACCGCAGCGCGCACCTTGGCCGGCAGGTTCTTGCTGAAGTGGTCGTAATGGATGGCGCCGTCCTTCATGCCGATCCAGACGTTGCCGGGCTTCCAGGTGCCGGCCATCACATCGGCCACGACCTTGCTGTAGTAGATGCTCCAGTCCAGGCGGGCGGCGGCCATCTGGGCATCGCCGCCCCACTGGGCCATGTCGGTGTCCCAGCCAAAGCCCACCTTGCCGGCTTCCTTGGCCACCTGCAAGGGGGCCGCCGAGTCGGTGTTCTGCATCAGCACGTCCACGCCCTGGTTCAGCAGGGTCTTGGCGGCTTCGGCTTCCTTGGGCGGGTCATACCAGGTGTTGACCCACAGGATGCGGGTCTGGATCGTGGGATTCACCTCCTGGGCGCACAGGGTGAAGGCATTGATGTTGCGCACGATCTCCGGGATCGGATGCGGCGCGACCACCCCGATGGTCTGGGTCTTGGACAGGTGCCCGGCAATCGTGCCGTTCAGGCAGGCGCCCTCGTAGGTGCGGATGTCGTAGATGCCCAGATTCGGGCCGGTCTTGTAGCCCGTGGCGTGTTCGAAAGCCACCTTGGGAAAGTCGCGGGACACGCGCTCCATGCCGTTCATGAAGCCGAAGGCACCGCCAAAGATCACCTTGGCACCCTGTGCGGCCAAATCGCGGGTCACGCGCTCAGCGTCGTTTTCGGCCACGTTTTCGACAAAGATGGTTTCGATCTTGTTGCCGAACTTTTTCTGCACTTCCTGGCGCGCCAGTTCGTGGGCATAGGACCAGCCAGCGCCGCTGGCGGGGCCGATGTAGAGGAAGCCGACCTTCATGGGGTCGGCCGCATGGGCCGTGGCCAGGGCGGTGGCGCAGCCCAGGGCAGCAGCCAGGGGGGTGAGGAGATGGCGGGGAGAGCGCATGGCAGTGTTCTTCGGAAAGGGGAAATGAACCGGAACCCGGCAGCCGTGGCGCGTGCTGCGCGCCATGCCGGGCACCTCTTGCACTTGCAACTTGCGTGCCACGGAGATCGGCGGAGCCGGCAGCCTCTGCACTCGACCGAATGCTTCCTTTTCAAGAGCATCCGGCAGACTTATCGCAGGCCTTTCGACGTATTCTTGTGGTGTACCGCGGCAAGCGCAGCGGTACCTGTCCGCCCGTGCCGTGCACGGCACGCCCCCGGTTTATCCCTGCATTCACCCCGGTGGGGCGCCGCAGGGCCTCCAAGAGTTCCTACAATAGCTGCTGCAGCCCCATAACGTCACACAACCAGCGGCTGCCCTGGTGTCCTCCCCCGTTCGTTGCCAACGGTTGCACGGAGGATCGCTTGGAATCCCCTCCTCCACCCCTACATACATACCAGGTCGGCGCCGCCATGGCGTTGCGGCCTGGCGGGCCTGTCCGCCCTGTATGACAACCATGATTGGATACTTTCTGTGAAGACTTCGTACCGTGCCACTGCCTCCGTGATTGCCCTGGCAATCGCATCGCTGACCGTGCCTTCGCTGGCCCAGGCCAAGCGCATGGGCGGTGGCAAGACCGTGCGTCCCGCCTCCATCGGCTCGGCCCCCGCCAAGCCAGCCACACCCGCCGCCCCCACGGCTGCGGCCAAGCCTGCCACCCCGGCAGCCGCCACGCCTGCGGCCGCCACCGCCGCAGCACCCGCTGCAGCCGCCGCACCGGCCCGCGCCGGCTCCGGCATGATGGGCACCATGGCGGGTGCCGCCGTGGGCGCCGTGGCCGGCACCATGGCCGGGAGCGCCATTGCCGGAGCCATGAGCGGCCCGTCGGCCGACAAGGATGCCGAAGCCAAGGCCAAGGCTGCTGCCGACGCCAAGGCCGCCGACGCCGAAGCCGCTGCCCTGCAAAAGCAGCTGGACGAAGCCAAGGCCAAGGCTGCCGCTGCCCACGCCGCTGCCAAGTAAAGCACTGCGCGCAAGCCGTCCTTCAGCCGTGCAGGCGGAAGGGACCGGACACAACGCCCCGTTGGCTGACGCCGCGGGGCGTTGTGCATGGTGGGCAGCCCTGGGCGGTGTGGTACCGCCCCGGGCTGCGGGGCAGCAGAGTCACTCGGTCACACGCGGCGTGCCGATGCGCGTGGCGCCGTGCGCAACGGATCGAGCAGGCCGCGCAGGTTGTTGTGGTCCAGCTCGTGCATCAGCGCCAGCAGCTGGCCCAGGCGCCCGGCGGGAAAGCCTTCCCGCGCAAACCAGGCCAGGTAGTTGCCAGGCAGATCGGCCAGCAGCATGTCCTTGTGCTTGCCAAAAGGCATGCGCAGCTGCACCAGTGCCTGCAGGTCGTCAGGCTGCATAACAGGCCTTTTTCTTAATTTGCATAAAAACCACGTTTTTTATAACTGAAATTGAAATTCTGCTGTCCAGCCGCTCCAGGGCTGCACTAAACTTGCCTTCAGCCAACGTCGCATGCCCAGGGCGCAGACGCTGGAAACCTCTGCTGATTTTCACCTTTGCCAAGGAATTCACACCACCATGCTGAAGAAGACGCTTACCGCCGTGGCCATTGCCGCACTGGCCCTGTCCGCCCATGCTGCTGACGTGCTCAAGGTTGCCGCAACCGCCGTGCCCCACGCCGAGATCCTGAATTTTGTGAAGCCCCAGCTCAAGGCCCAGGGCCTGGATCTGGAGGTCAAGGAGTTCAGCGACTACGTGCAGCCCAATGCCGCCGTGGAAGACAAGCAACTGGACGCCAACTTCTTCCAGCACCAGCCCTACCTGGACAGCTACAACAAGGACCGCAAGAGCTCGCTGGTGCAGGTGCCCAACGGCAAGATCCACGTCGAGCCCTTCGGTGCCTATTCCACCAAGATCAAGAACATCAAGGACCTGAAGAACGGCGCCACCGTGGCCATTCCCAACGATCCTTCCAACGGCGGCCGCGCCCTGCTGCTGCTGGCCAAGCAAGGCCTGATCGAGCTCAAGGACCCCAAGAGCCTGACCTCCACCGCGCTGGACGTGGTCAAGAACCCCAAGAAGCTGAAGTTCAAGGAACTGGAAGCGCCTCTGCTGCCCCGTGCCCTGGCCGATGTGGACCTGGCCCTGATCAACACCAACTACGCCATCGAAGCCAAGCTCAACCCCACCAAGGATGCGCTGTTCATCGAAGGTGCGGATTCGCCCTATACCAACATCGTGGCCGCCCGTGCGGACCGTGCCAACGATCCCAACATCGCCAAGCTGATCAAGGCCCTGCACTCCCCGGAAGTGAAGAAGTTCATCCAGGACAAGTACAAGGGCGCCGTGGTGCCCGCGTTCTGAACGCAGCGGCCACGCTGAACCGCTTCCAAGGCGCCGCTGGTCGGCGCCTTTTTTATGCATCTACACGTTTACATAGCGTATGGCAATGGGCTGCCGCCGGCTGTCGCCGCCAACCCACGCGAATGGTGCGCCCCATGGCGCGGGGCCGCAAAGCCCGCTGTAATGTGGGATACAGCACAGCTCTGGTGCAGATCAAGCCCGTTGTCAGCAGGTGGAAATTCGGGTTTCGCCTGACGGCATCTGCGGGCATGATGTTGCTTTTCTGTGCGCATGAACCGGTTGCGCACCTGTGCCACCGGCATTTTTCAACCAGCACCTGCACGTCCATGAGCCAAGAAGCTCCCGCCACCCCTTCCCTGGACAAAGCCATCAAGGATGGCCAGAACGAAGTCACCCACCCCAAGACCCTGGAAGTGTTTGCCAAAAGGCATGGCGACGATCTGGGCAAGCACCACATCAACTTCCGCGGCGACATTGCCGAGAAGTTCGGCTACGACAAGATCTTCCCGACCTCCCAGCCCAAGTCGTCCGGCTATCTGGTCTACATCCAGGGCAAGAGCGGCAAGACCGGCCAGGAGGCCTTCTACCAGATCATGGCCAACCAATGGGGCCTGCTGGAAGTGCTGGCCCGGCTGGACTGATCCCCGCCGTCGCGGCCTTCCCGCCCACGGAAAAGGCGCACCAGCGATGCTGGTGCGCCTTTTTTTGCGGGGGTGCACGCCAAGTTCATGCCTGGCTCACGCCAGGCTGCGGTCCAGCCCCTGCCACACCCACCAGGCCAGCGACAGCATCATGGCGCCGGTCAGGCCGTCCAGGATGCGCCAGGCCAGCGGCTGGGCAAACCAGTGCTTCAGGCGCCGGCCTGCGGCCGACAGGCCGGCAAACCACAGCGCACTGGCACTGGCCGCACCGGCCACGAACACCCATTTCAGGTCGCCTTCCTGCCGCGCACCGATGGAGCCCACCAGCAGCACCGTGTCCAGATAGACATGGGGGTTGAACAGGGTGATCACGGCCAGCGTACCCACCACGCGCCACAGGCTGCGCCCGCCTTCCCCTTCACCCTGCTGCACGCTGTGCTGGGCAAAGACCATGCGCCACAGGGCAAACAGGCCGTAGGCCAACATGAACAGCACGCCGCCCAGGCCCAGCCAGTAGGCCCAGTCCGGGCGTTCGGCCAGCAGGCGGGCCATGCCGGCCACACCCAGACCGATCAGCAGTGCGTCGCTGGCCACACACCAGGCCACGCAGGCGCGCACATGCTGGCTGTGCACCGCCTGGCGCAGCACATAGAGGTTTTGTGCGCCGATGGAGACGATGAGGGACAGGCAGACCGTGAAGCCTGCCAGCCATGCAGCCAGAAAAGGGGTGTAGAGAGTGCTGTGCGCCATGTCCCTGATTGTCCAAGGCGTACTTAAATTAGTAAAATTAAACTATCTGAACGATCTTCAATTTTTCTAAATGCTCGACTACGCTGGACTCGAAGCCCTGGCCGCCGTGCTGCGTGAAGGCAGCTTTGACCGCGCGGCGCGCAAACTGCATGTCACTCCCTCCGCGATTTCGCAGCGCGTCAAGCAGTTGGAAGAGCGCGTGGGCCAGGTGCTGGTGCTGCGCGGCCAGCCCTGCACCGGCACCGATGCCGGCCGCCGCCTGGTGCTGCATGTGGAGCAGGTGGCACTGCTGGAAAACGAGCTGCGCCGCCATAACCCCGAACTGGTGCCGGAAGGCCAGGTGGCCCGCCCCACGCTGAAGCTGGCGGTGAATGCCGATTCGCTCAACAGCTGGTTCATCGATGCGATGTCGGGCTTCACCAGCACCGGCAACGAGCTGCTGGACATCAGCATCGACGACCAGGACCACACGGCCAAGCGCATCAAGGAAGGCGATGTGATGGCGGCGGTCACCGCCTCGTCCAGCCACATCACCGGCTGCAACACCTGGCCGCTGGGCCGCATGCGCTATGTGGCGGCCGCCAGCCCCGACTTCGGGGCGCGCTACTTTGCCGACGGCGTGAGCAAAGAGGCCATGGCCATCGCCCCGGTGCTGACCTATGACCGCAAGGACGGCATGCAGGACAAATGGCTGCAGCAGCAGGGCCTGGCCTCGCGCACGGCCCCGCCGCGCCACTGGCTGCCGTCGGCACATGCCTTTGTGCGCGCCTGCGAAGCCAGCGTTGGCTGGGGCATGCACCCCACGGTGCTGATCCAGCGCTATCTGGATGCCGGCACGCTGGTGGAACTGCGCCCCGACACCGACATGGTGGTGGACCTGTACTGGGCCCATGCCCGCAATGCCCAGGCCGGGCTGGAGCGGCTGACCCAGTGCGTGATTGCCGCCGCACGCAACTGGCTGGACCCGCTGCCGGCGGCGGGCGAATAGGCCGCACTGACGGCCTGTGGTCTGGCTGGCAGGCTGCCCGTCCGCAGCCTGCGGTGCAACGCGCACTGCGTATTAGCTGCTCAGGGCTTGTCAGCGCCTTTCAGGGATTTTCAGGACTTTTCCGGCGGGATCTGCTCGGCCACATCGCGCTTCATTTCCAGCACGTGGAAGTCCAGCAGCTGGGTGGCCAGCACCGTCTCCCACATGAAGCCGGCCAGCGCGGCCAGGAAGGTGCCGATGCCCAGCAGGAAGCTGATCACGGCAAACAGCTGCTCTTCGACGCCCCAGGCCTGGCCCATGAACAGGAAGATGATGGTCAGGCCGATCAGAAAGCCGCACAGCGTCAGCAAGCCGATGCTGACATTGGAGATGCGCCCGCGCCGGCGCAGGTACTGCAGCTCGGTCAGGCCGCGCTGGATGAACTGCGCATCCTGGCTGGCACGCACCCGGTCTTCCACCACGCGTGCGCGGTCAATGATGCGCGCCAGCCGCCCGGCCACGGCGCCGATCATGCCGGCCACCGCCGTCAACAGGAACACGGGGGCCACGGCCAGCTGCACGCTGTGGGTGGCGGTGGCAACGTCAATCACTACGCTCATGGGAAAGCATTCAAAAGATGGGAACAGCGACATTGTGAGGGCTGTCCACCCTGCCCGGCGCCCTGCACGCCCGCAATATCGGCTTTTGCCGTGCGCAACGCTGCGCTGCAGACTGCGCAGGCCTGCCAAACAGGCGGCTTACCCCGTGCTAAACGAGCGCTCTGCGGGCGGTTTGCGGGCGGTTTGCGCTGGCACAAATCCGCCACCCCAGGCCTTTGACATGGCACAAACCGCACGCCGGCAGCGCAGGCGATAGTCCTGCCATCCCATTGATGTAGAAAGGCTTTTTTTCCATGAAGATGCTGATTGACCTGTTCTCCACCGACTACGGCCTGATGAGCATTTCCGTGATTTTCATTGTGCTCATCATGGCGGTGTACTTCACCATGCTGTTTCTGAACAAGATCAAGCTGGACGCACCGAAATCCAAATAACAAGCAAGCTGGACTTCCGCGTTGTTGCACCTTGAGCCCGCCCTGCGCGGGCTTATTTTTTGGGGGCAAGGCGCTGCCGCGCCCTCCCCCATCGTGCCGCCCTGCCGTCAGCGGCGTGGCATCAGCGGGTAGGCCGGGTCGGTATAGCCCGGCGTGGATGGGTGGCCTGCCGGCACCAGATCGTCCACCATGCGTTCTTCTTCGGCGCTGATGTCCAGATCGACGGCGGGCAGATAGTCCGTCCACTGGGCCAGCGTGCGTGGGCCGGCAATCACCGCGCTCACTGCCCGGTGGCGCAGCACCCAGGCGGTGGCCCATTGCGCCAGGGTGACGCCACGCGACTCGGCATGGGCCTTCAGGCGCTGGGCGATCTCCAGTGATTCGGTGCGGAACTCCGTCTCCGTGATGCGCTTGTCACCGCGGCCGGCACGGCTGCCGGCATCAGGGGCCTGGCCGGGCAGGTATTTGCCGGTCAGCACCCCACGCGCCACCGGGCTGTAGGGCACCACGCCCAGGCCATGGAATTCGCAGGCGGGCAGTATCTCGACCTCGGGCATGCGGTTGAGCAGGTTGTAGTACGGCTGGCAGACCACGGGGCCGGCCATGTTCAGGCTGCGCGCACCATGCACCAGTTCGCCGATGCGCCAGGCGCGGAAGTTGGACACCCCCCAGTAGCGCAGCTTGCCGGCGCGCACCAGATCGTCCAGCGCGCGCAGCGGCTCTTCCAGGTCCATGCCGTTGTAGTCGCGGTGCAGGTAGAGGATGTCCAGGTGGTCGGTCTGCAGGCGCTGCAGGCTGGACTCGACCTCCTGCACCATCCATTTGCGCGAGTAGTGGCCCTGGTTGGGCGCATCGCCCATCTTGTTGCCCAGCTTGCTGGCCAGCACCCAGTCGTGGCGCTGGCCGGCCAGCAGGGGCGCCAGCATGCGTTCGCTGGCGCCCTTGGTGTAGACATCGGCGGTGTCGATGAAGTTGACACCGGCCGCCTTGGCATGGGCGACGATCTCGCCGGCCTCCTGCGCGCCGGTCTGGTCGCCGAACATCATGGCGCCCAGGCACAGGTTGGAGACTTGCAGATTGCTTTTTCCCAGTCGACGGTAGTGCATGGCGTGGCCTGTTGTGTGCAAAAGCCGCACTATGACGCATGCCGCAGGCGGTGTCATGCCACGGAGGGGACAAGCAGGCCGCCCTCCCCACCGCAGGCAGTGGGAACGTGCAGGGGGAGCCTGTCCGCAGTGCGCCACCGCGCGGTGCATGGTGTGCGGTGCGGCGCCCGCAAGCCGCTCCAGGGCTGCTGCGTGCCCGTGCCCCTATCCCTGCCCGTCCCACACAGGCACAAAAAAACCTGCCATGCATGCACAGGGCAGGTTTTTCGTTGTTGGTGCCTCGGACCGGAATCGAACCGGTACGCCCGTTACAGGCGGCGGATTTTAAGTCCGATGTGTCTACCAATTTCACCACCGAGGCCACGCCAGCCAGGCTGTCGTGTGTCTGGTTCAGACAGCGGCCAAGCATACCGCAGCATGCACCGGCTGTTGCCCTTCTGCCAACCTTCAGGACAGATAGAAAAAAGGGAAGCCTGAGCTTCCCTTTTTCAAAGACCTGGAGCGGGAAAACGGGTTCGAACCGTCGACCTATACCTTGGCAAGGTATCGCTCTACCAACTGAGCTATTCCCGCAAATTTTTTGGAGGCGCGAACCAGAGTCGAACTGGTCTAACCGGATTTGCAATCCGGGGCATAACCGCTTTGCTATCGCGCCATCGCAGGATGTTTGCACACCCTTGTCCAACCTGGAGCGGGAAAACGGGTTCGAACCGTCGACCTATACCTTGGCAAGGTATCGCTCTACCAACTGAGCTATTCCCGCATTCGGAAGACTTGCGCCTTCCGATGCGAACCTGTATTGCTACAGGTTCTGAAAACCTGGAGCGGGAAAACGGGTTCGAACCGTCGACCTATACCTTGGCAAGGTATCGCTCTACCAACTGAGCTATTCCCGCATTCAGAAGACTTTTCGCCTTCCGATGCGAACCTGTATTGCTACAGGTTCTGAAAACCTGGAGCGGGAAAACGGGTTCGAACCGTCGACCTATACCTTGGCAAGGTATCGCTCTACCAACTGAGCTATTCCCGCATTCGGAAGACTTGCGCCTTCCGATGCGAACCTGTATTGCTACAGGCTCTGAAAACCTGGAGCGGGAAAACGGGTTCGAACCGTCGACCTATACCTTGGCAAGGTATCGCTCTACCAACTGAGCTATTCCCGCGTTTCCGCCGAAGCCTTGCATTCTATAACGAAGCAACGCTGCGATGGGATGAATTGTAGCGTAATTTTTTGGCCGCATTTTTCAAATGCGGCCAAAAAACTCAATGCTTCACCGCGCCCGAAGGATCGGCCGCCTTTTCGGCCTTGTCGGCCGCCGCTGCGGCCGCCGCTGCGGCTGCTGCCACTTCTTCGTCCGTCAGGGGCTCGGGCATGCGCTCGAGCGCCACCTTCAGCACCTGGTCGATCCACTTGACAGGGATGATTTCCAGACCGCTCTTGACGTTGTCCGGGATCTCCTGCAGGTCCTTGACGTTCTCTTCCGGAATCAGCGCTGTCTTGATGCCGCCACGCAGGGCCGCCAGCAGCTTTTCCTTCAGACCGCCAATCGCCGTGACTTCACCCCGCAGGGTGATTTCACCGGTCATGGCCACGTCGCTGCGCACAGGAATGCCGGTCAGCGCCGAGACAAAGGCCGTGGTCATGGCTGCACCCGCGCTGGGGCCGTCCTTGGGCGTGGCGCCGTCGGGCACGTGCACGTGGATGTCGCGCTTTTCAAACAGCTCGTCCTTGATGCCCAGCAGTCTGGCGCGGCTGCGCACCACGGTGCGAGCGGCTTCAACCGATTCCTTCATCACGTCGCCCAGCGAGCCGGTGCGCAGGATATTGCCCTTGCCCGGCATCACCACGGCCTCGATGGTCAGCAGATCGCCGCCCACTTCGGTCCATGCCAGACCCACGACCTGGCCCACCTGGTTCTGCTGCTCGGCACGGCCATAGGTGTACTTGCGCACGCCCAGGTAGTCCGGCAGGTTGTCGGCAGTCACCACCACCATGGGCTCGAGCTTTTTGAGCTGGATGCCCTTGACCACCTTGCGGCAGATCTTGGACAGCTCGCGCTCCAGCGAACGCACGCCGGCTTCACGGGTGTAGTAGCGCACGATGTCGCGCACTGCGGACTCTTCCACCTTCAGCTCGCCTTCGCGCACGCCGTTGTTGGTCAGCTGCTTGGGCAGCAGGTAGCGGATGGCGATATTGGTCTTCTCGTCCTCGGTGTAGCCCGACAGGCGGATCACTTCCATGCGGTCCAGCAGGGCCGACGGAATGTTCATCGAGTTGGAGGTGGCCACGAACATCACGTCCGACAGGTCGAAGTCGACCTCGACGTAGTGGTCGCCGAAGGTGTGGTTCTGCTCGGGGTCCAGCACTTCCAGCAGCGCGCTGGAAGGGTCACCGCGGAAGTCCATGCCCAGCTTGTCGATCTCGTCCAGCAGGAACAGCGGATTGCGCGTGCCCACCTTCTCCAGGCTCTGCAGCACCTTGCCCGGCATGGCGCCGATGTAGGTGCGGCGGTGGCCGCGGATCTCGGCTTCATCCCGCATGCCGCCAAGGGCCATGCGCACGTACTTGCGGCCCGTGGCCTTGGCGATCGACTGGCCCAGCGAGGTCTTGCCCACGCCAGGTGGGCCGACCAGGCACAGGATGGGCGCCTTGACCTTGTCCACGCGCTGCTGCACCGCGAGGTATTCCACGATGCGGTCCTTGACCTTTTCCAGACCGAAGTGGTCGGCGTTCAGCACTTCCTCGGCATTGGCCAGGTCGTGCTTGATCTTGGTCTTCTTGCTCCAGGGCAGACCGGTCAGGACGTCGATGTAGTTGCGCACCACGGTGGCTTCCGCCGACATGGGGGACATCAGCTTGAGCTTCTTCAGCTCGGCTTCGGCCTTCTTGCGCGCAGCCACCGGCATCTTGGCCAGCTTGATCTTCTTTTCGACCTCTTCCAGGTCGGCGCCGTCCTCGCCCTCACCCAGTTCCTTCTGGATGGCCTTGACCTGTTCGTTCAGGTAGAAGTCGCGCTGGTTCTTCTCCATCTGGCGCTTGACGCGGCCGCGGATGCGCTTGTCCACATTCAGGATGTCGACTTCACGCTCGAGCTGTTCGAACAGGTTTTCCAGACGCTCTTTCACGTCCGACAGGTTCAGCACCTGCTGCTTGTTCTCCAGCTTCAGCGGCAGGTGTGCGGCAATGGTGTCAGCCAGACGGCCCGGCGAGTCGATGCCGGAGATCGAGCTCAGGATCTCCGAAGGGATCTTCTTGTTGAGCTTGACGTACTGGTCGAACTGCTGGGTCACAGCGCGGCGCAGGGCCTCCACTTCGCTGGACTGGACGGCATCGTCCTGCACATCCAGCAGGCGGGGCTTGCTGGTGAAGTGCGTTTCGTGGTCGGTCACTTCCACCACCAGCGCACGCTGCTGGCCTTCCACCAGCACCTTCACGGTGCCGTCGGGCAACTTGAGCATCTGCAGGATGGTGGACACGCAGCCCACCTCGAACATGTCGTCCACCGACGGCTCATCCTTGGATGCTGCCTTCTGTGCCACCAGCATGATGCGGCGGTCGCCTTCCATGGCGAGTTCCAGCGCCTTGATGCTCTTGGCGCGGCCCACAAACAAGGGAATGACCATGTGGGGAAACACCACGACGTCCCGCAGCGGCAACAGCGGCAGGTCGAGCGGTGTATCGGTCTCGGGAGTTGTTCCTGACATGGGATTCCTCAGTAATACCGCAGGCAGCACCTGCGGCAGATATCAGCTACACGGGCACCACCAGTGTGCCCCAGGCTGCACGGCTTGTGCAGCAATTGCAGACGGGCCGGCGCCTGATGCGCACAGCCCATGCCGTCAGGCATGTCGCCCGCTCAGGCAGTCTTGGCGGCTTCGCGGTACACCAGCAAAGGTGCCTTGCCGTCGTCGATGGTGGCTTCTTCCACCACCACCTTGGCGACGTTGTCCATGTTCGGCAACTCGAACATGGTGCCGATCAGCGCCTGTTCAAGGATGGAACGCAGACCACGGGCGCCGGTCTTGCGCACCAGCGCCTTGCGGGCGATGGCCTTGAGCGCGCCGGGACGGATTTCCAGCTCCACGCCTTCCATGCCCAGCAGCTTGCTGTACTGCTTGACCAGGGCGTTCTTGGGCTCGGTCAGGATTTCCACCAGCGCGTCTTCGCTCAGCTCGGCCAGGGCGGTCATCACGGGCATACGGCCCACCAGTTCGGGGATCAGGCCGAACTTGATCAGATCCTCGGGCTCGATCTCCTGGAACACTTCGGACAGCGAGCGCTGCTTCTTGCTCTTGACCGCGGCGCCAAAGCCGATACCCGATGCTTCGGTGCGGTTTTCGATGACCTTTTCCAGACCGGCAAATGCACCGCCACAGATGAACAGGATGTTGGTCGTGTCGATCTGCAGGAAGTCCTGGTTCGGGTGCTTGCGGCCGCCCTGCGGGGGGACGCTGGCCATGGTGCCTTCGATCAGCTTCAGCAGCGCCTGCTGCACACCCTCACCCGACACGTCGCGCGTGATGCTGGGGTTGTCGGACTTGCGCGAGATCTTGTCGATTTCGTCGATGTAGACGATACCGCGCTGGGCACGCTCGATTTCGTAGTTGCAGCTTTGCAGCAGCTTCTGGACGATGTTTTCCACGTCCTCGCCCACGTAGCCGGCTTCGGTCAGCGTGGTGGCGTCGGCCATGACAAAGGGCACGTCCAGCTGGCGCGCCAGGGTCTGGGCCAGCAGCGTCTTGCCCGAGCCTGTGGGGCCGACCAGCAAGATATTGCTCTTGGACAGCTCCACCTCATCCTTGCCCGCCTTGTCCTTGTGGCGCAGGCGCTTGTAGTGGTTGTAGACCGCCACGGCCAGTGTGCGCTTGGCCTGCTCCTGGCCAATCACGTAGTTGTCCAGGTTGGCCTTGATTTCTGCCGGCGTGGGCAGATCACCGCGCGCCTCGCGGGCGGTATTGCCCGGCAACTCATCACGGATAATTTCGTTGCACAAGTCGATGCACTCGTCGCAGATGAAGACGGACGGCCCAGCAATCAGCTTCTTCACCTCGTGCTGGCTTTTGCCGCAGAAGGTGCAGTAGAGGTTTTTCTCGCTGGAAGTGCCTTTTTTCTCGGCCATGGGGGCAGTGCCTTGTTACAAATATGGGAAAAAGGATGATACCAACAGGAAAAACGGCGCTCCCCGTGGGGGATAGCGCCGTTACCCGTTTTTCGCCGGTTCAGGCGCGTTTTTCAATCACCTGGTCCACCAGACCATAGTCCTTGGCTTCGGCAGCGCTCAGGAAATAGTCGCGTTCGGTGTCGCGCTGGATCTTTTCCAGCGGCTGGCCGGTGCGCTCGGCCAGGATGTTGTTCAGCTGTTCGCGGGTCTTGAGGATCTCACGGGCGTGGATCTCGATCTCCGTCGCCTGACCCTGCATACCGCCCAGCGGCTGGTGGATCATGACCTTGGAGTTGGGCAAAGCATAACGCTTACCCTTAGCCCCTGCCGCCAGCAGGAAAGCACCCATGCTGGCTGCCATGCCGGTGCACAGCGTGGACACATCGGGCTTGATGAAGTTCATCGTGTCGAAGATGGCCATGCCGGCGCTGACCGAGCCGCCGGGCGAGTTGATGTAGAAGGAGATGTCCTTGTCAGGGTTCTCGCTTTCCAGGAACAGCAGCTGCGCCACCACCAGGTTGGCCGTCTGGTCGTTGACCGGGCCCACCAAGAAAATCACGCGCTCCTTCAGCAGGCGCGAATAGATGTCGTAAGACCGCTCGCCGCGTCCGGACTGCTCGATCACCATGGGGACCATGCCCAGACCCTGAATATCCAATGCGCTCATAGGTTCTCCTGTCAATTTCAGCAATGTAGCCTAGCCAAGAAATGAAATGGGGCTTGTGCCGCAAAGCACAAGCCCCGGTGTGTAAAGCCTAATGGGGGCGTTGCACCTGTGGCCCGCCCTCCGTCAGGTCAAGACCGCTCAGGCCTGACCCATCAGCTCTTCGAACGACACAGCCTTGTCGCTCACCTTGGCCTTGCTCAGCACGAACTCGGTCACATTATTCTCGATCACGACGGCTTCCACTTCGGCCAGACGTTGGCGGTCGCCGAAGTACCAGCGCACGACGTCTTCGGGCTTCTCGTAGGAAGCAGCCAGCTCGTCCACGTGGGCCTTCAGCTGCTCGGGCGTGGCTTCCAGCTTGTTGGACTTGACCAGCTCTGCCACCACCAGACCCAGGCGCACGCGGCGCTCGGCTTGGGGCAGGAACACGTCTTCAGGGATTTCCGCCTTTTCAGCGTCCTTGATGCCGCGTTGTTGCAGTTCGGCGCGGGCGCCTTGCAGCAGACGGCCGACTTCGGCCTGCACGGAAGCCTTGGGAAGTTCCAGCTCGGCCACAGAGACCAGAGCGTCCATGGCGGCTTGCTTGTTGCGAGCCAGCACGCGGAACTTCACTTCGCGTTCCAGGTTCTTCTTGATGTCGGCGCGCAGGCCTTCGACGGTACCGTCGGCAATGCCCAGGGACTTCACGAAGGTTTCGTTCACTTCGGGCAGGTTGGCAGCTTCGATCTTCTTGACGGTCACCAGGAAGTCGGCGGTCTTGCCGGCCACGTCCTTGCCGTGGTAGTCCTCAGGGAAAGCCAGGGGGAAAGTCTTGGACTCGCCAGCCTTCATGCCGCGCACGGCGTCTTCGAATTCCTTGAGCATCTGGCCTTCGCCGACCAGGAACTGGAAGTCTTCAGCCTTGCCGCCGGCAAAGGTTTCGCCGTCGATCTTGCCTTCGAAGTCCACGGTCACGCGGTCACCGTCCACAGCGGCTTCGGCAGCGGGACGCTGGGCGAAGGTGCGGCGTTGCTTGCGCAGGATGTCCACGGTCTTGTCGATGGCGACGTCGTCCACTTCGGCGGTCAGCTTGTCCACGGAAGCGGCAGCCAGGTCGCCCAGCTTCACTTCGGGGAACACTTCGAAGATGGCGTCGAACTGGGCTTCGCCTTCGGCAGCGCCTTCCTTCTCGGAAATGCGGGGCTGGCCGGCCACGCGCAGACCGGCTTCATCGACGGCCTTGGCGAAAGCTTCGCCGACCTTGTCGTTCAGCACTTCGTACTGCACGGAGTAGCCATAACGCTGGGCCACCACGTTCATGGGCACCTTGCCAGGACGGAAACCGTCCATCTTCACGGTGCGAGCAACCTTCTTCAGACGGGTCTCGACTTCGGACTGGATTGCGGCGAGCGGCACGCTCAGCGTGATCTTGCGCTCGAGCTTCTCAAGGGTTTCAACAGTAACGGCCATGGTTGTTCCTAAATCTCGGGGAAAGATGTGGACCGTGCCGGCTGCAGTACAGCCTGCACCGTATTCCGCAAAGTCTCACATGAAGAATGGTGCGCAAAGCCGGACTCGGCACACCAGAAAATTCAAATACTTAGCTGGTGTTCACGCCAACTCACCCGGAGCGAATCGGCGCTGACGGTCGCGCATTCAATCCAACATTATATCCAGCCGGGAACGGGCGAACCCTGTCCCCGCCCCGGACCACCCGCTTATCAGGGCTTGCTCCCACTGCAGCGCAGCGCCCGGGCAGCCCTGCAGGGCCGGTAAAAAAGTGCAAAGCGCGGTTTGCCCGGTCGCGCCGGCAGCAGGGTCCGGGTGCCTGACACCAGCGGCACAGGCTGCCCATTCCACGGTCTGCTGGAGGGGCTGGAGGGGCTGGAGGGGCTGGAGGGGCTGGAGGCGTTGCCAGCCCTGCCGGCCCTGCCGCGCCCCATCCAGCAGCGTCCGGCAGCATCCGCCCCCGGCGCTCAGGCAAGAAAAAAGCCTGTCCCCAGGTGGGGACAGGCTTTCAAGGCTTCGCCTGGATCAGGCGATGTGTTCGTGGTGCGCGGAGCCGGACTCGCTGCACAAATAAATTCAACGATTTAGCACTCAAAAGCGGGATTCACGCGGGATGCGGTAGCACTGTCAGTGAGGCTTTCATCACTGCTTTCTAACCGGTCGACAGCTACTGAATCCTGCCCCGGCCTTGGATTGCATGCATTTCACCACTCTCAACGCCCTAGAGTGAAACGATAACCGTCAATTCCCGTCATTCAAAAATCGGAACCTCTTGTGCGCTGAGCCACGCCAGTGCAAGACCTACGATTACCGACACCTACGTCGAAACCGACATATTAAGCGGGCAGGCGCGGCGGGGTCTCGATCGCGCGCCGAGGGGGATGGTTGGGGTGCCCGCCGGTCGCCCCCCTGGCCCCCTGCCCCCTCCTGCCCCCTCCTGCCCCCTGGTGGCTCCTGGTGGCCCTGGCCGACCCCTGCTGGGCCCGGGTGGCCCCTGGTGCGCAGGTGGCGGGCTGGTGGCTATGCGTGCTTCATACAGTAGAAAAAGCGTTTGCTCACATGTAGTTAGACTGCATATACTGTATAAATATACAGTGTTTAGAGAGCATCCATGCCTTCCAAGAACTCAGCAAATGAGCGGCTACAGAGAGAGATAGACGACGTGAGCGCGGCCGTGGGGGCCTTGTGCGAGCTGCTGGCCGCAGCCCAGCAAGGGCAGATCAGTGCAGATGCACTTCACACCCTGCTGCAGCCGCTCTCGCGCAGGCTGGATCTGGCCGCCGGCACACTGGCAGACTGCGCCGCCGTCGGCTGAAAACAAAAAGCCCCGCGGTGCGGGGCTCTCTGTCATATCTTGGGTTGGGCCGTCAATGCATCACACCAGCCCGCCCTGCCCAGCCTGGTCCACCCCAGGCAACACATAGGGCGTCCAGCGGCAGATCTCTTCGCCCATGTAGTCGTTGATCGCACTGCCGATGTGCGCCTGCAGCGGGTACACCTCATTGCGCGCAAACACCCGGGCCGCGTCCACCACATTGCCAAAGCCGCCGGCGTTGGCCGGCACCACGCCCATCAACTGGGGCGGCACCCGGTGCGCGGCGAGCTGGTCGTCCCGGCTCACGTTCTTGATGTTGAAGAATTCGTCCTTGGCTGCGGCTTCACCAATCGGAATCAGCTGGATGCCCTTCTCCTTGCCATTCGGACTGTGGAAAAACAGGTTGCGGAAGTTGCCAAGCCCCTTGCTGCTTTTCAGCGCCTGCCGCAGCGCGTCCACGTCGCCCTGGCTCGTTTCCGGGTCGGTCAGGTAAAGGATGTAGCCCGCATGGCTGCCGTTCGTGTAATAGCGCCGGCGGAACAGTGTGGCGCTCTCGTTCAGCAGCGCAGCCTGCAGGGATGACAGGTACTGGGGCAGCCCATACACCTCCTGGTGTACATCCGGCTCCAGCACATGGCAGATGCTGCCCTTGGCAAAGTAGTGCGCCTGCTGCCAGGTGCGCACAAAGCCAAAGCGCTGCAGATCCTGGTGGCGCCGCACATACTTGGCCAGGGCGTGCTTCAGTTGCATCCCGTCGCCCAGCATGTTGCGCGGTCGCTCCAGGTAGGAATTACCAAACACAAGAAAGTCCGTGCCCAGCTGGCGCATGGTCGCCCGGCTCAGCAGCTTGTGTGGGATGAACGTGCTAGCCAGCACCTGGGCCTTGAAATGGATGGCGCTTTCATGGTGCGTGGCCGCGCGGAACGACCGGGCCAGTCCGTCAAAGCTGACGGGCGGGTCATACCACTCCCCATTCACCCAGCATTCCACATAGTCCAGGATCTCCCGACGGTCCAACACCGCTTCCGGGTCACCAAAAGAGAAAGCCTCAGTCCGGGCCGGGCTGGTGGTGGTGGTCAAAGCTGTGGCTTCCGCGGCTGCGGGCATCAGGGTGGTCATCAGTAAAACTCCATGGTGGCGCCACCGCCGTTGCCGCCCAGGGCAACCGCTTCCAGTGGCTCATTGTCCAAAGCATTCATACAGGCCCAGGCCAGGTCAGAGTGGCCGGCCTCCTCGCTGCGGCCGCCGGCGTAGGTCACATTGCGGCCGCTGGCCGTCATCTCGCGCTTGATCGCCATAAAGCTGCGCTGCAGGTCCACATCCCCGGCATCAAACTCCAGGCGGCCCGCGCGCATCACGCTCTGCGCCTTCAGCACCAGGCGGGTCTTCACCTCCACGCTGTACTGCAAGGCCTTCACGCTGGGGAAGAACTTCTTCACGATCTGGTAGACCCCTTGGCCCAGGCCTGTGGTGTCGATGCAGATGTGCTGCACGTTGTATTTTTCGGTCAGCTTGCGGATCTGCTCTGCCTGCCCTTCAAAGTCCGCACCCTTAAACTGCAGGCGCTCCAGCACGCGGAACTTGCCGCCCGGCGCGTCTGGCGGTGCCAGCACAACCAGGCCGGCGGCGTCGCCCGTGTGGCTGGGGTCATAGCCAATCCACACCGGCTTGCGCCCGTAGGGCCGCAGGGCAAAGGGTTTGAAGTCGTGCGCCCATGCATCCCAGCTGTCCACATGGCAGCCCATCAGCATGCTCAGCGGGAACACGGCAAAGCTCTCGTCCACAAACCCGCACATCAGCAGGTTGTCCCATTCCTCGTCGCTGTATTCAAAGCGCAGCTCGTCCAGGTCGAACAGATCGCAGCCCCCTGCAACGGCATCCAACACCGTCACAATCTGGCGCCAGATCTTGTCCTCACCGGTGAAGCCGCCTGCCAGCCAGTCGTGGGTCAGATTCAGCTCAATGCGATCCGCCTTGGCGCGCTTGCGGTTGATGCGCGCCCCGCTCCAGAAGGCATAGGCCTGGTGCTGCAAGCTGCTGGGCGTGCTGAAGTAGGTCTTGCGCCAGTGCTTGTGCATGGCCATGCCGCTGGCTACCTTGTTCAGTTCTTCAAAGCGGTGCGTCCAGAAGAACTCGTCAAAGTAGAAATTCCCGTGGTAGCCCTGGGCCGTGCGCGCATTCGTGCCCAGGAAATAGAGCGTGGCACCGTTGGGCAACACAATCGGGTCGCCCTTCAGCTCAATGTCCAGCACCTCCTGCACAAACGCCACGATGTACTGACGGAAGATCTGCGCCTGCGCCCGGCTGGCAGACAGAAAGATCTGATTGCGCCCAGTCTCCAGCGCATCAATCAGCGCCTCGCGGGCAAAGTACCAAGTCGCACCAATCTGCCGACTTTTCAAAATCACCCGGGTGCGTTCCTGGCTGTTCTGCCACCAGGTCAGCTGGTACTTGAACAGGCTGTCAATGAAGGCGGCTTTCAGCTTCTCCAGCGCCGCTTCACCCAGTGGGTTGCGTTCCGGCTGGCGCTTCGGCCCGGCATTGCGCTCCAGAATGTTCGGGTTCAGGTCGGCTTCCTTGCCCGTCTTCTCGTAGCGCTGCACGCGCGCCAGGCGCTCAATCTGGCGCCCCAGCAGGTCAATCTCTTTGAAGTCGCCGCCGGTCTTGCTGTCCTTGTTGATCAGCGTGCACAGGCGCATCTCCAGCGTGCCTTCCACCCGCTGCACTGCAGTGGCCTGCTCCCAGGCATCCGCCTTCTTCCATTCGTGCACCGTGGTGCGCGGCACCTCCAGGTGCTCGGCAATGTGCGTCACCCGCCAGCCCATCCAGTACAGCGCGCGGGCTGAACGGCGCTTGTCCTGGCTGCGGTCCGTCAGCGCGCGCAGCACATCCAGCTCCTGCGCCGGGGCATCAGGCTGCTGGGTGTTGGCAATGGGAAAAGGGTTGTGCTGACCGCTGCGCACACGCGCCCGCCGGTCCTTGGTGGCCGTCATAGGGCTGCAGTTTGGGCGGCATAACGCGCGGGCGCACCCACGCATTTATGTGCAGTGCGCCGCTACAGCGCCAAGCGCTGGCCGCCTACAGGCAAGGCTCAGACCATAGAGGGACCGAACAACCACCCTCTAAGCAGCACACACATGTCCAAGTCCAAATGGTTCCGCGTGGCCACCGAAGGTGCCACCACTGACGGCCGCAAGATCGAGCGCCACTGGATCGACCAGATGGCCAAGAACTTCAGCCCCGCCAAGTACGGCGCCCGCGTCTGGATCGAGCACATGCGCGGCATGCTGCCCGAAAGCGCTTTTGCCGCCCAGGGCGACGTGCTGGGCGTGCAGGCCCGCACCGTGGAGGACGGCAAGCTGGCCCTCTTCGCGCAGATCCAGCCGCTGGAATCCCTGGTGGCAATGAACAAAAAGGGCCAGAAGCTCTACACCTCGATCGAGGTGGACCCTGAGTTCGCCGGCACCGGCGAGGCCTACCTGATCGGCCTGGCCGTCACCGACTCCCCGGCCAGCCTGGGCACTGAAATGCTGCAGTTCGCAGCCCAACACCCCAACGCCAACCCGCTGGCAGGCCGTAAGACCAACCCCAACACGCTGTTTACGGCTGGCGTGGAATTCGCCCTGGAGCTGGAGCCCGAGCAACCCGCCAGCCCGGATACCGGCGTCCTGACCGCAGCTTTGGCCAAGTTCACCGCCCTGCTGGACAAGTTCCAGTCCGCGCCTGCTGCGCCTGCCGCCCCGGCCGCCCCTGCCGTTCAGCAACACAGCGCCCTGCCAGCCGAAGTGGTCGCAGCACTGGCCGCCGTGCCCCAGACCCTGCAGGCCTTTGCCGATGCATCGGAAAAGTTCAGCCAAGGCCTGGCCAAGCTGGAAGGCAAGCACGACGCCTTGGTGCAGCAACTCAGCACCCAGTCCGCAGACCCGCATCGCCCTGCCGCCACCGGTGGCGCTGGTCGCGACGTGGCCGATTACTGAGCCCGGCCCGCCACCCTCCACACCCCATTCCAAGGAACCCTATGCACAACGATACCCGCCAGCACTTCGCTGGCTACATGGACCAGCAAGCCCGCAACAACGGCGTGGGCAGCGCTGCCGACAAATTCAACGTCGCCCCCAGCGTTCAGCAAAAGCTGGAAGGCAAGCTGCAGGAATCCAGCGCGTTCCTGGGAATGATCAACATCATCGGCGTGAAAGATATGAAGGGCGAAAAGCTTGCCCTGGGAGTGAACGGCCCCATCGCCAGCCGCACCAACACCAGCGGCAACAAGTCTCGTCAAACGCGTGATGTCGCCGGGCTGACCGGTGAGCAATATGAGTGCGTCCAAACCAACTACGACACCCACCTCCGCTACGCCACGCTGGACGCATGGGCTCAGTTCAAAGACTTCCAGCCCCGCATCAGCAACTACGTGATGCAGCAGTGCGCCCTGGACCGCATCATGACTGGCTGGAATGGCGTTCGTGCCGATGCAGATACCGACCGCGAAACATACCCCCTGCTGCAGGACGTGAACATCGGCTGGCTGGAGCACATCCGCACCAAAGCCCCGGAACGGGTGCTGAAAGACGGTGCAGTGCAAGGCAAGATCACGGTAGGCAACGGTGGCGACTACGCCCACCTGGATGCCCTGGTCTATGACGCCACCAAGACCCTGCTGGATCCCTGGTGCCAAGAGGATCCACGGCTGGTCGCCATCGTGGGACGCGACCTGATGCACGACAAGCTCTTTCCCCTGATGGAAAAGAACGACGCCCCCACCGAGCGCCTGGCCGCTGACATCGTGGTCAGCCAGCGCCGCCTGGGGGGCCTGCAGGCTCTCGTGGCGCCCTACTTCCCCCCAGGTTCCGTACTGGTGACTCGCCTCGACAACCTATCCATCTACTTCCAGAACGGTGCTCGCCGCCGCGGCATCAAGGATGTGATGGAACGCGATCGCGTCGAGTTCTATGAATCCAGCAATGACGCTTATGTGGTCGAGAAATATGGCCAATGCGCCCTGGTGGAAAACATCCAGTCCGCTGCCTGACGCCCCCGCTGTCCCCTTGGGCCGCTGCCGCCACGGCGCGGCGGCCCTTTTTTGACCCGCACACACCAACACCATGCCCCAGACACCCGCCCAGCGGCACCGCGCCCGCATCCTTGCTGCCCAGCAGGCCGCCCAGGCGGCGGCTGCAGACCCCCATGGCCCCATGCAGGGGGCTGAACACGAACTGATGCTGGCCCAGCTCCACGCCCACCTACGCACACTCAAGGCCATTCAGTCCGTGGAAAAGAAGATCGAAGCCAAGCGCACCATGCTGGCCGACTTCGATAACTACCTGGATGGCGTGCTGGAGGCCGACGCCGGCGCCCAGGACCCCGTGGTCACCACCCTGCTGGTGTGGCACCTGGACGTGGGGAATTGGCGCCAGGGCCTGCAGCTGGCCGGCTATTGCCTGCGCCACGGCCTGCAGCTGCCCGACCAGTACCAGCGCAACCTGCCCACCCTGCTGCTGGACGACATCAGCGAAGCCGCCATTGCCGGCAAGCTGGCCGGTACCGACGCCATGGTGGCGCTGGCCCAGGTGGATGAACTCACCAAAGACCACGACACCCATGACCAGGCCCGCGCCAAGCTGCACAAGGCCATCGGCTGGGCCGCCATGGGCAAGACCGCCACGCATGACGTGGACGCCAAACAGCTGCAGCGTGAGCAAGTGGCCATTGCCCTGCCCCAGCTGCAGCGCGCCATCGCCCTGCATGTGCAGATCGGCGTCAAAAAAGATGTGGAACGCCTGGAACGCCGCTGGAAAGAACTGCAAGCGCAGACCCCAGCCGACCAGGCACCCGACTGAGCGCACCCCGCGCCGGGCGGCTCCAGGGCCGCGGCCACGCCGGCGCCGCCGCGCACGGCCAACGTCCTGGACCACCGCCCACCCGCTCAACCCGCCGCCCCACCAGCCCCTCTGCAACACAGCGCCCTGCACCATGAATGGATTCATCGTCACAGCCAACCCGCCAGCGGCCACGCAAGAGCCCGTGGTCAGCAATGGCACCTGGTTCCCAGACATGGACCCGGTCAAGGTGCGCAACGCCTGCCGGCTGGATGGCACTGTCACGGCCGACCGCCTGCGCCCTGCCCTGATGGACGCCATGCTCAGCGTCAATGCAGAGCTGCAGGAATGGGCGGACGAACAGCGCACCCGCTGGGGCTATGCCTGCCTGGCCAATGTGCCTGCGCCCCAGATGGATGGCGAAAGCGCCAAAGTCCTCTACTACCGCCGCGCTGTGCACGCCTGCCTGCAGGCCGATCTGGCAGAGGCCTACCGCAACCTCTCCACCATCCCTGCGGGCTCCGGTAAGGCAGACCGCGTGCTGGAAGACCTGGCCATCCAGGTAGACCAGCACCGCCGCAACCAGCGCTGGGCCATTGCAGATCTGCTGGCCCGCCCGCGCTGCACCGTGGATCTGCTGTAACCCCGCCAGCCATGGCCACGCAAATCCGCACCCAACAAGGCGAAACGGTAGACGCACTGTGCTGGCGCCACTACGGCCGCACCCGCGCCTTGGTGGAAGCCGTCATGCAGGCCAACCCTGGCCTGACCCGCCACGGCCTGGTGTTGCCGCAGGGGCTGCTGGTCACCATGCCGGACATTCCGGTGCCCCAAACCAAACCCACCGTGCAGCTGTGGGACTGAAAGCAACCATGGGACTCAAAACAGACACCGTTGTGGAAGCCGCTGGCAGCGCCGCCTTTGGCCAGAAGATCACCGCCGGTGGCGCAGTGGGCGCCGCAGGTGGCTGGTTCTTCTCCAGCGAATTCGCTGCCGTGGCCGGCCTGGTCATTGCCGTGGTGGGCCTGCTCATCAACTGGCACTACCGCCGCGTGGAAGCCGGTTTCAAGCGCGAAGAAAACGCCCGCCAGCAGCGGGAACACGAAGCCCGCATGCGCAAACTTCAGGGGGAATGCCATGAATAAGCGCACCCCTGCCTCCGCCCTGGGCCTGACCGCCGCCATCCTGCTCGCCTGGATCGGGCATGAAGGCTTCACCGCCGCCCCCACCATCCCCACCAAGGGCGATGTGCCCACCATCGGCCACGGCGCCACCCACTATGAAGACGGCCGCCGCGTCACCATGGCAGATCCGCCCATCACCCGCCAGCGTGCGGGTGAGCTGGCCGCCAACCTGCTGCAGAACACCTACGTGGCCTGCGTCAAGCGCAGCCTGGGCGAAACGCCCATGCACCCCGTGGAGTTTGAACAGGCGGTGGACTTCGCTGGCCAGTACGGCTGCACCAACTGGTGGAACAGCACCATGCGCGCCCAGTACGTGGCCGGCAACTACGGCCCGGCCTGCCAGGCCTACCTGCGCTACAAGTTCGCAGCCGGGTATGACTGCAGCACCCCGGGCAACAAGCGCTGCATGGGGGTGTGGACCCGCCAGCTCGCGCGCCACGCCGCATGCACGGGGGTGCTGTGATGCTGCGCCCCTCTACCGACCGCCTGGCCGTTACCGTCCTGCTCTGCGCCGTGCTGCTGGCGTCCTTCTACGCTGGCGTGCTGTTTGAAGGCCGCCGCGTGGCCCGTGCCGCCGCGGTCGAACTGCAAGACCTGCAGCGCCGCCACGCCCGCACCACCGCCTGGCTGCGTGGCGAACGCACTGAGGCAGAAGCCAGCCTGCGCCACCGCATCACCACCTTGGAAAACCAGCTGTCCAATGACCAGAAAGAAGCCGATGCAGCCCACAACACCCATCTTGCTGGCCTTGGTGCTGGCACTGTCCGCGTGCACGTCCCTGTCGTCCTGCCCGCCAGCTGTCAGCCCGCTGGAATACAGCCCGCCGGACATCCCGCCGCTGAACCTGGCCCCACGTACGCCGAACTTGACCCAGCGGCAGCAGCAAATCTTGCCGGTATCAGCCACGACGGGGACCAGGCCATCCGCGAACTCAACCACTGCATTGCCCAGTACGGCGAAGTAAAGCAGGCCTTCACCGCCTGGCGCCAGAAGCTGCAGGAGCTGGACCATGCGCAAACCCCCTAGCCTGCGCGCCCACCTCACCGCCGCGCTGCCGGAATTCGCCCGCGACCCCGAACGGCTGATGATGTTCGTGCTCGATGGTCGCATTGCCACCACCGGCACCGCCGCCCTGGGCTGGCAGTGGCACTACACCCTGCGCACCGTGCTGTGCGACTTCACCGGCCACCCGGACGCGGCGGTGGGCCCCATCCTTGTCTGGCTCCGTGCCCACCAGTCCGACCTGCTGAACAATCCCCAGTCCAAGGGGCAGGCCATCCGCATCCAGGCGGAATACCTCAATACCCAGGCGCTGGATCTGGTGCTGGATCTGCAGCTCACCGAATCCGTGCACGCCTGCACCCTGGAAGGCGGTGCACCTGGTGCGTTTGAGCTGCTGCACCGGGCAGAGCCACCCGGCCCGGCAGACATGCCACACGACCCGGTCACCTCGCTCTACCTCAACGGCCAGCAGTTGGCGGCCTGGCCACCGCTGGCCCCCTGACCCATGGCAGACGATCTGCTCCGGCTGGAGGATTGGCTCAGCCCCCTGATTGCGCGCCTGCAACCAGCAGAGCGCCGCCAGCTTGCCCGGGAAGTGGCCATCAGCGTGCGCAAGGCCAACCAGCAATCCATGGCCGCCCAGCAAAGCCCGGACGGTCAAGCCTGGGAACCACGCAAGAACCGCAGCCGTGATGCCAAAGGCCGCCTGCGCCAAGGCCCCATGTTCCGCCGCATGCGTATGGCGCGCCACCTGCGCACCAAGGCATTTACAGACTCTGCCGTGGTGCAGTTCATTGGCCGGGCAGAACGCATTGCCCGTGTGCACCACTTTGGCCTGCGCGACCGCGTGACACCAGGCGGCGCCGAGTACAGCTACCCGGAGCGACCGCTTATAGGCATCAGCCAGGACCAGTTGGAGCAACTGCGCGACATCATCCTGAACCGCCTCGCCGGCAGCTGATTGTGTAGACCTTGCCGCTACATGCGCGCGCGCTGGCGCCCGCGCGTAGCGCTGGGCACCATGGCTGGCATGTCCGATCAAGCGCCAGAACACAGCCCGGTAGAGCTGTACCGCCTGCTTGCCAACCTCATCCGTGAGGGGCGTGTGGAAGAAGTGCGCCCTGGCCGCCCTGCGCGCTGCCGGGTACGCGCCGGCGAACTGCTGACCAACTGGGTGCCCTGGATCAGCCTGGCCGCCGGCGGCGGCCAGCAGACCCGCCACTGGCGCGTTCCGGCCATTGGTGAGCCCTGCCTGCTGTTTTCTCCGGAAGGCGATCTGGGCCAGGCGTCCGCCCTGGTGGGCAGCTTCAGCGAAGACATGCCCCAAGGCTCCGAGAGTGCTGATGTGGAGCGGCACGACTTCAGCGCCACCGACTACTGGGAACACAATCGCCAGGACGACACCCTGGTGCTGGACATTGCCCAGGCCATCACCCTGCGGGTGGGTACATCCACCCTGCATATCACGCCGGAAGGCACCACGCTGACCACCCCCGAGTACACGGTGGACAGTGCGCAAACCACCTTCACCGGCGCAGCCACCGTGGAGGGTTTGTTCACCTTCAACGCAGGCATCGCAGGCAAAGCAGGCGCCAGCGGCAAAAACTCTGTGCAAGGCGGCATGGACTTTGAAGGCGGCCAGATCAACCACGACGGCAAGAACATCGGCGGCACCCACGCCCACCCAGATCCGCACGGCGGCAACACCGAGGGCCCGCAATGATGGACCGCACCACAGGCCGCCGTATCACCGGCATTGCGCACCTTCGCCAATCCATTGTGGACATCCTGACCACGCCGCTCGGCTCCCGGCTGGAGCGGCGCACCTACGGCAGCATCCTGCTCAGCCTGATGGATGCCCCTGCCAACTCCATCACCCGCCTGCGCTGCTATGCCGCCATTGCCAGCGCGCTGATGAACTGGGAACCCCGCTTGCGCGTCACCCGGGTGGGATTGGACTTTGGCCCGGACCCCGGCCAGGCCACCCTGGCGCTGGAGGGTGATTACAAAGGCCGCAGCGTCAGCCTTTCCGCCGCCCTGCCGCTACGGGGTGCTGCATGAGTGTGGATCTGTCCCAACTTCCAGCCCCCAATGTGGTGCTGCCGCTGGACTTTGAAGCCGAATTTGCGCGCCTCAAAGCCCAGGTGGTCGCCGACATGGCAGACGACTATCCAGAAATGGCCGACGTGCTGGAACTGGAGTCCGAACCCGCCACCAAGATCCTGCAGCGCTGGGCCTATGAAAACGTGGCCATGCAGGCACGCATCAACGACAGCGCAAAGGCCGTCATGCTTGCCTATGCCGTGGGCGAAGATCTGGACGTGGCCGCCGCCAATAACGGCGTGCAGCGCCTGGTGGGTGAAACCGACGGCCAACTGCGCCGCCGCGCACAGATGGCGTTTGAAGGGCTGACCGTCGCCGGCAGCCACGGCAGCTACATCTTTCACGGTCTGGGCGCGGATGCCGATGTGCTGGACGCCATGCCCATCACCACCACCCCGGGAACCGTCCGGGTATATGTGCTCTCCCGCGTGGGCGATGGAACTGCCAGCCCGGAACTGCTGGAGAAAGTCCTTGCAGCCCTGAGCCCGGACGATGTGCGCCCCCAGAACGACACCGTCGAGGTCGCCTCGGCCGAAGTACTGCACTTCACCGTCAAGGCGCTGCTGCGCCTGTATCCCGGCCCCGCCAGTGCTTCCGCGCTGGAACGTGCGGGCGCCGTCCTGGCTGCCTACCTGGCCAGCTGCCGCCGCCTGGGGTATGACGTGGCAGAAAGCGGCATCAAGGGCGCCTTGCATGTCCAAGGCGTACAAAAGGTGGCACTCGAAACGCCGGTTGCCGACGTGGTGGTCGAACCCCATCAGGTGGCCTACTGCACCAGCGTGGACATCCAGCCTGCAGAGGGCAGCTATGTCTGATGCCCACCTGTTGCCCCCCAACGCCACCCCGCTGGAGCGTGCCATGGCCAGGGCCGGCCGCCTGCGGCACACGCCGGAAGTCATCCGCACGCTGTGGAGCCCCTGGGACTGCCCCCTCCTCCTGCTGCCCTGGCTGGCCTGGGCCTGGAGCGTGGACGAATGGGACTTGGCCTGGACCGAAGCCCAGCAACGCGCCATGGTGGCCGCCTCCATGCGCCTGCACCAAAAGAAAGGCACCACCTGGGCCGTGCGCGAAGCCCTGCTGCGCAGCGGCCTGGAAAGCGTGCGCGTCATTGAACACCCCGAGGGCGCCCACTGGGCCGAATTCGATGTGGATGTGGCCGTGGTGGACCGCCCGCTCACCCAGGCCGCCATGGAACGCGCCGCTGCGCTGATCCAGGAATACAAGCGCCAGGCCTGCGTGCTGCGCACCCTGCGCACCAGCCTGCAAACCCGCGGCACCGTCACCGTGGGCATGCAGCTGCTGGCTGGCGACACCACCACCGTCTACCCCATGCAGTCAAAAGACATCACCCCCGCAGCGCTTGCGCAGGGCTGGGCCTTTGCCGCACATGACGCCCTGACCACCACCATCTACCCCATGCACTAAGCCGTGAGCACCTATTACACCCTCCTCACCAACCTGGGCGCAGCGCTGCATGCCAATGCCCAGGTCATGCAAACCACCGTGCCCTGGACACACATGTGCCTGGGCGACGGCGGCGGCGCCCCCGTGGTGCCGGTGCAAACGCAGACCGCCCTCAAGCGCGAAGTGCACCGCCTCGCCATCACCGACATTGCCCAGCACCCGGACAACCCCAACTGGCTGATTGTGGAAGCCGTGGTCCCCAGCGACGTGGGCGGCTGGACCGTGCGCGAAACCGCCATCTACGGCGGCGCCAATGGCGCGCAATGCATTGCCGTGGGCAACTACCCGGAAACCTACAAGCCCGTGCTGGCCGAGGGTGCCGCCCGCGAGATGGTCATGCGCATGGTGGTGGAAATCAGCAGCACCGCCACCGTCAAGCTCACCATCGACCCGGCCGTAGCCATCGCCAGCCGTGCCTGGGTGGAAAGCCTGGTGGCCACCCCGCAAAAGCGCGGCCTGATCAAACTGGCAACGGTGGATGAATCCAAGGAAGGTGTGCGCCCGGATGTGGCCGTCACGCCGGAGGGGCTGAGCGCTGCACTGGAGACTCGGCAAAAAGCCCTGGGTGACGGGCAAACCCGCTCAGCCGGCGCCGGGTACCTTGAAAACATCACATACCCCAACCCCGTGCAGCGGACTTGTGAGGTGCGTGTAACGGGAACCACCAATGCAGCCAATGGCGGCGCACAGATTCAAGTCAATGGCGTGGCTAAAGCCATTGCCTCCAGCCCTCTGACCGTGGGCTTTGTTTCCACATCCGTCATCTTGCTCAAAGGCGAGACTTTCAAAGTCGTCCGCTCGAGCATGGGTGAATTTCAGATCGAGGTCATCGCATGAATCCGGTGCACAAATTTTTCAACTCTCCAGACGGAGAAGTGTTTGCCCTTCTGGCAGACGGTTCGCAGGATGCAGAAATTGCAGCCCGCAACCTCACACCTATGACTGCTGATGAACTTGACGCACACTGCAACCCCATCCACCCTATTCCTGTGATTGCTGCGGGCCTGCAGGCCTTGGTCGATGCGGAATACAAGCGCCAGATGGGCCTCATCACTGCGAAGTACCCCGAGGAAGAGCGCAGCAGCTGGTACATCCAGACGGCCCAGGCCCAGGCCGTTATCTCCGGCTCAGCAGCAGCTACGCCATGGCTGGATGCGTGCGCACAGACCCGCGGCATGCCGCGTGAGGAACTGGCCCAGCGCATCATTGCCCTGGACGCGCAATTCCAGGGCATGCACGGTTTTCTGACCGGTGTTCGCCAGTGGCATGAAGAAGCAATTGGCGCCATCGTCGCGGCGGCGCAATCCGACGAAGCGCAGGCGCGTGCAGAGCTGGCTGGCTACGACGTAATGCAGGGCTGGAGCAACGACCAAACGGAGCCCGCCCCGGCTTTGTGATGTAGACCCATCCCCTACACCCTCCCGCGCTGGCGCGCACGCGGGGGGATCGCGACCATTGAGGGGTCGCAAACTCCAGCCCCTCAAGCGCCCATGTCCACCGAATACCACCACGGCGTGCGTGTCCTCGAAGTCACCGAAGGCATCCGCACCATCCGCACCGTATCCACGGCTGTGATTGGCATGGTTGCCACCGCATCCGATGCCGATGACGCAACCTTCCCGCTGAACAAGCCAGTCCTCATCACCCATGTGCGCAACGCCATCGCCAAGGCGGGCGTGCTGGGAACCCTGGCCAAGTCGCTGGATGCCATTGCCGAGCAATGCCTGCCCATCACCGTGGTGGTGCGCGTGGCCGATGGCGTGGGCGAAACCCCGGAAGAAAAGGCCGCCAGCCTGACCAGCAACGTCATTGGCGGCGTGGCGGCAGACGGCACCTACACCGGCATGAAGGCCCTGCTGGCGGCGCAGGGCAAGCTCGGCGTCAAACCCCGCATCCTGGGTGCACCCGGTTTGTCCACCCAGCCGGTGGCCACGGCCCTGGCCACGCTGGGGGAACAGCTGCGCGGCATGGCCTATTGCGGCACCTACCAGGACACCGTGGGCGACGCCATCCTGTACCGCGGCGAATTCGGCAAGCGCGAACTGATGCTGATCCATGGCGACTTCCAGCGCTGGGACACCGTATCCAACGCCACCGTGGATGCCTGGGCCGAAGCCTACGCCCTGGGCCTGCGCGCCAAGATCGACCTGGAAACCGGCTGGCACAAGACTCTGTCCAACGTGGCCGTCAACGGTGTCACCGGCATCAACAAAGACATCTACTGGGATCTGCAGAACCCAGCCACCGATGCCGGCCTGCTCAACGGTGCAGACGTCACCACCCTCATCAACCGGGACGGCTATCGATTCTGGGGCAGCCGCACCTGCAGCGACGAACCCCTGTTTGCCTTTGAAAGCGCCGTGCGCACCGCGCATGTGCTGGCCGACAGCATTGCAGAGGCCCACATGTGGGCCGTGGACAAGCCCCTGCACCCCAGCCTCATCAAAGACATCCTGGATGGCGTCAATGCCAAGTTCCGCGAACTGATTGGCGGCGGCTACCTGCTGGGCGGCAGCGCCTGGTTTGACGCCACGGTCAATGAAGCGCCCACCCTGAAAGAAGGCCAGGCCCTCATCGACTACGACTACACCCCCGTGCCGCCGCTGGAAAACCTCACCTTCAAGCAGCGCATCACAGACCGCTACTTCGCTGACTTCGCGGCCAACGTCCAGGCCGCGGCCTGACTGCCCACCACCGATTAGCAGGAGAACACCACCATGGGCATGCCCAAAGTCCTGAAGAACTTCGCCGTCTTTGTTGACGGCATCAACTACACCGGTGAGGTCGAGGAATTCACCCTCCCCAAGCTCACACGGAAGCTGGAGGACTACCGCTCCGGCGGTATGAACCTGCCCGCCAAGACCGATCTGGGCATGGAAGGGCTGGAATCGGAAGTTTCCTCCGGCGGCTGGCTGAAAGACGTGATCCGCCAGTTTGGCGCCGCCGGCGTGAACGCCGTGCCTATCCGCTTTGTGGGCGTCGTGCAAAGCGACGACACCGGCCAATACAGCGCGGTCGAAGTCTCCATGCGTGGCCGCTGGGAAGAGATCGACATGGGCGGCGCCAAGGCCGGTGAAAAGTCCGAATTCAAGTGCAAGGTCGCGCTCAACTACTACCGCCTCTCCTGGGACGGTGAAGAGCTGATCGAGATCGACGCCATCCGCATGATCGAAAAGTTGGCCGGCGTGGACCAGTTCGCCATCGTCCGCCAGCTGCTGGGCATCTGATGCCTGCCCTCCCCTGAATCCCATTTTTCCCGAAAGCACCAACCATGCGCGTCCAAGACTCCGACACCCAAGACACCACCACCCAAGCCATCGACTCCGCCCAGTCGGCCGCCGCCCAGGACGACAAGATCCGCACCGTCACCCTGGAAGAACCCATCACCCGCCCCAGCGGCCAGAAGATCGAAGTCATCACCATCCGCAAGCCAATGGGCGGCGCCCTGCGCCGCGTCACCCTGTCGGACCTGCTCAGCCTGAACACCGACGCCCTGCAGACCGTGCTGCCCCGCGTGACGGAACCCGTGCTGGTCAAGCCTGACTTTGACCTGATCGACCCCGTGGACCTGGTCAAGCTGGGTACGGAACTGGTGAGTTTTTTCGTGCCGAAGAAGGAGCGCAGCTAAAGCTCCCCGACCGGATTGAAGAGGCCATGGACGTTGTGGCCTTCTTCTTCCACTGGACCCCGGCGGTCATGGACGCCATGGACCCCGCCGAGCTGATGCGCTGCCGTGAAAGCGCCATTGCCATCCACAACCGCCTCAACACCCCGGAGAAATAAGCAGTGGCCGACCAAAACATGCGCCTGCGCGTGGTCCTTGACCTGGTGGACAAGGCCATGGCCCCGCTCAAGCGCATCGGCCAGGGCAGCAAGGAAACCGCGGCCACCCTGAAGGCTGCGCGGGAACAGCTCAAACAGTTGAACCAGACCCAAAAGGATGTGGGCGGCTTCCGTGAAGCCCGGACCGGCCTGGCGGAAACGCAGACCAAGCTCAAGGCCGCTCGGGACCAGGTGCGCCAGCTGGCAGCTGCCTTTGCACAGGCTGGGCCTCCCACCAAGGCCATGGCCCAGCAAATGGCTACAGCGCGTGCGGCTGCCAGCCAGTTGGGTGCACAGTTCAACGCTCAACGCCAGAGCGTGCAGCAACTGCGTGACAAGCTCAGCGCCGCCGGCATCAGCACCCGCAACCTCTCCACCCACGACCAGCAACTGCGCAACAGCATTGCTACGACCACAGCCCGCATCAAGTCGCAAACCGAATCGCTCAAGCGCCAGGGCGACCAGCAGCGCAAGCTGGCCCAGATCCAGCAGCAAGCCGCCAAGGGTGCGGCCATTGGCGGCGGCATGGCCGTGGCAGGCGCCGCGTCCATCTATGCCGGCAAGCAAGTGGCCCGCCCGGTGTCGGCGGCCATGGGTGCGTTTGCACCGCAGGAAAACGCCACCACCCAGCTCAAGGCAAGCATGATGAAGGCCGACGGGTCGGTGCCGGAAGAGTTTGAAAAGATCAACGACCTGGCCACCAAGCTGGGGGACCGCCTGCCCGGCACCACGGCGGACTTCATCGAAATGATGACCATGCTCCGCCGCCAGGGCCTGTCCGCCCAAAGCATCCTGGGCGGCACGGGCGAAGCCGCCGCCCTGCTGGGTGTGCAGCTGCAAATGCCGGTCACCGCGGCGGCAGAGTTCGCCGCCAAGATGCAGGATTCCACCCGCACCAGCGAAAAAGACATGCTGGGCCTGATGGACACCATACAGCGCACCCACTACCTGGGCGTGGACAGCGGCAACATGCTCAACGGCTTCAGCAAGCTGTCGCCCATCATGTCCATCACGCGGCAGGAAGGGCTGGAATTCGCCAACAGCATGGCCCCGCTGCTGGTGATGATGGACCAGACCGGCATGGCCGGCGAATCCGCCGGCAACGCCATCCGCAAGGTGTTCCAGGGTGGCCTGGACACCAAAAAGCTGGACAAGGCCAACGACCTGCTGGGCGACGCCAAGGCAGGCTTCAAGCTGAAATTCACCGGCGACAAAGGCGAATTCCTGGGCATGGACAACCTGTTCGCCCAGCTGGACAAGCTCAAGGGCCTGGGCGACAACGCCGTGCTCAAGACCTCGGTGATGAAGCAGCTCTTTGGTGATGACGCCGAAACCCTGCAGGTGCTCAACACCATGATGGACAAGGGCAAAGCCGGGTATGAAGAAATCGCCGCCAAGATGGGCGACCAGGCCGACCTGCAAAAGCGTGTGGACGAACAGCTGGGCACCTTCACCAATGTGGTGGAAGCCGCCCAAGGCTCTGCCACCAACGCCCTGGCCAGCATTGGCAAGGCCATGGCCCCGGATCTGAAGGATCTGGTGAACTGGCTGGGCGAAGCCAGCGGCAACTTCAACAAGTGGGTGCAGGAAAACCAGCAGCTGGTGCGCTGGCTGGGCATGGGCGCGCTGGCCCTGGCCGCCTTCCTGGCAGCCACGGGCGCCCTGCTCATCCCCCTGGGTTTGATCGTCGCCAAGGGCATGGCCGTGCGCTGGATGTTGGCCCAGATCGGCGTTACGTCCGGCCCGCTCACCTTGCTGCGCGGCATGTTCACCTGGGGCGCCAAGCTGCTGCCCGTGCTCATGCGCTTTGGCCCTGTGCTGCTGCGGTTCCTGGGGCCCATTGGCCTGCTCATTACCGCAGGCATGCTCATTTATCAGAACTGGGATGCCATTGCGGCCGGCGGCCTGCGGCTGTGGACCGGCCTGGTCTCCGCGCTCAGCACCCTGTGGAATGGCATGGTCAGCATGGTGCAGGGCATCTTTGCCGGTGGCGTCAGCGCCTGGCTGCAGGCCCTGCTCAACTTCAGCCCGCTCGGGGTGCTGTGGTCCGCCATCACCACGGCGCTGGGGGCGCTGGGCATCCAGGTTCCGCAGCAGTTCATGTCGCTGGGCGGCTTCATTGTGGATGGGCTCATTGGCGGCATCACCAACAAGCTGGGCGCCCTCAAAGACACCGTGGTGGGTGCTGCCACCGCCGTGGCTGGCTGGTTCAAAGAAAAGCTGGGAATCGCCAGCCCATCCAAGGTGTTCACAGAATTCGGCGGCTGGATCAGCGAAGGCGCCGCCGTGGGCATGGAAAAAGGCCAGGCCGCCGTGCGCACTGCCGCCCTGGCCGTGGCCGGTGCCGCCCTGGTGCCCGTGGCCCAGGCAGACGGCCCGATTGTTGGCCCTGGCGGGCCAGACGGCGCAGGTGCCATGCCCATGGTCAGCCGCGGCACGCCCATGGCACCCAGCCTGTCGGCCGCGCCGGCGGCGGGTGGCAGCGGCCCCATCAGCATCACCATCCACGCAACCCCAGGCATGACACCCGAGGACGTTGCCCGTGCCGTGGCTGCAGAGCTGGACAAGCGCGAACGCGCTGCCGGCGCCCGCCGCCGCAGCGGCCTGTATGACCAAAACTGACGCAGGCCCACCCACATGACCCAATCCATGCTCATGGCCCTGGGCCAGTTCGTGTTTGGCCTGGACACCCTGGCCTATGAAGAATTCAAGCGCAGCAACACCTGGCGCCACCCCAGCACAAGCCGCGTAGGCGCCCGGGCGGCCCGCCAGTTTGTGGGCGTGGGTGACGACACCATCAGCCTCAGCGGCTGGGTGTCGCCCGAGCTGTGCGGCACCTACGCCAGCGTGGCCGAACTGCGCGCTATGGGCGACAGCGGCCAGGCCTTTGCCGTGGTGGCCGGCACCGGTGAAGTGTTTGGCCAGTACGTGATCGAAAGCCTGAACGAAACCGGCACCCTGCACTTTCCAGACGGCACGCCCCGCCGCATCGTCTTTGACCTGCAACTCACCCGCGTGGACGACGAAGCCGGCGGCCAGCAGGTAGACGTGGACGAAACCGGCCAATACGTGGCCACCGGTGAGGAATAACCCAGCACCACCATGGCAGACCAGGAACGCTACCGCCACCCCGCCCCCACCTACCGCCTGGTGGTGGCCGGCAAAGACATCACCCCCGCCGTCGATGCCCGGCTTATCAGCCTCACGCTCACCGAGGGGCGCGAAAACACCGCCGACCAGCTGGACCTGGAGCTGGACGACAGCGACGGGCAGCTCACCCTGCCCCGCAAGGAAGCCGAAATCGAACTGCAGCTAGGCTGGCAAGGCCAGCCGCTGATCGACAAAGGTACCTTTGTGGTGGACGAGGTAGAGCACACCGGCGCCCCGGACAAAGTCACCATCCGCGCCCGCGCGGCAGACCTGGGCGGCGAGATCCGCAAACGCGCTGAAAAAAGCTGGCACAGCACCACGCTGGGTGCCATCCTGGCCGAAGTGGCCAAGCGCAACAGCCTCAGCCACAAGGTAGACGCCAAGCTGGCCGCCACCAAGGTGGACCACGTGGACCAGACCAACGAAAGCGACATGCACTTTTTGACCCGCCTGGCACGCAAGTACGACGCCGTGGCCACCGTCAAGAAAAAGCACCTGCTGTTCATGCCTATCAACGGCACCACCACCAGCAAGGGCGAAAGCCTGCCCACCATTCACATCACCCGGGCCAGCGGGGACCAGCACCGCTGGAGCAGCAGCACCCGGGAGGCGCTCGACGGCGTGCGCGCCTGGTGGTCAGACCGCGTCAATGGCAAGCGCAAGGAAGTGGTTGCTGGCGACAAAACCCGCAACGTCAAAACCCTGAAAGAAACCTACGCCAGCGAACAAGACGCCCTGACCGCTGCCCGCGCCGAACGCCAGCGCCTGGAACGCGGCATGGCCACGTTCGAACTGACCCTGGCGCTGGGCCGCCCAGAACTGATGCCCCAAAGCCCCGTGCGCGTGACCGGCTTCAAGGAAGACATCGACGGCCAGGGCTGGCTGGTCAAAGAGGTCTGCCACACCCTCAGCGACGGAGGGCTAGGTAGCAAGGTGCAGATGGAACGGGGTGGCAGCGAAAAAAGCGAATAGCTGCCGGTGTCGCAAATCTCGGTGGTAGAAATAGCTTGCGAATGTGCAAACTTTGCACTACAGTGGAAACCATGGACAGCAACCCTGCACATCCGACCAGGCGGACCCTGGAATCCTCTGAAGGAACACATCATGAACGCCTACGAACTCTTCGATGCAGCATTCGACTCCGCATGCGATAACGCCGAAGCAACCATCCAGTACATCCAGGCATATGCAGATGGCGCATTCGGTCTGACAGTGAGCGATGAAATTGCGCAGAAGATGCTGGCCTGCAAGGCGGCTTGCGCGAAGGCCAACGACGCAAACGGTGAGTGGGGATTCAACCGCGATCACTACATTCGCCGTGAACTGGAAGAAATCGAACTGTAAACACAAGGCCCCTCGGGGCCTTTGCTCATATGACAGACAAACCCATAGTTTTATCGGTGCCTGCTGAGCTCAAGGGGGCGTGGATTGCGGCCTCCCGTGCTCAAGGCATGAAGCTCTCGGACTGGATCATTCAAAAGGTGGGTGTCATGGATTACGACTTCAACGGCTTTTCACTCAACATCGCAGTCTTTGTGCCATTCGAACGTTACGTGCGTGCACTTCCAGACGCTGATGCCCGTGCGCTGTTCAAGCGCGTACGCGATCTGAATGCAAGGCAGGTGGATGCTGTGGCCGCCCTCAAGATCGTCAGCACCTATCTGGAAAAGCGCATGGCCATTGCAGACGGGATTGCAGACCGTGAGCTGTTCCATGACATCAATGCAGACGCACTCGGCTACTTTGCCGCCGCCCCTGAATTGACACATACAGACTTGATCGCTGTGCTGGCCGATGCCACGTAAGCGCACGCCAAAGGTGCGCATCTGCGAATGGTGCGGGCACTTGATCGGCGCAGAACGTGGGCCGGCATCCAAAACGTGCAGCCCTGAATGCCAGCGCGACCGCAACAACGACAAAGAGAAAAAGCGCTACCAGCGCGTCAAGCTCACACCGGCTTGGCAAGAAACTCGCACCGACTACCTTGCCCGGCTCAAAGACAGGCTGCAGAACGATGCAGCCTTTGCAGCCCGCTACGTGGCAGGTCGCAGGGCTGCTGTGCGCAAGTACCGCGCCGAGCTGGAAAAAGATCCGGTGCGTTGGGCGAAGTACCAGGAAAGGCACAGAGCCTGGTTCCACAACCTGACGCCTGAGCAGCGCGACAACGCCCGCGCCCAGAACCGCGCTTGGTACGCCAACCTCGATCCCGAATTCAAGCGACTGTTTCTGCTGCAGCTGCGTGAAAAACGGGCACACAAAAGACTGCAAGAACTGGAAGGCCTGCATGGACAAGAATGATTTTGTGCAGTGGCACAAGCGCCTGGGCTTTGCCTCTCAATCAGAAGGCGCCGCGGCGCTCGGCGTCAAGCGCAGCACCTACGCCAACTACATGGGCGGCATATCGCGTACCACGGGCAAGCCGGTGGATTACGACCTGCGGCTGGCCTACGCCTGCGCCGCCATTGAGGCGGGCATCAAGCCGCTCGGCTACCAAGACTGACCGGCAAGAGCCCCGCATTTTTGCTGCCCTACTTTGTTGAGAGCACGCAAGCGGCTGCAAATCTGGCTCCGGTGTAAAGGCGGCGCATCGGCGCCCGGCGTGGTGCCTCTCTCGCATACACTGTATGCATGTACAGCAATCGTTTACTTGCCGGCATTCCCGTGCCAGCCATCGTGAGCCCCATGCCGCTGCCTATGGCGGTATCGTCCGTGCGCGGCGGCTTCCCCAGCCCGGCGGCAGACTTTGCTGTGACTCGCATCGACCTGGCCAGGGAGCTGACCCAGCACTCCCTGTGCACCTTCATCCTGCGGCTGGCCGGCGACAGCATGGAAGGCGCCGGTATCTTTGACGGCGACCTGCTGGTGGTGGACAAGTACCTCAAGCCAATACACGGGGACATCGTGATTGCCGAGCTGGACGGGGAATTCACCTGCAAGCGCCTGCACATTCGCAACGGCCAGTTCATGCTGCGCCCGGAAAACCCCACCTACCCCGACATACGCCCCAAGGACGGGCAGAGCATTGAGGTGTGGGGCGTTGTCACCAGCGCCGTAAAGCGCTTTCGCACGGTATGAAGCCATGCACATACCAGCCCGCCGCCGGCCGGAGTTCGATCAGGCCCGCATCTACGAATACCCCGAACACCTGCGCGCGTCCCTGCTGGACATGCCGGCCAAGCCCGGCGTGTACATCTTCCACCCCGCAGAAGGCGCCCTGCCGCTGTACATAGGCAAAAGCGTCAACCTGCGCTCACGCCTGCTGTCCCACCTGCGCAATCCAGATGAAGCCCGCCTGCTGCGCCAGGCCGCGCGCATCAGCCACATCCGCACGGCAGGCGAAATAGGCGCCCTGCTGCTCGAGGCCAAGCTCATCAAGCAGCAGCAGCCGCTGTACAACCAAAAGCTGCGCCGCAACCGCCAGCTGTGCGCGCTGCAGCTCAATGACGGCGTGCCCGAAGTCGTCTACTCCAAAGACATGGACTTTGCCGCCACGCCCAACCTGTACGGCCTGTACGCCAGCCGCACCGGTGCCCTGCAGGCGCTGCGCGAACTGGCAGATGCACACCAGCTCTGCTATGCCGAACTGGGCCTGGAAAAGCTCCCCCAGGGCCGCCCCTGCTTTCGGCACATGCTGCGCAAGTGCAACGGCGTGTGCTGTGGCCTGGAAAGCGAAGCCACCCATGCACAACGCCTGCGCATCGCGCTGGAAACCCTGCGCGTAGCCACCTGGCCCTACCCCGGCGCCATTGGCCTGGAAGAAGTGTGCGACGACATGCGCCAGATCCACGTGGTGCACAACTGGTGCTACCTGGGCAGCGCCCCCGGCCTGCGCGATGCGCGCAAGCTGGCCAAAGTCGCCGCCGGGTTTGATGCGGACGGCTACAAAATCCTGTGCCGCCCCATCCTCACCGAACAAACGCGCATCATCACCCTGTAGGTCATGCCATGTTTGCCCTGCTGGATGGCAACAACTTCTATGTCAGCTGTGAGCGTGTCTTCCGCCCCAGCCTGAAAGGCCTGCCCGTGGTGGTGCTGTCCAACAACGACGGCTGCGCCATCGCCCGCAGTGAAGAGGCTAAAGCCCTGGGCATCAAAATGGGTGCCCCCTACTTCCAGATCCGCCACCTGCATGACCAGGCCGGGCTGGTGGCTCTGAGTGCAAACTTCACGCTCTACGGCGATATGAGCGACCGCATGCACAGCCTGGCCGCCGGCATGGGGCCGGAGCAAGAGATTTACAGCATTGATGAGTGCTTCATCAACCTGCAAGGCGTGCGGGACGCCACGCGCCGCGCCTGGGCCATCCGGGACCGCGTGCTGCGCGGCATCGGCATCACCACCTGCGTAGGCATTGCGCCCACCAAGACCCTGGCCAAGCTGGCCAACCACATCGCCAAGGATGCAGAGCGCAAGCCCGGCAGCTACCCTGCAGAGCTGGCCCGGGTGTGCAACCTGGCAGAGCTACCGCCCGCCACGCTGCAGCAGCTACTGCAGCAAACCGCCGTGGGTGAGGTGTGGGGCGTAGGCCGCCGCATTGCAAAGCGCCTGGCAGAGCACAGCATCTGCACCGCCCTGGACCTGGCGCGCATGCCACCGGCCATGGCCCGGGCCCAGTTCAGCGTGGTGCTGGAACGCACCGTGCTGGAGCTGTGCGGGCAAAGCTGCATCAGCCTGGAGCTGGCCCCGCCCCCAAAGCAGCAGATTGCATGCACTCGCTCTTTCGGGCGGCCGGTGACAGACCTCGCGCCCCTGGTGGAAGCTGTTAGCCACTTTGCCCAGCGTGCAGCAGAAAAGCTGCGCGCCCAGCAAAGCCGCTGTGGCGCCGTGCTGGTGTTTGCGCACAGCAGCCCATTCAGGGCCAATGACCCACGGTTTTCCGAAAGCGCCACGGTGCAGCTGGTGCAGCCCAGCAGCGATACCACCGTGCTGGTGGCCGCCGCAGAACGCGGCATACGCAAGATCTACCAGCCCGGCTACCGGCTGGCCAAGGCCGGCGTAATGTTGCTGGACCTGAGCCCACAGACACGGAACCAGCCCTCACTGCTGCCCGAAGAGGCAGAGCCCACGGGCCGGGATCACAGTGCACTGATGGAAGCCATGGACCGAATCAATCAGCGTTGGGGCAAAGGCGCCGTGGCGGTGGGCAGTGCTGTGCAAGTGAGTGTCTGGGGAATGCGGCAAGAGCGCCGCACCGGCATGTGCACCACCCAGCTGGATCAAGTGCCGGTGGCGCGCTAGGGTGAAACTTGACACATCCTCCATTGAGGATCCCTGCCCCATCGATTGGTCTGCTGGCTGCAATCGACAATTAGCGACCATAAGTAGCTTGGCGCAGTGGTCATAACGACTCTGCCTCCACCACCGGTATGTGTGTTCAGGCTGGTACTCAATGAGCTGCGACGATATTCGCAAGTTTTGTGCACGCAGCATCAATGTTGTCGCGGTGCAGGTTCGTCACGCTCAGCAGCAAACCGTGCTGCGCATGGGTGCGGTCCAGATACCAGGCAGAGAGGGCCGAAGGCGCTAAGCCTTGCGCTTTGGCAAGGGCGACAAAAGACCTGTCGTTGGTGAGCCCTGGAAGCGGTGCAATCACGCCTAAGCCTGCCGCCATTGAGCCCGGCAGAAACTCGCTGACATGCGCCAGCGCAAGCTCGCGCCGCTCGGTGTATAGGTCCTTCATCTGGCGTAGGTGCCGCAGGAAATGCCCGTCCGCCAGAAACTCCAGAAGTGTCAACTGCGTGCTTCGATTTGGAGCCGGTGACAACGCGGCGCAAACCTCCACGAATCGCTCAGCTAAAGAGAGAGGTGCGACCACAAAACCAAGACCCAGCGCCGGGCTTAACGTCTTGCTGAACGAGCCGACATGAATCACACGCTCGGCACCTTCACCAGCGGCAAGAGCCTGTGCGGCACGCCCATCGAGTTGAAGTTCTCCGAGATAGTCGTCCTCGATGATCCAGGCCTCCCTTTCAGTCGCCCAACTCAGCAGTGCGTGTCTGCGGGCCGGCGATAGGGTCACGCCCAGAGGCGCATGTTGACCAGGTGTGACCAACGCTAGTCGAGCCTCGGGTGCACGTGCGATGCCGTCGCTCACGCGCAGACCCTCTGCGTCAACAAGTATGGGCTCTAACGCCACCCCAAACAGCTCCAGCGCACGCCTTCCAAGAGGATAACCAGGCTCCTCTATCCACGCCTTGCGCCCGTGCGCGCACAGCGCCGTCAGCACGACCATCATGCCCTGCCGATACCCACTGGTGACGATGATCTGATCCGGATGACATCGCATTTGTCGGCTGACGGCCAAGTGGCTCGCAATCTGCGTGCGCAACGCTGGTTCGCCGCGCGGGTCAGAGTAGGTCGTGTAGCTGTTGGCATCGGCACGGACGGCCCTCGCCCTCATTCGGGCCCAGAGCTTTGCTGGAAATGCATCGTCAGCGGGTACACCCATTTGGAATGGTTGCGGGGCACTCGAATATGGGCGGGTGAATCCAGCCAAAGGCCCGGCAAATGAAGACTCGTCGTCACTTCGGTCAGTAAACTGCCGAGCGCATACACGTGTGCCTGCAGAGCCCGCGCCGTAGACCAAGTTCTCGGCAATCAGCCGGTCGTAAGCCACACGGATGGTGCCTCGAGCGACGCCAAGTTGCCTGGCAAGGTCTCGACCGGAAGGTAAACGTTGGCCCGCTCCAAGCCTTCCATCCATGATCGCCTGACGTAGGCTTGCATGAATCTGATCGCCGATATGTACGACGGAGGAGCCGTCCAGCTGGATGGAAAGCACTTCGGGCGTATTTTGGGCAGTCATCTTGGGTCAGTCATTTCAGCAGTTTTTGGGCCTGTTTTTCCGCTGCCTGCAAGGGTAACTTAGCGGTGAGGTACGAGGCTGTGGTGACTTCGAGCACCGGCCGCGATTTGACAAACCTTCAACAACAGAAAGCACAGAAATGACTCGCTTGAATTGGCAAGAACTTGCACCTGATGGCGCGAAGGCGTTATTTGGCATCCACCACTACATCACGAGTAAGACGAACCTTCCAGAGGAGCTCGTGCACCTCGTATTTCTACGCGTTTCGCAGATCAACGGCTGTGCCCATTGCATCGACAAGCACAGCCGCGATCTGAGAAAAACCATGTCAATCGAAAAGATTGCCTTGCTTCCCGTATGGGACGAAGTGCACCATCTATTCTCTGAAGAGGAACGCGCTGCGCTGGCCTGGGCCGAGGAAGTGACGAATGTCAGCGAAACACATGCATCAGATGAGGCATATGCCGCAGCCTCGGCACATTTCGCGCCCAAAGACCTGGTTGACCTCACGATTACGATCGCCGCAATGAACGCGTTCAACCGACTGGGGGCTCCGTTTAGGCTTCCAGTAGAAGCCAAGTCGTGATTTGTCATGAACATACGCACAACAAATCATGGTTTTAGCCATAAGAGGTTTCGCCTCTGACTGAGCTTGACCGTGCAACTGGCAGAAAGCGTAAGCAAGCCCGCTCGGATGATCCGCGTCGGGCTTCACCTTTCATCGAAGATTGTCTGCTTTTGGCAGTAAGCAACCTTTTCCCTTTGCCTGAAGAAACCTCCGCCAAGTGTCGCAACCACAGCGCGCTGATGGAGGCCATGGACCGCATCAACCAGCGCTGAGGCAAAGGCGCCGTGGCGGTGGGCAGTGCAGTGCAAGTGGGTGCCTGGGGCATGCGGCAAGAGCGCCGCACAGGCATGTGCACCACGCAGCTGAATCAGGTGCCGGTGGCGCGGTAAGGTGAATGTTGTGTTCAAGCCTGTGTCCAGGCTTGGAAGGAATTTCTGCAATTAAAGTGAATTTAATTACTTAACACTATTATTTATCAACGTGTAGAAATTCACTAACACAATTAGCATCGTTAAAGTAACCAGAACACCGAAAAATATCATCAAATAATGACCTATGATATTTATGTAGCAGTTATCCGTCAAATTTAACAATGCAGCGATCACTAGCACAATACTAGCCAATATGCAGAATGCAATGTTGGCAATCGTTTCATTGCCTATTTCTTCAAGTATTGCAATGTTAGATCTTGATATTCTTAGTCTACCTGTCACAAGAGTGTAGATTAACACCATCAAATTCAACAGCAAGCCTGCAATAATTGAAGCAACTGAAACTACAATACTAACAACATCGTCAGAAACTTTAAAATACAAAACATGAACGCTAGCGAGAATAACAGCTAAGGCGATCTGAAATATTACACTAACCCAATCAAATTTATTTCCACGATCTCTGCGAAAAGTCTTAAAGTGCGAAACAATAATTTCGCTTGGATTTATTTTACTTATCATAAACCCTCCTTCAACGATAATTATACAGCCACAGCTTCAGCTTGGGTAGCTATTTTCTCGTCATTCTGGTCAATCGTTCCTCTATCGTACTTGATTAGAGTAACATCATTTTTCCATTCAGGAATTTTAAGACCTAACTCCAGAAAGCAATCATCTGCCAGAATGTCAGCTTCCTCGAACCAGCAATCCTTAAGGATATGGTTGCCTCCTGTTGTCACAGGATTAGTAATTTCAATATTGGCAGCCATCCTATCCACATTGGCAACATTGATTGTTCGCGTGCGCCCCTTGCCTGTAGACACTTCAATCTTCAGCCTACTAATTTCTACATCTGGTAAAGATATGATCGTGTTCAGTGGTACGCCTTTTGCCATCGAAGAAATCCAACCTGGCTTAGAGAAAAAGGAACGCGGTTTCGGCTTAATAACTGTTTCTACTTCATAAACGTTATCAAAATCTTCCTTGGTAAGAACTCCTCGATAACTTTCAGGAAGTTTGTTGGTGCTAAGGCGTATCTTTTTAATTTCACTTTTACTAATCACCGCATTAACAAATGAAGTAGGCACAATCTTCTCCACTTTTAATTGAAGTCCAGGATAAGCAGACTCGAAATGCGTTACCAAGTGTGGAAGTACAATACTTCGGATACCATATTTATTAAATCTAGAAAGCAGCAAGATACCTAACATTCGCTCTAAAATATTAGACGAATGTGGTGTGTAGAAGCCAAAATAAAATGGCAGCATTGTGGATTCGTGAAACTCCCTCTTTCCGGTATAAATCTTTTGCTGCACATCCAGGATAGGGGCCTCAACCCCAAACTCTCCAGTGCTAAATCGCCCACAGGCGGAGTCTGAGGTACTTTCATATATCTCGTCAAGAATATAATTCTTCCCAATAACCCCTGGCATGGCCTGCTGCGTTATGCGTGAAACGTCGAAAATATCCCGAAAATAGCCTTCTTTCAAATATTCCAGAAACGAGATACCTTGAATGTTCCACAAATCTTGTGAAACACCTTCTAAATCAGTCACTTTGAAAATATAAGGAGAAATTCCGTGCATTATTTAATTCGCTTAATAATAATTCACAATTTAACTAATAAGCTAACGCTCTAGCTGCCACGCCTGCAACAGCTCGCGCACCGCAGGCGCTAGCGTGGTTTCAGCCATGCCGGCACGTTGGCCTCTCACAGCGCAGAACCGATGCCCTTTCGCCCAAACAGCGGTGTGTGTCATTGAAGGGGCTACTCGCCCTGGTCCCCTGACACCCAAGGTATGCGGCAACTGCGTTGTAACATTTCAATACCAATAATACATGAACGGATTTTCGGACTGATTTGCCACCTGACTTCTGGCTCTGGCATGCGCTGAAATCACTTTGCCGACCGTAAAACGACGTGCACAAAAAAGCCCCTCATAAGGGGCCTTTTCTTTTGGACGCTAGTTTCATGCGTGCAAGGCGACCTCGCTCGGCTGTGTGGACCCTGCACCGTCACCGTTTCAGATAGCTCTTGTTCCCTGCATCCGTCATGCAGTAGCGCCCGCCGCGCGGGCCGGTGCAGACATTGCCGCTGCGGCAGCTGCAATCACCTGGTGCGGCGCTGTTGCGCTGGGGTTGGGTAAACAGTTGGCGCGGGCTGTTGCCGCCGCCCATCTCAGCGCTGCAACTGCGCTTGCTGCCGCTGACAGATCCGTCATTGCACACAAAGGTGTCGCCGGCGCAGTGCGAAACACCGCCCTTCTTTCCAGAGCAGGGGTAGTTCGCAGCGTGGGCAGAAAAGCAGGTCAGCAGCAGCAAGGCTGCAATCAGTCGATACAGCATGTCCGCAGTGCTAGTGGCTGAAGTCCACATCCAGATCGTCAGCAAGCTTGTGCAGACCTGGCTTGCGATTCACGTACCGGCCGTTTTCCATCTTGTCGGTCCACATGTCGTGTGCATCGACCAGTTGGGAAAAGCTGGTCACTTGCAAAGTCTGCCTGGCCACTTCAAGGGCCTTGGCACGAGAGACGCTCACGGTGGCCGAAGGCTTCTTCAAAAGCACAAACTCTCGGTGTTCCCCGTTGATGACCATCAGCAAAGGTCGGGCTGTGACCTGAACTCTGTCCACATGGGTGTGGATGAAAGTGCGGTACACGCCATAGGTGGCAGCACGCAGCAACTCGGTTTTCACGGATTCCGACGTTTCGGCAGCCACCATCTTGGGAGATAGTCGAATGTGCAGCGGCTGCTTGCTCAAGACCTGGAAGGTATTGTTGCTGGCCGAGTAGTCCCTCATCTTTTCGATGACCTGCTCAATGGTTCCCTTGAACGGCTCTGCGTGCGCAGCCGATACGCAGGCAGCAAACGCCAAAGCCATCAAAGCGCTCTTCTTTTTCATACACCCTCCGTTCCCCGGCCTCTGTGTGCCGTGGGTCAGTAAGTCACCGGTGACTTACTGCTTGGATGAAAAGAAAGCCAGCTTGGCTACGGCCTGTATGGCCTCTTTACCTTGTTCAGAACCTTGGCGCCACGCCTGCAGCAGTTCTCGCTCCGCAGGCGCCAGCGTAGATTCAGCCTCGCCAGCACGTTGACCTGTCACAACGCAGCGCAATGCACCTCTTCCCAGCCATCACAGCAAACACTGCGGCCTTGAAAGGTCTGCCTACCCTCGCCCCTAGGCGACCATGGTGCGCTGCAACCACGCTGTAACATTTCAATACTAATAATACATGACCGGGATTTCTGACTGATTAAACACCTGTCATCAGGCTCTGGAAAAGCACACCAGAGAGGTATGCTGACCAGATATCGACGTGCGCAAAAAAGCCCCTCATGAGGGGCTTTTTTCTGTCCTAAGGCTTGGGGCATCCTGGAAGTAAGCTGCACGCCCAAAGCTAGTCGGTTTGACTGGATAGCAAGGCCCAAACACCAAATGGGGAAGCGTCTTGCTGGGCAATCCTCATACCCGGATAGTGAGATGGCTGCCGCCAATACGGGCCAGTTGCTCTAGCGTCTGTGGCAAAAGATTTGTCGAATGAATCGTTATGTGAGCACCAGATCCAACGACTAAACGAACCAAATTTTCTAGAGTTTGGGGCATGTAATTATTGCCAGCTCCAATTTCAAGATTGGCGCCGATACGCGCAAGTTGCTCCAAAGTTTGTGGCGAGTAAGCCATTGAAATCACCTTTCTGACTATGTCAACCCAGATTAAGTCAACCATTCAAACACGGCTATCACTCGGATACTAGGAGCTTTGACCGTAGCAAAGCCCGCAAGGACGCAGATGATCAACCAATACACAACATGCTGCTAGGTTAATCTCACTCAGGCTTCAAAGCAGCCGCAATGGCTGCCAGGGCAGCACGCCCCTTCTCACCGCCAAGGCGCCACGCCTGCAGCAAGTCACGCTCAGCAGGCGCCAGCGTGGATTCAGCCTCGCCAGCACGTTGACCTGTCACAACGTAAAGCACATCTACGCCCAAGGCGGACATCGCCGCGAGTGCGGCTGCATTGGGTGATGCCTCGCCCTTCTCCCACTTCAGTAGACCGCCACGCGAAACCCCGCATGCCTCTGCAAAGGCCAGCTGCTGGATATCGAGGCGAAGGCGCTCGGACTTGATCCGTTCGCCATATGGATTACTAAAGTTATCCGTCATCTATTGACACGCTCACAATTGTGAGCAATGATCCGCTTACGTTGTAACAATTCAATCCCAATAGTACATGACTGCCACCGCTAGTCCTGCGCGTCGTACGCGCCGCCGCACCGGCTCGCTGGACCTGCTCCAGCATGACAGGCCCATTCCCCTGCGTTTGCCCAAGGCAGACACCCAGCGCGCCCATGAAGTGGCGGATGGCCTGGACCTCTCCACATCCGCCTATGCGCGCCTGCTGTACCGCATGGGCGAGCAGCTACACCGCCGCACCGGTGTGCTGCAACTGCCCGAGCATGTGATGGAACGCCTGGCGGCCGATGTGCTGGCCTGGACCGTGCAATCCGCCCAGGCTGCACGGGTGTGATGGAGGCCGCAGTCATGAAAGCTATCTCTCCCTCTGGCAATCATTCTGGTGCCGTCACCCGCACGGTCTACGTCGGTGGCAAGCCCGTAGCCCAGGTAAAGGCGCCTACGCAAACTGTGGGCAAAGCCTTGCATGGCTGTAACAGTGCGTTGCGATCTGCTGCCGTGGGCGCCCGTGCCCGCGCCGGCCACAAAGAAGCCATGCGCCTGCAGTGCCCGCACTGCAAGGAACCCAGCTTCATCCGAACCAGCGCGCAGATGACCGTGCTGACCCGCGAATCCACCTATGCCTGCACCAACCCCGAATGCGGCCACACCTTTGTGGCGCTGACCGAAGTGGTGCGCACCCTCAGCCCCAGCGCCACGCCAGACCCCAGCGTCAACCTGCCCCTGTCCAGCCACGTCCGCCGCGACATGCTGCGCGCCACCCTGGACCACGCAGCCAGCGCAGAACACGCCACGCAGTTCACCCGCCCCGTGACAGGCGACCTGTTCCCAGTCGGAGGGCCGCCCCCTGACTGACGCCACCAGCGCCTAAAGCGCCCTCCCCCGTCCCATTTCCCACCCCATCCGACAGAGCCTGTTTGCAGGCGCTGCGGGGTTTCTTACGCCCAAAAACCTGTGGAGCCTTCATGAACCGCTACCGCATCACCCACATTGACCACAACCACCAGTGCCGCCGCATGCGCGTGCAGGCCGATAGCCGCCTGCAGGCATTGGCCCAGGTGGAAAGCAAATTCGGCCTCGGCTGGTACGTGGCTGCGGTGCGCGTTGGGGGTGCAGCGTGAACCTGTCTCTCGCAGAACTGCATGCCGCCGCGCAGGAAGCTGCAGAAGAAGCACTGGCACGCGAAGCCGATGCAAAAGCCGCAGATGAAAACGCTGCCGCGCTTGCCGCAGAACGGGCACAAGAGGCCCGCGAAAAACTGCGTGTGCAAAGAGACGAGCTGCTGGAGAGTGCAACCGGTGGCATGTACCGCGACAAAGCATCCCAGGAATGGCGTGAGATGCCCGTGCAGTGGCGCATGGCCTTGCTGATGTTGGCAGGCATTGGCGGCCCTGCTGCGGTGCGTGCAGGCCTTCAGCTGCAGCCGCTGGCACTGCGCAACTGGCGGGAACTGCCGCCCGCTGAGCGCAATGCTGTGAGTTCGATCGTTCGGACCGGCCGCCCCCACATTGCGCGCCTGATCGCGCTGTCTGCACGGGTGTAAGGGCCGCGCCATGCCTAAGTTCCTGGGTCAGGCCAAGTCCCCCATTGCGCGCAAGCTGCCAAGTGGCAACTTGAGCCAGTGGAAGGACAACATCCCCCAACTGCACCATGTGGACGAACATGTGCAGCGGGTAATTGCCTGCGCCCCCGCCAGTTGGCGGGCAGTGATTGAAAAGCGCTTTGCCTATGCCAATCCGCCACTGGTGGACACCGCCATGTCAGCGCAGGAATTTTGTGCGCAGCAGCCAACCTGGGTCCAGGCCTGGGACTTGTTGCAGGCCATTGCCGACTTTGAAGACATGTACGGCGGCGCCGGCCTGTGGGAGCTGAGCGACCACGACATACGCGACATGGCGCAGGCCCTGGCTGATGACGTAAGCAAGAAGGATGCATTGGCTGTGCGCTGTGGCACCGGCCTGCGCAAGCGCCTGGATGACGTGAAGCATTTCATCCGCCGCGTCGGCGTGCTGGAAGACACGCCTTTGGAGGGTGAACCAGCCATTGCCCGAGCATCCTGCCCCCTGTGGTGGCGCAAGCGCCTGCGGGTGCATGTGGCACGCACGGTGGAGGCCGGCTCTATCAGCCTGGGCCGCGTGCACAAGGGCACGGGCGGCTATGTCAGCCGCGAAGGGCTGGTGCGGCGCCAGGGGCAGAAAGAGCGAAGCGCTGAAATGCTGGCGCACACCCTGGTGCGCAATGAGGCTGGCCAGCACTTTGCCCTGGCCGATCTGGCCGCGCTGAGCGTGTCGAACCCGGTCATACGTGGCGGGGAAATGATGACGCGCATCCGAGGCGCCGAGGAATACGCCGATGCCCATGGCCATGTGGGCCTGTTCATTGCGCTGACAACACCCAGCAAATACCACGCGGTAAGAACAGCAGCCCAGGGCCGCGTGGTGCGCAACAGGAAGTACTGCGGCGCCAACCCTCGTGAAGGGCAGATGTGGCTGCGCAAGAACTGGAGCCGCGTCCGTTCCGCCCTGACGCGTGCAGGTATTAAGCGATACGGCGTACGCGTGGCAGAGCCCCACCACGATGGCACTCCGCACTGGCATTTGCTGGTTTGGTTGGAAACCGAGGCGGAAGCCAAGGAGTTTGAATCCATCGTGCGCCAGTACTGGCTGAGCGAAGACGGCGACGAGCCCGGCGCACAGCAGCACCGCGTGGACTTCAAGCGCATGGAGGCCGGTGGCGCTGCAGGCTACGTTGCAAAGTACATCGCCAAGAACATTGGCCACCATGCATTGGCCGAGCACCAAGACATGGTGAACGGGCACCAGCTGAACATGGACTTTGCCCAGGACATGCAGCCCGATGCCAAGGCGCTGGAGTCTGGCCAAGGTGCTGAAACCTTGCATGACCTGAACGCTGGCGCCCGCCGCGTGGATGCGTGGGCCGGGCACTGGGGGATTCGCCAGTTTCAGTTCTTTGGCATGCCGCCCGTGACTGCATGGCGTGCGCTGCGCCGTGTAACGCCCGACCAGTTGGATCTGTTCCACGACGAAGGCGACAAGCAAACGCTGCTGGCCTATCAGGCATGCCACCGGCACGGCGACATGCGCGCCGACTGGCGCATGTTCATGGAGGCCATGGGCGGGCATGCCCTGCACCGCTCGAAATGGCATTTGCGCACAGAGCACCGCGTGCCCGAACCTGGGCAGGCCAACCGCTACGGCGAAGAAATCAAGCGCGGTTGCGTGGTGGGCGTGGTGCCGCAACGCGGCCGCATGCGCGGGCACCCGCTGATTTCTCGCCGCATGGGCTTTCAGAGCGTGATGCGTTCGCCGGAAGCGCTGGCCCAGGCAGAGCCCGGTTCCCGGGCGGCTTTGCCGCCCCCTTGGACTGGTTTCAATAACTGTACGACTGGCCGCCTGAGCAGCGGCTTCGACCTGGTCGCCAGCGGGCAAATCACCCCCTGGTCAGCACCAAAAAGCGAAGACCGGCCGGAAATCAATCCCTGGCTCACCCCATTCGAGGCTTGCCAGTGATGAAAAAGCAAGCACTCCACCCAGTTCCAGCCTGCCAGGTGCGCCGCCGCATGGGCAGCACGCTGGCCACACCACTCCATCCCCTGCATTCACACCCACAGGAGGCCCCACCCATGCCCGCAAAACGCACCGAGCCCAGCAAAAACGCCACGCACCAGAAAGCCGGCTTCAAGTACGTCAACTCCGTGAGCACTGACCTGCGCAAGACGTTTGCCGCCGCCCGCCGCCGCCTGACCCTGGCCAAGAAGGCCGCCCAAGGCGCCCAGGCCCGCCTGGATCTGGACAGCGGCGCCCAGGTGCTGCACTTCAAAGCGGCCGGCGGAGCCTGACACCACCCATCCCCTAACGCCCCAAACCACAAAACCCAAAAGAGGATTCACATGCAACCCGCACACCACGTCCAAGAACTGAAAAGCTACCGCGCAATCCTGATCCCGGCCAACGCCGACGCCACCGCCCTGGAAGGCCTGGCAGAGGACGGCCTGCTGCCCACCATCCGCGTCAAAGCGGCCAACGCCACCCACGCCGAAGCGCAAGCCCACATCGCCAGCGGCAAGGGCGTGTTGCGCGTGGAGCGCATCGAACCGCTGACGGTCTGAGCCATGAAACAAGAAAAAGGAGAAAGAACCATGAGCGACCAACTGAAGCACCTGCAACTGGATGCACCACCGGGCGGCGCCGTGGCTGTCTTCATGGAGAGCATGTCCATGGCGAAGCTGGCAGAGCTGCGCACAGCCCGGCAGGGCCGGAATCGCGTACCGCAGATATTCGCAGGGTGCACCGCTCCGGCGCTGCCCTACGTGATCAAGTACCTGACAAAAGAGCAAATCCGGATCGCGTCCGAGCTGAATTCCATGGAGCCGGAAGACTTGCTGAGCGACCAAGGCCGAGCCCTGACCAACCGCGAGCAGGAACTGCACACAACCCTGCGCGTGCTGCATGGCCTGGTCCAGCAGCCGCTGCAAATCATGGAGCCCGGGCAATGAACCGCCGCCAGCGCCAAGCCGCGCGCCGGCGAGCTGTGCAGGCCTGGCGCAAGCCAGCCCCCGCCCCGCTGCAGCCGCTGAACGCGGAAGCCGTAGTCCTGGCAGCGCTGAAAGCCACCAGCCAGCTGCTGGCCGGTTTTCTGGCTGTCAGTGCTGCAGCCCAGCAAGCCCAACACCAAACCAAACACTGAGGAAGGCCCCATGTTCGTCATGATTTTTCGTGCAGCACTGATGCCTGCAATGATCTTCTTGAGCTTCTTCACAGGTTGGCGCATGGCCCACCGTGTGATCGTGGACGAATGCCAGCGCCTTGGCGGCTTCTTCGTCCGACGCGGCGAATTCCACTGCATCAGCACGCTGCAAATGTGGCTGATGCACGAAAGCCCGCACCAGCGCATCTATGTAGCCGGCCCCATGTCTGGCCTGCCGGATATGAACTACCCCGCATTCCACGAAGCGGCAGCCCGCCTGCGCGCCAAGGGCTGGCATGTGGAAAACCCGGCCGAAAACCCCGACCCGCACGTAGACGCCAGCTGCCACTGGACCGCCTACATGCGCATGGGCGTCAGCCAGCTTATGACCTGCCACGCCATCTACCTGCTGCCCGGCTGGCAGCAGTCCAAGGGCGCCAGCCTGGAATACCTGATCGCCCAGCGCCTGGGCCTGCAGGTCATGCAGCACCACCAGCAAGAGGACGTGCTCCAAGAGTGGCTGGGCGAACTGGTGCAGAGCGCACCGGCCCTGGCCCCCGCTGCCGCCGAGCCAGCAACACCAGGCCCAGCCGCAACAACTACGCCTGGCCGCGACGCCAAGACCAACGATTTTCAAGACGCGATCTGCGCCTAAAGCCATGAATACAGGAGTGCATCAGATGAACACCATCATCACCCAAGACCGCCAAGCTATGGCCAGCAGCGTGCCGCGCCTGGACACCGCCGGCATCGCCGCCCTGCTGGGCGTGACACGCGAACACGCCACCGACCGCATCACCAAGCGTCCGGACTTCCCCAAGCCCTACATCAACGTGAGCCGCCGCCTGCGCTTCTGGCGCGCCAGCGAGGTACAGGCTTGGCTGCATAAAAAATAAGGTTGCAATGCAACCTGTTTGTACGTATAGTCCAACCAAGCAATAGGTTTCATTGAAACCTCATTGCTTTATTGAGGGTTCTATCAACACCTCATAAATATCAGTAACACATCAATTAAGGAAACAACATGTTTTCACTAAGACTCTCACCTGCTCTCGAAGAGCAATTAGAAAACCTAGCGTTGATGCAGGAGACCACCAAGACAGCATTAACTATCAAAGCTATTGAGGTTTTAGTTGCACAAATGCAGCCTAGTCAAGATGCATTGCAACAAGAGACTGGCGAGAAAAAAGACATTAATTCACTTCGCAACCAAGAATTTCAAAAGCGACTGAATTATGAGAAGGAAATCACCAATCCTCAAATTAACAAGATTTTTAGCTGGATGAGCAGAGGGAATATTTGGACCAAAAAGCGAGGGATTTTTGAATCTGATGGTTGCCCGCATGGTGACAACTTCGTAAAAGGCTATACGATCTTGAATGAAGGAGATGCTGATCAACAAGTAGCGGTTATTGCTCAGCATCGTGATAGTTATCGCGCTATTGAGTCACGCTACCACTATGTAATTCCATTCGACACTTGGAAAGAAAAAATGGTGGAGATTGCAGCTACAAACTGAATTCTCAGATACGTGCGGCAATATCCTCTGCACTTTCACGGTAGTACGTATTGAACAACTCATTGATGTTGACGTGCCCGCTGATGCGGGCCAGCGTCATTACATCCACTCGTTTGCTGAGCAATGTCAGCGACGTGGCGCGCAGGTCGTGAAAGCGCAGCCCTTCCACCATGGTGCGGTCGCGTAGCTTGCGATACAGAGCATCCCGGCTGGCATCGGTGATAGTGAAATAGCGGTCCCGCCCTTCTTGCGCGGCCTGGGCCTCCAGCACGCGCAGCAGGCGCACAGCGCGGCTGGTGAGAGGAACGCGGCGGGCACCCACGGTGGCTTCGGTCTTGTGGTGCGGCAGCTCATAGACCTTGCGGCGCAGGTCTGCCGTGCTGCGCGACAGCTTCAAAATTTCACCACTGCGCATAGCGGTGTGCAGTGAAATCATCAGCGCCCAACCTGTCTCCTGCATCGCAGTCGTAGGTGCCACGCGCAACGAAACTCCAGCAGATCGCAAGATGCGGCGAATCTCCATCCAACGGCTGACCCGCCGACGGGCATACGACGGCGCTGGCAGCGTGATTTCCTTCCAAGGGCTGCTGCCTGCCCACTTCCACTGCTTGATGGCCAGCGTCCAGATGGGCCGGAACTGTTGGGCCTGGCGCAGCACACTGGCGCCGGTGACTTGCTGCAACCGGGCATCCCGCCACTTGGCCAGGTCGTCGCCAGTGATCTGGTGGAACACCTTGTTCGCCAGCTCTGGAAAGTCGCGCAACCAGGCGTCAAAGCGCAGGTTGTCTGCCCGTGCAGTGCTGGCCGGCTTCTTGTCGGTCACTTCCTTGCGGTAACGCTCCACAGCCTCGGCCAACGTGCGCTGCGGATAGTCACCGCGGGCGCCGGCCAAGATGGCTGCCTCTTCGGCCACCGCCCAGGCCTGAGCCTCAGCCTTCGTGGCCCGCGTAGCCGTCTTGCGAATGCCCGCACGCTCCACCTCAGCGCGCCAGCCGTTCTTCACTTTTCTCAGGTAAGCCATACCCCTCCTTCGTCCGACTGAAATCCCGCGCGGGATTCCAGACGGGAACGACGCGGGATGAGGATGTAGTTTTGCGCAATTTTGCGCCGGATTCGGTAGGTTGGCTTACGACAAAATGGGCAAGAAAAAAGCCCGTTTTCAAAGGAGAAAACGGGCTTTTGCAGGGTTCGCTTGGATCAAGCGGTTTTTGTTCGTGGTGCGCGGAGCCGGACTCGAACCGGCACGGTGTTGCCACCGTCAGGACCTAAACCTGGTGCGTCTACCAATTTCGCCACCCGCGCGGTCTCTCCAACTACAAAGCCGGCAGGGGACTACCGGCTTTGCGTTAGGGGTCAACCCTGGATTTTAGCGTGGAATCGCAAGCCACCATGTATTTTTTGGCCTTCCCTGCGCCAAATTTATGCACCGTGTTCCACCTCGGGCTTGCGCACACGGAACCAGGCCGCGTACATGGCGGGCAGCGCCAGCAGGGTCAGCACCGTGGCGACCACCAGACCGCCCATGATGGCCACGGCCATAGGCCCCCAGAACACGCTGCGCGACAGCGGAATCATGGCCAGCACGGCGGCAGCCGCCGTCAGCACGATGGGGCGCAGACGGCGCACCGCCGCTTCCACGATGGCATCCCAGGCAGGCACGCCCCGGGCGCGGTCCAGCTCGATCTGATCGATCAGGATCACCGAGTTGCGCTGGATCATGCCCATCAGCGCAATCACGCCCAGCAGGGCCACAAAACCGAAAGGCCGGTTCAGCAGCAGCAGCGCGGCGGCCACGCCGGCAATGCCCAGCGGACCGGTCAGGAAGACCAGCATGGCGCGGCTGAAACTGTGCAGCTGCAGCATCAGCAGCGTGAAGGTGAGGAACAGCATCACCGGCACGCCGGCCGCGATCGAGGACGAGCCCTTGGAGCTTTCCTCCACCGCGCCCGCCACTTCGATGCGGTAGTCCAGCGCGCCCTGGGCGTGCCACTGCGCTTCCAGCTTGCGCAGCTCGGGCAGCAAGGCGTTGGTTACGGTGGCGCCCTGCAGGCCTTCGCGCACATCGCCCTGCACGGTGATGGCGTAGTTGCGCCCTTCACGCCACAGCACGCCCGGCTCCCAGGCCATGGCGGGCTTGGCGATCTGGGTCAGCGGAATGGATTTGCCGCTGGCCGTGGGGAGGTAGGCGTTGGCCACATCGGAAATCGCATCGCGCTCGTGCTCCGGCACGCGCAGCAGGATGTCGATCAGCTTATCGCCTTCGCGGTACTGCCCGATGGTGGAGCCGCTGAACCAGATCTTGGCGGCCTGGGCAATCGACTGGCTGCTCACGCCCAGTGCGCGCGCCTTGTCCTGGTCCACTTCCAGGCGCATCACCTTCACGGATTCGTTCCAGTTGTCGTTCACGCCCCGCATGTCGGCGTTGGCGTGCATGACGTCCTTGACCGCATCGGCGTAGTGGCGCAGCTGGACCGGGTCGGTGCCGATCACGCGGAACTGCACCGGATACGGCACCGGTGGCCCGCTGGGCAGCAGCTTGACGCGACCGCGCGCCTCGGGGAATTCCTGGGCCAGCAGCGCCGGGAATTCCTGCATCAGCCGGTCGCGCAGCTTCAGGTCCTTGGCCAGCACGATGAACTGCGAGACGTTGGTCTGCGGGAACACCTGGTCCAGCGGCAGGTAAAAGCGCGGCACGCCCGAGCCCACCCAGACGGTGACGCTCTCCACCCCCTGCAGCTGCATGAAGCGCTGCTCCATGCGCTTGACCACGGCCTCGTTGGCGGCATAGGCCGTGCCTTCGGGGAACCAAGCGTCCACCAGGATTTCCGGGCGATTGGAGTCCGGGAAGAACTGCTGCTGCACCCTGGTCATGCCGACGATGCCCAACGCAAACACCAGGGCCGTGGCGCCGATGGTCAGCCAGCGGTGTTCCACGCACCAGTACACGGTCTTGCGGAAACGGTTGTAGAACGGGCTGTCAAACACCTCGTGCGGGTCGGCGGTGATGCCCGGGTGGTCTTCGTGCTTGGGCTCCTTCAGGAACAGCGTGCCCAGATAGGGCACGAAGTAGACCGATGCGAACCAGCTGAGCACCAGCGCCACCACCGTCACGGCAAAGATGGCGAAGGTGTATTCCCCCGTCATGGACTTGGCCATGCCGATGGGCAGAAAGCCGGCCGCCGTGATCAAGGTACCGGTCAGCATGGGCTTGGCGGTAATTTCATAGGCGAAGGTGGCCGAGCGCAGCTTGTCGTAGCCCTCTTCCATCTTGCGCACCATCATCTCCACCGCAATGATGGCGTCGTCCACCAGCAGCCCCAGGGCGATGATCAGTGAGCCCAGCGAGATCTTGTGCAGCCCCACGCCCCAGTACCACATGACCAGGAAGGTAGCGGCCAGCACCAGCGGAATCGTCACCCCCACCACCAGGCCGGGGCGCGGGTCGATGTACCAGCGCTTCCACCACACGGTGGCCTGGGCGCGCTTGTGCAGGCCCAGGCTGACAAAGCTCACGGCCAGCACCACCACCACGGCCTCGATCAGCACCTTGATGAATTCGTTGACCGAATCGGCCACTGCCTTGGGCTGGTCCTGCACATTCACCAGCTGCATGCCTGCCGGCAGCGCGGTGCCCAGGTGTTCGACCGCCGCGTGCAGGTTCTTGCCCAAGCGGATGATGTCCCCGCCCTTGGCCATGGAAATGCCCAGCGCGATGGTCTCCTGCCCCTGGAAACGCACCTTGGTGCTGGGCGGATCCACATAGCCGCGGGTGATTTCGGCGATGTCGCCCAGGCGCAGCTGCGCGCCGGAGGCCCCGCGGATGGGCATGGCGCGCAAATCCTCCAGCGCCGTGAACTGGCCGCCCACGCGCACCTGGATCTGCTCGCTGGGCGTCTGCAGCACGCCCGTGCCTTCCACCGCGTTCTGCTGGCTGAGCTGGCTGAGCACCTGGTTCATGTCCAGCCCCAGCTGGGCCAGGCGCTGCTGCGACAACTGCACAAACAGCTTTTCGTCCTGCGCGCCAAACAGCTCCACCTTGGCCACATCCCCCACGCGCAGCAGCTGCTGGCGCACGTCGTCGGCCACGGTCTTGAGCTCGGCATAGCTGAAGCCATCGCCCTGCAGCGCGTAGATCACGCCATACACATCGCCGAACTCGTCATTGAAGAACGGCCCTTGCACGCCCTGCGGCAAGGTGTATTTCATGTCGCCGATCTTCTTGCGCACCGTGTACCAGAGCTGGGGCACGTCGGCGGGGCGGGAGTTGTCCTTGACCTGGAAGATGACCTGCGACTCCCCGGGCTTGGAATAGCTGCGGATCTTGTCGGCGTACGGCACTTCCTGCAGCGCGCGCTCGATCTTGTCGGTGACCTGCTCGGCCACCTGCTGGGCCGTGGCGCCGGGCCAGTAGGTGCGGATCACCATGGCGCGGAAGGTGAACGGGGGGTCCTCGTCCTGCCCCAGCTGGAAGTAGGCGATTCCCCCCAGCAGCAGGATGACGATCAGCAGATAGCGCGTGAGCGGAATGTGCTCCAGCGCCCAGCGCGAGAGGTTGAAGCCGGCTTTCGGTTCTTGGCGTGCCATGGTCGGTCCCCGCCCTTATTGCGCTGCTGCGGCCGGCTTGCCGTCCGCCTTGGCGGGTATGGCCGCTGTAGCGGGTGCGGTCGGCTGCTCTGCCGCCGGCTTGGGCGCGTATTTGTCCTGGTAGACCGTCACCTGCTGGCCTTCGCTCAGCACATGCACGCCGGCCGCCACCACCTGCATGCCGGGTGTCAGGCCCTCGGCAATCACGGCGTCGTTGCCGTCGGCCGTGGCCACGGTCACCTTGCGGCTGGTCACCGCCTTGGTCTGCGGGTCGTAGACCCACACCGCCGACTGCCCGCCCAGCTCGCGCACCGCGGCGGTGGGCAGCTTGATCACGTCCAGCCCGGCGGGGCCCATGCCTTCGGGCAGCACATGCACGGTGGCGCCCAGCGGCGGCACATTGCCCCCGGCCAGCGCCACCTTCACGGTGTAGGTGCGCGTCACCGGGTCGGCACTGGCCGCCACCTCGCGCACCTTGCCTTGCAGCAGGGCTTCACCATCCGCCCAGGGGCGCACCTGCACGGCCTGGCCGATGCGCACCAGGCTGCGCTTGTCCTCGGGCACGGCAAACACCACATCGCGCTCGCCGTCCTGGGCGATACGCACCACCGGGGCGCCGGCGGACACCACCTGGCCGGGCTCGGCGTCCACGGCCGTGACGATGCCGGCCACATCGGCCAGCAGGCGGGTGTAGCCGCTCTGGTTGGATTGGGAGCTGGCGTTGGCCTTGGCCTGGTCCAGCTGGGCCTGGGCGGATTTCAGCGTGGCGGAGCGGCGGTCCAGCTCGGCGCCGCTGATGAAGTTCTTGTCCTTCAGCGCCTGGTAGCGGGCAAAGTCGGCCGCCGCCAGATCGCGCTGCGTGGTGGCAGCCGCCACCTGGGCCTGGGCGGCCTGCGCGGCCAGGGCGTAGTCGTTGCCGTCCAGCTGGGCCAGCACCTGACCGGGCTGCACATGCTGGCCCACATCCACCTGGCGCTGCACCAGCTTGCCGGCGACACGGAAGCCCAGGCGCGATTCGATGCGGGCGCGTACCTCACCGGAATATTCCAGCACCGCCGTGGCCTGCGAACTGCCCACGGTGACCAGCTTGACCGCACGGACCGGCTCCTCGGCCGCCGGCTTGGGCGAACAGCCCACCAGCGACAGCGCCGCCACCACACCCACCAGCACACCAGACACAGGCATGCGCACCACAGCAGAAGACTTCATGGGATTTCCCACCCGAAAAATTACTGACTAACCGGTTATTAATTACCCGGCATATTAACTGGTGGCAGGCGACAATGACCAAGTGCCTACCTCCCCACCCGCTCCCACCTCGGCCGCACCGGTCACCCATTACGAGAATTTTCCGGTCGCCTCCATCCTGTGCCCGCCTGCGCTGCGCCCGCCGATCGCCGCGCTGTATGGCTTTGCACGCACCGCCGACGACCTGGCCGATGAGGGCGACGCCAGCCCGGCCCAGCGCCTGGCCGATCTGGCCGCCTACCGCCAGGAACTGCACGCCATGGCCGCCGGCGGCACACCCGACCCGCGCTGGGCGGCGGTGTTTGGCCCGCTGCGCCATGCCACCGCGCAGCATGGCCTGCCCGTGGCGCTGATGGACGATCTGCTCAGCGCCTTTGTGCAGGATGTGGACGTGACGGCCCGCGCCGCCACCTATGCCGACCGCGACCAGTTGCTGGACTACTGCCGCCGTTCGGCCAACCCCGTGGGCCGGCTGCTGCTGCACCTGTATGGCGTGGACGATGCGCGCAGCCTGCAGCAAAGCGATGCCATCTGCAGCGCGCTGCAGCTGATCAACTTCTGGCAAGACCTGAGCGTGGACCTGCCACGCGGGCGCCACTACCTCACAGACGCCGACCTGGCGCGCTGGGGCGTGGCCCGCACTGAATTGCTGCAGCCGCACACCACGGCCGCCAGCCGTGCGCTGGTCATGGACTGCGCTGCCTGGGCCCGCCAGCTGATGGTGTCCGGTGCGCCGCTGGTCCACCGCCTGCCGGGGCGCATCGGCTGGGAGCTGCGCCTGGTGGTGCAAGGCGGGCTGCGCATCCTGGACAAGGTGGACGCCCTGCAGGGCGACAGCCTGCTGCAGCGCCCCACCGTGGGCAAGGCCGACCTGCCGCGCATGCTGTGGCGGGCGCTGGCGATGTAAGCCCGGCTGCGCACCCGCACCGGGCCCAAAGCCCCCGCACATCCCTCCCCCTGGCGCGGCCCTGCCCACGCCCGCACCCGGCCATGCGTACCATGCCGGGACAAGGAGTTTTTTTCGTTATGCATGTCAGCGTGTTCGACCTGTTCAAGATCGGCATCGGCCCGTCCAGTTCCCACACCGTGGGGCCCATGGTGGCGGCCCAGCACTTTGTCCAGGCGCTGCCCGCCCGCAGCCAGTTGCAGCAGACCGCCAGCGTGACGGTGGAGCTGTTCGGTTCGCTGGCGGCCACCGGCATCGGCCACGCCACCGACACCGCCGTGCTGCTGGGTCTGGCCGGCCACAGCCCCGACAATGTGCCCCCCGAAGCCGCCCAGCAGCTGCTGCATCAGGTCCACGCCAGCGGCCAGCTGCCGCTGCTGGGATCGCACCCCACGCGCTTCACTACCCAGCGCCAGATGCTGCTGCGCCGCAAAAGCCTGCCGCGCCACCCGAATGCCATGCGCCTGGCCGCGCACGATGCGGCCGGCGGCTTGCTGCATGAAGCCACCTACTACTCGGTGGGCGGCGGCTTTGTGGAAGATGAAGCCGGCCTGCGCGTGGGCACCCCGCCCGGCCCGCCGCTGGCACAGCCCGACGCCGCCGTACCCTACACCTACCGCACTGCCAGCCAGCTGCTCAGCATCTGCCAGGCGCACGGCCTGTCCATCGATGCGCTGGCCTGGGCCAATGAATGCGCCCAGCGCGAACCATCTGCCGTGACCGAGGGGCTGGACCGCATCTGGCAGGTGATGGACGGTGCCATCGTGCGCGGCTGTGCCACCAGCGGCCTGCTGCCCGGCCCGCTGCGCCTGCCCCGGCGCGCCGGGGCGCTGATGGCCCACCTCAAGACCCAGGCCGGCGAGCGACCGCCGGATCCGCTGGCTGCCATGGACTGGGTGAATCTGTATGCCATGGCCGTCAACGAAGAGAACGCGGCCGGCGGCCGCGTGGTGACCGCCCCCACCAACGGGGCGGCAGGCGTGATACCGGCCGTGCTGCGCTACTACCAGCGCTTCATCCCCGGGGCCGATGCCGCCGGGGTGCGCCGCTTTCTGCTGGCGGCCGGTGCCATTGGTGCCATCTACAAGCTCAACGCCTCGCTATCGGGCGCCGAAGTGGGCTGCCAGGGGGAAGTGGGTGTGGCCTGCTCCATGGCCGCGGCCGGCCTGGCCACGGTGCTGGGCGGCACGCCGGCCCAGGTGGAGAACGCGGCCGAGATCGGCATGGAGCACAACCTGGGCATGACCTGCGACCCGGTGGGCGGCCAGGTGCAGATTCCCTGCATCGAGCGCAATGCCATGGGCGCCGTGAAAGCCATCAACGCCGCACGCATTGCGCTGCTGGGCAATGGCACGCACTTTGTGTCGCTGGACCAGGTGATTCGCACCATGGTGCAGACCGGCGCCGACATGAAGACCAAGTACAAGGAAACGTCACGCGGCGGCCTGGCCGTCAACGTGGTCGAGTGCTGAAGCGGGACTGAAGCCGGGCCGGGCCAGGCCCGTCTGTTCAGGGTGCGCGGTGCAGGCGCGGCGCGGCCAGCATGGCGCGCTCTTCTTCCACAAACTGCTGCAGCTGGCGCAAGGCGGGCGTGGACGGCAGCTGCTCCAGCAGGGCCTGCAGCCGCGTGACATCGCCCACCGTGGGCGCCACCTTGATCTGCGCCACCGCGGCGTCGGTGTTGCCGGAGCGCACCAGCATCAGCACCTTGTTGGCCCATTCGTTTTTGTTGCGTGCCATATTTGCCATCGTGTTGGCCGTCGACTGCGGCCCCTGCAAAGAAAGCGCGGATTGTCCCTGCCCTGCAGGCTTTGCGGGGCGCTGGGGCTTCTTTTTTTGTACGACCGGCGCTGCCTGAGCGCCGAAAGCCGCAAAAAAGCCCCGCACAGGGCGGGGCTGGAGGGAGCTTGCCGCAGCCCTTACACCAGGGCCGCCGGCGCCTTGGCGGAAGACGGCGCCGCCGCCCGCGGCTGGGGCTGGGGCTGGCTGCGCGGGGCTGCCACCGACTGACCGCCACCACCACCGCCCAGACTGGCCGGGCCGCGCGGGCCGGCATCTACTGCCGGGCGAGCATAGCCCACCGCGCCGCCTTGCAGCACGAACTTGGCGGCCATGCCGGCCAGCTGGCGCGCCTGCTCCTGCAGCGAAGAAGACGCAGCCGATGTCTCTTCAACCAGCGCCGCGTTCTGCTGCGTCACATCGTCCAGATTGGCCACGGCCAGGTTGATCTGTTCCAGCCCGCGCGATTGTTCGCGGCTGGCTTCGGCGATCTCGCCCACGATGTCGGCCACGCGCTGGATGCCGCTGACGATGTCCTGCATGGTGGCGCCGGTGCGGTGCACCTGCTCGCTGCCCACACGCACCCGGTCCACCGAGGCGGTGATCAGCGTCTTCACTTCCTTGGCCGCTTCGGCGCTGCGCCCGGCCAGCGACCGCACTTCGCCGGCCACCACCGCAAAGCCCCGGCCCTGCTCGCCCGCACGGGCGGCTTCCACCGCGGCATTCAGCGCCAGGATGTTGGTCTGGAAGGCGATGCCGTCGATCACGGCAATGATGTCCTCGATCTTGCGCGAGGAGGTGTTGATGTCCTCCATGGTCTGCACCACCTGGCCCACCATGGCGCCGCCGCGCTGGGCCACGTCGGTGGCGGTGGAGGCCAGTTCGCTGGCACGCACGGCGCTGTCGGCGTTGTGCTGCACGGTACTGGACAGCTGCTCGGTGGCCGCCGCCGTCTGCTCCAGCGAGGCGGCCTGCTGCTCGGTGCGGCTGGACAGGTCCTGGGTGCCGGCCGCCACCTGGGTGGATGCGCCGGCAATGGCGTCGGCCCCGCTACGCACCTGGGCAATGATCTGGTGCAGGTGGGCGCGCATGTCTTCCATGTGGCCCAGCAGGTCGGAGATTTCATCCTTGCCGCTGGCACGCACCTGCTGCGACAGATCCCCCTTGGCAATGGACTGTGCCGAAGCCTGGGCCTGCTGGAAGCCCTGGCGCATGCGGCGCAGCAGCGATATCGACAGCAGCGTGGCCGGCACGCCCCCCAGCACGATGGCGGCGATGAACACCAGAATGCCTACGTGGTAGTGCTGCTCGGCTTCCTGGTAGGCGATATCGGCCTTGCTCACCTGCAGGCCCTTGAAGGCCCCCACCAGGCCCACCAGCATCTCGCCCTGCTCGCGGCCGGTGGCCAGGAAGCGGGCCATCAGGTCGGGCGAGAAATCCCCGGCGCCCATGCTGCGCACGTAGTCGGTCAGTTGGGCGGACCAGGCCTGGTCAACCTTCACCACCTCGTCCAGCATGGCCAGGTCCTGGGGGTCATCGGTCAGCGCACGCAACTCCTTTTGCACCGTGGCGCCGCGCTCCAGGCTTTCGCGCACCGTGTCCAGGTGGGCACTCACCGGGTGGTCGTGCAGGGCGGCCAGCGGGCTGTCGGGGGCATGCTGGTAGGCCAGCAGCAGCTGCGCACGGCTTTGCAGCGCGCTTTCGGTCATGGCATCGGCCAGCAAGATGCGCTGCAGCGACTGGTCGTGCAGATTGCGCAGGCTGTCGCGGGCGGACAGCAATCCAAACCAACTCATGCCAATCACGGCAATCAATGAAACCCAATAAGCCACAAACACCAAGGTGTAGCGTTGGGTCAACTTCAATGCATTGAAGCTCCACATGCGGATCGTTCCCTGTATCAACTTGTTGCTATCAGGGCATCCTAGGAGGTCTTCCGCGCTTTCCCTAGGGCCTGCACACAGCATCTGCAGCCCGCTTGATGCACATCAAGCGACGAAAGCTTTGGCCGCCCAACGGCAATGCCATCCGGGCATGGGACAATGCCGCCCCTATGACACCGGAACAGTACGTCCAGCAAAAAGCCGCTTCCTCGGGAAGCAGCTTCTACTACGCCTTCATGTTTCTGCCGGCGCCGCGCCGCGCCGCCATCACGGCGTTCTATGGCTTTTGCCGCGAGGTGGACGATGTGGTGGACGAGGTGCACGATGCCGGTGTCGCTGCGACCAAGCTCGCCTGGTGGCGCAAGGAAGTGGCCCAGGCCTTTGCCGGCCAGCCCAGCCACCCCACCATGCAGGCGCTGATGCCGCATGTCCAGGAGTTCGGCATCGAGCCACGCCACCTGCTGGCCGTGATCGAAGGCTGCGAGATGGACCTGGAGCAGACCCGCTACCTGGACTACCCCGGCCTGCAGCGCTACTGCCACCTGGTGGCCGGCGTCGTGGGCGAGGTGGCGGCACGCATCTTCGGCCAGACCAGCGACGCCACCACCCAGTACGCGCACAAGCTGGGCCTGGCCTTCCAGCTGACCAACATCATCCGTGACGTGGGCGAGGACGCGCTGCGCGGCCGCATCTACCTGCCCATCAGCGAGCTGCAGCAGTTCGATGTGAAGGCGCACGAGATCACCAAGCGCGAGTATTCCGACCGCTTCACCGCACTGATGCGCTTTCAGGCGGCCCGCGCCCACCAGCTGTACGACGAAGCCTTTGCGCTGCTGCCCGATGCCGACCGCCGTGCGCAGAAGCCCGGCCTGATGATGGCCAGCATCTACCGCACGCTGCTGCGCGAGATCGAGGCGGACAACTTCCAGGTGCTGCACCAGCGCATTGCACTGACACCGCTGCGCAAGCTGTGGCTGGCCTGGAAGATGCAGGCCCTGGGCCGCATGTAAGCCGGTGGCCGCACCCGTGGCCGCTGCGCCCGCCCCCCATTCCCTGCACACGGCGCCCCGGCGTATCGCCGTGGTCGGCGGTGGCTGGGCCGGCATGGCCGCCGCCGTATCGCTGGTACAGCGCGGCCATCAGGTGAGCCTGTGGGAGACCGCCCGCCACTGGGGCGGCCGGGCCCGCGCCCTGGTGGTGCAGGACCTGCAAGGCCAGCCGCTGACTGTGGACAACGGCCAGCACATCCTGATTGGGGCCTACACCGACAGCCTGGCGCTGATGCGCACCGTGGGGGTCGATGTGGAGCAGTCCCTGCTGCGCCTGCCGCTGGACCTGCGCGATGCCCATGGCCACGGCCTGCAACTGCCCGATCTGCCCCCGCCCTGGGACACGGCCCTGGGCATTGCCCGCGCCCGGGGCTGGTCATGGCGCGACAAATACGCCCTGCTGGCACGCGCTGCGCACTGGAAGCGCAGCCATTTCCGCTGCAACGCCCATGCCACCGTGGCCGACCTGTGCCAGGGCCTGCCCCAGCGGCTGCTGCAGGACTTCATCGATCCGCTGTGCATTTCGGCGCTGAACCTGCCGGCTGCGCAGGCCAGCGGTGTGGTGTTTCTGCGCGTGCTGCACGACAGCCTGTTTGCCGGCCGGGGCGGCTCGAACCTGCTGCTGGCGCGCACCGACCTGGGCACGCTGTTCCCCACCACCGCCGCCCGGTGGCTGATAGCGCAGGGCGCCACCTTGCACCTGGGCCAGCGCGTGCACAGCCTGCAGCCCCGGGGGCGCGATGCCCAAAGCGGCTGGCAGGTGGACGGCGAGGCGTTTGACGGCGTGCTGCTGGCCACCACCAGCGCCGAAGCCGCCCGCCTGGCGCTGACCGCTGCATCCGCCTTGCACGACACCCGCAGCGTCTGCGAGCACTGGGCCGGCCTGGCCGACGCCCTGCCGCACACTGCCATTGCCACGGTCTATGCCCAATGCCCCGCCGGCAGCGGCCTGCCGGCGCCCATGGTGGCGCTGCGCAGCGGGCCCGGGGCCCCGGCCCAGTTCGCCTTCGACCGGGGGCAACTGGGCGGGCCGGCGGGACTGATGGCCCTGGTCATCAGCGCCAGCGACGCGCTGCCGGTGGACCGCGTCACGCTGCAGGCCCAGACCCTGGCGCAGGCGCGCCAACAACTGGGTCTGCCGGGCCTGGAAGCACTGCGCACCGTGGTGGAAAAGCGCGCCACGTTTGCCTGCACACCCGATGTGCAGCGCCCTGCGGCCCATGTAGCGCCGCTCCTGTGGGCCTGCGGCGATTATGTGGAAGGCCCCTACCCTGCGACGCTGGAAGGTGCTGTGCGCAGCGGACTGGAAGTGGCCCAGGCTTTCTGAGCTTGCGAGCGGGCGCGGGAGTTCAGCCTGCGTTGCACTGCAGCACCGGGTATCTCCCGATCTGCCGGCACAGCGGATTGACAGCTTTCCGCGCCAAGATCGGCGGTGCGCGCCCGGATGCGGCGCTTTGCTGGAGACTGCCCCCATGGCCTTGCTGCCCACCTTGCCCACCACCCCGTCCCTCACCCGCCGCCAGTTGCTGCAAAGCGGCAGCGCCCTGGGTCTGGCCACCACCTTGCCCGGCCTGCATGCCCAGGCCAACTGGCCGACCAAGTCCATCCGTTTCGTGGTGCCGTTCGCGCCGGGCGGCAGCTCGGAAATCGTGGCCCGCTCCACCGCCGCCGAGCTGAGCAAGAGCCTGGGCCAGAGCGTGTATGTGGAAAACAAGCCCGGCGCCGCCGGCAACATTGCCATGCAGGAAGTAGCCCGCGCCGATGACCAGCACACCGTGGTCCTGGGTCACATTGGCACGCTGGCCGTGAACCCCTACATCTTTCCCAAGCTGCCCTACGACCCGAACAAGGACTTCCAGCCCGTCAGCCTGCTGGCCAAGGTGCCCAGCCTGTACGTGGTGCATCCGGATGTGCCGGCCAAAAACCTGAAGGAGTTCGTGGCCTATGTGCGCGCCAACCCGGGCAAGTTCAGCTATGGCTCGGCCGGCAACGGCAGCGCCGGCCATCTGGCGTTCGAGTACCTGAAGATGACCGCCAATCTGTTCATGCTGCATGTACCCTACAAAGGCACCGGCCCGATGATGACCGACCTGCTGTCCGGCCGACTGGATGCGGCGTCGGTGGGCGCGTCGGCCCTGCTGCCCTTCATCAAGAGCGGCAAGGTGCGTTGCATTGCCACCGGTTCGACCAAGCGCCTGGCCCAGCTGCCCGATGTACCCACCGTGGCCGAGCAAGGCTTTCCCGGTTTCGAGATGACGCAGTGGTACGGCATGCTGGCACCGGCCAACCTGCAGGCCGGCCATGTGGAGCGCCTGGCCGCCGAATGCAAAAAGGCCGTGCAGGCACCCGATGCGCTCAAGCGCCTGCAGGGCGATGCCGCCGATCCGATTGGCAGCTCCCCCGCCGAGTTTGCCCGCTTCATCGCCACCGAGCAGGCCCGCTGGAAACAGGTGCTGCTGCGCGCCCAGGTCAAGCCGGACTGAGATGACGCTGGCGCTCTCTCTCCTTGCCGGTAGCAGGTGGGGAGGGCGCCATGCAAGGAAACCGGGGAATCAGAGGCGCTCGGCGCCGGGCTGGGCATTGCCGGGGAGCACGGCCAGCGGCGGAGGCGGCCGTTTCAGCGTCAGCGTTCCATCCACCACTGGATGACGATCTTGGCCAGGTAGCCGACAAAGCCCACGCCCAGGCCCAGAAAGATCACGAACGTGCCGAACTTGCCCGCCTTGGAGTCGCGCGCCAGTTTCCAGATGATGAACACCATGAAGGCGATGAAGGCGCCCACCCCGTAGGTGAGGAAAAAATGCGCCAGCTGCTCTTCCGTATAGCCAAAGATCACAACGTTCTTCTTCTACAAACCCCTGCTGCGGCCCTCCTCCTCGGCGGCTGACGGCCCGCGTGCTTCAAACGCGGAGGCGTCCACCAGAGCGCGGTAGGCATGCCAGCTGGCATGTCCCAGCATCGGCATGACCAGCACCAGTCCGATCAGCAGCGATCCCAGCCCCAACAGGGTAAACAACAAAATCAGACCCGCCCACCACGCCATGGCGACCGGGTTTTCCACCACCACCAGCCAGCTGGTCAGCACCGCCTGGAACACGCCGATGCGCCGGTCCAGCAGCAGCGGCATGGCCACCACGCTGGACGCAAAGATCGGCGCTGCCAGCACGCTGCCCAGGCCCAGCCACAGGGTGAACAAGCGGCCGTCGGGCGCCAGCACTACCTGCTGCAGAAAGTCCATCGGCGTGGCAATGCGCACCGGCGAGAGCACCGTGATCAGCGAAGCCGACACCACCACCCAGCCCGTAGCCGCCAGCGCCAGCAGCAGGCCGAAGCGGACCAGGCACCAGTAGCCTCCGGCCTGGCTGCCCCGCCCGCTTTGCCAGCGCGACCAGGTGCTGCGCGCCGTCTGCCAGGACACGGCTTCCCCGCGCTCCAGCGCACGGCTGATGGCATACAGGCTGGTGGCGACCACCGGCCCCACGATCAGGAAACCGGACAGCGCCCCGGCCATCAACCAGAAGCGATTGTGCCCCAGCGCCAAAATGGCCAACCCGACCAAAGTCAAGAAAACGCCATGTGCCAGGCTGAGCCAGGGCGCGCGACAGATGTCTTTCCAGCCCAGCGCCAGCCATTCCAGCGGGGTGAGCATGCTGATGGAGCGCACCGTGGGCAGGTCCACGGTGGCAGTGGGTGTCAGGATACCGGGCATAGGCATTGTTCCTGTGGAGTGGCACACCACAGAGGCCGCCCGGACCCACGCACGGCGGGGAACGGGTGTTAGCTGCCCTGTTCCAGCAAGCGGCACAAGCTGTGCAGGCTGTCCACCGTGGCGTGGGGGGCCGGCCCCTGTGCAGGCCAGTCTACGCCCTTGCGATTGAGCCAGACCGCGTGCATACCCGCACCCAGGGCACCCATGGCGTCCAGGTGGGCGTCGTCGCCGACGTGCAGCACCTGCTCGGGCGCCACGCCCGCCGCCTGCGCCGCCGCATGGAACATGCGCACGTCCGGCTTGGCAAAGCCGGTGCTGCCCACATTCAGGCTGGCCTGGAAATACCGGCCCAGGCCGATGGTGTGCACATTGGCGTTGCCGTTGGACAGGGCGATCACCGGCCAGCGTGCGGACAGGAATTCCAGCGCCGGCAGCGCGTCGTCGTACAGATCCACCTTCTGGCGATGGGCAAAGAACAGATCGAAGGCGGGCTCCGCCAGCGCAGTGTCTTCGCCGGCATGGCCCAGCGCCTGGCGGATGGATTCGCGGCGCAGACCGCTGAGGTCGTGGCGCAGATCGGGGCGTTCGCGCTCCACCTGCAGGCGGATGGCACGCACTGCCTCGGTGGTGCCCAGCATGGCGGCCGTGCGCGGCGCATGCGTGGCCAACCATTCCAGCAGCACGGCTTCGGCGCGGGCAATGGCCGGCCACACGGGCCACAGGGTGTCGTCCAGATCCAGGGTGACGGCGCGAATGTGTCGAGAGTCCAGCATAGCCGCTGAGCATACTGCAGCCTCGGAGCCGGTGCGCGGGTACCAACGGCCACCCCCGCAGACCGCAAAAGAGGCTTCAAGGAGGCCTTCAGGAGGCTTCCAGGCGTGCTGATGTGTCAGCATATGTCACAAGACCCGGCCTCCTGCCCGGCTGCAGGGACAAGCTTGTCCGACAGGCCCTCAGGATTTGCCACAATCGGGGCATGCCCTCACGCTTTGCACCTGAACCCACCTTGCCCGCAGGACAGCCCGAACGCCTGGCCGTGCTGCTGTGCAACCTCGGCACCCCCGACGCCCCGACCCCCTCGGCGGTGCAACGCTATCTGGCTGAATTTCTGTCCGATGACCGCGTGGTGGAAATTCCCAAGCCGGTCTGGAAGCTGATCCTGCACGGGGTCATCCTGCGCAAGCGCCCCAAGGAATCGGCCGCCAAGTACGCCACCGTCTGGGATGCGGAGCTGGGCTCTCCCCTGCTGCACTGGACGCGCCGCCAGGCCGAGATCCTGCAGGAGTGGATGCAGGGTGCGGGCTACGACGTGCTGGTGGGCTTTGCCATGCGCTATGGCAAGCCGTCGATTGCCAAGCAGCTCGATGCCCTCAAGGCCCAGGGCGCCACGCGCATTCTGATTCTGCCGCTGTACCCGCAGTACTCCGGCACCACGACGGCCAGCGTCTGCGACGCCGTGTACGACTGGGCCAAGACGCAGCGCCACATTCCCGAGCTGCGCTTTGTGCACCGCTACCACAACGACCCGGGCTATATCCAGGCCCTGGCCCAGCGGGTGGTGCAGCACTGGCAGGCCCATGGCATGGGCCGCCACCTGGTGATGAGCTTTCACGGCGTGCCCGAACGCACCCGCGACCTGGGTGACCCCTACCAGTCCGAATGCCTGGAAACCGCCCGCCTGCTGGCCGAGTGCCTGGGGCTGCCGCAGGAACGTTTCACCGTGACCTTCCAGTCCCGCTTTGGCAAGGCCAAGTGGCTGGAGCCCTATACCGAGCCATCGCTGGTGGCGCTGGCCCAGGCCGGCATCCAGGGCGTGGACGTGATCTGCCCCGGTTTCACCAGCGACTGCCTCGAGACGCTGGAAGAAATCGGCCAGGAAGCACGCCACGCCTACCTGCAGGCCGGTGGCAAGCAGTTCCACTTCATTCCCTGCCTGAACGACACGCCGCACTGGATCGACGCGCTGCGCACGCTCACGCTGCGCCACACCGCCGGCTGGCCGGTCCAGCCCTATACGGCCCCCGTGCAGGAGCCTGCGGCTGCGCCCGAACCGGCACCGGCGCCTGCGGCCGAGCACAGCGCTGCCGCCGAGACCGCGCAGGCGGCGCCCACTGCGCCCACCGTCCCCGCGGCACCGTCGTCTGCCCAGCCCTCCACCGAGGCCTGATGCGATCGCGGGGCACCCGCCCCGTACCACCCTAGCCTAGCGCGCCCTGCCGCTCCCAAAGCCACAGCCCTTGCCCACCGGACAAGGGCTGTTTTCATTGCCGCCCACAGGGCCGCCCACCACCGCGGCACGGCCGTGCGCATGTGCACTGCCACGGAATGGCGCCGCGCGCAGCCCCGCTGCGGCATGTCCTCCTGCGGCGTAGCGGTGCCGCCTGCGCCGCCTGCAGGGCTACGCCCGGCCTGCCAGAATCGCGCCCGCAGTCCTTGCCTTGCCCGTGCCCCGTGTGCGCGGGAGGCGGCCATGGACTGCCGGCACAGGGCCAGGGCGGTCCCTGTCCGTGCACATCCTGCGCCGCAGCGCGCTGACCGCCACCGCTGCGTGGCCTGTCATCCACCACCACCCCGCCCCTGTGACCCTGCCCGGCCTTGTCCGGGGAAGCTGCTTTTTGTGAGGGCGGCGCATGCGCCGCCCCCTGCCCCTCGCCCTTTCCCCACCTGTCCATTGGCGCCTGCCCCGGCTTTGCCGTGCGCGGGCGGCTGCGGCGGGCGGTGGAAACGCATTCATGCCACAACACAAGGACAACGACACCCCATGAACGCAGTCTCCCCTGCTGGCACCGGCCAGCCCACCGAAATCAACGGCTACAGCTGGAAGGCCCTGGCCGGCTCCGCCGTTGGCTATGCCATGGACGGTTTCGATCTGCTGATCCTGGGCTTCATGCTCAGCGCCATCTCGGCCGATCTGCAGCTGACGCCCGGCCAGGCCGGCTCGCTGGTCACCTGGACGCTGATCGGCGCCGTGGCCGGCGGCATCTTCTTTGGCGCACTGTCCGACCGCTACGGCCGCATCCGCGTGCTGACCTGGACCATCATGCTGTTCGCAGTGTTCACCGGCTTGTGCGCCCTGGCCCAGGGCTACTGGGATCTGCTGATCTACCGCACCATCGCCGGCATCGGCCTGGGCGGCGAATTCGGCATCGGCATGGCGCTGGCCGCCGAAGCCTGGCCGGCCCGCCACCGTGCGCGCGTCTCGTCGTACGTGGCCCTGGGCTGGCAGGTGGGCGTGCTGGCGGCGGCCTTGCTGACCCCGCTGCTGCTGCCGGTGATCGGCTGGCGCGGCATGTTCCTGGTGGGGGTGATTCCGGCCATCGTGGCCTGGGTGATCCGCAACAAGCTGCACGAGCCCGAGGCCTTTGTGCGCAAGCCCGCTCCCGCCAAGGGCCAGCGGTTTGCCGCCTTCAAGCTGCTGGTCAAGGACAGGGCCACCACCAAGACCAGCCTGGGTGTGATTGTGCTCACTTCGGTCCAGAACTTTGGCTACTACGGCATCATGATCTGGATGCCCAGCTTTCTGTCCAAGCAGCTGGGTTTCAGCCTGACCAAGTCCGCCATGTGGACGGCCGTCACCATCGTCGGGATGATGGTCGGCATCTGGGTCTTCGGCCAGCTGGCCGACCGCATCGGCCGCAAGCCCAGCTTTCTGCTCTTCCAGCTGGGCTCCGTCGTCATGGTGGTGCTGTACGCCCAGCTGTCCGATCCCACGGCCATGCTGTGGGCCGGCGCCGTGCTGGGCCTGTTCGTCAACGGCATGATGGGCGGCTACGGCGCCGTGATGAGCGAGGCCTATCCCACGGAAGCCCGTGCCACCGCGCAGAATGTGCTGTTCAACATCGGCCGTGCCGTGGGCGGTTTCGGCCCCGTGGTGGTGGGTGCGCTGGCCATGGGCTACGGCTTCCAGGTGGCGATTGCGCTGCTGGCGGCGCTGTATGTGATCGACATGGTGGCCACGGTGTGGCTGATCCCCGAGCTCAAGGGCCAGGCCCTGCAATGACCTGCTGAGGCGCTGCGCGTCCCTCCCCCTGCCCGGCCATGCCACAGGGGAAGGTTGCAGCACCGTTGCGCCGCACGGCCGGGGGGACCTGCACCGCAAGTGCCCACTCCCGCCGCCCGCCTGATCCTGCGCAATGGCCCTGGCTGCATCTGCATCAAACGCAGGGTGCGTTGAAGCCTGGGCCCAGGGATCGGACAATATCTGCCTCTTTCCACTCCCATCCGCAGCTGCCTGCGCGCGCTGCGGCGGATGCCATGAACCACAAACTGATCGCCCTGGCCCTGTCCCTGGGCAGCACCGGCTGGAGCCTAGCCGCCCAGCCCCTGCTGACACCGGCTGCGCTGCAGCCCCTGCTGAAAGACCCGCAAGTGCGCGTGATCGACATCCGCGAACCCAAGGGCTTTGACGCCGCGCATATTCCGGGCGCAGTGAACGCTCCCTACGGAAAATGGCGCGGCCCGGCCAGCAACCCGGGCGAGCTGCCCGACCAGGCCAAGCTGGTGGCACTGGTGCAGTCGCTGGGCCTGACGCCCCAAACCCACGCTGTGGTGGTTTCCACCGGCAAGGACGCCACCGACTTCGGCGCCATGGCCCGGGTCTACTGGACGCTCAAGTCGCTGGGGCTGACCGAGCTGTCCATCGTCAACGGCGGCATGCAGGCCTGGGATGCGGCCAAGCTGCCCACATCGACCACGGCCGTGCAGGTCGCCCCCAGCACGTATGCACCCACTTTCGATGCGCGCTGGCTGGCCACGCGCGACGATGTGCAGCAGCATGTGAAGCTGAGCAACGCCGTGCTGGTGGATTCGCGCCCCGATGCCTTCTACCAGGGCAAGACCCAGGCGCCCGCCGCCAAGCTGGCCGGCACCCTGCCCGGTGCCGTGCAGCTGGACTTCAACCAGTGGTTCGTGCCCGGCTCCTCCACCTTCGTGGAGACCGCCAAGGCCAAGAAAGTGGCTGCCCACATCCAACACCCTGAGGGCCAGGACGCCGTGGCGTTCTGCAACACCGGCCACTGGGCGGCCACCGACTGGTTCGGCCTGAGCGAAGTGGCCGGCCTGCCGAATGTGAAGCTGTACGCCGGATCGATGGTGGACTGGACGCAGTCGCCCGACATGCCCCCGATGCAGAACATGCCCGGCCGTGGCGAGCAGCTGCTGCGCGCCACCCAGCAGTGGTGGCAGAAAAAGCTGAACTGAGCCCGTACTTCCCGCTGAAGCCGTGCACGGCTTCAGCCCCTGCACTGCCGATTCCCAGAACCACACTCTATGAAACGACTCCCCCTGGCCGTTCTGATGGCCCTCTTTCTTGGCTGGCTGCTGTGGACCGTGTCCCTGCGCCAGGCCGCACTGTTTGCCGTGGGCATCGGCCTGGGCGCCGTGCTGGCCGGCAAGCGCTTCGGCTTCACCACCGGCTGGCGCATGCTGATCGAAGACAAGGACCCTTCCGGGGTCTTCGGCCAGTTGCTGCTGCTGGCGCTGGCGGCCGCCATGGCCATGCCACTGCTGGGCCATTTTCCGGAACTGACCGCCGCCCTGGGCCCGCCCAGCATCAGCCTGCTGGTGGGCGCTTTTGTGTTCGGCCTGTGCATGCAGATTGCCGACGGCTGCGGCAGCGGCACGCTGTACAAGGCCGGCATGGGCATTCCCATGAACACGGCCATCCTGCCGCTGTTTGCCATTGGCAGCTTTCTGGGCAGCCTGCACCTGGGCTGGTGGCTGGACCTGGGCCGCGCCGCGCCCGTGGGCCTGGTCACGGTCTGGGGCTGGGATGCGGCCCTGGCCGCCACGCTGGCCGGTCTGGCACTGGTAGCAGCCGGTGTGAGCCTGTACTGCAAGCGCAGCAACCTGCAGGCGGGCATTGCGCCCAAGCCGCTGTTTGTGCGCAAGTGGGTGATGGGCGCCGTGCTGCTGGCCCTGCTGGCCACAGCCAACCTGCTAATTGCCGGCCAGCCCTGGGGCGTGGTCTACGGCTTCGGCCTGTGGGCCGCCAAGGTGGCCAACGCCACCGGCGCGGTGGACCTGGCGCACAACTGGTTCTGGAGCCAGCCCGGCAATGCCGCGCGCCTGCAGGAGACGGTACTGCTGGATGTGACCAGCATCACCAACATCGGCATTCTGGCCGGCGCACTGTGGGTCAGCGCGGGCAAGCCGGCATCTGCCAAGCCGCTGACCGGCACGCAGTGGGCCGTGGCCCTGACCGCCGGCCTGGTGCTGGGTTACAGCTCGCGCCTGGCCTTTGGCTGCAATGTGGGCGCCATGTTCTCCGGAATTTCCACCGGCTCCATCCACGGCTGGATCTGGGTGCCGCTGGCGTTTGCCGGCACCATCTTCGGGCTGCGCATCCGCCGCCGCTTCGGCTTCTAAGCAAGGGACCACTCCATGACGCAAAAAACCATTCTGCGCACCGCTTTCTGGGTGGTCCTGCTGGGCTTCATCGCCTGGGACTACCAGCATTCCAAGCCCGTGGACCTGCGCTTCGAAGCGCCACTGATCGCGGCCGGTTCCGGCCAGGCCGTGCAAGGCGGCCACTGCTCCATGCCGGACTGACAGACGCGCCCCGCTGGGGCGTGCCGGCACACACCGCCCCCTCGGCTGCGAGGCGGGCGGTTTTTTTATGCCGGAGCGAACCCTTGTCCTCTGCGCGCAGAGACGGACGAAAGCGCAGCGAGGCGCAAGGATTCGCACCGATCAGCACCCAATAGCGCCGATTCGCGCCAGCATCGCCAAAATACTGACAGCATCCTGACAAATACATAGCACCCGCAAACTACAAAAACAGGAGCATCAATCGACAGCCTCATAAGGAATTTAAAGCCGCCTCATATGAATTCTCTATCACGGAGTGTTTTTCAGGGGACAGATCAAATGTTTCATTTCGTGAATTGACTGACAGAATTTGCCGGCTCTATTGACGAACGGACTGGACAGACTTGCCAGCCAGCACCCGCCGCCACGCACCGGCCAGCCGTTCCCCCTCTCCCCCCTCAGGAATTCCGTATGAAACAAGTCAGCATCCGCGCCCGCCTGTGGCGTCTGGTGATCTCGCTTCTGGTTCTGGTTGCGACCTCCGCCCTGGCGTTGATGTGGCAGTTGCAGGTGGCCAACCAGCGCCTGTCCACCATCTACAACGACCGCGTCCTGCCCATGCAGCAGCTCAAGGTGGCGGCGGACAGCTACTCGGTCAAACTGATCGAAGTGGCCACCAAGGTCTATGTGCAGCAGATCCTGCCCGAGCATGGCCAGCAGATGCTGGCCGAGCAGCGCCAGCGCATGGACGGCATGTGGGCCGCCTACCTGGCCACGGACTTGCTGGACAGCGAGAAAGAGCTGATCCAGCGCATCGAGGGCCTGAAGGAAGCGGCCCAGCCGCGCCTCAAGGAGCTGGACTCCATCCTGACCAACTATGACATGGAGCGCATGAGCGCCTTCATCGAATACCGGCTGTTCCCCACCGTCACCCCGCTGGCCAAGGCGTTTGACGAGCTGATCGACATCCAGACCACCGAAGCCCAGGCCGCCTACGAACACGCCAACGCCGACTACCAGCGTCTGCTGGCTGTCAGCGCCGCCGTGCTGCTGGCCGCGATTGCACTGGCCCTGTGGACGGGTCGCCGCCTGATCCGCGCCATCATCGAGCCGCTGAACGAGGCGGTGCAGGTGGCGGAAACCGTGGCCCGGGGTGACCTGACGGCCCACATCAGCCACCAGGGCAATGACGAAGTGGGCCGCCTGCTGTCTGCGCTGCGCACCATGAACAGCAACCTCTCCCAGGTGGTGGGCCGCATCCGTGCGGGCAGCGAATCGATTGCCACCGGCGCCTCGCAGATCACCATGGGCAACAACGATCTGTCGCAACGCACCGAGACCCAGGCCAGCAACCTGCAGCAGACGGCAGCGTCCATGGAGCAGCTCACTGCCACCGTGCGCCACAACACCGATGCCGCCGCCCAGGCTTCCCATCTGGCGGTGCGCGCCGCCGACACGGCGCGCCAGGGCGGCGATGCCATGCAGCAGGTGACCCGCACCATGCAGAGCATCTCGGCCAGCTCCAGCAAGATTGCCGACATCATCGGCGTGATCGACGGCATCGCCTTCCAGACCAACATCCTGGCGCTGAACGCGGCCGTGGAAGCGGCCCGCGCCGGTGAGCAAGGCCGTGGCTTTGCCGTGGTGGCAGGCGAAGTACGTTCTCTGGCTGGCCGCAGTGCCGAAGCCGCCAAGGAGATCAAGGCCCTGATCCAGCAAAGCGTGGACCAGGTCGGCAGTGGCGCCCGTCTGGTGGACAGCGCCGGCGGCACCATCCAGGACATCGTGGAGCAGGTGCAGCAGGTCTCGGCACTGATCAACGAGATCAACAGCGCCAGCCAGGAGCAGGCGCGTGGCATCAGCCAGGTCAGCGATGCCGTGAACCAGCTGGACCAGGTGACGCAGCAGAATGCCGCGCTGGTGGAGGAAAGCGCCGCCGCCGCCTCCAGCCTGAACCAGCAGGCCCACCAGCTGACCGATGTGGTGGCCACGTTCACGCTGGACCAGAGCCAGAGTTCTGCGCAGGCCGTGGAGCTGCCGGGCTCTGCCCTGCAGGCCCCAGCACTGGCTCCGGCCGCCCTGGCACCCGCCACCCCACGCGCCTTGCCGCGCCAGGAAGCGGTAACGGCCGAAGCCTGAACGCCGCGCTGGCAACTGCCAGCGCAGGCACCAAAAAAAGGGAGCGCCATGCGCTCCCTTTTTGTTGGGCCGTGTGCAACCGATGATGCCGTGGTGGCGAGGGGTGCCCGACTGCAGCCCGACAACCCACACTCCCTGCACTGGCACTGGTACTGGCACTGGTACTGGCACTGGTACTGGCACTGGCACTGGCACTGGCACTGGCACTGGCACTGGCACTGGCACTGGCACTGGCACCCATGATCGGGTCTTTGCCATCGCGTGCGCTGCACCACGGCACAGCACAGCACAGCACAGCACAGCACGATCAGGACCAGGTTCTCAGCCAGGGTGCCTGGCGCGGTGGCCCACGCTCCAGCCTATCCAGACATGAAAAAAGGGAGCGCCATGCGCTCCCTTTTGGTGGACTGCCGTGCCCCGCTAGACCGTGGGGGTGGCAGCATGGTGGGCCATGCGCCGTTCGGCCCAGTGCTTGAGCGCACGCGGCAGGATCAGCACCGCCAGCACGATGACGATCAGCGTCAGCGACATGGGGCGCTGCAGGAAGATGCTGAAACTGCCTTCGCCAATGGCCACGGCGTTGCGCATCTGCGCTTCGGCCAGCGGGCCCAGGATCATGCCCACCACCACCGGGGCAGTGGGGAAGTCGAAGCGGCGCATCAGCACACCCAGCATGCCGATGCCGTACAGCAGGAACAGGTCGAACGTGCTCTGGCGCATGCCGTAGGCACCCACGGTGGCGAAGATCAGAATGCCGGCGTACAGCTGCGGACGCGGCACGCGCAGCAGCTTGACCCATATCCCCACCATGGGCAGGTTCAGCACCAGCAGCATGATGTTGCCGATGTACAGCGAGGCAATCAGTGCCCACACCAGCGCTGCCGAGCTGGTGAACAGCTGCGGGCCGGGGTTGATGCCGTAGTTCTGGAACGCGCCCAGCAGCACTGCCGTGGTGTTGCTGGTGGGAATGCCCAAGGTGAGCAGCGGGATCAGCGCGGCGGTCACCGTGGCGTTGTTGGCGGCTTCGGGGCCGGCCACGCCTTCGATGGCGCCCTGCTTGCCGAACTCGTCCTTGTTCTCGCCCTTGGCCAGCTTCTTTTCCATCGCATAGCTCAGGAACGTGGGGATCTCGGTGCCACCGGCCGGCACACAGCCAAAGGGCGTGCCGATGATGGTGCCGCGGATCCAGGCGGGCCAGGAACGCTTCCAGTCGCGTGCCGACATGTGCACCCGCGTCAGCTTGTTCTGCGAGTCCTCCACCTTGCCTTCATACAGGGCGGCGTACAGCACTTCGGCCACGGCAAACAGGCCCACGGCCACCAGCACGATGTCGATGCCGTCCAGCAGCTCCATGCGGCCGGCCGTGTAGCGTGCGGCGCCCGAAATCTGGTCCATGCCCACGCAGCCCAGCGCCAGCCCCAGGAACAGGGCGGTCATGCCGCGCAGACTGCTCTGGCCCAGCACCGCGCTCACGGTGGTGAAGGCCAGCACCATCAGCATGAAGTACTCGGGCGGGCCCAGCTTGACGGCAAAATCGGCCACGGCCGGGGCGAACAGGGTCACCACCACGGTGGCGATCGTGCCGGCCACAAAGGAACCGATGGCCGCCGTGGCCAGCGCCGCGCCGGCGCGGCCACTCTTGGCCATCTTGTTGCCTTCCATGGCCGTGACCATGCTGGCGGTCTCGCCCGGCGTGTTCAGCAGAATGGAGGTGGTGGAGCCGCCGTACATGGCGCCGTAGTAGATGCCGGAGAAGAAGATCATCGAGGCCGTGATCTCCACCTTGCCGGTGATGGGCAGCAGCATGGCCACCGCCACCGCCGGGCCGATACCGGGCAGCACGCCCACGGCCGTGCCCAGGGCGCAGCCCAGCAGGGCCCACAGCAGATTGATGGGAGTGACGGCCGTGGCAAAGCCCGCCATCAGTGCATTGAAAAGTTCCATCACAGCCACCCTGTTTCCGTCAGTCCTGGCAGGTTGATGGCCAGGAATTGCGTAAAGGCCCAGAACACCGGCGCGGCAATCGCCAGGCCCACCAGCAGGTCTTTGAACAGACCCCGGCCCGACAAGGTGTGGGTCTGTTTGGCCGCGCGGCGCAGGCCCTGCACAGCCAGCAGGTAGCACAACGTGCAGCTGAGGATGAAACCCAGGTGCTCAATCAGGCCGGCATTCAGCAGCATGCCGGCCGAGACCCAGACAAAGGCGCCGAGGTCGGCCTTGGCCTGTCCGCCCGGATCGGCTGCATGGCGGTAGCCGCCGGTCCTGGCTTCCCAGATCAGCCACAGGCCGCAGATGGCCAGCACCACGGCGCAGACCCAGGGGATGAAGCCCGGACCGACACCGCCATAGCCGGCATCACCGGGTACATGGCTAGCGCCCCAGCCCATGCCAATGGCCAGCAGCACCACAGCGCCGCCGACCCGCGCCTGCCAGGCCGCAGAAGGGATGGCGCCGCCTTCGTTCGGCGGCTCGGCGGACGGCATGGTGCCGTCCGCAGGATTGGTTTGGTTCATGAGAGATTCCCTCCTTCCACAGGAGTGCGCCATGGCGGCCCGCAACGGGCGGGCGCGCCAGGCAGGCCTGCGCGGGACACACTGCGTGTCACCGCGCCCGGCCAAGGGTCCGGCAGGGCCTGCCGGACGGTTTCACCGGTCAGACCATGCCGGAGCGGGTCATGGTGTCGCGCAGGCTGGCGAATTCCTTGTCCACAAAGGCGGCAAAAGCGTCGCCCGCCAGCCAGGCCGGGGTCCAGCCGTTCTTTTCCATGGACTCGGCCCAGCTCTTGCTCTTCAGGGCCTTGTCCAGCTTGGCGATCAGCTCGTCGCGCTGCGCCTTGCTGATGCCGGGCGCGCCGTAGATGCCGCGCCAGTTGCCGATGGACACGTCAATGCCCTGCTCCTTGAGCGTGGGCACGTCGATGCCCTTGAGGCGTTCGTCGGAGGTGACGCCCACCGGCTTCATCTTGCCGGTGGTGATGTACTCGGCAAACTCGCTGTAGCCGCTGCCGCCGATGGTCACGTTGCCGCCCAGGATGGCGGAAATCGCCTCGCCGCCCCCACGGAAGGCCACGTAGTTGATCTTGGCCGGGTCCACGCCCACGGCACGGGCGATCATGGCGGCGGCAATGTGCTCGGTGGAGCCGCGCGAACCGCCGCCCCACTTGATGGAGCCGGGGTCCTTCTTGAGCTGCGCCACCACCTCGGCCATGCTCTTGAACGGCGAATTGGCCGGCAGAACAAACACGTTGTATTCGCTGGTCAGGCGGGCCAGCGGCGTGGCCTGGGACAGGTTCACCGGCGGCTTGCCGGTGATGATGCCGCCCAGCATCACCGCGCCCATCACCATCAGCGCGTTGGCATCGCCCTTGCTGCCGTTGACGAACTGGGCCAGACCGATGGCGCCGGCCGCACCGCCCTTGTTGTCGTAGGTGACGGTGGAGGCCACGCCGGCATCGATCAGGGCCTTGCCCACGGCACGGCCGGTGGTGTCCCAGCCGCCGCCGGGGTTGGCCGGCAGCATCATCTTCATGGCGGTGGCGGCCTGGGCCGACAGTGGCAGGGCGCCTGCGGCGGCCAGTGCCATCATGGACTTGAGGAAGGTGTCGCGTCGCATGTCTGTGTCTCCTTTGTTGGTGTGAATCGCCCCGCTGACCGCATGCACGCAGGGGGCGCTGCATTGCATCATGCGCCGCCAGCCTGTCAAACCGCTGTCCGCCCGTCTCAGTGAAAACCCCAGCACCACCACCCTGTCAGGCCCTCTGCACGGTGCTATGTTCCTGCGCCATGCACATTCTCCTGGTCGAAGACGATCCCGCCATGCACACCACCTTGCAGCGCGCCCTGGCGCGGCGCGGCATGCAGGTGCACTGGGTGGGAGACGGCCTGCAGGCCCTGGCGCAGTGGACGGCCCAGCCGCCCGACGCCGTGGTGCTGGACCTTAGCCTGCCCGGCATGGACGGCCTGGATGTGCTGGCCCAGGCGCGCCGCCAGGGACTGCGCACCCCCGTGCTGGTGCTCACCGCCCGAGGCACCGTGGGCGACCGGGTGCTGGGACTGAACGCCGGCGCCGACGACTACCTGGCCAAGCCCTTCGATCTGGACGAACTGGAAGCCCGGCTGCGCGCACTACTGCGTCGCAGCGCCCCGGCGGCGGCCGATGGAGGCGACGGCCAGGTGGTGCAGCTGGGCCTGATGCGCTATGAGCGCGACAGCGGGGCCATCTACCACCTGGGCGAGCCGCTGGAGTTCACCCGGCGCGAACGCGCGCTGATGCACGCGCTTCTGGCCAGACCCGGCCAGGCTGTGGCCAAGGAGCGCCTGTATGACCTGGTGTTTCCCGGCGCTGCCGAGGTGCAGTACGAGGCCATCGAGGTGGTGGTCTACCGCCTGCGCAAGAAGCTGGCTGGCACCGGCGTGGACCTGGTCACGCTGCGCGGCCTGGGCTATCTGCTGAAAGTGGCGGCTGCGCCTGCAGCCTGATCCCATGCCCCTGCGCACATCGTCCTCCACCGCCCGCACCACCTGGTCGCTGCGCCGCCAGTTGCTGGTGGGCATTCTGGTGCCGGTGCTGGCCTTCATCGGTTTCAACACCTACAGCCTGTACCGCGAATCGCTGCAGACCCTGCATACAGCCTACGACCGCACGCTGCTGGCCTCGGCCAAGAGCATCAGCGAACAGCTGGACGTGCATGGCTACGACCAGCAGGCACAGTTGCGCGCCACCGTGCCCTATTCGGCGCTGGAGATTTTCGAGGCCGACAACCAGAGCCGCATGTACTACCGCGTCTCCAGCCTGGACGGAGCCCTGGTCTCCGGCTTCCCGGATCTACCCATGTGGCGGGGCCGCATCCCGGCGCGCCCGCCCTACAGCGCGCTGGTGGATTTCTACGATGCCTCCTTTCGCGGGGAGCCGGTGCGCGTGGCCGTGCTGCTGCAGCCCGTGGCCAGCGCCACCGGACGCAGCATGGCGGTGATCCAGGTGGCCGAGACCCTGCAGTTGCGCCAGACACTGGCGCTGCACCTGCTGCGCGACACGCTGTGGCGCCAGGCCCTGCTGGTGGCGCTGGTGGTGCTGACCGTGCTGGTGGTGGTGCAGCGCGTCACCCGGCCGGTGCGCCGCATCAGCGATGCCATCGAGCAGCGCCCGCAGGGCGACCTCAGCCCCTTGCAGCCGTCCGCCGTGCCGCGCGAGCTGCAGCCGCTGCTGAACGCCACCAACCAGGTCATGGACCGGCTGCGCCCGCTGCTGGCCCACCAGAAGCGTTTTGTGCGCGATGCCTCCCACCAGTTGCGCACACCGCTGGCCGTGCTCAAGACCCAGGTGCAGTCCGCCCGGCGCGGCGACATGCCGCCGGAGCAGGCGCTGGCCGAAATCGAAGCCACGGTGGACCGCGCCACCCGTCTGGCCAACCAGATGCTGGCCCTGGCCAAGGTGGAACAGCTGCGCCAGCAGGCCGAAGCACCCACGCCCCAGCCCTGGGAGCAGATCGTGCGCGATGTCGCGCTGGACCTGGCCCCGCTGGTGGCGGACAAGGGGCTGGACTTCGAGCTGCAGGCCGACCAGCCGGTGCAGGTGACCGCCCCGGAGTGGATGCTGCGCGAACTCACCCGCAACCTGTTGCACAACGCCATCCGCCACGCGCCGCCGGGCACGCCGCTGCAGGTGCGGCTCACCCATAGCGCCAGCGATGCGCTGCTGTGCATTGCCGACAGCGGACCCGGCATCAGCCCCGAGCTGGAACGCCGGCTGTTCCAGCCCTTTGCCGCAGGCGACCGGCACAGCGGCTCCGGCCTGGGCCTGGCCATCTGCCGCGAAATCGTCCAGGCACTGCACGGCGAGCTGCGGCTGACCAACCGCCTGCATGCCACGCACGGCAGCGTGGTCGGCCTGGATGCCATGGCGCAACTGCCGCTGTACCACCCGGCCGGGCGCTGATGCGCTGATGCACTGCAGCACCAACGCGCCCTGCACCCAGGCAAAATAAGGGCTATGAGCGAACTGCTTTCGATGCGATTGGACAAATGGCTGTGGTGTGCACGGTTTTACAAGACCCGCAGCCTGGCCGTGGAGGAAATCGGCAAGGGCCGGGTCAGCCTGAACGGCGCCCATGCCAAGCCGGCGCGCGAAGTGAGGGTGGGTGACACCATTGCCCTGCGCCAGGGCCAGGTGCCGCGCACCGTGGTGGTACGGGGCCTGAGCGGCATGCGTGGCCCGGCCCCCGTCGCCCAGCAGCTGTACGAGGAAACCGCCGACAGCCTGGTCCAGCGCCAGCAACTGGCCGAACAGCGCCGCCTGGCCCCGGAGCCGGCCGACGCCATTGCCGGACGGCACGACGGCCGGCCCACCAAGCGCGACCGCCGCAGCATCGACCAGGTGCGCAGCAGCTGGGGCGAGCGCTGGAGCGCCTCCCTGGACGATCTGAAACGCTGACCCCGGCCATGGCGGTCGGCACGGCCGCCGGTGCCGGACTGCCCCACAGCGCCCCCACCCGAGCGGGGCCTGATCTGCTCAGCTTTGCATAGCTGTCTGCACCGGACCGGCAGGCCCTGGCGGCAATTCCTGTGCCCCGGAAGGAGAAAGCGATTGGTGTTCCAATCGGCGCACTCTCTTCGCTTGTGACAAGGGGCCTGGTGCCCCAGGTATTCCGTGAAATTCGCTTTGCTGTGGGCGCGCCGGGTGCGCGCCATCGCCGCCGCCGCCCTGCTGGCCGCGGCACTCCCCTCTTCCCTGCTGCAGGCCAAGACGCCGCTGCTGCCCGCCACCGCAGCGGCCATCAGCGGTGACTTTGCCGAATGCCCCAGCTTCTTTGCCAACGGCACGCCGCCGGCCGTGCAGCCCCTGCCGCGCCTGCGTGCCCTGTGCTATGACGCGTTTGCGGTGCTGCACAACGGCAGCACCAAGACACCGATGTTCGTGGCCCAGCGCCTGAACCGTGCGCTGGTGGAAGACGCTGACGAAAAGCGCAGCAACCGCTTCTATGCCGATGCCCGCCTGCCCCGCGCCGAACGCGCCGAGCTGGAGGACTACAAGCGCTCCGGCTACTCCCGCGGCCACATGGCGCCGGCCGGCGACATGCCCACGCCCCAGGCCATGGCACAGAGCTTTTCGCTGGCCAATATGGTGCCCCAGTCCATCGAGCAGAACGGCGGTCCCTGGGCACGCATCGAGCAGGACACGCGCCGCTATGCCCGCCGTGCGCAAGGCGATGTGTTCATCATCACCGGCCCGGTCTACCAGGGCGAGGAACATTCCGTGGGCGCCAACCATGTGCGCGTGCCGTCCCACCTGTTCAAGCTGGTCTATGACGCCCAGACCCACCGCGCCTGGGCCCACTGGCAGGCCAATGCGGACCACGCCACGGTGACCCGCCCCATCAGCTACCAGGAGCTGGTGCGCCGCACCGGCATTGAATTCCTGCCCGGCATCCAGGTCCGCTGAACCAGCCCCCTCCTCCGCCCAGGGCCGAGCGGAGGGTGAGGGATAGCGCGCAGCGCCACAGCGCACCTTGCGCTGCGGGCGCCGGTCAAGCGCTTTTCAGGCGCTTTTGACGGACACCCCTGCCGTGCTGAAACTGGCCATCTCGCGCAGCACCGCACAGGCCGCCACCAGCAGCGGCCAGGCCGTGGCCGCACCCGAGCCTTCACCCAGGCGCATATGCCAGTCCAGCAGCGGCTCGGCCCCCAGCTCCAGCAGCATCAGCGTGTGGCCGCGCTCGCCCGAGCGGTGGGCATACACGCAGCGCTCCAGCACCGCTGGGCACAGCCGGCTGGCCACCAGCACGGCGGCCGAGGTGATGAAACCGTCTACCAGGATCACGCGGCTTTCGGCCGCGGCCTGCAGCACCGCCCCGACCATGGTGGCCACTTCCAACCCGCCCATGGCGGCCAGCACCGCCAGCGGCTCGGTCACCCCGGCGTGCAGATCCAGCACGGCGCGCAGCACTTCCACCTTGCGGCGCACGCCTTCGGCATCAAGGCCGGTGCCCATGCCGCTGACGCTGGCCACATCGATGTTGGCCAGCCGCGCCAGCAGCAGCGATGCGCAGGAGGTGTTGCCGATGCCCATTTCGCCCAGCAGCAGCGCATTGCCCGGGAGCTTCTTCACCAGCGCCATGCCGTTCTGGATGGCCAGGCGGCATTCGGCATCGGTCATGGCGGGACCGACCGAGCTGTCCTGCGTGCCATAGGCCACCTTGCGGCGCCACAGGCGCGGCTCGCCGGGCTTGGGCAGCTTGTCTTCCGGGTCCTGTTCGCGGCGGGCAATGTCGCGCGCCACGCCGCAGTCCACGATGTTCAAATGGATGCCGTTGGTGCGCGAGAGCACGCTCACCGCCGCCCCCCCGGCCAGAAAGTTCTCCACCATCTGCCAGGTGACATCGGTGGGATAGGCCGAAACGCCCCGCGCGGCCAGACCGTGGTCGGCCGCGAAGATCACCATCTGCGGGTCCTGCAGCAGCGGCTGGTCCTGGCCCAGGATGGTCGCCACGCGCAGCGCCAGGCGCTCCAGAACGCCCAGCGAGCCCACGGGCTTGGTCTTGTGGTCCAGCAACTGCTGCACATGCTGGGTGAAGGTGTCGTCCTGGATGGAGGGGATGGCGGGCAGAAAGTCGTACATGGCGAAGCGGTTCCTACGCGGGGCACGGGCTGCGTGCCACGCTCACAAAAGAAGCGTCCAAGTATCCTCCTGCGCCCGCACCGGCGGCTTTGCCATGGCACAAGACCATAAAAAAATCTCTTCCGCGCGGGCGGAAGAGATCGGGGGCCTGCGCAGGCAGCAGGCGGCAAGCGCAGGGGCCGGACCGGGCTGCGGGCTCACGCCAGCGCCCGTGTCTGCCCCATGGGGCTGCCGTGGCCTACTGCGGCACAGGGACCTGCTGGGTGTACTCGGTGATGGTGCCACCATCTTGCACCGAGCCGCTGACCTGACCGCTGCGCACACGGCCCACGCAGGCCTGGCGGTCCAGATCGGTCTTGAACACTTCGCAACGCGCCAGGGCATTGCGCTGGAACTGGTCTTCCGGTGTCTTGGTGTCCAGCTTGCCGCGGCGGGCCTCTTCGCGTGCCGCGCCCGCTTCGCGGGTGGCCGGATCGCGGTCCCCGGAGTGCTGCGCCTTGTCGCCGCGGTGGTGCGGACGGTGGTGCTTGCCCATGGGCGGTTTGTCAGGGGCCTTTTTCATCATCGCCGGCGGCGGTGGCGGGGCATCGGCCGGGGCGGCGGTTTGTGCGCCGGCCCAGCCAGCCATGCTCAGCGCCAGCGCGCTCAGGCCCAGTTGGACGGGACGAATCCAGGTGCGTGTCATCAGCAACTCCTTTCCAGAGTGGGTACACAAGAGTCAAAGCTTGCTGGTGTTTTCCCGGACGGCTTATCGGCCCAGCCCGTCAACGCATGCAGGCCACCGCCTACAGTGCGACTGGCCGCCGCCGTTCATTCCACCGCCTGGAACCAGCGCCCCACCCCTTCGGCCATGCGCGCAAACACGGTCTCCAGCGACGGTGCGGCCGTGCCCCACAGCGCCTGCAGCACGGCCTGGTTCTCGAACAGGCCATGCCAGTAGCAGCCCAGGACGACACCGTCCGGGCTGTGCCACAACAGGCCGGGCACGGCCTCGACCACCGTCTGTCCGGCCGCCTGCATGGCGGTGTGCGGTGCGGTCCGGCCATGGTGGATTTCATAGACCGATGCCGCCATGCCTTCCAGGGCCTGCCAGGGTGCGGGCAGTGCCGGCAGCCGCACCTCGGTGCGCTGCACCGTCTTCTCCTGTGCGAACAGCGTGGTCACCGGCAACAGGCCCAGGCCGGCCGCATTTCCGTCCACGCCGTGCAGGTCGATCAGGGCCTCGCCCAGCATCTGCAGACCGCCACAGATGCCCAGCACCCGCTTGCCCGCAGCGGCATGGGCCACCACGGCGGCATCCAGCCCCTGGCTGCGCATCCAGGCCAGGTCGGCTGCGGTGGCCTTGCTGCCGGGCAGGATGACCCAGTCGGCCCCGGCCAGCTGCGCCGGTGTGCGTGCCCAAACCACGCGCACGCCGGGCACCTGCAGCAAGGGCTGGAATTCATCCAGGTTGCTGATGCGCGGATAGGCGACGATGGCGATGGTGGTGTGGACGGCCTGGCCGGCACCCGCGCTGCTGCGGTCGTCGAACACACCGTCTTCTTCCGGCAGGCCGTGCTGGAACTGCATGGGAATGCAGGCCACGGTGGGCACGCCCGTCCTCTCCTGCAGCATCTGCGGGGCCGGCGCCAGCAAGGCGGCATCGCCGCGGAATTTGTTGAGCACAAAGCCTTGAATGAGGGCCTGCTCGTCTGCAGGCAACAGCGCCCAGGTGCCGTAGAGGTGGGCAAACGCCCCACCCCGGTCGATGTCCGACACCAGCAGGCAGTGCGCGCCGCAGTGCCGGGCCACGCGCATGTTCACCACATCGCTGCTGTGCAGATTGATTTCGGCGGGCGAGCCCGCGCCTTCGATCACCACCACATCGTTTTCGGCGCGCAGCGCATCCAGCGCCTGCGCAATCTGCGGCCAGACCCGCAGGCTGCGGCCGCGCCAGGGCAGCTGGGAAAGGGCCTCGTCCACCTGCCCCAGCAGCACCACCTGGCTGCGGGTATCGGCCTCGGGCTTGAGCAGCAGCGGGTTCATGCGCACATCGGGCACCACGCCGGCGGCCAGGGCCTGCAGGTACTGCGCCGTGCCGATTTCGCCCCACTTGCCGTCGGGCGTGGCCACCACGCGCGCGTTGTTGCTCATGTTCTGCGCCTTGAAGGGCGCCACCCGGTAGCCCTGCGCGCGGTACCAGGCGCACAGCGCCGTGGCCACCCAGCTCTTGCCGGCGCCGCTGCTGGTGCCCAGCACCATCACGCACAGCGCCGGGCGCTGGCCGGGCACGGGGCGCGGCAGTTGAATCGAGGCGGTCATGTTCTAGTTCTCCAGAAGGTTCCAGGCCTGCGCCAATGCGGCCTGTGATGCCGGCGGCAGCACGCCCAGGCGCACATGGCCGGGCAGCCCGAAGCTGGCACAGTCGCGCAGCTTGACGCCGTAGGTCCGCAAGGCAGCCAGGCTGCGCCCCAGGTCCTGCGGCGGCAGCGGCAGGCGTGCGACCAGGTAATTGGCCTGGTGGCCCGGAATCACCTGCCAGCCGAGCTGTTCGCACAGCGCCAGCTGCTGCGCTTTCCAGGCACGCAGCGTCTCCAGGCTCTGCGCCAGCCATTGCTGCACCGGCGGGGTCACCCAGGCCTGCAGCATGGTCACACCGTGCGCGCCCACGACCCACGACGGGGCCAGCAGGTGCAGGGCTTCCAGCTCCTGTGCCGCCGCATGCAGCGGCGCTATCGCATAGGCGGCGCGCACGCCGGTCATGCCCAGCGCCTTGTTCGGCGTCCACAGCTGCCAGACGGTGTCCAGATCGCGCTGCGGCGCGGTGCCTTCCAGCCACAGCGGACGGTAGGCACAGTCCAGCATGCGCCATGTGGGGCCGCCGGCCGGCGGCTGCGCCCAGTCGGGCCAGACCTCGTCCAGCACCCCCAGCGGGCTGGAGGGCTCGCAGGCCCAGTGCAGGCCCTGCGGCCCGGGGACGGAGCGGGACTGCGCCGCCAGCCCCCAGACCTGTGCGGCCTGCAGGTAGTCGCCGTAGTGGTGCGGGGGCAGCGTTGCACGGCGCGCTCCACTGCGCACGGCGTGCTGGGTGAAGCGGTGGATCAGCTCGCTGCTGCTGCCGCCCACCAGCACCCGTACCAGCGCCACGCCATGGAAGGCGGCCAGCTGCGCGCGCAGATCGGTATAGAGCGGATCGGGGTACTGCGCCGCATGCGCGGACTGCAGTGCCGCCACTGCCGCGGGGCAAGGCCCGCAGGCATTGCGGTTGGTGGAAAAATCATGGGCGGGCACGCCCAGCGCATCGGTGCCGCCGTGGGAAAAACTAGCCATGGAAAGCCGCCCTCCACAGCCAGAGGCCCAGGCAGGCCAGCGCTGCCAGCGCCATTCCCACCTGCAGTGTCACCACCCGGGAGGCCAGAGCCACGGCACGCTGCACATCGTCCGCCTGCGGCGCCCTGCCCGCCGGGTTGAGCTGGTAAACCCCCGGCTTGGACAGGTGCACCCCCAGGGCCTGTGCCATGCACCCCATGGGCCAGCCACCGTTGGGCGACGGCGTCACCGCCGCATCGCGGCGCAGGCCGGCCCATGACACGCCTCCGGCCAGCAGCGCCAGCCAGGCGGCGGTGATGCGTGCCGGAATCCAGTTCAGCACATCGTCCGCGCGCGCCGCCCATTTGCCCGCCCATTGCCAGTGGCGGCGCTGGGCGCCCGTGCCGCGCCAGCCGGGGTAGCCCCACATGGCGTCGGCTGTGTTGGCAAAGCGGTAGATGGCTGCCCCCGGCAGGCCCGCCACCAGAAACCAGAACAGCGGGGCGATCACCGAATCGTTCAGATTTTCAGCCAAGGTTTCGATGGCGCTTTCGCGCACTGTGGCGGCATCCAGCTGCGCGGTATCGCGGCTCACCAGCCAGGTCAGGCGTTCGCGCCCTGCCGGCAGGGACTGCTGCAGGGCGGCTTCCACCGCCAGCACCTCGTCCTTGAGCATGCGCCAGGACAGCAGCGGCTTGAGCAGCACGCCGGCCAGCGCACCCGCCAGCCACCAGGGCTGGGGCGGCAGCAACAGCTGCAGCACGGCATAGATCAGTCCCACCAGGGCGGCCTGCGCGCACCAGGCCAGCATGCCGGCGGCAAACCGCATCCCGCCCCGGGACACCGGCGCGCGGGGCGCGATCCACCGGCCGGTGGCGCCCAGCAGGCGGCCCATCCAGACCACCGGGTGCAGCCACACGGGCGGCTCGCCCCACAGCCGATCCAGCGCCAGCGCCACCAGCACGGCCAGGGCGGCGCCCATCAGGTCCTGGGCCCACAGCTGGGGTGCACCGCCGCTGGCGGTGCACAGCTTCCACAGCCAGGCCAGCGGGCTCACGGCCGTGGTCAGCAGCTCGATCAACGGTATCGCAGTCATTCAGTCACAGATCACCCGCCCCCGCCAGCCAGGGCCTGGGCACAACAAAGAAACAGGCACGCCGGCTCAGGGCTGGACGCCGTCCGGCGCGGCCTTGGGGGCGACCACCGATGGGGCGGCATCCGATGGGGCGGCACCCGACGGTGCAGGCGCTGGCGGCGTGGCCGCCACCGGCAGTGGGCGCGAGGCATCCCACAGGTCCTCCATCAGCATGTCTTCCAGCGGTGCGCGGCAGGCCCACTTTTCCTGCTGCAGCATGGGCTCGGCGTAATAGGCATCCACCGGCCCCAGGCACAACACGCCCAGCGGGTGGGCGCCTTCGGGCATCTGCAGCAGCCGGGCCAGTTCCTGGGGGTCGAAGATCGACACCCAGCCCAGGCCCAGGCCTTCGGCCCGCGCGGCCAGCCACATGTTCTGGATGGCGCAGGCGGTGCTGGCAATGTCCATCTCCGGCAAGGTGCGGCGGCCGAAGATGTGCGCCTCGCGGCCCGGCGGCATGGCCACGACCAGCACCTCGGCCGCATCCAGCACGCCCTGCACCTTCAGCTTCATGAAGTCTTCTTCGCGCACGCCCAGGGCCTGGGCAGTGCGCAGACGTTCCTGCTCCACCAGCGCATGGATGCCCTGGCGCAGCGCCGGACTGCGCACGCGCAGAAAGCGCCACGGCTGCATGAAGCCCACGCTGGGCGCATGGTGCGCGGCACGCAGCAGGCGCAGCAGCACGTCTTCGGCCACCGTGCCGCCGGCAAAGTGGCGCATGTCCCGGCGCTCATAGATCGCACGGTAGACGGCGGCACGCTCGGCCTCGGTGAACGGCGTGGCCGCAATGGTGGGGGTGGTGGGAGCTTCAGACATAGGGGGATTGTGGGCCTTTGGCGCAGCGACAGCCAGCGGCAGCGGCGCAAGACCCGGGCAGCGCAAAAAATGCTGCACTGCGGCCGGATGCTGCGCCGCTGGCGGCGTTCAGTCCTCGATGCCGCGCTGCGCCGGCACGCCCGCCTGGAAGGCGTGCTTGATCAGCTTCATCTCGGTCACGGTGTCGGCAAGGTCGATGATTTCCTGGGGACAGCGGCGGCCGGTCAGGCAGACATGCACGTCCTTGGGGCGATTGCGCAGGGTCTCCAGCACATCTTCCAGCGGCAGCCAGCCGTAGATCAGCGGGTAGGTGATTTCGTCCAGCACCACGAGGAAGAACTCGCCCGAGAGGATGTCGGCCTTGGCCTTTTCCCAGCCATCGCGCGCCAGCTGGCCCGATTGCTCCAGGTCCTTGCTCTTCCAGCTGAAGCCGTCCCCCAGGCCCACCACGGGCAGGTCCACGCGGTCGGCCAGGCGGTGTTCGCCAAAGCGGGCGGTCGGCACCTTCATGAACTGGTAGACCTTGACGGCCTTGCCCCGGCCGGTGGCGCGGAAGGCCAGGCCGAAGGCGGCCGTGCTTTTGCCCTTGCCGTCACCGGTGTTGACGATGACCAGACCGCGGCGTTCGCCCTCGGGCTTTTCGTAAGGCTTTTCGGAAGGAGGTGTTTCGATTTGCATAAGGCGAGAGTGGACGTTCAAGGTCCGGGAGATTCCCAAAAAAGGGGCCACCGCGGTGGCCCACGAGCAGGCAGCCGGCGCCAGCGGGCCGGTCAGCCGAGTCAGGCGGCCTGGTACATGCGGCGCTCCACCAGGGCGCTGCCCTGCAGGCGCTGCCAGGCCTTGGCGATGGCCAACACGCCCAGGTCGATCAGGGGCTCCAGCAGCACCACTGTCATATAGGCGCCGCCAAAGCGGCCGATGTCCGCCAGATTGGCGGCGCCGGCACCCTGGCCATAGATGGCCCAGAAGCCCACCCACAGCACGATGCCGCCCTGGTAGGCCACCGACAGCTTGAAGGTCTGGGCGTAGCCCAGGTCCACATAGGCCATGTCGGCGGGGATCACCCGGCGCGCCAGCGCGGCCGTGGCGAACAGCGGCACCAGCAAGGTGGTCACGTTCATGCCGTACTGCGGCAGGTCCTGGGGCGCAAAGAACAGGCTCTGCACCAGCAGGCCCGCCGCCAGCCCGATCGCCGCCGGTGCGGCGCCGAAGATCAGCAGCAAGGTGGTACCCAGGATCAGGTGCACCTCCGACACGCCCACGGGGTGGTGCGGGAACACCTCGAAGAAGGCGAACACCAGCGCAGCGGCCACGGCCGAGCGCAGCAGCAGCGCCGACGGGCCGTTGTGCCGCAGCATGTCCCACGCCAGTTTGGCGGTGTAGCCCAGCGCGGCCGTGGCCGTGGCATAACTCAGCAGCATCTTGCTTCCATCCACCAGTCCCGGTTCGATATGCATGGCAGGTCTCCTTCCAAGGGGCATTGCGGGCAATGCAGGTTAAAAAATCGGTGCGTCCATCAGCGCGGCAGCGCTATCCACAGGTCTTCCACCTGGCAAATGCGGATGCGGTGGTCGAACACGGCTTCCAGTGCCGCGTGGGTCTCGGGGGCGTGGCAGGCACCGTGGTGCACCACCTGCCCGGCCGCCATCACCACCATCTCATCGGCCAGCAAGGCAAACGAGAGCTCGTGCAGCACGCTGACCACCGTGGTGCCCTGCGCCACCAGGGCGCGCACGGCGTGCATCCAGTCGGTCTGGTGCGGCGGGTCCAGATTGGCCAGCGGCTCATCCATCAGCAGCACGCTGGCTTGCACGGCCATGGCCCGGGCCAGCAGCACCCGCTGGCGCTCGCCGCCCGAGAGTTCGGCCACCGGACGGTGGCGCCATTCCCAGGCCTGTGTCTGGCGCAGGCAGTGCTCCACGATCGCGTGGTCCGCGCTGTTGGGCGCAGCCAGCCAGGACTGGTGCGGCAGGCGGCCCAGCAGGGCCACGTCCAGCACGGTCAGGTCTTCGGTGACCACCTCGCCCTGGCCCAGCCAGGCCAGGGTCTGGGCGCGCTGCCGGCGCGGCCAGCTGTGCAGCGGCCGGCCCTGCAGCGCCACCTGGCCCTGCAGGCTGTGCGCGGGCCACAGACCGCTGAGCACCTTCAGCAGGCTGGACTTGCCGGCACCGTTGGGGCCGACGATGCTGGTCCAGCGCCCCTGGGTGAAGTCCACGGACAGGTCCCGCAGAATGGGTTGGGCGTGCACGCTGGCGTGGATCCGGTGCGCGCTGAGGGCCAGGTTCGGCGACTGGGACGGCATCACATCGCCCCCCCTGCACGCGTGCTGCGGTGCATGCGCCACAGCAGGTAGCTGCCGCCCAGGGCCGCGGTGAGCACGCCCACGGGCAGCTCCTGTGGCGCCACCAGCCAGCGCGCCAGGATGTCGGCCGCCAGCAGCAGCACGCCCCCCATGGCGGCGGCCAGCAAGGTGCTGCGGCCATGGCCCACACGCACCAGGCTGCGCACCAGGTGCGGGGCCGCCAGGCCCACAAAGGCAATCAGACCGGTCTGGGCCACCGAGGTGCCGGTGGCCAGCGCCAGCACCGCGACCAGGCCATAGCGCAGCTGCGCCAGCGGCAGGCCCAGGCTGGCGGCCGTGGCCTCACCCAGGGTCAGCCCGTCCAGCACGCGGGCGCAGGCCCAGGTGGCCAGGCCGCACACCAGCAGCACCGCGGCCATCAGCACGCAGCCTTCCCAGCCCACAAAGGCGGAGGTCCCCAGGGTGAAGGCCTGCATGGCCTGCAGGATGTCGGGGTGGCGCAGCTCCAGCAGGTCACGCACAGCACCCAGCACCACGCCCACGATCACGCCGGCCAGCAGCAGGCGCAGCGTGTTCTGCACATTGCGCGCCAGCACCACGGTCAGCGCCACGGCGCAGGCGGCGCCGACAAAGGCCATGCCGGTCATGCCCAGGCGGTACAGCAGGTTCAGGCTGGTCACCGACGAGCCCATCAGCACCAGACCCACGGCACTGCCCAGCGAAGCGCCGGAGGCGCTGCCCAGCAGGTAGGGGTCGGCCAGCGGATTGCGGAACAGCCCTTGCGCCACCGCGCCGGCCAGGCCCAGCAATGCGCCGGCCAGCCACGCCCCCAGGGAGCGCGGCAGGCGGATGTCCACAACGATCTGCCATGACACCGGGTCGTCTCGCATGCGCAGCACGCTTTCCCAGCCGGTGCTGCCCACGCTGGCGCCCCCCATCAGCAGGACGACGGTCAGCGCCAGCAGCACCAGGGCCAGCACGGTGCTGCGGCGCTGGCCCGGGGCATGGGCGTGCCGGTGCGCGGAAGAAGACGGCAGAGGCTGCACCATCAGCGGTTCCCCCCCGAGGCCGGCGCTTTGGGCGCCTTGTCGATCAGGCAGCGCGCAATCAGCTGCGCCGCTTCGGCCATGCGCGGGCCGGGGCGCACGATGACATTGGATTCCTGTTCGCTGAATGTGCACACCTGGTTGCCGCGCACGGCCTTGAGGCTGTTCCAGCCGGGGTAGCTGGTGGCCACCTGCATGCTGCGGTTGCCCAGCATGATCACATCGGGCTGGGCGCGCAGCAGGAATTCGGGGCTCAGGCGCGGGAACGGACCCAGATCGGCCGGCACCACATTGCGCACGCCCAGCTGGGTCAGCGTTTCACCGATGAAGGACTGGGGCCCTGCCGCATACGGGCCGCGGCTCACTTCAAAGTACACACGCACCTGCTTGGCGCTGTCCGGCATCTGCCGGGCAATGTCGGCCACACCGGTCTGCAGTTCGCGCCAGACCCGGTCGGCGCCCTGGGCCTGGTGCACGCCCAGCAGCCGGCCGAGTTTGTCCAGCACCTGGTGCACGCCGGCCTGCGATTTCACTTCCAGCGCAGCAACCTTGATGCCCAGCGACTCCAGACGCTCCGCCACCTTGGAGGCGTTGGACAGCAGCACCAGATCGGGCTTGAGGGCGACGATGGATTCCACGCTGGGGTCCAGCCCGCCGCCCACTACGGGCAGCTTCTGCACCGAGGCCGGCCAGTCCGAGTAGCGGTCCACGCCCACCAGCCGGTCGCACAGGCCCAGGGCGCAGGTGCTTTCGGTCAGCGACGGCAGCAGGCTGACGATGCGCTGCGGCGGCTTGGCCAGTTGCACGGTCTTGCCCCGGTCATCGGTGATGGGCAGTGGCGCCAGGCGCGCACTTTCCGCCAGCGGCGGCGGCACGGCAGCGGCCTGTACGGGCATGGACGGCAGCGCCGCCCACAGGACCAGGCAGGCGATGGCCGCTGCACGGTGGCGCAATCCCTGGGCCGCGACGCGCAGCAGTGCCATGGAAGAAGCCATCCCGGTCATTTCAGCTGCAGCGGCAAACCCGCGGCCATCAGGGTCACGCGGCTGCAGGCAGCGGCCACGTCCTGGTTCAACACCCCGAGCGCATCGACAAAGGCGCGCACCTCGCGCCCCATGGGGATCACGCCCAGCCCGATCTCGTTGCCCACCAGCACCACCGGGCCGGGGCAGTGCGCCAGCACCTGCAGCAACCGGCTGCGCTGTGCACCCCAGTCCGGCGATGGCTCTGCGGACGTGGAGGACGCGGCGGCCTCCATGGGCATCATCCAGTTGGTCAGCCACATGGTCAGACAGTCCACCACCACCAGCGTCCGGGGGCTGCTGTGGGCCTGCAGGGCCTGGGCCAGCTGCAGCGGCGCTTCCACCGTCTGCATGCCCGGGACGCGCGCGGCCCGGTCCACCTGGTGGCGGGCAATGCGGGCGCGCATCTCGTCGTCCAAGGCCTGGCCGGTGGCTAGGTAGGTGGCGCTGCGCCCGGGTGCGGCATCCAGCCAGTCACGCGCAGCCTGTTCTGCACGGCGGGTCTTGCCACTTTTCTGGCCGCCCAGGATGAGTTCCTGCCAGGCCACGGGGGAAGAAAGGGAATCGCTCATGGTGGCGTGGATTATGAAAGCTCTGCCGGCCCGTCCCAGCACACCGGCTCGGCCCCCAGCAAGGCGGCCACCGCACGCGGGTGCGAAGGGAACCAGGCGTGGAAGTAGCTGGCGTGTACGCTGCCTTGGCGATAGACCGCCTCGCCCTTGCCGGGCTCCACCGGCTGGCGTGCACGGCTGGTGCGCCCGACCTCCGCTGCGCTGCAGTCAAAGCGCGAGTAGTGGAAGGTGTGGCCGCGCAGCACGCTGCCTTGCAGCACGCATTGCTGCATGCCCAGCCCGGCCAGCCGGGTCTGCATCTGTGCCGTGCCCGGCAGGATGTCCCACAGCGGCCGGGATTGCCCTTGCGCATCGGTGATCTGCCGGCCCAGGGCCAGCATGCCGCCGCATTCGGCCCACACCGCCTTGCCTGCGGCCACGTGGGCGCGCAGATCGGCCTGCAGCCCGGTGTTGGCGGCCAGCTTGCCGGCATGCAGTTCCGGATAGCCGCCGGGCAGCCACAGGGCATCGCAGGGCGGCAGGCCTTCGCCGGCCAGCGGCGAGAAAAATGCCAGATTGGCCCCCATGGCCTGCAGGCAGTCCAGGTTGGCGGGGTAGATGAAGCTGAAGGCCGCATCGCTGGCCACGGCCACCGTGCGCCCCTGCAGCCAGGGCTGCAGCGCCTGCTGTCCGGTCGGCGGCTGGGCCGCGGCGGCGGCGGGGAATTCCACGCTCCAGCGTTGCCAGGCGGCCCAGTCCATCTGGCCCAGGGGGGTGTCGGCCAGCTGGTCGGCGGCGGCGTTCAGCCGCGCCATGGCATCGGGCAGCTCGTGCGCGGCCACCAGGCCCAGGTGGCGTTCCGGCAGCAGCTGTGCATCCCTGCCCTGGCCGATGCGCGCCAGCGCGCCCAGCCACAGATCGGGTTCGCGCAGGCTGGTCTGCAGCATCTGCGCATGCATGCCGGTGGCCACGCGGTTGGCCAGCACCCCGGCCCACGGCACCTCCGGCTGGTACTGCCGCATGCCCAGCACCAGGGCACCAAACGAGCCGGCCATCGCGCCCGCATCCACCACCAGCAGCACGGGCACGCCCAGTTGCTGGGCCAGATCCGCTGCGGTCGGGCTGCCGTCGAACAGGCCCATCACCCCTTCGATCAGGATGACGTCGGCCTCGCCGGCTGCGGCATGCAGGCGGGCCCGGACCTCGTCCATGCCCACCATCCAGCCGTCCAGGTTGTGCACCGGCGCACCGCTGGCCAGCTGGTGCCAGTAGGGGTCCAGAAAATCCGGGCCACACTTGAACACGCGCACCGTGCGCCCCTGGCGGGAGTGCCAGCGCGCCAGCGCGGCGGTCACGGTGGTCTTGCCCTGGCCCGAGGCTGGGGCCGCCACCAACACGGCCACGCAGCGGCGCGCAGCTTGGGCGGAAGTTTCAGTCAACATGCATGCTTTCCGGCGGCCCCGGCGGTCAGCGGGGCAGCCATTTCAGACCCACCCAGAAGGTGCGGCCCGGCGTGGCGTAATCCTGGGCCAAGGTATAGGCCCGGTCCATCAGGTTGTCGATGCGTGCGGTCAGGGTCAGGTCCCTGGCCACCTGCGTGGAGGCCGACAGGTTGAACAGGGTGTAGCCACCCAGGCTCATGACCTGCTCGTCCTTGGCGTTGTAGCGGCGGCTGGCCGCCTGCATTTCCCCACCCAGTGTCCACCCGTGCACGGCGGCATCCACTCCCAGGGTGGCAAACCGGCGCGAGCGGCGTTCCAGCAGCTTGCCGGTGGCCTCGTTCGTGGGGTTCTGGAAATCCACGGAGCCATACCATTTCAGTCGACCGGTGCGGTAGGCCCCGGTCAGGGTGATGCCCTGCAACTGCGCACGCTCCACGTTCACATAGCAGGACGTCTTGCCGCAGCTGCCCAGGCCTTTTTCATAGGACACCAGGTTCTGCAGCTTGTTGCGGTACAGCGTCACTCCCAGGTGATTGCCCTGGTCGGCCCAGCGCAGACCAATTTCCTTGTTCAGGCTTTCCTCGGGGGCCAGTGCCGGATCGCCATAGTCCGAAAAGCGCTGATACAGGCTGGGCACGCGAAAGCCGGTCGAGGTGGAGGCGGTAGCGCGCCACTGGGGTGCAAACGCCCAGGCGTAGCCGATGCCGCCGGTGTTCTTGCGGCCGAAGTCGCTGTCCTCGTCGCTGCGGGCATTCAGCTGCACGCTGTGGGCACCGAATTTGGCGCCGTAGCCGATGGCCACGCCGGTCTGGTCGCGGTCCTTGTGGCTGGTGTTTTTCAGGCCGGTGTTCTCCAGCGTGTCTTCGCGCCGCTCCAGCGCCAGGCTCAAGGTGCCGGGGCCCAGCAGCCACTCGTTCTGCAGCAGCATGGTACGCAGCCGGGTTTCGGCTTCGTAGGTGCTGGTGCCCGAGGTCTCGTAGCGGTTGGTGGATTCGCTGACGGACAGGCGCGTGCGAAAGCGCTCCGTCCACTGGGCGGTCCAGCTCAGGCCATAGGCATCCAGCGCGCGCAGGCCGCGGTCGTCCTTGACCGACTTGCTGGCGTCATACCCGGCATTGGTGCGGCTGGTCAGGGCCGTCAGCTCCAGGCGCTGGTCGGCATTCAGTTGCAGCCCCACGCGGGCGTTGGCCGATTTGCGTGTGTAGCCGTCACGGTCTTCGTTGTGCACGCCGCGGTTCTTGGAATCGAAGCCATGGCTTTCGGCATAGGACAGGCCCAGCGCGTAATCCACCATGCCCTGGGCGCCGCTGATGCCGGCCTCGGCCTTGCGGCTGCCGTACTCGCCGGCCCCCACGCCCACAAAGGGCTGCACGCCGGCGGTTCCGCGCTTGGTGAACACCTGCACCACACCCGCCAGCGCGTCCGAGCCATAGACCGCGCCCGCCGGGCCGCGCAGCACTTCGATGCGCTCGATCAGGTCCACCGGAAGGGATTCCCACTGCGCTCCGCCGGAGCCGTTCTGCACATCGACACGGATGCCGTCGATATAGACCGCCGTGTGCTGCTTGCTGGCGCCGCGCAGGTAGAGACCGGTTTCGGTGCCGGGGCCGCCGTTGCGGGTGATCTGCACGCCGGGCAGCTTGGCCATCACGTCTTCCAGCGACCGGCCGGCCTGCTGGTCCAACTGGTCGCGGTCGATGACCGTCATGTCCGCAATCACATCCGACAGGCGCTGCTCGCTGCGCGTGGCGGCCACCACGGTCTCCTCCAGCGTGGCGCGTGCAGAGGGGCTCTCCTGGGCCTGGGCGGCTGCCGCCACAGCGCACAACACGGCCGCCGACACGGCAGACCACGGCAAGGCGGGCGCCACGGCACCGGCCTTCAAAACATTCGAGAACATGAGAAAAAACACCTAGTCGCCCGTACCAGCCTCCCCGCCAGTGATGGGCAAAACCATGCCCGCTCGAGCGGGCACACCAGTGTTGGCCGGTATCCGGGCTGGTCCTCCACACCATCGCCTTCCCAGACGCTTGTTCAAGGCATCCAGTGGCGGTATCAGATGGCGGGGGTGCATGGCATGCACCAGGGACTCACCGTTGCGGGGGCAGCGCAGGCTGGGCGGGTTCTGAAAAAACGAGGCCGTCCTGCTTCCCGTTGAACTGCTGCGCGTGAACCGCGCTGCGAGCACCAACAGCAGCGATTTTAGTTTCAGTCGTGCCGTTCGTAGAAAAACTGCTGTGCACCGGTGTTTTCCAACGTCATATGCAGGCTGATTCGGCCTTATTTCACCTGCTTACATTTAGGCACGCCTACAATTGCTACCCTCTATGTCTATGACCTCGCAGCCTTCCATGATCGAGCCGCTGGCAGAGCGTGTTGATCGCCTGCTGCTGCGCCACGCCGAACTTCAGCGCACCAATGCCCTGCTGGCCGAGCAGGTGGCCGCGCTCACACAGGAGCGCGATTCCCTGCGCTCGCGCCTGCAGGCGGCCCGTGCACGGGTGGACGCACTGATTGAGCGCCTGCCCGCCAACCAAGAGGCACCATGAGCCAGATCGAAGCGCGCATCCTCCAGCAAGACTATGTGTTGACCTGCCCCGAGGGCCAGGAAGACATGCTGCTGGCCGCCGTGCAGCGGGTGGATGCGGACATGGAACGCATCCGCAACACCGGCAAGGTCCGCGCCCGCGAACGCGTGGGGGTGCTGGCCGCCGTGAATCTGGCGTTCGAGAGTGCATCGCTGTACACCCGCGTGCAGGAACTCGAGCAGGAGCTGGAACTGACGCTGGAAAACGGCCTGGCTCCCGTCGCCCCTGCGGCCGACCCACTGCCTGCTGCCCCGCTGGAAGACACCCTGCAGGAAGACGCCCTGCAGCAAGCGCAGCAGGCGCAGGAAGAAGCCCAGGCACTGGCCGCGCAGTTGCAAGAGCTGCTGGCACTGCGCGAGCACGAATTGCAGCAGGCGCAGGCGCTGATCGAACGCCTGGAAACCGCGCTGGAAGTCGACAGCAAGCTGCTGTAGAGGCCTTGCGGCAACGCCGAAACGGTGCTGCCGCGCAAATCCCCCTTTTCTCCATCCGGTCCACCACAAGCCGCCGGTCACGCGCTAAAATGAAGGCGTCTGCAAATCTGCCGTGCTTTATATTGCCTTGAACCAATGCTCCCTGAGCACGGGCTTGGTACATTGCCAGGCAAGCGTGATCGTCTCGCGTTAGACGAACCCAACGTCTGGTTGCCCTCGCCCACCTGAACCCCCGGTTCAGGATGACGGCGCGGTGGTTTTTGCAGACACCCCCCACCCTCATCCCGGCGGCCAAGGCCGCTACACCGGCCGGTCTTCTCCCGGCACTCCGCCCCCCAGACTTCCTGCTTCCAGGCCTGCCGCCTGGGCGCGCAGCATGGCCTGGAACGTGGCCGCCTCGACCCCTGGGGCACACAGAAACCCCTGGTAGAAGCCGCAACCCATGCGCATCAGCGTTTCACGCTGCGCGGCGGTCTCCACGCCCTCGGCGACGATCTCCACATCGAGCGCGCGCCCCAGGCCGATGACCGCCTCCACAATGGCCTTGTCGCTCATGTCCTGTGGCAGACCGCGCACAAAGGACTGGTCGACCTTGAGCTTGGAAATCGGCATGCGCTTGAGGTAGGCCAGGTTGGAATAGCCGGTACCGAAGTCGTCGATCACCAGCTGCACACCCAGGTCCGCCAGCTGTTCGATGCAGTGCACGATGACCGGCTCCTTCTGCAGCAGGGCCGACTCGGTGAGCTCCAGCTCCAGCCAGCATGCCGGCAGGCCATAGGCACTGAGCAGCGAGGCCACGCGCGCCGCATAGTCGGGTTGGTGCAGCTCCAGCGACGAGACGTTGACCGACACCTTCACGCCCAGGCCCTGCTTGACCCAGCGCATGGCTTCCTTGACCGCCTGCTCCAGCACCCAGGCGCCGAGCTTGACGATGTAGCCGGACTCTTCGGCCAGCGGAATGAACACCCCGGGCGAGACCACGCCCAGGCGTGCATCCGTCCAGCGCAGCAGCGCCTCGCAGCCGACAATGCTGCCGGTGTGCATTTCGACCTGGGGCTGGTAGACCACGCGCAAGGCGTCACGGTCCAACGCCTGCCGCAGCGCATGCTCCATCTGCACCCGGCCCAGCAGCCCGTTGGACATGGCCGGCTCGTAAAAGCCGAAGCTGCCCTTGCCGCTGGCCTTGACCCGGTACATGGCGGTGTCGGCCTGCTTGATCAGCTCGTTGAGCGTGCGGCCGTGCTCGGGGTACTGGGCCATGCCGATGCTGCATTGCACCGAAAAGCCCAGGCCGTCCAGCACGAACGGCTCGCGCATCGCATCCTGGATGCGCCGGGCAATCCGCTCGGAATGCTGCTTCTGGCACGCGTGCAGGTAGAGAACGAATTCGTCTCCGCCCAGACGGCACAGCACATCCAGCGGCCGCAGACAGGACTGCAGGCGCTGCGCCACCAACTGCAGCACCCGGTCGCCGAACTGGTGGCCCAGGGAGTCGTTGATGATCTTGAAGCGGTCCAGATCCAGAAACAGGATGGCGAACTCGGCCTGCGTATCCTGGGTGATGGCCTGCTCCACATGCTGGCCCAGCATCAGGCGGTTGGGCAGGCCGGTCAGCGCATCGCTGAAGGCCAGCTGTTCGATCTTCTGCTGCGCCGCCTGCTGCTGGGTCAGGTCCCGGATGAAGCCCACGCTTTGCTGCACCTGCCCGCGCTCATCGCGCGAGACCACCCAGGACAGGCGCACGGCGCAATGGCTGCCGTCCACGCGCTGCAGCTGGCGGTTGCCTTCCCAGTGGCCGACCTCTTTCCACGCCTGCGCCACCGCGTCCAGCCATTCCGGCTCGGTCTGCGCAAACAGCGCGCTGGCCTGCGCACCGGGGGACAGGGCCGCACCCAGCATACCGTCGCAGGCCGGATTGGTCTGGAGGACGGCACCCTGCGCATCGGCAATGAAGATGGCGTCCAGGCTGCTCTCGAACACCTGCGCGGCCACCCGCAGGCCGCTTTGGACTTCCATCTCCCTGGAGATGTCGCGGAACGAAAAAATACGCCCCACGGCCATGCCGTGGCGCAGCAGCGGGACCGAGCGGCGTTCCACCACGCGCCGGTCCGCCAGATTCAGGATATCGGCGGTGTGCACCAGGGGGTCCTGGCCCAGTGCCTGCAGCTGCTGGTCGTACTGTGCAGGCGACAGCACCTGGTCCCGCATCCAGGCCATGATGGCCGCATCATTGCGCTGCAGCAGCAGCGCAGCCGGCATGACCCAGATATCGGCCAGCTTCTGGTTGAAGGCGCGGATGGCGCCATCGGCCGAACACACCAGTACACCATCGGCGGCCGAGTCCAGGGTGGCGCGCAGCTCGGCCAGCAGGCTCTCCAGCTCGCGCTCGTTGTGCTCCTGCTCGCTGCGGTCCAGCAAGGTCCACAGCAGCCAGTTCCCGCCCTCGGGGTCTTCGACTTCACGGATGCGCTGCTCCACCGGGATGGCCCGGCCGCTGGCATGCAGCACCTGGGTGTGGGTCACCTGCCCCCAGCTGACTTCCGCGACATCGTTCCAGCGGTACAGGTCCTGCGGCGCCGCCGCCAGATCGCGCACGTGGAAGCCTTGCAGCCGCGAGCCCGTCAGGCCCACCAGACGCTGCGCCGCCGAATTGGAATACGCCACGGTCAGGCTGTGGGGATCCACCAGCCACACCGCCTCCGTCATCCACTCAAACGCCTGGCACCATGCCTGCAAATGGGTGGACTGGTTCATGCCTCCCCTCCCACGGCAGACATCAGCGGCACGGCGCGCTCGAAGAAGTAGCAGACGCGCTGGCGCGGCGACAGATAGTCCAGCACCTCGCGCGGCAGCTGCGCAGGGCGCAGGCTGCGCTTGATGACCACGCCGCGCAGCTCCGACAGCTCCACGGGCTCGGCCTTGGCCCGGTCTACATCCGGGTTGTAGAGCAGCACTGCTGGTTTCAGCGGCTGGTCGCTGCGCACGGAGGCCACCAGACCATACCGTTCATCGCTCAGCTGCACCACCGAGCCCGGAGGGTAGACCCCCATCACGCGCACAAAGAGTTCGACCAGCTCGCGCGTGAAGCCGCCGCGGCGGCGACCGAACAGGTCCGACAGCGCTTCGTGCGGGGTCAGGGCCACCGCATGCGCCAGCGGATTGCACAGCTTGTCGTAGCAGTTGGTCAGCGCCAGGATCTGGCCTTCGATGGACAGGTCTTCTTCCACCAGGTGCAGCGGAAAGCCCGTGCCGTCCGTCGCCTCGTGGTGCTGTGCAATCGCCGTCAGGGCGGCGGGCGACAGGCCCATGCGCTGGCCATAGGCCACGGAAGCACCCACATGGTCTTCGTACGCGGCTTTCTGCTCCGGCGTGAAGCTGGGCAGCAATTCGGTGCAGCGGGGATCGATGTCTCTTTTGCCCACATCGTGCAGCAAGGCCGCCAGACCCAGGTCCATCAACCGCGCCGAATTGAGCCCGTGGGACTTGCCCAGCAGCAGCGAGAGCACAGTGACATTGATGGGGTGAGCGCCCTGCTGTTCGCCCACGCTCTCGGACAACAGCCGGATGGCCGTCTGCGAGGCATCCAGCAGCTCCGCGATATATCCGGCCACCAGGCTGGAGCTGGCGCGCATCGCGTCCTGCGGGTCGTTGACCAGCCGGGACACGACTTCGCGGTAGCTGTGGGTGGCGGCAGAAAAGCGCTGGTCGCAGGTCTTGAGTGCGGCCACTTCGCTCGACGCCATGGCCGGCACATCGCGTGCCGCCAGCGTCGGAATGTGCAGCCCCGACGAGCCGATGGTGGCGGGCCGTGCCGGCTGTGGCGGCGTGCCATCAGCTGCGGGCGCCTCCCCCTCTTCATTTGTAAGAGGAGGTAAAAAAGTCAAAACGCTGGGATCAGATTTTGCAGGAATGCAACGAATCTCGTCCAAACCCAGCGATTGCAGCACGTCAATCTGTTCCTGGCTGTTCACTCGAAAGCTGCTCACTGGAAATGGATGGCGCAACCAGCCAATGTCCAATTGGACATACATACCTATGCAGATGTCCCGAACGTCAATTAAAAGGGAGTGCGTCACGTTGTTTGGGCTGCAGCACGCCAGCAAGCCAGTCGATCCAAACCGCCCATTATGACGACTGCATGCGACAAATAAGTACTTACATAAAGGGGTTGCGCAAGCGGCGCCGCTGTGCATTAAAAAGCTACAGCGTATTGTGCCGCGTTACCGCTCCATGTCAGCCCTAGCGGCACCACTGTGACGGCACGTGCACCATGTCCATCCACAGGGCCCACAGCGAGACACCTGCCAGCAAGGCGCCGGCGGTGCGCAGCCCCCAGGCTTCGCGCCACTGCTGCAGGCGGCTGATGCGCTGCCACAGCCACGGGCCCAGGGCCAACCACAGGCCCCCGCCCACGCCGAACGCCACCATGGATGCAGCGCCCTGCCACACGCCACCGGCCAGGGCCGCCACCATGACGGCGGAGTACAGCAGACCACACGGCAGAAAAGCCCACAGGCTGCCAGCCACCCAGGTTCCCCCCGGCCCGCGCACACCGTGCTGCACCTTGCTCCAGAGCTTGCGCCCGCCGGACTCCACCCATTGCGGCTGACGGGCCTGCAGCAGCAGCATCAGACCCCATGCCAATGCGGCCAGGTGCAGCAGCACCCACAGCGGATGCAGGGCGGAGGTGCGGTCGGAGAACCAGGCCACCGTCTCCATGGCATAGGCCGCCACGCCGCCCAGGGCGGCATAGCCCATCAGGCGGCCGACATGGAAGCCCAGCCAGCGCCCGGCATTGGCCGCCTCCGGCGGCTGCGCCGAAGCCCCTTCAGGCTGGATGGACACCACCCGCCCCCCGCTGCGCAGCGGCGAGACGATGGCCGCACAGGGTGCGGCGCACATCGCAAGACAATGGGGCCCACCCACGAGCCCCATGAAGAAAGCGGTTCCAAGCAACGACAGCCACATGGGCTAGATGATCCTGGAAAAGCGCGCCCGGTTCTTGCCGGCCTGCAAATGCCGGTCAAACGTCATGGCCACGCCGCGCACAAAGAACCAGCCCATGGGCGTGACCTTGATGCCGTCGTCGTCGATCACCACCAGGCCCTGCTCCTGCTGCTGGGCCAGCATTTCCAGCTCGGCCGCGAAGTAGCGCTGGAAGTCCAGCAGCCAAGACTGGCTCATGGGCTCGAACAGCACTTCGCCCTGGCACATCAGCGACATGATGACGGCGCGCCGCACCAGGTCGTCGCGCCCCAGCGCCAAACCCCGCACCACGGGCAGCCGGCCCTGGTCGAGGAAGTCGTAATACTCTTCCAGGGTCTTGGCGTTCTGGCTGTAGGTGGCGCCCACGCGGCCGATGGCAGACACCCCCAGGGCAATCAGGTCGCAGTCCGGCTGCGTGCTGTAGCCCTGGAAGTTGCGGTGCAGCCGTCCTTGCCGCTTGGCAATGGCCAGCGCATCTTCCGGCAGTGCGAAGTGGTCCATGCCCACATAGACATAGCCGGCCTGCATGAAGGCATCGATGGAGCCCGAGAGCATGGACAGCTTGTCCGAAGCCTCCGGCAGGTCTTCCTGCGCAATGCGGCGCTGTGGCTTGAAGCGCTCCGGCAGATGCGCGTAGGCATACAGCGCAATCCGGTCCGGCCGCAGCTGGCACACCTGTTCCAGGGTGCGCTGGAACGATGCCGCGGTCTGCTTGGGCAGGCCATAGATCAGGTCCACGTTGACCGAATGGAAACCCAGCTCGCGCGCCGCCTGCACCAGATCAAAGACCTGCTCGGCCGGCTGCTCGCGGTGCACCGCCTTTTGCACATCGGGGTCGAAATCCTGCACCCCGAAGCTCAGGCGGTTGAAGCCCAGCTGCGCCAGGTGGGCCAGACGTTCGCGGGTGACGGTGCGGGGATCGACTTCGATGGAATATTCGCCCACCGCTTCAAAACTGAAGTTGGCGCGCAGCGTGTCCATCAGCTGGGTCAGCTCGGCATCGGACAGAAAGGTGGGAGAACCGCCGCCCAGGTGCAGCTGGCTGACCGCCTGTCCCTTGCCACAATGCGCCACCTGCAGAGCCACCTCTTTTTCCAGGTACTGCAGATAGGTCTGCGCGCGTTCATGGTGCTTGGTGATGATCTTGTTGCACGCGCAGTAGTAGCACAGGGCCTCACAGAAAGGCACATGCACATACAGTGACATGGGAAGCGCCTTGGCCGCAGAATGGTGCTTGCGCTGTTCCAGCGCCAACACATAATCATCCTGACCAAATGCTTCAATAAAGCGATCTGCGGTGGGATAAGAGGTATAACGGGGCCCAGGCACGTCGTACCGACGCAAAAGCTCCGGCGTTACTGCTGTCATTGAATATTCCTTAGGTGCTGCCCAGCACTGTGCCGCACCCCGGGAAAATCAGCCTTGATGCAAATCAAGACATTCAAATACCATTCCTGAGACAATTGATTCATATCATTCGCACAACTGAGCACCCCCTCTCTCGCCTCCCAGCCCGATAACCTTTCTGCGTTACGTCCAATGGCCCGTTCAGCGGGAGCCCAAGGCGTCAGTGCCATGACACCACCCCCTATCAAAGTCACCTGCTCCAACTGCAATCTGCGCGAACTGTGCATGCCCACAGGCTTGAATGAGCAGCAGTTGCACCGTATTGACGATATTGTGGCCACGCGTCGCAAAATCAAACGGGGCAGCACCTTGTTCCGTAATGGCGAAGACTTCACGGCGCTCTATGCCATCCGCACCGGGTTCTTCAAGACCTGCGTGGCCACGGAAGATGGCCGTGACCAGGTGACAGGTTTTCAGATGGCGGGCGAGATCATTGGCCTGGACGGGATCGTGCACGACCACCACACCTGCGATACCGTGGCCCTGGAAGACGCCGAAGTCTGCGTCATGCCGTTCGACCGCCTGGAAGAGCTGTCGCGCGAAGTGACGGCCCTGCAGTCGCATGTGCACAAGGTGATGAGCCGCGAGATCGTGCGCGAACACGGCGTGATGCTGCTGCTGGGCAGCATGCGTGCCGAAGAGCGCCTGGCCGCCTTTGTGCTGAACCTGGTGCAGCGCCTGCACACCCGGGGCTTCTCGTCTTCCGAGCTGGTGCTGCGCATGACGCGCGAAGAGATCGGCAGCTACCTCGGCCTGAAGCTGGAAACGGTCAGCCGCACCTTCTCGAAGTTTGTCGAGGAAGGCTTGGTCGAAGTGAAGCAGCGCCATGTGCGCATCCTGGACACCGAAGGCCTCAAGCGCATCGTCAACAGCCAGCACGCCTGCGAATAAGCGCGCCCGCCACCGCAGCGCGGATCCAGCACCCCAGCCTCCTTCCGGAGGCTTTTTTCATGGCGCCCCGGCCTTGCCGCACCACGGCATTCCTGTATTTCGGCATTGCGCGGGCCTGCCCGCACAGCCCAGGAGGAGAACTCCCCCTCCCCCCACTTCACAGAGCCCGCTTATAGCGACGGGACGCGGCGCTCCCGGGCATTGAGCTCCTGCGGGGACAGCGCCAGCAGGCTGGTCATGGCCGATGCCATCATGATGATGGCCCAGAACAGGAAGAAGGCCACCGTGCACACGCCCAGGCGCGACACCTCGCCATAGGCCGACAGCCACTGCATTTCCAGCGGGTCGACCACGGCAAACACCAGCATCTCCATCACCCCGGCGGCCAGAAAGGCGGGCCAGGCAATCCACATCCAGCGACGCAACAGCATGGGTCTCTCCTTGTTGTGGCAGGCAGATGCCCCATTGTGCGAGCCTCTGTCTGCCGCGTCACGGCCTGCAGCGTCCCCACAAACCCTGAAAAAGGCATAAAAAAAGCCAGCCGGTAGGCTGGCTTGCTACGGCTGCAGCGCAGGGACCGCAGGCCCTGCGCTGGCGCCCGGTTTACTTGCTGCCGCGCAGCAAGGCCTTGAGTGCGCTTTGCAGGCGCTGGGCCGCGCTGTCGCTGCGCTCCGCAGCCAGCACCGCCGCCACATCCTGCTCCCAGGTGGTGCGGGGGTCCGTGGCCTTGCGGTTGGTCAGCAGCTGCAGCTGCAGTGCACGGCGTGCAGACAGCTGGTCGGCCGGTGTGGGCACGTCGGCAGCCATTTCCAGGCGCAGCAGCGACTCGGCTGCCTCGCCCTTGGCGGCAGCGCCCACGGCGGCATGCCAGCTGTTGCGGGAAGCATTGCTCAGCTTGCCCAGTTCCTGCGCGGGCGGCACCAGGGCCGCGTCGCGCTTGGACCAGGCCTCCATCAGCTGGGTCAGGGCTTCGCCATGGGCCTGTGCCGTCAGCTTGCGCAGCGCAGACTGGGCGTGTTCCTGGGCTTCACGCTGGGCGCGGAAAGCCGCATCCCCCAGGCGTGGGCCACGGGCCGGGCGCTCGAAACGGTCACCACGATCGCCGCGGTCACCACGGTCCTGGCGGGGGCCGGGCTTGCGGCCACCAGCCGCCGCGGCCGGGGCTTCCTTGCGCATGCCGGGGCGGTCGTCGCCACGCACAGCCTTCACCGGGCGGTCGGTCGCCACCGGCGCAGCCGGTGCGGCCGCAGCGGCTGGCTGGGCGGCTTCGGCCGCAGGGGCGGCACGCAGGGCTTCTTCCAGCGCGGTCAGGGCGGCGCGGATCTTCTGCGCATCGCCTTCGGCATTGGCGGCTTCCAGCTGCTGCGAGGCTTCCAGCACCGCACGGTCGTGGGCGCTGAGCGATTCCAGATTGACGGCACGGCTGCCGCGCTCACCGCGCTCGGCCGGCTTGCGGCTGAAAGCCTCGTCCAACGGCTTGCGGAAGGCATCCCACAGCTTCTGTTCCTGGCGGCGGTCCACCGGCACTTCCTGGGCTTCGGCCTGCCAGCGCTGCTGCAGCGCCTTGATGGCGGCGATCTGCAGGGCCGGGGCTGCGCCCAATGCCTGGGCTTCCTCGATCATGGCCTGGCGGCGCTGCAGGCTGTCCTTCTGGGCCTGCTGCAGCGGGGCTTCGGCTTCGTTGATGGCCTGGCGCCATTGCTGTTGCAGCTCGGCATACAGCTTCTCGCCCACATGGCCACCTTCGCGCCAGCGTTCGGAAAACTGGCGCAGGCTGCGGGCCATGCCCTTCCAGTCCTTGGAGTCCTTGACGGACTGCCCCCAGGCACGCAGTTCCTCGATCAGCGTGGTGCGCGACGCCTTGTGCTGGGCCGATTCGGTGCGCAACTTGTCCAGCCAGCCTTCGACCAGCTTGTAGGCGGTGTTGCAGGCTTCATCGAACTGCTTCCACAGACCGTGGTTGGGCACCGCGCCCTGGTCCAGCAGCTTCCATTGTTCGCGCAGCTGGCGCAGCGTTTCCTGGACCTTGCGGCCACCCAGGGTCTGGCCTTCGGGGCGATCCACCAGGCCCTTGGCCTTGGCAATCAGGGCTTCCCGTTCGGCATCCACGGCCTGGGGCTTCCAGCCACGGGCGTCGCCAGCCTGCACCAGCAGCGCGTCCATCTGCTGGATCACTTCGGCATCCAGTGCACGGCCATGCTGGCGCAGTGCGGCGCGCAGACCGGCGATGGCGGCGGTCTTGTCCTCTTCGGTGCCCACCAGGGGCTGCAGCACCTGGGCAGCCTGCAGCACGACGGCAGCAGCCTTGACCGGGGCATCGCCCTTGGCCGGCTTGGCGGCCGGTGCATCGGCGGCCAGCTCGGCCGGCAGACCACGGCCCACGCGGATTTCATCGGCCCACACGGGCACGGGAGGCAGCGCGGCTTCGGCGTTGTCGGCAGCCGCCTGGGTCACGGCCAGGGCCGAGACAAAGGCGTCCCACACCACGCGCAGCTGGTCGCGCGAGCTGGTCAGCTGCTGGGCCAGGCGGGCGTCCAGGCTGGGCCAGGCGGCGTCTTCGGTCAGCGCCTGGGCCTGTTCCTGCCAGCGGGCCACGTCGGCGCTCAGCGCTTCCTGCACGGCGGCAGCGTCTTTCCAGGACTTGGTGGATAGCACTTCGATGCGCTGGGACAGCAGCACGGCCGCTTCCTTTTGCACCTGCACACGGTGCTGCAGGTCTTCGGCGGCCTTGATGCGCTCGGCCAGCTGGGCCTTGAAACCGGCCAGCGGTTCACGCGACAGCGGCGCGCCGGCCTTGGCGGCGTCACGCTGCCAGGCGGCGGCGTCGGCCAGATTCAGCGCCGGCTGGGCCAGCAGTGCCTGGGCCTTGGCCACCCATTCCACGGCGATGGCGTCCTGGTCCTTGGCGCGGCGCAGCTCGTCCAGGCGCTCGCGCACGACGCGGGCAGCGCCCTTGTCGCGGGCATTCATTTCCTTGAACACTTCCTGCAGCACATCGTGGGCGGGCGATGTGGCCAGCCAGTCACGCAGGCGGGCTGCACGGTCGCCCGAGGTTTCTGCAGAAAAAGCACCGCCAGTCACTGCATCCAGCGGGTGGGCCTCGGGGGTTTTGGCCGGGGTCGGGTTCACTTCTGGGGCTTCAGACATTTTTCTGCTTCAAAAAAAGTTGGTACATGAGTTATGGATAACGGGCATGCCCGCCATAGGGCGGGCATGGCTCCTCGTGCACAGGCATGCGCGGAGCATGGGGCGTATTTTCCCCTTTATTGCTCCATGCCTGCAGCGAATTACTGAACTGCCAGACTCAGCTGGGCTTTTGCACCGGCTTCCTTGCCATCGGCCTTGGAGTCTCCCAGGAACAGACGGGCCATGTCGATGCCCTGCTGTCCCAGGTAGCTGCGCACTGCCATGGCACGGGCCGCGGCCAGTTCCTGCATGGCTGTGGGTGGCAGCGGCAGCTGCTCGACCAGCAGTTTGCGCATCTCCTCGGGTGGCAGGGATTTGGACAGACCGACCATGTTGCGGGGCTTTTCGATGTCCGCCTTGCGATAGATCGACTTCAGGCGGCTGTCGCGCTCCTTGTCGCTCAGCGCGGCGTCGTCCTCATCACCCTTGCCCTGCTTGGCGATCTGCGCCTCCAGGTTGGCGGCTTTCCAACCCTGGGCTTCCTGCGCGGTGGAGGCACTGCCCGCCACCGTGAGTTTGAGGGCCGGGCGGTCCTTCAGTGACTTGGCAATCTTCTCCAACTGGCTCTTGGCTTCGGCATCCAGCGTGGCCACCCCGGCCGGGAACTTCACATCGCCGCCACCCTTCTCGTCGCCGCCGAAGGCACCGGCCAGCAAGGCGAAAGGCGCCGTGATCGCCTTGCGGATGATGTTGCCGATGATCTTGAAGATCACCGGGGCCAGGCGGAACTGCGGGTCGTTGAGCGATCCGCTGATGGGCAGGTCCAGGTCGATCACGCCATGGCTGTCGGCCAGCAGGGCCACCGCCAACTTGACCGGCAGCGAGGCCGGGGCGCCCTGCACGGCATCCCCGAAGGTCAGTTGGTGCAGCACCAGCTTGTTGCTGGCGGTCAGCATGCCGTTGGGCTGCACCTCGTAGCGCACGTCCACGCTCAGCTTGCCTCGCTCGATGCCGTGGCCGGCGTATTTGACCGAGTAGGGGCTCAGCGGCGGCAGCTCCAGATCGCGCACCTTGCCGGTGATGTCCAGCGCCAGCGGCTTGACCAGCGGGTTGAGCTTGCCGGAGATGTCCAGACTGGCGGTGGACTGGGCCACGCCCTGTATCGACAGATCGGCCATGGAAGGCGGCTGACCGGCGGCAGGCGCCACCGAGGAGAAGGCGCTGAGCGAGCCGGACAGCTCGGTCAGGTCGGCCGTGTAGTTGGGCTTGATGAAGAAGTCGGAGAACTTCACCGTACCGCCCTTGAGCTCCACCGGGCCCACGACGATGCGCGGCGCCATGGGGTCGGGTGCGGTCGCCGCAGGTGCCACCTGCACGCTGGCGGTGTTGGTTCCCCCCGTCTTGGATTCCACCTTTTGGGCCTCCGCATCGCCACCAGCGGAGGCATCGGCGACTTCGGTGTCCGGGGCTCCGGCCAGATCCTGCAGGTTAAGGCGGCCATTGGGCTGCACCACCACGCGGGCGAAGAAGTCGCGCAGCAGGGTTTTCTGCACCTGCACCGACAGCGGCTTGCGCGGCTGCATGTCCAGTGCCAGACCGGTCAGCTGCAGCTGTTTCCAGCGCAGCAGGTCTTCGCCGGCTTCCATGGTGGTCTTCTCGGCCGTGCCTGTGCGGTGCACGGTCTGCACATAGACATCGTGCAGGCCGGCATTGCCCTGCACCTGCACCGACGGGCTGCCGCCGGCGTCGGCATAGCGCACCTTGCCGTCAAAGCTGGCCAGCGCGGACAGCATGCGCATGTTCACCACGCCGTCCATATAGCTCTCGAACAGGTGCAGCGGCAGGCGCTGGGCCTGGACGCGGCCTTCTGCGGCCATCTGCGGCGCCAGGTGCAGCTGGCCGGTGAAGTCCAGTTTGCCGTCGGTCTTGCTGGGGCGCAGCAGGCCCCGGGTGTTGACCGGCAGCAGTTGGGTGCTCAGCTTGATGTCGATGGGGGCCTTGCCCATGCGGCTGTCCAGGCCCTTCACATCCAGGTTCAGGCTGGACAGGCCCACGCGCACGGGACGCGGCGCCTGGCCGTCTTCCAGCAGCACCACACCGTCGCGGATGCGGGTCTGCTCGGCCAGCACCGTCCACGCCGGTTCGGCCGCGCCTGCGCCACCGGTCTTGGGCTTGGGCGCCACCGCCGCGTCCTTGACCGGTGCCTTGCGCAGCCAGGATTCATACATCCACTGGCCTTTGCGGTCGCGCGAGACCTTGACCTGGGGAGCATCGAGTTGCAGCAGCTCGGTGTGCACCGTGCGCTGCGTCATGTCGACGCGGGCGTTTTCCACGGCCAGGCGCTTCCAGGCCGCCAGCGGTGTCTTGTCCTCGCCCAGGCTCAGGTTCTGCACGGCCAGCTCCGGCACCACGGCGAACAGACGGCCCTTGTTCCAGGCCAGACCGGCCGTGCCTTCGGCACGGGCGCGCAGCAGGGGCTGCAGGAACTGCGACACATAGGCGCGGCCCACCTCGAACGGCACGCCTTCGAGCACCACGCCCACCTGGCCCACTTCCAGCGTGCCGTGGCCGGACAGGCGCGCATGCGAGGCGCCTTCGAACCCGGCCAGCGCCAGACGGCCTTCAAACTGGCTGTCACCCTGCATGGGCCAGGTGACCTGGCGGCCGGACAGTGCCAGATCGCGCACCTTAACCTCGGCGGCAGGTTTCAGGGTTTCATCGGTCCAGCTGACCTGCCCCTGTTGCACATCCCACTGCGCAACTTCAATCTTCCAGGGTGTGGGGCCAGCAGCCGCTGCGGGGGCCGCCGCCTGGGCGGTGCCCTGGCTGGCGGAGGCCGGCGCGGCACTGTCGGCCGTGGGCTTGGCGGGTTCCGGGAACTTCAGCAACTGGCCGTTGGCGTCCAGGCGCAGCGCCAGCGAGGGCTTTTGCAGGCTGACACGGCCGAGCTTCACTACGCCGGCCAGCGGCTGCACATCGGCCAGATCGATGTCCAGCGCTTCCCACTGCAGCAAGTCCTTGCCGGCCAGATCCTGCAGCTTGGCGCCGGTGGCCTGCACCTTGCCGGACAGGCGCACCACGGAGTCGGTGTGCTGCTCGAAGGCCACGTCGATCCGGGCCTGCAGCATGGCATCCTGCAGCTTCAGCGGCAGGCTGGCAGGCCAGTACGGCAGATAGGGCTTGAGGTCCAGGTCGTGCACCGTCAGCGTGGCGGCGGTCTTGCGGTCCTGCGCAAACGGGGTGCTCTGCGCCTCGCTGGCAAAGCGGCTTCCATTGAGGTCGAACGACAGCTCCGGCTGCACCTTGACCTGGCGCTTGGACGGCAGGCTGCTCACGAACGGCAGCTTCAGCTGCAGGTCCTTGAGCAGGTGGTCGGCGCCGGCCACCTTGTCCTGCAGGGCCAGGCGGCCGTCGCTGATCTCGATGTTGTACAGCGCAAAGCGCGGCAGGTCGCCGCTGCTGTCTTCCTTCTTGTCAGCGCCCAGCTTGTCCAGAATGTCCTGGATATCCAGTTTGCCGGGCTCCAGCTGGGCCAGGCGGATGTGGGGGGAGTCGAGCTGGATGGCATCCACCACCGGGCCCCAGCGCAGTAGAGAAGACAGCTCTGCATCTATATAGATACGCGCTATGGAAACCTGGGGTTCCGGTTGGCCGTCGGCTCCAGCCAGTGCGAGGTCGTGCAGGCTCAGCTCCATGGTCCAGGGGGAGAACTCCACCTTGCCCACGGTCAGCGCCCGGCCCAGGGCCTGGCTGCCTTGTTTTTCAATCAGCTGCTTGGCGGCCCAGGGGAAGCTCAGCCAGGTGAGCAACCACAACGCCACGACCGCAGCCGCACCCCACCCCAACCTGCGCCACAGCGTGGCACTGCGCCAAAATTGCAATTGCATGCTTATGCACCTTCTCCTTGTGCATGGAATCTATCGTGTTCGCCGTGTTTGCACCAGAAACTGCCTGCACTGGACAGTGAAAGAGTGCAAAAACACGAAAGCCCGGATGCCAGCTATGCCGACGTCCGGGCTTCACGGCAGGCGCAAAGGCCGGTGCCGCTAGAGCATCAGGGAGAGGATCGTCCCCGCATGCCCGGAAGCAATGATTGCTTCCATGGTGCCTTTCTTCCTCTTCACCTGCCACTGGCACCTAGCTGGTCCATGGCAATCGGGTTCCGAGGTTTCTGGCGATGCCTGCGCGTTGCAGACGACTCCAATGTAATCACCGCCATCGGCGAAATCAATCGTTTCTGACAAACTCTTTCATCTGTTTGATAGCGAACGCTCACTGCAGCCTGATCTCCCGGACTTCAGGGGGCCGAGTACCACATCCGCCTCAAAAAACTGGATGCACATACAGTTTTTATATACATTAAAATCATAACAGATAATTTTGATAGTATTGACCTGGAATTTAGCACCCCACTAGAATCCGCCCACTTTTGCTTTGAGTCATTTTTTTGACGTTTTTTGCTGCTTTTTGATCGCGCTCTTTTTCGCGATCCTCCCGCGCTCCTCCTGCATGGACCGCAGCACCACCCCACTGGGCGCCACCCTGTGAGCCGCCGGACCTCCGAGTCCACGGTCGCATAGGCACCCCCACGAAAGGAATGCTATGCCTGCATCTGCACAGGTAGTTTCCGGCTTGCGCACGTTCGCCAAGGACGTTGCCGACGGATTCATTGAAATCACTCACAACGGTTTTGCCCTGCTGGGTCTGGCCGTGGCCTTTGCCGCCATCCTGCTGATCAGCCGCCCTGACCTGCGCCACTCCGGCGAGGCCCAGCTGCGCGACTGGCTGCAGGCGCGCCAGGTGGCCACGCTGGGCACGCCGGTCGAACCGGATGCCGTGGAACGTGCCACCGCCACCAATCCGACGGAGCTGCCCAAGGAGCAGGCCGCCGTGGCGTACTGGCTGAGCAAGAAGTACCGCGTGGCCGCCGAGCCGCTGGCGGTGCTGGTCTCCGAAGCCTATGAGCTGGGCGAACGCAACCAGCTCGATCCCACGCTGATCCTGGCCATCATGGCCATCGAATCCAGCTTCAACCCCTTTGCCCAGAGCTCCGTCGGTGCCCAGGGCCTGATGCAGGTGATGACCCGCGTGCACACCGACAAGTACGAACACTTCGGCGGCCAGCTGGCGGCGTTCGACCCGGTGAGCAATCTGCGCGTGGGCGTGAAGGTGCTCAAGGAATGCATCGCCCGTGCCGGCTCGCTCGAAGGCGGTCTGCGCTACTACGTGGGCGCGGCCAACCTGCCCAACGACGGCGGCTACGCCTCCAAGGTGCTGGCCGAGCATGCACGCATCCGCCAGATCGCAGGCCGCCCTGCACCGGCAGCAGCCCCCGCCAAGCCGGCGCTGGTGGCCAAGGAAGCCGCGCCCAGCACCGTGGCTGCGGCCGATGTGGTGGCCGACGGCAAGCTGCTGGTCAACTGAGCCGCCCTCTGCTTTCCCCTTTTCCAGCCGGCGCAAGCCGGCTTTTTCATGTGCGCGGTGCACGGGCTGCACAGGGCCACGCACCACCGCTGCGGCGGTACAAACCCAGGCCTGGAAACAGGCCCTTGCGGGTCAAGCCGCAAGGGCCGCGCTGGCTCCGCTACACTAATGGGGTACGCAACTGGCGATAGGCGCGGTTTATCGAGAACCGCGCTGACGTGGAACCACGGTGTGGCGCTCCTCCCGATGAGCACCAGGCCCGACAACCACCGGGGAGCGTACCGCCCAGGCTGCGCCAACACGGAATCGCCTGCCGCGTGTTTAGCCGTTCGCCTGGGCAGCCCTTGGATTCAAGGGAATATCAAGTTCACAGGACTGCCATGTTTCAACGCACCGATACCGTCGAGAAAGTCGACCCCGAACTGTTTGCCGCCATCCAGGCTGAAAACCATCGCCAGCAAGAGCATATCGAGCTGATCGCCAGCGAGAACTACTGCTCGCCCGCCGTGATGGAAGCCCAGGGCTCCCAGCTGACCAACAAGTACGCCGAAGGCTACCCCGGCAAGCGCTACTACGGCGGCTGCGAGAACGTGGACGTGGTCGAACAGCTGGCCATCGACCGCATCAAGAAGATCTTTGGCGCTGAAGCCGCCAACGTGCAACCCAATTCCGGCTCCCAGGCCAACCAGGCCGTGCTGATGGCGTTCGCCAAGCCCGGCGACACCATCATGGGCATGAGCCTGGCCGAAGGCGGTCACCTGACCCACGGCATGCCGCTGAACATGTCCGGCAAGTGGTTCAACGTGGTGTCCTACGGCCTGAACACCGACGAAGCCATCGACTACGACAAGATGGAAGCCCTGGCGCGCGAGCACAAGCCCCGCATCATCATCGCCGGCGCTTCGGCCTACGCCCTGCGCATCGATTTCGAGCGCTTCGCCAAGATCGCCAAGGAAGTCGGCGCCATCTTCTGGGTGGACATGGCCCACTATGCCGGCCTGATCGCCGCTGGTGTGTACCCCAACCCCGTGCCCCACGCCGACGTGGTCACCACCACCACCCACAAGAGCCTGCGCGGCCCCCGTGGCGGCGTGATCCTGATGAAGGCAGAGCACGAGAAGGCCCTGAACAGCGCCATCTTCCCCGGCCTGCAAGGCGGCCCGCTGATGCACGTGATCGCCGGCAAGGCCGTTGCGTTCAAGGAAGCCCTGACCCCCGAGTTCAAGGCCTACCAGGAACAGGTGGTGAAGAACGCCAAGGTGATGGCCGACACGCTGACCGAACGCGGTCTGCGCATCGTCTCCGGTCGCACCGAAAGCCACGTGATGCTGGTGGACCTGCGTGCCAAGGGCATCACCGGCAAGGCTGCCGAAGCCGCGCTGGGTGCAGCCCACATCACCATCAACAAGAACTCCATCCCCAACGACCCGGAAAAGCCGATGGTAACCAGCGGCATCCGCGTGGGCACCCCTGCCATGACCACCCGTGGTTTCAAGGAAGAGGAAGCCCGCATCACCGCCAACCTGGTGGCCGATGTGCTGGAGAACCCCACGGACGAAGCGAACCTGGCTGCCGTGCGCGCCAAGGTGGCCGCACTGACCGCCAAGTTCCCCGTCTACAGCAAGTAAGCGGCTGCCCCGCCGACGGACTGCGCCATGAAGTGCCCTTTCTGCAGCCACCCGGACACCCAGGTCGTCGAGACCCGGGTCTCCGAAGATGGCAGCTTCATTCGCCGCCGTCGGCAGTGCGGGGATTGCGCCAAGCGCTTTACCACCTACGAACGCCCGGATGTGGCCTTCCCCGCGGTGGTGAAGAAGGATGGCCGACGCATAGACTACGACCGCAGCAAGCTGCAGGGTTCGTTCCGCCTGGCGCTGCGCAAGCGCCCGGTGCCGGCGGGCCAGGTGGATGCGGCCATGGAACGCATCGAGGAACAGCTGCTGACCTCGGGTGTGCGCGAGCTGCCTTCCAGCCGCATCGGCGAGCTGGTGATGAACGAGCTCAAGAAGCTGGACAAGGTGGCCTATATCCGCTTTGCCAGCGTCTACCGCAGCTTTGAGGACATCGAGGACTTCAAGCACCTGGTGGACGAAGTGCGCAACTGAAGCCGTTGCGCCACCGCGCCCCGACCGGCCGCCCGCCCTGTGCGAGGCGGCTTTTTCTTGCCCGGGCCAGGGCCCGCCCCGGGATTGTTCCGCCGCTGGAACACAGTCTTCCATGCCAAACACCTAGGCAAGGCAGAAAGCCCCACGTAGCATGGCGGACTGCAGCCGCCCGCACGGCGGTCTGCCTGCTCCCATGGATATCGACACCTCCACACTTCGCACCGCCCTCACGCTCTACGCCCCCGGCGTGGTGTTTGCCAATGTGCTGCTGCAGCAGCTGGGCCTGCCGGTTCCCGTGCTGCCCACGCTGCTGCTGGCCGGCAGCCTGGCCGCCAGCAGCCCGCGGCTGGCGCTGCTGTGGGGCACGGCCGTGCTCGCCGCCATGCTGGCCGACCGGGTCTGGTATCTGGTGGGACGGCGCTTTGGCACCCGCGTGCTGGCGTGGCTGTGCAAGCTCTCCCTGACGCCCGACAGCTGCATCAGCCAGACCGCCGACCGTTTTGGCCACTGGGGCCCCTGGTCGCTGCTGCTGGCCAAGTTCATCCCCGGTTTTTCGGCCGTGGCCGCCCCCATGGCCGGTGTGCTGCGCATGCCCGTGCCCCGCTTCACCCTGGCCGCGGCCAGTGGTGCCGGGCTGTGGGCCGGCGTGGCACTGGGCCTGGGCTGGCTGCTGCGGCGCCAGGTGGACGCGGCCCTGGCACTGCTGCACACCCATGGCCCGCTGCTGGCCGTGGTGGCCGTGCTGCTGCTGGGCCTGTGGCTGGGCTGGAAGCTGGTGCGCCGCCAGCTGTTTCTGCGCCTGGCCGCCATGCCTTCGGTCACCGCGGCGCAGTGGTGGCAGGCCCAGACCTCGGCCCAGCCGCCGCGCCTGCTGGATCTGCGCGGCCCGGCCCTGATTGCCGAGCTGGGCCCGATCACCGAGGCCCATGCCGTCACCCTGGCCCAGCTGCCGCGGCTGGTGCGCCACTGGCCGCGCGAGACGGCCATCGTCACCCTGTGCGCCTGTCCCCACGATGCCACGGCCGCCCGCGCTGCGCAGCGGCTTCGGCGCCTGGGCTTTGTCCATGCCCGCCACCTGCAAGGCGGCTTCGAGGCCTGGCAGGCGCTGCAGCCCAGCGCCTCCACCCCGGCCTCCACTGCCCCGGTGCTGGCCGCGGCGGCCTCCTGAAATGCACAACGCCCCACGGCGCAGGCCGGTGGGGCGTTGGGAGCAAGCGCGAAAGCCGCTGCCGCAGATTCAGGGTGCTGCGGCCGGGATGGGGTTCAGCGGTAGGCTGACATCGCCGCACTGGGCGCGGTGGCGCAGCGCATGGTCCATCACCACCAGCGCCAGCAGCGCTTCCGCAATCGGTGCCGCGCGGATGCCCACGCAGGGGTCGTGGCGGCCCTTGGTGATGACTTCGGTGCTCTGCCCGTGGATGTCGATGGATTCGCGCGGGCTGATGATGGAGCTGGTGGGCTTGATGGCGATCGCGACTTCCAGGTCCTGGCCGGTGCTGATGCCACCCAGCACGCCGCCGGCGTTGTTGGAGCGGAAGCCTTCGGGGCTGAGCGAATCACCGTGCTCGGTGCCGCGCTGGGCCACGCTGGCAAAGCCGGCACCGATTTCCACGCCCTTGACGGCGTTCAGGCCCATCATCACATAGGCGATTTCAGCGTCCAGCTTGTCGTACAGCGGCTCGCCCAGGCCCACCGGCATGCCGGTGGCCTGCACGCGCAGCTTGGCGCCGCAGCTGTCACCGGCCTTGCGCAGGGCGTCCATATAGTCTTCCAGCGCCTGCACATCGGCCTGCGGGGCGAAGAAGGGGTTGTGGGGCACATGCTCCCAGCTCTCGAAGGCGATGGGCAACTCGCCCAGCTGGGTCATGCAGGCACGGAATTCGGTACCGAACTGTTCCTTGAGCCATTTCTTGGCCACGGCGCCGGCGGCCACCGTGGGCGCCGTCAGGCGGGCCGAGGAACGGCCGCCGCCGCGCGGATCGCGCACGCCGTACTTGTGCCAGTAGGCGTAGTCGGCATGGCCGGGGCGGAAGCTCTCGGAAATGTTCGAGTAGTCCTTGCTGCGCTGGTCGGTGTTGCGAATCAGCAATGCGATCGGGGTGCCGGTCGTCACCCCCTGGTAGACGCCGGAGAGTATCTCGACCGCATCGGGCTCGTTGCGCTGCGTCACATGGCGGCTGGTGCCGGGACGGCGGCGGTCCAGCTCGCTCTGGATGTCCGCCTCGCTCAGCTCCATGCCCGGCGGGCAGCCGTCGATCACGCAGCCGATGGCCGGTCCATGGGATTCACCAAAATTGGTAACGGTAAAAATAGTGCCAAGGGTATTGCCGCTCATGGGCGGCGATTATGCCCTTGCATCCGGCGCCCCCCTGGCGAGCATGGGCAGTCCCCCTGAACAGGGTTAGCATGTGCCATCCCGACGCCCTCATTCGCCCGCATGAACCAGCCCTCCGCGCCCGTGCCCGGCCCTGCCCTGCTTCAGCTTCTGGACAGAAGCGACGCCGCCTGGATCGTGACCGACACGCAGTACCGCACCTGCTAGGTCAATGCCGGCTTCGAGCGCCTGTTCGGCTGGAGCGCCCAGGAGGCCATCGGCCAGCGCCCGCTGCAGCTGCTGCAGGCGGATCCGCAGCATGCGCCGCTGCCGGCCCATGTCCAGGAGGCTTTGGACCGCCACGGCCGCTTTTGCGGCGATGTGCAGCTGCTGCACCGCGACGGCCATGCCATCTGGGTGGCGGCGGCCATCAACCGCCTGCCGCAGTCCGGTGAAGCCATGGTGTTCACCGACATCACCTTCTCCAAGCGTTTCGAGGCGCTGCAAAAGCAGGCGCTGGAGGACGCAGCCCATGAGCGTCCGCTGCCGCAGCTGCTGCACAGCCTGTGCCGGGACGTGGAGCGCATCGCCCCTGAGCTGGCAGTGGGCGTGCTGCAGGTGGACGAGCAAGGCTGCCTGCACCCGCTGGCCTGCCCCAGCCTGCCGCGCGCAGCGCTGGAGCGCCTGGACGGCATGCACAGCGCCCCCGACATGGGCGCCTGCAGCGCGGCCGCCTTCCTGGCCCAGCCGGTGACCGATGCCGATCTGCGCCAGGGCCAGCCGCAGCTGCAGGGCCTGCAGCAGAGCCTGGTCGATGCCGGCCTGCTGGCCTGCTGGCCTGCTGGGTCTCGCCCATCTTCAACCATGACCGCCAGGTGATCGGCGTGTTCGCCCTGTACTTCCGCGAGCCGCGCAGTCCCAACGCCTTGCACCATCGCATTGCACAGACCTGCATCCACCTGTGCACCGTGGCCATGGAACGCGAGCGTTCGCGCGAACGTATCCACCAGCTGGCCTACTACGACCCGCTGACCCAGTTGCCCAACCGCTGCATGTTCCACCGCAGCGCCACCGACGCCCTGTACGCCGCCCAGGGCCGTGCCGGCGCACTGCTGTTTGTGGACCTGGACCGTTTCAAGCTGGTCAACGACAGCCAGGGCCATGCGGCCGGGGATGCCCTGCTGTGCGAAGTGGCGCAGCGCATCCGCGCTGCGGCCCGCCCCGGCGATGTGCTGGGCCGCCTGTCCAGCGACGAATTCGCGCTGCTGCTGCCCCACTGCAGCGCCGCCGAGGCCGAAACCGTGGCCAGGCGCCTGCTGGAGCGCATTGCCGAGCCCTTCACCATTGGCGATGCCGTGAATATTCCGCACGCCAGCGTGGGCATCTGTGCCTACCCGGAAGACGGCACCGACATCCACACCCTGCTGCGCCATGCCGACCAGGCCATGTACATAGCCAAGCAGCAGGGCCGCCAGCGCTGGCAGCGCTTCACCCGGCCATCAACCAGTTCACCCAGGACCGCGTGGCCATGGAGCACGCGCTGCGCGCCGCCATGCACAACGGCCAGCTGCAGCTGCACTACCAGCCCCAGGTGCTCAGCAGCCAGCCCGAGCGCCTGCATGGCGTCGAGGCACTGGCCCGCTGGAAGCACCCGGAATGGGGTTATGTCTCGCCGCTGCGTTTCATCGCCGTGGCCGAAGACGCCGGCATGATCCAGGAGTTCACCAGCTGGGTGATGGAATCCGCCTGCCGCCAGCTGGCCGCATGGCGTGCGGACCACGTGGAGGTACCCCAGGTGGCGATCAACCTGTCCACCAAGAACTTCCACGAACCGCAGTTCGCCCAGTCCGTGGCCGATGTGCTGCGCCGCCACGGCCTCACCGCCAAGGACCTGGTGCTGGAGATCACCGAGAGCGTGATGCTGGACGCCAGCCCCGCCACGCTGGCCAATCTGGATGCCCTGCACCGCCTGGGCCTGCAGCTGTCGCTGGACGACTTCGGTACCGGCTACTCCAGCCTGAGCTATCTGCACCGCCTGCCGATTTCCGAGCTGAAACTGGACAAGAGCTTTGTGCAGGACCTGAGCAACAGCGTGGCGGCCGAAGCGCTGATCCGCTCCGTGCTCGGCATTGCCCGCAGCCTGCACATGAAGGTGGTGGGCGAAGGGGTGGAAACCGCCGAGCAGCGCCAGTGGCTGCAGTTGCAGGGCTGCCCGGTGCTGCAGGGCTATCTGTTCTGCCGCCCGCTGGCGCCCGAGGCCCTGGTCACCTGGCTGCGGGGCGGCCATGCCCAGCCCCCCTTGGCAGCTCCCGCGGCACCCGCCACCGCCTACGATCCGGGTATCTGAGCGCGGCACGGCCCGGCAGCGCCCCATTGCAGATACAAAAAAGCCTCCATCCGGAGGCTCTTTTTGCATGGTGGAAACAGGTCTCAGGCCTGGCCCTGGGCCTGCTCGCGTTCGCTTTGCGCATCCGGCCAGTCGCGGATATAGGCCTTGAGCATGGTGTTCTCGAAGTTCTGGCTGTCCACCACGGCCTTGGCCACGTCGTAGAAGCTGATCACGCCCTTGACTTCACCCATCTCCATCACCGGCATGTAACGGGCGTGGCGCTCCAGCATCATGCGGCGCACCTCGTCCATCTCGGTTTCCAGGGTGCAGGTCAGGGGGGCATCGTCCATGGCGCTGCGCACCTGCAGCGTACCGACGGAGCCGCCGTTCTTCACAATGGCCTGGATCACTTCGCGGAAGGTGAGCATGCCGGCCACATCGCCGTGCTCCATCACGACCAGGGAACCGATGTCCTTGTCGGCCATGATTTCCACGGCGCGGGCCAGCGGCTCGTTGGGCGTGACGGAAAACAGGGTGCTGCCCTTGACGCGCAGGATGTCGCTCACTTTCATGTTCTGTGTCTCCGATACAGGTGAATGCCATGGCCCACCACGGCAGGCCCTGCGGCGAAATATAGCCGACTCTGCCGCTGCTGCAGGGCTGCGGACCCGCAGGCGTTGCATGCCATCGCCATCCCAGTCGCCCAAGCGCGTGCTTTTTGCGCCACGTCATGCCACCATAGGGGGTTTGACTGCCGCAGGCAGCTTTTTTGACGGCCTGCAGCCGCCTTTTCCGGCCCCGCAGCCCCTTTGACGGAGACACACCATGCCCGGTTACTCAGACCCCGGCTTTGACACCCTGAGCCTGCACGCAGGCGCCCAGCCCGACCCGGCCACCGGCGCACGCGCCGTCCCCATCCATCTGACGACCTCCTTCGTCTTCGAATCCAGCGACCATGCGGCCAGCCTGTTCAACCTAGAGCGCCCGGGCCATGTGTACAGCCGCATCTCCAACCCCACCAATGCCGTGCTGGAGCAGCGCGTCTCGGCACTGGAAGGCGGCGTGGGCGCGATCGCCGTGGCCAGCGGCCAGGCGGCGCTGCACCTGTCGGTTGCGACCCTGATGGGCGCGGGCAGCCACATCGTGGCCAGCACGGCCCTGTACGGCGGCTCGCAGAACCTGCTGCACTACACGCTGGCACGCTTCGGCATCGAGACCACGTTTGTGAAGCCCGGCGACATCGATGGCTGGAAGGCCGCCGTGCGCCCCAACACCAAGCTGTTCTTCGGCGAAACCGTGGGCAACCCCGGCCTGGATGTGCTGGACATTCCCACCGTCAGCCAGATCGCCCACGAAGCCGGCGTGCCGCTGCTGGTGGATTCGACGCTGACTTCGCCCTGGCTGATCAAGCCTTTCGAGCACGGCGCGGACATCGTCTACCACTCGGCCACCAAGTTCCTGTCCGGCCACGGCACGGTGATCGGCGGCGTCGTGGTCGATGGCGGCAGCTTCGACTGGGAAAAGTCGGGCCGCTTCCCCGAGCTGACCCAGCCCTACGACGGCTTCCACAACATGGTGTTCAGCGAGGAGTCCACCACCGGCGCCTTCCTGCTGCGCGCGCGCCGCGAAGGTCTGCGCGACTTCGGCGCCTGCATGAGCCCGCACAGCGCCTGGCTGATCCTGCAGGGCATCGAGACCCTGCCGCTGCGCATGGAACGCCATATGCGCAACACCGAAAAGGTGGTGCAGTTCCTGGCCAGCCACCCGCTGGTCAGCCGCGTGGGCCACCCCATGCTGGAGACCCACTCCTCCCACGCCCTGGCGCGCAAGCTGCTGCCCCGCGGCGCAGGCTCGGTGTTCAGCTTTGACATTGCCGGCAACCGCAACCAGGGCAAGAAATTCATCGAGACGCTGAAGGTCTTCAGCCACCTGGCCAATGTGGGCGACTGCCGCTCGCTGGTGATCCACCCTGCCAGCACCACGCACTTCCGCATGAGCGACGAGGCGCTGGCGCAAGCGGGCATCGGCCAAGGCACGATCCGCCTGTCGATCGGTCTGGAAGATGCCGACGACCTGATCGACGACCTCAAGCGCGCGCTGAAGGCCGCTGAAAAGGCGGCGTGATGGAGATACGGCCGTTCGACGCCGCAGATACCGACGCGGTGGTGCAGCTGTGGCATGACTGCGGCCTGACCCGCCCGTGGAACGATCCCCACCGCGACATTGCGCGCAAGCGCAGCGTGGCGCCGGAGCTGTTCTGCGTCGGCGTGGATGCCGGCGGCCAGTTGATGGCCAGCATCATGATCGGCTATGACGGCCACCGCGGCTGGATCAACTACCTGGCCGTACACCCGGCCCACCAACGCCAGGGCCATGCCCGCCGCCTGGTGCAGCACGCCGAGCGGCTGCTGACCGTGCGCGGCTGCCCCAAGCTGAACCTGCAGGTACGCGCAGGCAACGAGGCCGTGATCGCTTTGTACGAAAGCCTGGGTTATGCCAACGACCAGTCGGTCACCCTGGGCAAACGTTTGATTGCGGACATCTGAGCCCTGCCCCATTCGGAGAAAAACTATGCGAATCCAAGTCCAAGGCGCAGACATCTACGCCTACACCGGCGGCAAGGCCTTTGATGCCGCCAAACCCACCGCCATCTTCATCCACGGCGTGCTCTGCGACCACAGCGTCTGGGCGCTGCAAAGCCGCTACATGGCCAACCACGGCTGGAACGTGCTGGCCCTGGACCTGCCCGGCCACTGCAAGAGCGGCGGCACGCCCCCCCGGTCGGTCGAAGACGCAGCCACCTTCATCGGCCAGCTGATGGACGCGGCCGGATTGCAGCAAGCGGCCCTGGTGGGCCACAGCTGGGGCAGCCTGATTGCCATGGAAGCTGCGGCCCGGCTGCAGGACCGCATCAGCCACCTGGTGCTGGTGGGCACCGCCTTCCCGATGAAGGTCGCGCCGGCGCTGCTGGATTCGGCGCTGAACACGCCGGAGAAGGCCATCGCCATGGTCAACACCTTCTCGCGCGCCACGCTGTCCCCACCCAACGGTGCGGGCAGCTGGGTGTTTGGCGCCGGCATGGCCCTGGGCCGCCGGGTGCTGGCCAGCAATGCCGATGTCAACCTGCTGCACGCCGGCTTCACTGCCTGCGACAGTTATGCCGGCGGCGAAGCCGCCATGGGCGCCATCACCGCGCCGGTGCTGTTTGTGCTGGGCGAGCAGGACCAGATGACCCCGCCCAAGGCCGCCAAGGGCCTGGTCGACGCGGCCAAGGCCGCCGGCAAGACGGTGAAGGTGCAGACGATTCCCAACGGCCACAACCAGATGACGGAATCGCCCGACCCGACGCTGTTCGCCATCCGTGACTTTCTGAAGTAAGCCCGGCCCGGGCCCTGCCTGCGGCGGGCAGGGCCCGGGGGCGGTGCGCAGCCAGGCACGGTGCCGCGGCCAAAAAGCCGTGCACGGTCTGCCACACTGCACGCCATGACCGCTGCCTTTCCCCGTTCCCATCCGCTCGCCGACACCGTGGCGCATGCCACCACCCTTGCGCTGACGAACCTGCAGCCGCGCCGCAGCCTGCATCTGGCCGACAAGCAAGCCGACTGGCAGGAGGCCCTGACCACGCTGCAGCACTTTGCCGCCAGACCGGGCTACCAGGCACCGCTGCAGTTCCAGGCCTACGCGGCGCTGGAGAACTACTGGCAATGGCAGTCTGCAGGGCACACCGCCTGCCGGTTGCTGGTCTATGGCATCGACCTGGGCCTGCCTGCTGCGGCGCTGCGCGCCCTCTACCCCGGTATTGCCGCGCTGTGGTGCGACATGGCCGCCGTGGCCGACCACGCCCGCTACAGCATGGCGCAGGCCACCGATGCCCCTTATGGCGTGCCCGCCCCCCTTGCCACACGCACGGCGGCCTACCGCGATGCCGTGCTGCTGATGGCACTGGCAGTCCTCCTGGATGTGCCGGACGAGATACCCGCCCTGATGGAGCACGCCCTGGCCTTCGACACCGACCGCCTGCTGGACTACCTGAGCGCGGCGGCGCTGGATCTGGAGCAGGCCAGCGACGACCTCTTCCACCCGCGCCCCTACGGCGCACTGGCAGCGTTCTTTGACCAGTTGGGCGACGCGCAGCCCGATCCGCTGGTGGACTATCTGCAGTCCCAGTACAGCGACTTCCACCGCCAATCCCCTGCGCGGCAAAAAAAAGGTGCCCCCTGGCTGGGCACCGGCTACTGGGCGCTGGAAGTGGGCGCCCTGTCGGTGCTGTACGGCTGGGACGATGCGGCGCTGCGCGCCTGCCCGCACTACCCGGCCGATCTGGTGGACTTTGCGCGGGACCAGATGGACACGGACGGCCTGTAGCGCGCGGCGCGAGCGCCCTGCAGCCTTAGGCCAGCGGCTGCAGGAACTGCGCAATGCGCGCCACGATGCGTTCGGGTTGTTCGCGGTGCGGCACATGACCGCCCCCGGCCACGATCTCCTGCTCCACCGGCCCCGGCACCCAGCGGGCCAGGTTGCGTGGATGCACCAGCGAGCCGTATTCGTCCTGTTCGCCATGGATGGCCAGCACCGGACAGCGCACCTGCTCCAGCGCCCCCTGCAGGCTGTAGCCGGCAAAGGCCGGCGACAGCCAGGTGTCCACCCAGGCCGACAGCACCCAGGCGGCCTTGTCGCCATGGTATTTGGACAGGCGATCGAGCTGACCGGGCTGGGCAAACTGGTCGCGCGCCACGCGGATGCCTTCCAGCGTGCGGTCCTCGACAAAGGTCTGTGCCGATTCCGTCACCAGCGCCACGCACTGCTTCGGCCAGGCTGCGGCCACATGGGCCGCCATGCCGCCGCCCACGCTGTGGCCCAGCACCACAAAGCGCTCCAGCGCCAGGGCTTGCCGCAGCGCGGCAAAGTCGCCCTGCGCTTCCCGGGCCACGAAGTCAGCCTCCAGCGGGCCCGGAGCTGCATCCGACAGGCCGAAGCCCAGCCGGTCATAGGCCAGTACCACGCGCTGCGTGGCGTTGGCCAGCTGCGCCGGAAAGTCGCGCCACAGCGCCACGGAGCCCAGCGAGTCGTGCAACAGCACGATGGGCGCAGCAGCGACAGCGCCCAGGTCGGATGCCACGGCAACCGGCTGCCAGCGCTGCACCTGCAGCCCGCCACGGGGCGTGGCAATGCGAAAGGATTGGGTGTTTGCGGTCATCACATCTGCACAGAAAAAAGCCACCGCACCCACGCTGCGGCGACCGAATGTCGGGGCCTGTGGTGCACCTGGGCAATGTCCCGCTGGTGCCGCCGGTCGGTCCGCCGTATAAGAAACCCCGGAGCGCCGGGGCGCATGTCCCGTCCACGAACCAGCATAGCCGCTTGCTGGCACAACCAGGAGCCCCACCATGGCCGACATCCCTGCCACACCACCGCCCGGCGTCGCCCCTGCGACCGACACGGGCAGCCCTGCCCCGGCAGTGGACCCGCGCAGCCTGCACCGCTTTGCCGACTTCTATCCGTTCTACCTGTCCGAGCACAGCGACAGCCGCTGCCGGCGCCTGCATTTCCTGGGCTCCAGCCTGGGCCTGCTCTGCCTGGCGGCGGCGCTGTGGTGGCGCCAGCCCTGGTTCGTGTTGCTGGGCCTGGTGCTGGGCTATGCCTGTGCGTGGATCGGCCACTTCGGCTTTGAGCACAACCGACCCGCCAGCTTCAAGCGCCCGCTCTACAGCTTCCTGGGCGACTGGCGCATGTATGCCGATATGTGGCGGGGCAAGGTGCCGTTCTGAGCGCTGCAGCGACCGCGTAGGTTGCGTCAGCCTGTGCGGCAGGCGTACCAGCCTCGGATTCCAGGGAGGCTGTGCGCCCCACCCCTCTTCAGCGGGGTGAATCGCCTCGGAGGCCGCTTCAGGGGGCCGTGGACGGTGTGGTCGACGCGCTGGATGTGGTGGCCACCGCTGCGCTGCCAGGGCCGGGCGCGGGCGTGCCCACTTCATCGCCCGGCAGGTTGCTGGGGATCTGCGGCAACGCCTGGCGCAGCGTCATCTCCTCCCAGCCCGCGCGCTGCCACAGTGCGGCCGTGCTGTCGCTGCGCACCAGCAGCAACTGCGACAGCAACGGCGCCAGCAAGGTGGTGTCGGGGTCGGCCAGCAGCACATAGCGGGGATCGCTCTCTTCCAGGTAGGCCGTGCCGTTATCGGGCATGGCCCCCACCCAGCGCAGGGCGGTCAGCGCCTCCAGCGCCGGCTCCAGCTGCAACCGGTCCACACGCAAGCGCTTGGCCAGGGCCAGACCGGGCATGCCGCGCTGCATCTGGCCGCGCAGCGGCTCCAGCGCCGCCATGACTTCCAGCGCCAGCTCGAAATCCCAGCCCTGGTCGTCGGCCTTGCGCGCCATGCCGGTCAGCAGGCTGGGCAGGTAGGCGGCAATCACTGCCCCCAGCAGGAAGATCACCCAGCACACATAGATCCAGATCAGCAGAATCGGCAGCGTGGCGAAGGTGCCGTAGATGACCGAGTACGTGGGCACGCTGGCCAGGTACAGGCCCAGCACCTTCTTGGCCAGCGCCATGCCCAGGGCCACGAACAGCCCGCCGGCCCAGGCGTGGCGCCATTGGACCGGGGTGTTGGGCACAAAGTGGTAGAGCGCGGCCATGGCGGCCGACAGCAGCATGAATTCGACCGAGTTGAAGGCCCACTGCACAGCCGCCGGCAGCTCGGCCACCAGGCCTTTGGACGCCGACAGCACATAGGAGGTGGTGGCAATGCTCACCCCCATCAGCAGCGGCCCCAGGGTCAGCACTGCCCAGTACACCAGCAGGCGCTGGCCCAGCGGGCGCAGGCGCTGCACGCGCCAGATATCGTTGAGCGTGCGGTCCATGGTCAGGATCAGGCTGATCACCGTCACCGCCAGAAAGGCCAGACCCACAATCCCCAGCTGGCTGGCCTTGGAGGCGAACTGCATCAGGTAATTCATCACCTGGGCGGCAATTTCTTCCGGGATCAGGTTCTCGATCAGCCAGCGCTGCAGCATGCCCTGCAGCTTGGCAAAGCTGGGGAAGGCGGTGAACACCGACAGCAGCACCGTGAAGAACGGCACCAACGCCAGCAGCGTGGTGAACGTGAGGCTGCTGGCCGTCAGGCCCAGGTGGTCCTGGTGGAAGCGGCGCTGCAAGGTGGCCAGCGTGTTGCGCCACGGAAAGGTCTGGAGCGTCTGCAGCAGATGGCGCCAACGCATGCGAGCACGGTGAAGGGTCAAGGGCATGGCCCGTATGATGCCAGCCCCATGCAAACTGTCTCCCCACAAGAACCCGGCGGCGCGGTCGCCGCCACCCGCTGGCTGGCCGTTGGCAGCCTGCTGGGCCTGATCGTGCTCAGCGTGGCCTGGGAGCTCTGGCTGGCGCCGCTGCGGCCCGGCGGCTCCTGGCTGGTGCTCAAGGCGCTGCCGCTGTGCATCCCCCTGATCGGCCTGCTCAAGCGCCGCATGTACACCTACCGCTGGGTGAGCCTGGTGGTGTGGCTGTACTTCACCGAAGGCGTGGTACGCGCCTGGAGCGACAAGTCCCCCGGCAACTGGCTAGCCCTGGTGGAAATCGCACTGTGCCTGCTGCTGTTTGTGGCCTGCGCCGCCCATGTGCGCTGGCGCCAGCGCGCGGCCAAGGCGGCGGCGGCTGCTGCCGCTGCACCGGCATCGGCGTAAAGCCCGTCCACTGCCGACGGGCTCGCCTACAACGGCGCCGGCTCCAGCACCATGCCGGCGCGGCTTGCCAGCGTCTGCACCTGCTGCACCAAGGCCTCGCACAGCAGTTGGGCGGCTGGTGACAGCGCCCGGCGCGGGCGCTGGATCAGCAGCGTGCGGCGCAGGATGTAGGGTGCATCCAGCAGGCGAAACCCCAGATCCCCCATGCCCGGGTGGCGTGCCGTCAGCGCAGGCACGATGGTCACCCCCAGGCCCAGGCGCACGGCTTCGAACAGCAGCGGTGGGTTGGACATGCGCAGCGGCGTCTGCAGCACATTCGCCGGCATGCCCGGCGCCGCCGCCAGCAGCTGGCTGATGGCCGTGTCCGTGGTCAACCCCACAAACGGCCGCGCGGCGATATCGGCCGCCACCAGGCGCGGGGCCCGCAGCAACGGCTCGTCTTTGCGCGCCACCAGCCCCATCTGATCGCTGACCAGCGGCTGGGTCACCAGCTCGCCCCCGGCCGGGTGGGCGGCGCCCACACCGAAGTCCACCCAGCCGGCCTGCACGCGCAGGGCAATGCCTTCGGCGCTGTCTTCCACCAGGTCCACTTCGATGCCCGGGTACTGGGCATGCAAGGCCGGCAGCACCGGCAGCAGCAACACCGCCAGCACCGACGGCGCTGCGGCTATGCGCACCTTTCCGCGCCGGTGGGCAGCCAGGTCGCCCAGGTTCTGTATGCCCTGCTCCAGGGTGTCGAAGGCCTGGCGCACGTCCTGCCAGAACGCCTGACCGGCGCTGGTCAGGCCCACGGTGCGCGTGGTGCGGTCGAACAGGCGCATGCCCACGGCCTCTTCCAGCTGGCGGATGGATTCGGACAGCGCCGACTGGGTGATGCACAGCTCCCGCGCCGCCGGGGCGAAAGCGCCCTGGCGTGCCACTTCGTCAAAGGCGCGCAGCTGGCGCAGGCTGAGATTGTTCGGAAAAACAGGCATAACCAAGCAATTTATTTCGATTGTGGTGAAGTCTGCCATGTTCTACGCTTGCGGCTTCGCGGTTTTCCCCACTCCCACACCCCGGTGCCGGGCTTAGGATGCCCCTGTTTTCCCTTTGTGCCGCGGCTGCCGCGGCTTTGCCAGCCATGACTTCCATTGATTTGCTCCACACCCTGCGCCAGACCATTGGTGCCGCCCACGTTCTGACTGACGGCGATCTGACCGCCTATGAACAGGACTGGCGCAAGCGCGTGCGCGGCAAGGCCCTGGCCGTGGTGCCCCCCGGCAGCACGGCGGAAGTGGCGGCCGTGGTCAAGGCCTGCGCTGCCGCGGGCGTGCAGATCGTGCCCCAGGGCGGCAACACCGGCCTGTCGGTGGGCGCCACGCCGGACCAGACCGGCCAGCAGGTGGTGCTGAGCCTCACCCGCATGAACGCGGTGCGCCACATGGACCGCGACAATCTGAGCTTCACCGTCGAAGCCGGCTGCATTCTGCAGAACCTGCAGGATGTGGCGGACAAGGCCGGCCTGCTGTTCCCGCTGTCGCTGGCCGCCGAAGGCAGCTGCACCATTGGCGGCAACCTGGGCACCAACGCCGGCGGGACGCAGGTGGTGCGCTACGGCAATACCCGCGACCTGTGCCTGGGCCTGGAAGTGGTCACGCCCCAGGGCGAGGTCTGGGATGGCCTCAAGGGCCTGCGCAAGGACAACACCGGCTACGACCTGCGCAATCTGTTCATTGGCAGCGAAGGCACGCTGGGCATCATCACCGCGGCCACCATGAAGCTGTTTCCCCAGCCTGCCGCACAGCTGACCGCTTTTGCGGCCGTGCCCAGCATGGAAGCCGCCGTGCGCCTGCTGGGCCTGTCGCACCAGCACCTGGGCGCAGGCCTGACGGGCTTCGAGGTGATGAGCCAGTTTGCCCTGTCCCTGGTGGTCAAGCACATGCCGCAACTGCGCGTGCCGTTTGCCGACATGGGCGACACCGCCCCCTACTGCGTGCTGCTGGAAAACGCCGACAGCGAATCCGAACAGCACGCCCGCGAGCGCTTCGAGCACCTGCTGGAGCTGGCATTCGAAGACGGCTGCGTGCTGGATGCCGTGGTGGCCGAGAGCCTGGCCCAGGCGCACGAGCTGTGGCATGTGCGCGAAAGCATTCCGCTGGCCCAGGCCGAGGAAGGGCTGAACATCAAGCACGACATCTCGATCGCTGCCTCGCGCATTCCCGCGTTCGTGGAACATGCCGATGCGGTGCTTCAGCGCGAAATTCCCGGCGTGCGCCTGGTGAACTTCGGCCACCTGGGCGACGGCAATCTGCACTACAACGTGCAGGTGCCCGAGGGCCAGGACGGCAAGGCGTTTCTGCGCGACAAGGAAGCCCTGGTCAACCACCTGGTCTACGAGGCGGTGGCCGAGTTCGGCGGCTCCTTCTCGGCCGAGCACGGCGTGGGCGCCCTGAAGGCCGACAAGCTGGAGAAGTACCAGTCACCCGTGGCCCTGGGCATGATGCGTGCCATCAAGCACGCGCTGGACCCGCAGGGCATCATGAACCCCGGCGTGGTGCTGGCGCGCGCGACTGAGCGACTGACCTTCCCGCGCCAGCGCAGCCACCGGGCTGCGTTCCAGCGCCCGGCTTCGCTACACGCTGGAAGCCTGGTTGCGGCGCAGTTCCTGGCGGTTGCTGCGCATGGTGCGCACATCGCGCGGCCAGTTCAGCGTGATGCTGGCGGGGTCGCGCCAGTCGCGCTCCTGGCCGGCATGCACCAGCCACACGCGCAGCGCGTTCTGGGCAGGATCGACCACCACGGCCGCCTGCTCATCGCCGCCTTCATGCGGCTTGTTGCCGGTGATGTAGAGCAGGTCGCCCTCCTGCACCAGCGGGCCGGAGGTGCCCAGATTGGTGAGCAGCACCGCGTAGTCGTCCCCCAGCAGGCGTTGCAGGCGTTCGGCCAGCGCGCCCTGGCGCAGGTAGTCGGCACGCTCGCCCGGGTAGCTGCCCACCAGCGGGCGCAGGCCGGCCAGCGTGGCCGGCGGGGCCACGGCCGCGCCCCGCTGCGCCGCCGTGGGCAGCGCAGGAGCCGCGTCCTGCGCCACGGGTTTGGGTTGGGTGGGCTCACAGCCCGCCAGCGCCAAGCCCAGCAGCACGGCAGCCAGTGCCGCCTGGGGGCGGGTGCGGTGACAACGGGAGCATGTCATAAGCGTCCTCCTGTGGTGCTGCGCATTCCGGGCGGCGGCCTCTCTCAAAAACCATAGCTGCCCGTGCGCTCTGTGTTTGTACCATCCCCATTCTGAATACAACCTCTTGCCGCATGCGCAGCAAGTTGCAAGCAGATGCAACGACTGGCTTGTCCGGGCTGGACGTGGCGGCTCTGCATCAATGGCACACTGACGCCCTGCTCCCGCCCGCGGGGGTTCACATTTGTAGACGATTCCTTCCGCCATGAGCCCTACCACCTCCTTGTCCCGCCCCGTGCGTTCCCAGTACGAAGACTTCATGCGCCATGTGTATGAACATGGCGTCAGCAAGGGGGACCGCACTGGCACCGGCACGCGCAGCGTGTTCGGCCACCAGATGCGTTTTGATTTGAGCGAAGGCTTTCCCCTGGTCACCACCAAGAAGGTGCACCTGAAATCCATCATCAACGAGCTGCTGTGGTTTCTGCGCGGCGACAGCAACGTGAAATGGCTGCAGGAACGCGGCTGCACCATCTGGGACGAATGGGCGCGCGAAGACGGCAGCCTGGGCCCGGTGTATGGCGTGCAGTGGCGCAGCTGGCCCAAGGCCGATGGCACGCACATCGACCAGATCGCCGAAGTGGTCAAGCAACTCCAGCACAACCCGGACAGCCGCCGCATCATCGTCAGCGCCTGGAACGTGGCCGATCTGGACCAGATGGCGCTGATGCCCTGCCATGCCTTCTTCCAGTTCTACGTGGCCAACGGCAAGCTCAGCTGCCAGCTCTACCAGCGCAGCGCCGACATCTTTCTGGGCGTGCCGTTCAACATCGCCAGCTATGCGCTGCTGACCCATATGCTGGCCCAGCAATGCAATCTGGAGGTGGGCGACTTCATCTGGACCGGCGGCGACTGCCACATCTACAACAACCATTTCGAGCAGGTCGAAACCCAGCTGGCGCGCCAGCCCCTGGCCTATCCGACCCTGCACATCAAGCGCAAGCCGGACTCCATCTTCGACTACGCCTACGAGGATTTCGAGGTGGTGGGCTACGAACACCACCCGGCCATCAAGGCACCGGTGGCGGTGTAAGCACGGCAGCCTGGCTGCCGTACACCTTGCCAGCCTCCAGCCTGCCCGTTGCGGCAGGCTTTTTCATTCCCCCGCGGCGCGTGCCAACCCCGCCACAGGCCGCCGCGCCGCACCATCACCGACAATGCCGGCTGCGTGCACCCGCCGCCGCCCGAACCCGCAGAAAGCCACCCCATGTCCTTGACCGTGAACCTGATCTACGCCCGCGCCGCCAATGGCGTCATTGGCAAGGACAACGCCATGCCCTGGCACCTGCCGGAGGATCTGGCGCATTTCAAGGCACTGACCCAGGGTCACCCGGTCATCATGGGCCGCAAGACCTGGGACTCCCTGCCCCCGCGTTTTCGCCCGCTGCCCGGGCGCACCAACATCGTCGTCACCCGCCAGGCGGACTGGCAGCCGGAGCCGGCCAATGACAGCACGCTGCGTGCCGACAGCCTGGACGCCGCGCTGCAGCTCGCTGCCCGCCACGGCGACAGCGTGTGGGTGATGGGCGGCGCACAGATCTACGCCCAGGCCCTGCCCCTGGCCCAGCGCCTGGAAGTGACCATCATCCACCAGGACTTCGACGGCGACGCCCACGCCCCGGTGCTGGATGCCCAATGGACCGAGGCCGCGCGCAGCGACCATGTCAGCGCCAAGGGCCCGGCCTACAGCTTTGTGACCTATACCCGCCAGGACTGAGCCGGCGCAGCCGCGCACCGCAGCCCGCGCCCGGGCAGTGGCACGAAAACCGGCAGTTGTCGCCGTGGTTTCCTACGTGAAAACCCGGTGTCACCTGCAGGATCGCGGTGTCAATCGGATGACGGCACAATGTTATGCTGCATAGCAACATAACCAGAATTTCCATCGCCACCAGCCCGTTCCATGAGCCTGATCCACACTCTCCCATCCGGCCCACTGGATGTCGTGGGCGACATCCATGGGGAGCTGAGCGCCCTGCGCGACCTGCTGCGCCACCTGGGCTACGACCGCTGGGGTGACCACCCCCAGGGCCGCAAGCTGGTGTTTGTGGGCGACTTCTGCGACCGCGGCCCCGACAGCCCGGCCGTGCTGGAATGGGTGCAGACCCTGGTGGAACGCGGCAACGCCTGTGCCGCGCTGGGCAACCACGAAATCAATCTGCTGCGCGAAGACCCGAAAGACGGTTCGGGCTGGTACTTTGACGTGCGCTACCAGACCGACCAGGTCAAGTACGCACCCTTCAACCGCCCCTCCGATGGCCAGCGCGAGCGCATTGTGGATTTCCTGTCCACGCTGCCGCTGGGCCTGGAGCGGGAAGACCTGCGCATCATCCATGCCGCCTGGGTACAGCCCCAGGTGGATGCGGCGCGTGCCATGCCGGCCGGCCAGGTGCGCCACGAATACGACCGCTGGGAGCTGGAGGCGGCCCGCATCGCCCGCGAGAGCTCGATCGCGGCCCGCATGCAGCAGGAGCGCCGTGACTGGCCCCACAGCCTGGAAGACCGCGAGCATGTGCCGCCCTTCCTGCCCGCACACTCGGAAAACGAGTTGAACAAGGGCATGGTCAACCCCCTGAAGGTGCTGTGTACCGGCGTGGAGCGTGCGGCCGGCACGCCGTTCTTTGCCGGCGGCAAATGGCGCTTTGTGGAACGCGTGGCCTGGTGGAACCAGTACACCGAAGACGTGCCCGTGATTGTGGGCCACTACTGGCGCCGCCTGCACCCGCCGGAAAACCCGGTGCACGGCAAGCAGGAAGAAGAGCTGTTCGGCCACACCGCGCCCACGGCCTGGCATGGCGCCCGGCGCAATGTGTTCTGTGTGGACTATTCGGTGGGCGGGCGCTGGGTCTCCCGCCGTGCAGGCGAGCCGCTGCAGTCGCGCTTCAAGCTGGCGGCGCTGCGCTGGCCCGAGCGCGATCTGGTGTTCGACGACGGCACCGTGCTGCCCACGCTGGCCTTCCAGGACACGGCGCAGGCCCTTTGAGCCTGGGCGCGGTCAAAGCAAGGCTGTGCCGCAGCGTGCAGCGGAGCGCAGACCGTGACCACGCCGTGCCGCAACAGGCGGCTTTTTTACGCCGACTTGCCGCTCAGCAGTGCATCGATCAAGGCCAGCTGCCGCAGCGCCGCCTGGTGCTGGGGCACGGTGCGCTGGGTCCATTCATGTTCGGCCAGGGGCTGCACGCTGCATTCGCCGGGCAGCGCGTGGCCGCCGTCGATCAGCGCGTGCAGACGCGGCACAAACACCCATTGCAGCCATTCTTCGATCTGCAGGGTGTCGTACATGAAGGGCATGGTCGAGGCCATGGCCTGCTCGCTGGGCGGCAGGGCACCCCACAGACCGGCGCTGCGCATCTCGGCTTCGAGCTGCTGCAGCTGGGTGCGCAAGGACTGGTGTTGCGGGGTCAGGGAAGAGCTTGCATTCATGGTGACATTGTCGCGGCTTTGGCATGCCCTGATGGCGGGTGGGCATGCAGACGGTCGGTGGCCATCTCCCCTGCCCTGCCCGATATCCGGCCGCCCGGGCAGGGGCGGCACGGACTACGCCGTAGTGGCAGGCTCGGGCGACGCCGCCTGGGCCTGTACCTGGGCGGCAGGGCTGGCTGCCGCCGCACCGGGCCCGATGCCGCCGCCCCCCGCCGCAGCGGTCTTGGCGGGTTCGAAATAGTCCACCAGCTGGTTCAGTTCCACCGCCGTGCGCTTGAGCTCTTCCGAGGCCTGCCAGGCGCGCTGGGCTTCGCCCCGGTTTTCCACGATCAGCTCGGCCACCTGGCGCATGGCGCCGGCCACCTCGTCGGCGCCAAAGGCCGTCAGGCGGGTGGCGGTGGCCAGTTCGCGGGTGTCGGCCGCCAGCGCCAGCCCGCCATCCCCCTGCACGCTGGCCGCCAGGTGCATCAGGCGCTCGGCGCGCTCGCTCAGGTCGCTGGTTTCGGCCACGGCGGCGTCCAGCGAACGGATGGCGGAATAGACCCGGTCGTGCTGCTCCTCGGAATGTTCCGTCACCTCGTACAGCGCAATGTTCAGCGTGGCGCAGTGGCGGTGGATGCGCCGCGCCGCCAGCGCGATCTCGTCGATCATCACCTTCAGGTGCAGCTGCATCACGGCGGCAGCATGGTTGAGCTGGCCGCTTTCACCGGTGCCGGACAGATCGATCTCGCCCTGCAGATCGCCCTGGGCAATGCGGTTCAGGCGGCGGATGGAGGCGTTGAGCGGGTTGACGATGCCGCGGATGAACATATGCCCCACCAGCGCCACCACCAGCAGCCCGAAGACGATGCCGGCGATGGCGAAGTGGCGGATGCGGGCGTTGCGGTCCAGCGTGTCGTCGTACGCGGTGCGTGCGGCCACCGTCAGCGCGTTGCGCAGCCCCCCGGCAGCGGCCGTGGCGGCCTGCTCCAGCGGCAGCACCGTCTGGGCCACCAGCTGGTCCACCCGGGCCGGGTCGTCGTGCGCCGCCGCCCGTTCCACCAGGCGCAGACCGTCGTCGGTGTAGCGGGTCAGTGCGGTGGTCAGCAGGTCTTTTTGCTGGGCCACCTGGGCGTCCATGCCGGTCAGCTGGCCCAGCAGGGCATGGATTTCATCGCGGTTGGCGCGTAGCTTGGTGATCTGGCCGTCCAGGGCCTGCGGGGCGACGCCCTGGGCACCTTCCCGCCGCGCCAGCCGGATTTCCAGCATGGTGGCGCGGCTGTCGCTCAGGCGGGCCTCGATCTTGCCGATGGCCGCCACCGGCTGCAGCTGGGCCTGGTAGAGCTGGGTCAGGGCGTCGTCGGCCAGTGTCAGCCCGCCAATGCCCAAGGCACCGCCAGCCAGCATCAGGAACGCCACGAACAGGCTGCCGGCGCGCATGCCGCTGCGTATACCCAGCCAGGCCGGCAGGCGCGCACGCGGCTGGAAGGCGCCAGCCGCCATGGTGCGGTACAGACCTTTGGCGGCATCGATGGCCGCCGCCGTCGCATGTTTGCGCACCGACATATAGCCGATCACCTGGTCGTGCCGCGTGATGGGCACGACGCAGGCGTCCACCCAGTAGTAGCCGCCGTCCTTGCAGCGGTTCTTGACGATGCCGCGCCAGGGCTTGCCGCTTTGCAGCGTGCGCCACATGTCTTCGAAGGCGGCGGGCGGCATGTCCGGATGGCGCACGATGTTGTGGCTGCGGCCCAGCAGCTCGTCCAGCGTGTAGCCGCTGATCTCCACGAAGGCTTCGTTGGCGTAGGTGATGACGCCTTTCAGATCGGTCTTGGAGACCAGGGTGACGCCGGGAGGAATCTCGGTATGCCGTGTCGTCACGGGCAGGTTCTGCTTCATGGAGGAGGCTTTCTCAGGATTGCATCCACAGGCGCTTGAGCACCAGGGCGGCCGAGCGGCAGTCTTCGACGCGCAGCGAGCCGGTGATGTCGTGGGCCGGGTCGGTCGAGTCGCGGTACTGCGGCCGCAGGATGGGCATGCCGCTGCTGTCGTACAGGCTCCACAGATCGATGGATTCGTTGAGCTTCTGGCGCGAGCGCACCACGGCGAATTCGCCGTTCGCCAGCCGCACCAGGGTGCCCGGCGGGTGCATGGTCAGGGTCTTGATCGACAGCTGCACCAGCGGGTCGTCGTACAGGCGCACCCGGTCCAGGAACAGGGCCTTGAGCGCATCGCGCGGAAACTGCCCGGCGCGGTTGGGCCGGGGCGTGACCATGGCGGCATAGGAGTCGGCAATCGCCAGCAGGCGCGCACCGGGCAGGATGGCGTCGCCGCTGAGCCCGCGCGGGTAGCCCGAGCCGTCAAAGCGCTCGTGGTGCTGGCGCACCAGCTCCAGCCACAGCGCGTCGGTCACACCCATCTCCGCCAGCAGCGCGGCCGAGCGGTCGGGGTGGCTGCGCACCAGGGCCGCCTGCTGCGGCGTCAGCGCACCGGCCTGCTGGTCCAGCTGGGCCTGCACCGGCAGCAGCGACAGGTCCCGCGTCAGGGCGGCGCAGGCCAGCGACAGGCGGTCGGACTCGGCCAGGCCCAGCTCGCGTGCGGCCATTTCCACCAGCGTGGCGCCAAGCAGCTGCTGGATCACCAGATACGGGTGCTGGCGGTCCAAGTGCAGGGCGGCCAGCAGCGCATCGGCATCTTCGTCGCAGGCATCCAAAATGCCGTGGGCCAGGCCCAGGATGACCGGGCGCAGCTCGGTCTTGAGCGTGGCCGCCTGCAGGTGGGCGTGCAGGCGCTTGAGGGTCATGGCCAGCCGGTCGGCCCGGATGAACACCGGGTCGCTGGTGGGCACGGCCACCGCGCATTCGGGCAGGGCCAGCGTGGGCTGTTGCGACGGATCGGGCGGTGGCTCCGGGGCATAGGCGCCCCGCGCCAGCAAGGCGTTGATGTGGCGCGGAATGCTGAGCACATAGCCTTCCCGAAACAGCAGATTGCCATCCTCGTCGTACAACGGCCACGGCAGTGGCTCGTTTAGTACCAAATCGCTTTGGAGGATGCGTCGCATGTCAAAGATCAGCCCGTCAAAGATGAGAAGGCCGTTTTTTATGCGATCCATCAGCAACGTGCAGACACATTTATTAACAGTTTGATACTTATCAATATTGCGCCGCAACACGCATCAATACTGGCTATTGCGCTAGCGAAATTGATAGTTGCTGCGATTTTGGGTGCTGCAAAGGCCCATCCGGCGGGTGCTGCCGACCTGTATCCCGGCTCAGGAAGTGCCTTGACCGACCTGTTGCTGCCACGGTCCCCCGACGCCCTGCCGCAACGCAGGCAAGGCCCTTTTCGCCGAAAGCGGTAGTGCGCCGTGGACGCACTGCGGTGGCCGTCACTGCCCACAGCCCCACCACCCGGCAGGTGGCTGCGGGCTTTGCCCAAAGGCCGGCACCGCCTCCCTACAATGGCTGGCAACGGGGTGGGCTGCAGCCAAGCGGCGCGGCCTCCTCCTCCACCATCTCTCTACGGCACGGGCCCCGGTACGCACAGCGTGCCCTGCCCGCCCTCCTCTTCCCGATTGAGCCCCCCATGAAAATAGCCACCTGGAACGTCAACTCCCTGTCCGTGCGCCTGCCGCAGGTGCTGGCCTGGCTGCAGGACAACCCGGTCGATGCACTGGGCCTGCAAGAGCTCAAGCTCACCGACGACAAATTCCCCTTCGACGCCTTGCAGGCCGCCGGCTACCACGCCGTGGCCCATGGCCAGAAGACCTACAACGGCGTTGCCATCCTGAGCCGCCATCCGCTGCGCGATGTGGTGCGCAACATTCCCGGTCTGGACGATGCCCAGGCCCGCACCATTGCCGCGACGCTGGACACACCCGAGGGCCCGGTGCGGCTGGTCAACGGCTACTTCGTCAACGGCCAGGCACCGGGCACGGACAAGTTCGCCTACAAGATGCAGTGGCTGCAGGCCCTGCACGACTGGGTGCAGGCCGAAATGTCCCAGCACCCGCAGTTCGTGCTGGTGGGTGACTTCAACGTGGCGCCGGAAGACCGCGACTCCTTCGACCCCGTGGGACTGAAGGACACCATCCACCACACCGTGGAAGAGCGCACGCATTTCCAGGCCCTGCTGAACCTGGGCCTGACCGATGCCTTCCGCATGTTCGAGCAGCCGGAGAAGAGCTACTCCTGGTGGGACTACCGCATGCTGGGCTTCCAGAAAAACCGCGGCCTGCGCATCGACCACATTCTGGTCAGCGAAGCCGTGCGCCAGCGCACCGCGGCCTGCCACATCGACCGCGCACCACGCAAGAACCCGCAGCCCAGCGACCACACGCCCGTGGTGCTGGAACTGCGCTAAGCCCAGTCCAGTTGCCCCCCTGCGCCCCAGCCAGCGGGGCGCACCACCGGCCAGGACACCACCACAACGCCTCCACAAGGCGCCACACCCTTGCGGGCACAGCCCGCCGGGGCGTTGTTGTCTGCGTTGCATGCAGCCGCGCAAAGACGCAGGGGGATAGATGGGGCGCTCCTGCCGCCCGCTGGCGCGGTGGTTCAGCCGCGTTCCATCCAGTGCTGGCGCACCCACTGCAGCTTGGCGTGGTGCAGCTGCAGGCGGTGCTGCTGGCGCTGCAGCAGGCTGGAGGGCTCCGGCGACAGCGCCACCGTGGCCAGCAAGACGGGGTACAGGGCCAGCATCTGCTGTTCGCGTTCGGCACACAGCTGCAGCACGCGCTCGGTGTTCACCTCCTGCACCCAGGAGCGCAGCCAGGTTCCGCCGTAATGCAGGCTGGTGCCGATGCGCAGCAAGGGATCGGCCCAATCCCGGACGCTGCGTGCAGCGGGCGCCAGTTCGCCGGAAAACTCCTGCAGCATGGCCAGATGGCGGTCCACGACCTGGCGCACAAACGCGGTCGGCGGAGGGTCGGCTCTGCCCAGCAGCAAGGTCAGATCATGGGCGGTATGCAGCTGCAGGCGGTAGAGGGGGCGCAGCAATGCGCCGTCCTGGCGGTCGTTGGCCCGCACAGCCATGTTGCGTCCCTGGCGCTGGCGGGCACGCAGCCAGGCCCCGTACACCGCATCGCGCACCTGCACCCACTCCAGCAGGCTGCTGGTGTCGTGCGCTTCCCAACGGCGTTCCAGCTCCTGTTCGATCTGGGTGAATTCGGAGGCCTTGAAATCGAAGGCGGCCTGCCAGCCCATGGCGTAGGCCGGGCGGTACTGGTCGTAGCCGCGGCCCGTCACGTAATACGGCGCATGGATGTAGGTGTCGTGCCAGAAGGCATCTTCCTGCACGGCGGCCGCACCGTCGCGCAGCGGGTGGTAGCGCCCATTGGCAGCCGGTTGCTCCACATGGCCTCCCAGCAGTCGGTGGCCGTCAGGCGCCACGATTCCTGAGCGAAAGCTCTGCGGTGCGCGTGCACCCAGGCTGTCCGGCTGGAATTTGTGCGCTAAAGGAAGGGCTTTGCCCATGGGGAAATGACTCCGAAACCAAATAAGTGCCGATGGAGTCGATATTGTCAAAAACTGTCCCTCTCCCCGGGGTCAGTCTGCGCTCGCAACCCTTGTAGGACAGTGTTGCGCTGCACGCACAGGGCGGGCCCCAAGGAGCAGCCAGCGCAGGCCGGCCGTCCGTGGGTGTGGCCCGTGGCGCTTATTCGCCGGCGTCTTCCAGACCCAGTTCCTGGATCTTGCGGGTGATGGTGTTGCGGCCGATACCCAGGCGCTGTGCAGCCTCCATGCGGCGGCCGTGGGTCACGCCCAGGGCCGCGCGGATCAGGCGCGACTCGAAGCGGCGGCTGAGAGCATCCCAGACCTCGGTATGACCGGCCGCCAGCAGGCGCGTGGCTTCGGCCGACAGGCCGTCGTCCCACAGGGCCGCCACAGCCGCCTCCACCGTACCGGCGCCGGCAGCTTGCGATGCGGGCAGGAAGGACTCCACACCGCGTGCCGCAGGCAGCTCCGGCGTGCAATCCCCCGCAGCGCTGGCCGCGGGCACCGGACGGTGTTCGGCCACCACGGCCTCGACCGCTGGCGCGCTGGCCGGGGTGTGCAGCACTTCCGGCGGCAGGTCCTGTACGGAGATCACCTGGGCCGGGGCCATCACCGTCAACCAGTGGCAGATGTTTTCCAGCTGGCGCACATTGCCGGGGAAGCTGAACTGCGTCAGCCGCTGCAGCGCCTCCGGTGCAATGCGCTTGGGCTCCACGCCCAGCTGCTTGGCGCTTTTCTGCAGGAAGTGGCGTGCCAGCATGGGCACGTCTTCGCCGCGTTCGCGCAGCGACGGCAGGCGCAACCGGATCACGTTCAGGCGGTGGAACAAGTCTTCGCGGAACACTCCGTCCTTGACGCGCAGCTCCAGATCCTGGTGGGTGGCGGCGATCACGCGCACGCTGGTCTTGACGGCCGAGTGGCCGCCCACGCGGTAGAAATGCCCGTCCGACAGCACGCGCAGCAAGCGGGTCTGCAGCTCGAACGGCATGTCGCCGATTTCGTCCAGGAACAGCGTGCCGCCTTCGGCCTGCTCGAAGCGGCCGCGGCGCTGGGTCTGCGCGCCGGTGAAGGCGCCGCGCTCATGGCCGAACAGCTCGGATTCCAGCAGGTCCTTGGGGATGGCGGCGGTGTTGATGGCCACGAACGGTCCATTGGCCACGGGCGAATGCTTGTGCAGCGCGCGGGCCACCAGTTCCTTGCCGGAGCCAGATTCGCCGGTGATCAGCACCGTCACCAGGCTTTGGCTCAGGCGGCCGATGGCGCGGAACACGTCCTGCATGGCCGGAGCCTGGCCCAGCATTTCGGGCATGGCGGACTGGCGCTCTTCGGCCACCTGTTCGCGGCTGCTTTCCTCGACCGCACGGCGGATCAGGGCCACGGCCTTGGGCAGGTCGAACGGCTTGGGCAGGTATTCGAAGGCGCCGCTCTGGAAGGCGGAGACGGCGCTGTCCAGGTCGGAGTACGCCGTCATGATGATGACGGGCAGCTCCGGGTCTTTCTCGCGCACCTGCTCCAGCAGCTGCAGGCCGCTGCCACCAGGCATGCGGATGTCGCTGACCAGCACCTGCGGGCCCTGGCGTGCCGGGTCCCCGGCGGGCAAGGCGCTCAGCGCCTCCAGCACTTCACGCGGATTGGTGAAGCTGCGCGTGGCCAGGTTTTCACGGGCCAATGCCTTTTCCAGGACGAAGCGGATCGAGGGGTCGTCATCTACTATCCAGATCGGCTTCATGTTCGCGTAACCCTTTTCTTTCTATGTGAAACACCAGACCTCAAGGCAGAGGAATCAGGATACGGAAATCGGTGCGCCCCGGGCTGCTTTCGCATTCGATCAGCCCCTGGTGGCGTTGCACAAAGGTCTGCGCCAGCGGCAGTCCCAATCCGGATCCCCCATCCCGGCCTGTCACCAGCGGATAGAAAATCCGCTCCTTGATGTGCTCAGGCACGCCTGGTCCGTTGTCTATCACATGCAATTCCAATGCCAGCTTGTGGCGCTGGCGGCCCATCGTGACCTGGCGAGCCACGCGGGTGCGCAAGGTGATCTCGGCATCGCCCACGGCAATCCGGTCGGCCAGCACCTGGGCCGCGTTCTGCACGATGTTCAGCACCGCCTGGATCAGCTGGGCACGGTCGCCTCGGAACTCCGGGATGGAAATATCGTAGTCGCGCCGCACGGTCAGCCCCAGAGGGTGTTCCACCAGCACCAGCGAGCGCACGCGTTCGCAGACTTCGTGGATGTTGACGTCGCCCACCTGGTGGGGGTGGCGGTGCGGGGCCAGCAGACGGTCCACCAGGCTTTGCAGGCGGTCCGCCTCGTGGATGATGACCTGGGTGTATTCCTTGAGCTCGCGGCTGTCGAGGTCCATCTCCAGCAACTGGGCCGCGCCACGGATGCCGCCCAGCGGGTTCTTGATTTCATGCGCCAGGTTGCGCACCAGCTCCTTGTTGGCGGCCGCCTGTTCGACCAGCCGTTCCTCGCGGTCCTGGCGCACCTGCTGGTCCAGCACCCACAGCTCCACCAGTACCTCGCCGCGCTCTTCCAGCGGCGCGATGGTGGCGTGCACCATCAGCGGCTCCTGCACCGGCGGAACCAGCGTGGTGTCAAAGCGCATGGCGGCGTAGTCCAGCCCCTTGCCACCCGCCAGGGCGTTGTCGAGCAGCGCAGGCTGGGCAATGAAGGTGGAGAAGCGGCTGCCGTCGAGCATGCGGCGCGACATGCCCAGGGTGTTTTCCAGCGCCGCGTTCGCAAAGATCACCTCGCCATGGCGGTTGAGCACCACGGTCAGTGTGGACAACAGGTCCAGCACGGCAAAGCGCTGGGCGGTCAGATGCGTATCGGTCATGCAAATACCAAGCAAGCTCAGTGCCTGGCCGGGGTGCGTTCAGGTAAAAACAAGAGCAGGCGATGCGCGCTGCAGAGGCCCTGCATCCCATTATGGGCATGAATCACGGCCGATGGGCCGGTGGCCCGCTTCGCCGGGGATGGACGCCGACACAGGCGACGGCCTGACAGGCCCAGCGGAGGTAACGGGGATGCAACCCGGCAGCACGCCACTGCCCTCTCCCCCCTCCCGGCAAGAAGCCCCCCAACCGATCGGGATGCAGACAAAAAAGGCGGCCCGGAGGCCGCCTTTTTTAGAGTGCCTGGAGGGCCCGTGCCGCGAGCGGCAGGCCCCCACAGGGCTTACAGGGAGTAGTACATGTCGTATTCGACAGGGTGCACGGCCTGACGGAAGCGGGTCACTTCGCCCATCTTCAGCTCGATGTAGGCGTCGATCATGCTGTCGGAGAACACACCACCCTTGGTCAGGAAGGCGCGGTCGGCGTCCAGGGCTTCCAGAGCCTGGTCCAGGCTGTGGCAGACGGTGGGCACCAGCTTGTCTTCTTCCGGAGGCAGGTGGTACAGATCCTTGGTGGCGGCTTCGCCGGGGTGGATCTTGTTTTCCACGCCGTCCAGACCGGCCATCAGCAGCGCTGCGAAGCCCTGGTAGGGGTTCATCAGTGGATCGGGGAAGCGGGCTTCCACGCGGCGGCCCTTGGGGTTGCTCACGTAAGGAATACGGATGGAAGCGGAACGGTTCTTGGCCGAGTAAGCCAGCTTCACAGGCGCTTCAAAGCCGGGCACCAGACGCTTGTACGAGTTCGTACCGGGGTTGGTGATGGCGTTCAGGGCACGGGCGTGCTTGATGATGCCGCCGATGTAGTACAGGGCGAAGTCGGACAGACCGGCATAGCCGTCACCGGCGAACAGGTTCTTGCCGTCCTTCCACACGGACTGGTGCACGTGCATGCCGGAGCCGTTGTCGCCAGCGTAGGGCTTGGGCATGAAGGTCGCGGTCTTGCCGTAGGTGTTGGCCACGTTCCAGATCACGTACTTCTGCAGCTGGGTCCAGTCAGCGCGTTCCACCAGAGTGGAGAAGCGGGTACCCAGTTCGTTCTGGCCAGCGCCCGCCACTTCGTGGTGGAACACTTCGACCGGAATGCCCAGGGATTCCAGGATCAGGGACATTTCGGCGCGCATGTCTTGCGTGCTGTCGACGGGAGGCACGGGGAAGTAGCCGCCCTTGACGCGGGGACGGTGACCACGGTTGCCGGTTTCGAACTTGGCGCCGCTGTTCCAGGGGGCTTCGTATTCTTCGATTTCGAAGAAGGGGTTGTGGGGTTCGGTACCCCAACGCACGCCGTCGAAGATGAAGAATTCGGGTTCGGGACCGAAGTAGGCGGTGTCGCCCAGACCGGAAGCCTTCAGGTAGGCTTCAGCGCGCTTGGCCACGGAGCGGGGATCGCGGTCGTAGGCCTTGCCGTCACCGGGTTCGATCACGTCACACTGCAGGATCAGCGTGGTTTCTTCAAAGAAAGGATCGATGTTGGCGGTGCTGGGATCGGGCATCAGCAGCATGTCCGAGGCTTCGATACCCTTCCAGCCGGCGACCGACGAACCGTCGAAAGCGTGGCCCGACGTGAACTTGTCTTCGTCAAAGTGCGACAGGGGCACGGTCACGTGCTGTTCCTTACCGCGGGTATCGGTGAAGCGCAGATCGACGAACTTGACGTCGTTCTCCTTCACAATGCTCATCACGTCTGCAACGGTCTTAGCCATCAGGTATCTCCTGGAAAAGCGCTTGAAAAAAGTACGGGGGATGCAAAGCAGAATGCGTGCCAGGGCCGCAGTTGGACTGCCTTCCCTGGGTGCAGTGGCGCCGCGCACCGAAAACCACTGCCATGCACCCCTCGATAATCACCGAGTTGGTGCAAAAAAGCAGAGTACGCCTGTCGAACTTCTGATTGCACTGTTTTGGTGCATTTAAGCACCTAAATAGTGCCGCCGTTCAACCACATGCTCCGCATCGCAGGCCGTCAGTGTAGCCGCGCCCAGGGCTGTAGCGAAGGCTTGCACCGGTTTCGCACGCCATTGCGCCGCCATCCTGGTGCGCTGCCGCCAAGCCTGGCTCAGGGCACGCGCACCGCGTCCGGTGCCGCCCCCTGGGTGACGGCCTCGCGCCGCAGCTGTTCCAGTGCCGCCAGGCAGAAATGGGCAAACCACAGCGACGACAGCGCGAACACCAGTGCGTAGATCCAGATGGCCAGCGGCACCAGCAGCCAGAACAGCGCCACGAACACCACGCCCGAGGCCCAGACCACGCTGGGCGCAGCCCCCATCACCCCACAGACCACGCCCATGCCCAGCAGCGGCATGCGAAAGCGTGTGAGCACCGCCTGGCGCTCGGCCTGGCTGGCGTGTTCGGCCAGGGCATCGAAGGCCATCACGCGGTAGGTGAGCCAGCCCCACACCAGCGGCGGCACCACCAGCACCAGCGGCGGAATGAACCACAGCGGGATGGACAGCACCAGCACCACCAGGGCAATCAGCGTGGAGCCCAGGGCCCAGGCCAGCGCCTGCCACCAGTGACCGCCCTGCTTGCGCTCCAGCAAGGGAAAGCGCCGCTCGGCCACCCATTCCACCAGCTTGGGCGTCATGAACAGGGACACCAGCATCAGCACCAACACCACCAGCAGCCCCGTGGCCGCCAGCACCAGCAGCACGGAACCCAGCACCTCGACACCCCAGCTCAGGCCGCGCTCCTGCATCCAGTGCCACACCGCGCCCAGCCAGCCCACGCCTTCCAGCGTCTGCACCGTCCAGTGCAGCGCCGGCTGCCAGAACAGCCAGGACAGCAGCGCGGCCAGCAGCGCCATCAACAGCAGCGGGAACAGCGACCAGGCAATCACCTTGCGGTGCAGGCAATTGCCCAGCGCGCGGACAAAGGAGGCTATCAGCAGGTTCATGCCCCGCAGCATAGCGGTCTGTGCGCACAATGCCATAGGACAGCGGCCACTTTGCCGCGGTGCATGCCGGGGCACCCTGCCCCCTGCCCGCTCAGGCGCGGTTCACCAGCCGCAGCAGGCCCTTCCACTGCTGGGACCAGAAGCCCTGGCCATAATCGCGCAGTTGGCCCTGGGCATTGGGCTGCACCTGGTCGCGCACGCCGGTGGGGTCCCAGCGCAGCTCGAAGTTGGCCGTGCCCCACAGCATGTCCCACCAGGGCAGCAGCACGCCAAAGTTGTTGCCATGGGCCTTCTGGTTGCGCACCGGGGCCCGCATTTCATGGCCGATGCCGATGGTGTGGTGGCGGCGGTGAAAACGCGGGCTGACCCAGAGGCGCTCGCCCACCGTGCCGAACCAGACGCGCAGATTGGCGTGCTGGAAGCTTTCGCTCAGCTGCGTCAGCGCCACCAGCAGCACGAACTGCGCCGGCTGCACCCCGATCAGCTGGGCCACCACCACGATGATGCTGTCGCGCACCACATCGTCCAGCAGGTGGTTGCGGTTGTCGCTCCACATGGTCATCTGCCGCTGCGAATGGTGCAGCGCATGCAGCTTCCACCACCAGCCCCAGCTGTGCTGGCCGCGGTGGATCCAGTAGTCCAGCAGGTCGAACACCAGCAGGTAGAGGATGAAGCTGATCCAGGCCTTGTCCGTCACGCCCGGCCACAGGCCTTCCAGCTGGAAGGTGGGCAGGCCCCAGACATGCAGCTGGCCGAACAGGTCGTTCCACAGCGGCTCGGTGGAAAAGAACAACGCCACCCGGAACAGGCCCAGCCGGTGCACCAGGGTGTAGAGCATGTCCACGCGGATGGCACGGCGGTCGGTCACCGCCTCCACCGGACGCCAGCGCTGCAGCGGGGCAATCACCAGCACCAGCACCAGCAGTTGCAGCAGTCCCACCAGCAGCCAGCCCGTGGCCTCAAAGGCGTCTTCCATCAGGCTGGCCATGCCGGCGTAATACAGCACCGGCTGGACCACGCCTTCGTACAGGCCTTGCTGGGCCTGGCCAAACCATTGGGACAATGTCTCCCACACCATGTTCTTCCCTCATTGCGGCGGATCCTGCTGTCCGCACTGTAGTCCTACGGCTGGCGCGCAGTCGCCGCCGCAGCGGTGTGACCCTGCACCCAGGCACGGTAGTCGGGGTGCTGGTCCAGCGTGCGAAAGCAAAAGCCCTTGGCCTGCAGGCCGGTGATCAGCGGCTCCAGCACCGCCGGCGCCCAGGGATCCTTGCGTGACCAGATGCCCAGGTGGGCCAGCAGCACATCGCCCGGGCGGATGCGCGCCAGCGCCTGCTGCAGCAAGGCGGCGTTGCTGAACTTCTCGCTGGACAGCTCGTCCCCCAGAAAACCGGCCGGCGACCAGCCCACGTGCTTGAAGCCGCAGGCCTCGGCCGCCTGCAGCAGCTGGGGCGAGGTCTTGCCACCGGGCGCACGCCATAGCGGCAGTGGTGCCTGGCCGGTGGTCTGGCGCAGCCATTCGCTGGACTTGCGGATCTCGGCGCAGTACTGCGCGGCGCTGAGCGTGACGGTCTGGTCCTTGTGCGCGCCCTGCGAAGGCCGCACACGGAAGGAGCGGTCCGCCGCCGCGCCCAGGTCGCCACGCCAGTAGGTGTGGTCCCAGGTGTGGCTGGCAAAGCGGTGCCCTTCCTGGGCGCGCGCCTTCCACCACGGCGCCCAATGCGTGCCCAGACTGCCGTCGCCCTGCTGCGTGGTCTCGTTGGCGGCAAAAAAGGTGACGCGAACCTGGTGGCGGCGCAGCACATCGGCCACCAGATCGGCCACGCCCATGTGGCCGGTGTCGAAGGTCAGATAGACCGGTTTGTCACAGTCTTGCGGGGCGGGTGTGCTGCTGCCACTGGCGTGGACAGGCAGACACAACGCAACCAACACCCCGGCGGCCATGCGTGTGGCAGGCAGATAGGCGGCCATGCACCCTCCTCGCGGTCTGGCAGTGTTCAGCGCGGCGAGTGGGCCAGGGTCCACACGCCGTGGGGCGACTTGCCCACATTGACCTGGCGGATCACCTTCTTCTCCACCATGTCGATCACGCTGAGCTTGCGCGCCCAGCGGGAGGACAGGTAGATGTAGCGCAGATCGGTCGTCACGTCCATGCAGTCCGGACCGCCCGGTGCGGGGTAGTTGTCCACCACGGTGTGGGTGGTCATGTCGATCTTGCTGATGGTGTTGGCCACGCGGTTGCTCACCAGCAGGTGGCGGCCGTCGCCCAGCGCACGGAAGGCGTGTGCGCCCTTGGCCGTGGGGATTTGCCCCACGCGCTTGGCCGGCGTGGCCGTGGCGGCGGGGTTGATGCTGAACACCTCCACGCCGTCACTGCCGGTCAGGCCGATGAAGATGAACTTGCCGTCCGGGCTGCCGTACAGGTCGGCCGGCATGGAGCCCGTGGGCACGCGCCACAGCAGCTTCTGCGTGTGCAGGTCGATGGCAACCAGCTCGTCGCTGTCCTGCATGGTGGAGTAGATCGTGGTGCTCTTGGCGTCGATCCACAGGTGGCTGGGCGTCTTGCCCGTGGGAATGCGCTGCACCAGCTGCGGGTTGCTGCCGTCCCAGCGGTAGATGTCCACGTGGTTCAGGCGGTTGGCAGCGGTGATGAACCACTTCATGTCCGGCGAGAAGCGCAGGTGGTAGGGGTCGACGATGTCGCGCACCGTGCGCTGGATGACGGCCGTGCGCGGGTCCACAAAGGTCAGCGTGTCGCCCGTGGCATTGGCCACGATGATGGACTTCTCGTCCGGCGTCAGGTACAGGTGGTGCGGCTCCTTGCCGGTGGGCAGGCGCGCGGTTTCGGTCCAGGTGGCGGGGTCGACCACGCTGATGGTGGCATCCAGCGAATTGAGCACGAACACCGGGGGCGGCTTGCCGCCGGCAGCCGGTGCAGTTGCAGCAGCAGTTGCCACGGGGGCGGGGTGTGCCGCCGCGCCGGATGCCGCCGAACCCGCGGACACCTTGGCGGGTTCAGACGCGCCGAACAGGTTGGAGAAGACTCCAGCCATGGCCGGTGTAGAGAGCGAACCCAGCAGCCACATCAGGCTCTGGCGCTTGGAACGGGAAACCGCCACAGGGACACCACTTTCAAAAATGAGCCCGCAGTGTATGCCTGCCGCAGGGGCTTGCAATGGCAGTGTAGTGCCGATGGGGGACATCACGCATTTTTGCGACACCGGCCCGGGGCCATATCCGACGCGGCACCTGCGCTGCAGCCGCAGCGACCACTCCCTCCAATCGCTCCCGGGACTTACAGCCACCACCGCAGTTAGCTATATTTTTATGAGCACTCAACACCCAGCATATGGCGACTTCAAATAAATTATTGGCTTAGATCACCATTACACCTGTCTAAGGCGCTCACTTTTTGATATACGCAGTCTGCAATCAGAGGCTGCATACCGATAGCCACGCTATGGGCCTGACCAGACCCCAAGGCCCCGCAGGCACCATGCAAAAAGGCCCCTTGCGGGGCCTTGTGCGGAGGTGGAAGGCACCAGCCTTCAGACCGGTGCCGAGCCGGGGCTCAGACCTTCCACTTTTCCAGCAGCTTTTCGGGCGACAGGTTGTCGTAGCCTTCGAAAGGCTGGTGGATCCAGGGGTTGGTCGGCAGGTCTTCCACCGAGTAATCGGCCTGGAAGGTGGACACGCCCTTGGTCCAGATCACGGCGGTACGCAGCTCGGTGATGGGCTGGTAGTTTTCCTTGAGCATCTTGACCACGGCATTCAGCGTCACGCCGGAGTCGGCCAGGTCGTCGACCAGCAGCACGCGGCCGGCGATCTCCCCCTTGGGAGTGGCGATGAAGCGGCCGATGTCCAGGTGGCCACGCACCGTGCCGGCTTCGGCGCGGTAGGAGCTGGTGGACATGATGGCCAGGGGTTTGTCGAAAATGCGGCTCAGGATGTCACCGGGACGCAGACCACCGCGTGCCAGGCACAGGATGGTGTCGAACTGCCAGTCCGACTGGTGGATCTTGATGGCCAGCTTTTCGATCAGGCCGTGGTATTCGTCATAGCTGACGTACAGGTGCTTTCCGTCTTCAGTCAACATAGGTTGGCTCCGGTCTCTCGCATGTGGGGTGGTTGGCTGGTGCACAACGCTCAGGCAGCGCTGTAGGGGTTGTGCATCAGGATGGTGTGATCGCGGTCGGGGCTGGTCGACACCATGGCGATGGGCACGCCCGTCACTTCGGCAATACGGTCCAGATAGCGGCGGGCATTCACCGGCAGCTTGTCGTATTCGGTCACGCCCACGGTGGAGTCGGTCCAGCCGGGGATGGATTCGTAGATGGGCTTGCAGCGCTCGATGTCGTCCGCACCCAGGGGCAGCAGGTCGATCGTTTCACCGTCCAGCTCGTAGCCCACGCACAGTTGCAGCTCTTCGATGCCGTCCAGCACATCCAGCTTGGTGATGCACAGACCGGACAGGCCGTTGATCTGGGCCGAGCGCTTGAGCAGCGCGGCATCGAACCAGCCGCAGCGGCGGTAGCGACCGGTGGTCACACCCATCTCGGCGCCCACGGTGGACATCACGTAGCCGGGAGTTCCTTCCTTGCGCCATTCCAGTTCGGTGGGGAAAGGACCGCCACCAACGCGGGTGCAGTAGGCCTTGGTGATGCCCAGGATGTAGTGCAGCATGCCCGGGCCGACGCCGGCGCCGGCGGATGCATTGCCGGCCACGCAGTTGGACGAGGTCACATAGGGGTAGGTGCCGTGGTCCACGTCCAGCAGCGTGCCCTGGGCGCCTTCGAACAGCAGGTTGCCGCCTTCGGCATGCACGGCATTCAGTTCGCGCGACACGTCGGCGATCATGGGCTTGAGCAGTTCGGCGTGGCGCATGGCTTCGCTGTAGACCGCGTCAAACTGGACTTCGCCGTCCTTCATATAGGGAGCCAGGGAGGCACCGAAGTCGAAGTTCTTGGAACCCAGCACGTTCACCAGGATGTGGTTGTGCAGGTTCAGCAGTTCGCGCAGCTTGGTGGCGAAACGCTCGGGGTGCTTGAGGTCCTGCACACGCAGGGCACGGCGGGCGATCTTGTCTTCGTACGAGGGGCCGATGCCTTTGCCCGTGGTGCCGATCTTCTGCGCACCGCCTTGTTCGCGGGCCGCTTCACGGGCCACGTCCAGTGCCTGGTGGAAAGGCAGGATCAGCGGGCAGGCTTCCGACACGCGCAGGCGCTCACGCACTTGCACGCCGGCCTTTTCCAGGCCTTCGATTTCTTCAAACAGCTTGCCGACCGACAGCACCACACCGTTGCCGATGTAGCACTTCACGCCGGGGCGCATGATGCCGCTGGGAATGAGGTGCAGCGCTGTCTTCTTGCCGTTGATCACCAGGGTGTGACCGGCGTTGTGACCGCCTTGGAAGCGGACCACGCCTTGGGCACTTTCGGTCAGCCAATCGACCAGCTTGCCCTTGCCTTCGTCACCCCACTGGGTGCCGACTACGACGACGTTGCGACCTTTGCTTGCTTTCATGTCTAAATCCGTTGAAATGGAAAAATGCCTCAGAAGGCTTGTACGACCCATTGCCCGGCACGCAGCACAAGCTCCCGATCGCAGTGGAATTCATCAACCTCGCTCTCGTGCCCAGGCAGCACGCAGACCACGGTTTCCCCTTGGGCGCGCAGTGCGGCAATCGCCTGCGCCAAACTGGCATCGCTGGCCCCCCAGGGCGCACGCACCGCCGCCTTGAGCGGCCGCGCAGGCACCACCGCCACCAGCTGCTTGATGTCCAGCGAGAAGCCGGCGGCAGGCCGGTTGCGGCCGTACACGGCACCCACTTCGTCGTAGCGGCCACCACGCACCAGCGCATCGCTGGCGCCCGGGGCATACACCGCATAGCGGGTGCCGCTGTAGTAGGCGTAGCCGCGCAGGTCGGCCAGGTCCACGGTCACCTTCACATCGGAAGGCAGCTGGGCGGCAAACCACTTCAGGTGGGCGATCACATGCTGGGCACCGGGCACGCGGGCCAGTGCCTTTTCGGCCTCGTCCAGCACCTGCACGTCACCGTACAGCTGCAGCAGGGCTTGCAGGCCCTCACGCGAAGCCTGGGGGAAATTCCGGGTCAGCTCAGCCAGGCCGGTGGCGTCCTTGGCGGCCAGCGCCGAGTGCACGCGCTGCAGCACGCTGGTGTCGACCATCACGCCCGCCAGCAGGCTGCGCACGATGCGCACATCGGCCAGGTCCACGCTGTAGTTGCTGACCTGGGCGCCCTTCAGGCAGGCCAGGGCCAGCTGCAGCGCTTCCAGATCGGCTTCCGGGCCGGCATGGCCGTAGATTTCAGCGCCGAACTGCAGCGGCTCGCGGGTGGCGCGGGGACGGTCCGGCGTGGTGTGCAGCACCGGGCCGCAGTAGCACAGGCGCGCGACGCCGTCGCGGTTGAGCAGGTGGGCATCGATGCGCGCGACCTGCTGCGTCATGTCGGCACGCAAGCCCAGCGTGCGACCGGACAGCTGGTCCACCAGTGTGAAGGTTTGGAGATGGAGCGCTTCGCCAGAACCCGTCAGCAGAGACTCCAGGTACTCCAGCAACGGTGGCATGACCAGCTCGTACCCGTAGCTGCGGGCGGTATCGAGCAGTCCTCGACGCAATTCCTCGATGTGCCGTGCCTCGGAAGGCAAAACATCGGCGATGTGATCCGGCAGGACCCAAGCAGACATGGAAAAAGGGAGAGGCTGTTAAAAACGTGATTCTACCGGCTATCACTGCGCGCACCCAAAACCGGCCGCCGCAAGGCCCAGCCCGTACGCACGTTATTGCAACAACAGCAGCAGCAGCAGGCCAACTGCGATACCCAGCAGACCGATGAAACGCAGCTGGCCTTCACGCAGGGCCAGCATCTGGGAGAACGCCCGACGCCAGGCGCCAGGAAAAAGAAAAGGGCCTAAGCCCTCGATGACCAGCACCAGCGCCAGCGCCATGCCCAGGTGGTTCCAGAACTCCATGGGATGGCGTGGCGGTGGCTGGCGGAATGTCAGCGTGCGGAGCTGCCGCCGCTGCTGCGCATGGCCTTGAAGAAGTCGGTGGACGATGGATCGACCACCACCACATCGCTCTTCTTGTTGAAGCTGGCCTTGTAGGCTTCCAGGCTGCGATAGAACTGTGCGAACTGCGGATCGCGGCCAAAGGCCTCGCCGTAGACGCGCGCGGCTTCGGCATCGCCCTGGCCCTTGATGATCTGGGCGTCGCGGTAGGCATTGGCGATGGTGATGTCGCGCTGGCGGTCGGCCTCGGCACGGATCTTTTCGCCTTCGGCCCCACCGGTGGAGCGCAGCTCGTTGGCCACGCGCTTGCGCTCGGCCTCCATGCGGCGGTAGACCGATTCGGTGATGGTTTCGGCGTAATCCACGCGGGTGATGCGCACGTCCACAATGTCCACGCCCCAGGGCTTGGCACCGCTGACGGACTCCGCCACTTCACGCTTCACATCGGCCATCAGCGCTTCGCGCTTGGAAGACAGCAACTCGCGCACGGTGCGGCGGTTGATTTCTTCCTGGAAGGCATTGCGCACCACACGGTTGAGCTGCATGGCACCAGCGGATTCATCCAGACCCACGTTGCGGATGTACTCCGAGGGGTTGGAGATGCGCCAGCGCACATACCAGTCGATCACCACGCGCTGCTTTTCGGCCGTCAGCACGGGCTCGGTGTCCGTGCTGTCGAGCGTCAGCAGACGCTTGTCGATGTAGCGCACGTTCTGGAACGGAGGCGGCATCTTCCAGTTGAGACCAGGCTCGGTGATCACTTCCTTGATCTGACCCAGGGCGTAGACCACGCCGAACTGGCGCTGGTCCACGACAAAGAGCATGGAACTGAGCAACGCCACGACGACGAGCAAAGAGGAAACAAAAAATCCAACGCGGTTCACGTATTACTCCTCTTAGCGGGAATCTCGCTCGCGCGAGCGATTGGCATCGCGGGCACGGGGATCGATGGTATGGACCTGGGGCACGGCGGCCGGCGCTGCGGCGGCGGTGCCGGAAGCAGCTTCGGTGCCGGCCGCGGCATTCGACTGCTGCGAAACGCTCTGCATGATCTTGTCCAGCGGCAGGTACAGCAGGTTGGAGCCCTGGCGGGAATCCACCATGACCTTGGTCACGTTGCTGTAGACCTGCTGCATGGTCTCGGTGTAGAGGCGGTCACGCGTGACCTGCGGCTCTTTCTTGTACTCCGCCAGCAGCGAGCTGAAGCGCTGTGCATCACCTTGTGCCTGGGCGGTCAGGCGGGCCTTGTAGGCTTCCGCTTCTTCCTTCAGGCGCGAGGCGGTACCACCGGCACGCGGAATCACGTCGTTGGCATAGGCCTGGGCTTCGTTCTTGGCGCGCTCGCGCTCCTGACCGGCCTTGAGCACGTCGTCGAACGAGGCCTGCACCTGCTCGGGCGGGCGCACGCCGCCCTGCTGCAGATTGATGCCCACCACTTCCACGCCCACCTTGTAGCGGTCCAGGATGGTCTGCATCAGCTCGCGCACCCGCGGGGCGATCTGGTCGCGCTCTTCCGCCAGCGCGGAGTCCATGCGCATCTTGCCCACCACTTCGCGCACCGCGGTTTCGGCGGCCTGCACCACGGCTTCTGCCGGGTTCTTGCTCTCGAACAGCCAGGCACGCGCGTCACTCAGGCGGTATTGCACGGCGAACTTGATTTCGACGATGTTCTCGTCTTCGGTCAGCATGGCCGACTCGCGCAGGCCCGTGCTCTTGATGATGTTGTCACGCCCCACATCGGCCGAGCGGATCTGCGACACATACACCAGCTCGTGGTTCTGCACCGGGTACGGCAGGCGCCAGTTGAAGCCGGCACCCACGGTGGAGTGGTATTTGCCGAACTGGGTGATGACGGCCTGCTGGCCTTCCTGGACGATGAAGAAACCCGTTCCCAGCCAGATCAGCACGGCCACGCCGGCGATCAGGCCCACGCCCATGCCGGCATTGCGCATGTCCGGCGGGGTGCCGCCGCTGCGGCCGCCGGTGTTGCCACCCGATGGCGGTTTGCCACCGAACAGGCCCGAGAGCTTGCGGTTGAAGTCTTTCCAGATCTCGTCCAGATCCGGTGGCTGCGAGCCATTGGAACCGTCGCGACCCCGTGGCGGTTGTGGAGGCGGTGTGGGACGGTCCTGCTCCGGACGCGGGTTGTTGGCGTCTTCGGGACGGTCATCCCCTCCACGCCCCCAGCGGGGATCGTTCAGATTGAACATGCCCCGCAGTCGTTCCGGCAACACCGCCCAACGTGGGGCGCGATTCAAGAAATTCATGCGAAAAGTCTCAATTTTTGAAAAAGACACAGTTGCGCAACATTGTGCCCAATCCTGTCAGCCAGCCGTTTACAAATTGGCGTCGTCATCTGGGGTCATATCTGCAGCCCCTTCCTGGCGTGCCAGCAGAATATCTGCCAGCAACTGGCGCAACGCAGGCAAGCCCTCGCCCGATCGGGCACTGACAAACACCCGCGGCACGGCCACCCCGTCCACCTCGTAGCTGTCCTGCAACACCGCCGGACGCTGCCCGGGTTCCAGGGCATCCAGCTTGTTGAACACCAGCACCTGGGGAATGTCCTGGGCACCGATTTCCGCCAACACCTTGTGCACTTGATCCATTTGCTCCGGAAAGGTTGCATTGGATGCGTCGACCACGTGCAGCAGCAGATCGGCGTCCACGGCTTCCTGCAGCGTGGCCTGGAAGGCGTCCACCAGACCGTGCGGCAGGTCGCGGATAAAGCCCACGGTATCAGACAGCGAGACCGAAGCCCCCGCTTCTGTCAGATACAACTGGCGTGTGGTGGTGTCCAGCGTGGCAAACAGCTGATCGGCCGCATAGGCGCGGGCCTTGACCAGAGCATTGAACAACGTGGATTTGCCGGCATTGGTGTAGCCCACCAGCGAGATGTTGAATACATCCCGGCGCTCCCGCTGACGCCGCTGCGTGGCACGCTGCTTCTTGACCTTCTGCAGACGTTCCTTGGTGCGCTTGATGGCGTCGGCAATCATGCGGCGGTCCAGCTCGATCTGCTTTTCACCAGGGCCGCCACGGCCGCCGATACCGCCGGCCTGGCGTTCCAAGTGGGTCCAGCGTCGCACCAGGCGGGTGGCGACGTACTGCAGACGCGCCAGCTCGACCTGCAGCTTGCCTTCGTGGCTGCGGGCGCGTTGGGCAAAGATTTCGAGGATCAGCAGCGTGCGGTCGTTGACCGGCATTTCCAGCGCACGCTCGAGATTGCGCTGCTGCGCAGGACTGAGCGCCTGGTCGAACAGGACCTCTTTGGCGCCGTGCATCTGGGCCAGCATGCGGATCTCGTCCGCCTTGCCGCTGCCGACAAACAGTGCCGCGTCGGGCACTTTGCGTTTGCAGGTGATGCGCGCAACAGGGTTCAGGCCGGCAGTCTGTGCCAGCAAACCCAACTCTTCCAGCTCTTGGTCGAAATGGGGCAGACCGAAGTCCACACCCACCAGCACCACTGGGGCAGATGCCGTGGCAGAGCGCGAAGTATCAGTCATGGACACTCCGCAGCACCGACATCACACCCCCACCCTGTGGCTGGCACAGGGAGGGAAACATGAAAAACCTAATCAAGCGGCAGGGGCTTCGCTGGTATCGGCCGTCGAGAAATTCACGGCGCGGCCGGGGACGATGGTGGAGATGGCGTGCTTGTAAACCATCTGGGTGACCGTGTTGCGCAGCAGCACCACGTACTGGTCGAACGATTCGATCTGACCTTGCAGCTTGATGCCGTTGACCAGGTAAATCGACACCGGCACGTGTTCACGGCGCAGTGCGTTCAGGAAAGGATCTTGCAGAAGTTGGCCTTTGTTGCTCACGATATTCTCCGTGTTCGGAAATGTTGTTGTAAACGTACACCTTAACACAGCCCTGGTATTCCAGCCTTGCGCATGGCTGGGACCGGGCTGTGGACTGACGATTCCGGCCTCAATCCGAGTAAGGATTGTGGGAGGTCTTCATCTCGATGCGCAAGGGGGTTCCAACCAGATTGAACTCCTTGCGGAACCGCCCTTCCAGAAAGCGCTTGTACGCCTCCGTCACATGCTCCAGCGAATTGCCGTGGATCACGATCAGCGGCGGATTCATGCCGCCCTGGTGCGCGTAGCGCATCTTGGGCCGGTAGGAACCCACCTTCTTGGGGGTCTGGTACTGGATCGCTTCGAGCAACAGGCGCGTGAGCACCGGCGTCGGCATCTTGCAGGTGGCCGACTTGTGTGCCTGCACCAGCGACGCCCACAGCGGGCCCAGGCCCTGGCGCTTCTGTGCCGAGATGAAGTGCAGCGGCGCAAACTTCAGGAACGACAGACGCGTTTCGATCGAACGCTCCAGCATCTGGCGCTGGTAGTCATCCACCGCATCCCATTTGTTGACCGCCACCACCACGGCGCGGCCGCTCTCCAGCACATAGCCGGCGATGTGGGCGTCCTGGTCGGTCACGCCCTGTGTGGCGTCGATCAGCAGCAGCACCACGTTGGCGCCTTCGATGGCCTGCAGTGTCTTGACCACCGAGAACTTCTCGATGGCCTCGAACACCTTGCCCTTGCGGCGCAGGCCGGCGGTATCGATCAGCTCGAACTTCTGGCCATTGCGCTCGAACGGCACCGAGATGGCGTCGCGCGTGGTGCCCGGCATGTCGAACGCCACCAGGCGCTCTTCACCCAGCCAGGCATTGATCAGCGTGGACTTGCCCACATTGGGGCGGCCGGCCACGGCCAGACGGATGGGGGCTTTCTCCACATCGTCCAGCGTTTCCTCTTCGGGCTCGGGCAGGTTCAGCTGGCCCAGCGCCTGTTCCACCAGGCTGCGCACACCCTGGCCGTGGGCGGCCGACACGGCCACCACATCGCCCAGACCCAATTCATAGAATTCGGTCAGCTGTGCACCTTCGCGCATGCCTTCGGCCTTGTTGGCCACCAGCAGCGCGGGCTTGCCCAGGCGGCGCAGGTAATTGCCGATTTCATGGTCCTGGGCCGACAGGCCGGCGCGGGCGTCCACGATGAACAGCACCACATCGGCTTCTGCCACGGCCTGGCGGGTCTGCTTGGCCATCTCCTTGAAGATGCCCTTGGATGCATCGGGCTCGAAACCACCGGTGTCGATCACGATGTATTCGTGCTTTCCCTGCTTGCCCTGGCCGTAGTGGCGGTCACGCGTCAGGCCGGCGAAGTCGGCCACGATCGCATCCCGCGACTTGGTCATGCGGTTAAACAAGGTCGATTTGCCCACATTGGGCCGCCCTACGAGGGCAATTACTGGCTTCATTCCGAAGAAAATCTCATTCCGGCCGGAAGCCGTACACGCCACCATTGCGTGTCACGACCACCAGCGTATCGGCGGCAACCACGGGTGCAGCTGCCATGCCGGATCCATCTGTCTGCAGGCGGTTCAGGTGCGAACCATCCTGCTTGGAGAGCACGTGCACCAGGCCCGCATCGTCACCCATGATGACGGAGCGGCCCAGCAGCAACGGCGCCGTCAGGCGGCGGTGCTGGAAGCGTTCCACCGACCACAGCTTCTTGCCGTCGGCCCGGTCCCACGCCTGCACCACACCATTGCTTTCGGTGCCTGCCAGCAATTCTGCATCGCCGCCAACACCCACAGAGCCTCTGGCAGTTTGTGTCCACAGCACCTGGCCACGGGCAGCGTCCACGCAACCCACGCTGGCCTGGAAGGCGCGTGCGCACACCACATTGCCTTGCGTGAACGTGGGACCGACCAGATCCACCAGGCGCTCCACGTCGTTGGTGCCGCGCGGGCTGGCCAGCGGGGCCTCCCACAGCACGGCGCCGTTGTCGGGCTGCAGCGCCACCAGGCGACCGGCCATGCCCGTCACCAGGGTGTTGCCCACCGCCTGCAGCACGCCGGGCTGGCGCAGCACCAGCGGCTCGCCGGTGCGCGGCTGCGACCACAGGGCCTGGCCGGTGCGGGCGTCATAGGCTGCAATGGTGCGGTCTGCCGTCACCAGGAACACGCGGGCACCGGCCACCAGCGGCGCGGTGTAGGCACCGGCTTCCAGGCGCTTGCTCCACGCCTGCTTGCCGTCGATGATGCCGATCAGTTCATTGGACTTGGTCACCACGGCCGTGGTCACGCCGTCGCTGCCCACGCCGCTGGACAAGGGCTTGCCCACCGTGGTGCGCCACAGATCCTGGCCGTTGCGGGCATTGAGCGCCACCACCGTGCCGTCAGCAGCCGACACATAGACGGCGTCGCCCAGCACATGGGTGCTCAGGCTCACGTCCTTGATGGCGCCCACGCGGGCCGTCCAGGCCTGGCGAATGTCCAGCTTGACCACATTCGGGCCCAGATCCTGCGGCTTGGGCTTGCTGGTCCCGAACCAGGCACATCCGCCCAAGGCGGTCACAAGTGCGGCGCTGGCTGCCCAGCGGCCGACGGTCATCCATGTTGCTGCGCCCTCTGCGCGATGTGCCCGAATCTTCACTTTGCAGTCTCCGTGCCGCCAGAGGCAGCCATGGTTTGGGGTTGTACGCCCAGTGCGTTGAGCTTGAATTCCACCAGGCGGCGGTATTCGTTCTGTGGATCCAGCGCCTTATAGGCACGTTCGTAGGCCTGCACGGCCTCTTCGGCCTTGCCCTGCAGCTGCAGCAGATCGCCCTGGCGGTCGGCCTGCACGCCGGCGAATTCCGCCGGGAAGCTGCCGGACAGCACCTTGCTGGCGCCGTCCAGGTCTTTTTGCTGCATCAGCACTGCCGCCAGGCGCAGGCGGGCGACGGCCTTGTGACCGTCGTCTCCGGCCTTCTCGCTGACCCAGGTCAGCGTGGCCTTGGCCTCATCGAGCTTGCCGGCATCGGCCTGGGCCTTGGCGGCAGCCAGTGCGGCCAGTCCGGCTTGCTGGGTGCTGGCGTATTTTTCCTGGATGTCCTTGAGGCTCTGGGCCACGCGGCCGTCGTCCTTGGATTCGATGGCCACCTGCACGGCATCGGCCAGGGCCGCCGCCTGCACGGACTGGCGCTGCTGCCAGTACTGCCAGCCATTCCAGGCGGCGAAACCGCCGAAAGCCACGACCAGCACACCGGTGATGGGCGTGCCCCAACGGCTCCAGAAATGCTTGAGCTGGTCGATCTGTTCTTGTTCTTCGAGGTCGAGATGCGTTGCCATAGCGTGTGTCTGCAATCAGGTTAAGCGATCGATTGTAGGGTGGCAGCCCATTGGGCCACTTCGGCCAGGGCTTGCAGCTGCTGGCGGCCTTCGCCGTCACGCAGGGATTTGACGGTGACCTGGCCCTGGGCCAGTTCATCGCCGCCGAAGATCAGCGCATGGCGCGCGCCCGAGGCATCGGCCTTCTTGAACTGCGACTTCATCGAGCCCATGCCTTCGGCACCGGCGGTGTGCATCTGTGCACGCACACCGGCTTCGCGCAGCTGCTGCAGGGTGCGCAGCACCACGGGCATGGCGGCCGCGTCGGGCACGATGGCGTACACATCCAGCTGCGGTGCAGGGATGTCGGTGCCCAGTTCCTTGACCAGTTCCAGGACGCGCTCCACACCCAGCGCCCAGCCCACGGCGGGTGCCGGCTTGCCACCCACCTGCTCGATCAGGTAGTCGTAGCGGCCACCGGCGCAGATGGTGCCTTGCGAACCCAGCAGATCGGTCACGAACTCGAACACGCTGAGGTTGTAGTAGTCCAGGCCGCGCACCAGGCGGGGGTTGACCGTCCAGGGCACGCCATTGGCGTCCAGAATGGCCTTCAGGCCGTCGAAGTGGGCCAGCGAAGCTTCACCCAGGTAGTCCAGCAGCTTGGGCGCTGCGTTGACCATTTCCTGCATGGCCGGGTTCTTGGTGTCCAGCACGCGCAGCGGGTTGCTGTACATGCGGCGCTTGGCCTCTTCGTCCATGACCTCGGTGTGCTGCTCCAGGTAGGCAATCAACGCCTCGCGGTGGGCCTTGCGTTCTTCGGGCTGGCCCAGGCTGTTGATTTCCAGGCGCCACTGCGTCAGGCCCAGGCGCTTCCACAGCGACACGGCCAGCAGGATCAGTTCGGCATCTACATCGGGGCCGGCGAAGCCCAGGGCCTCGGCACCGATCTGGTGGAACTGGCGGTAGCGGCCACGCTGGGGGCGTTCGTGGCGAAACATGGGGCCGATGTACCACATGCGCTTGCCGCCGTCGTACAGCAGATTGTTTTCGATGGTGGCACGCACCAGACTGGCCGTGCCTTCGGGGCGCAGGGTCAGGCGTTCGCCGTTGAGCTTGTCTTCAAAGGAATACATCTCCTTTTCGACAATGTCCGTGACCTCACCGATGCCGCGCACAAACAGCTGCGTGTGCTCGACGATGGGGGTGCGCACATTGCGATAGGCAAAGCGCCCCATCAGATCGCGCACCTGCGCTTCCAGCCATTCCCAGCGTTCGGATTCGCCGGGAAGGATGTCGTTCATGCCTTTGACGGCGCTCAGTTTTTCGGTCTTTGCCACTTCAACGATCTCTTCAACAATTCGGATGTGTGCTCACAATTTCAGGAGCAACTTCTGCACTGACAACATGAATTTCAGGCTGAAACAAACCTGAAATTCATGTTGCACAAGCACAGGCAGCTATGGTTTTCTCAGGCGATTGTGCCAGCACGCTCAGCCGGGCTGGCCGTAGCGGCGCTCCACATAGGATTGCACCAGGGCCTGGAACTCCTGGGCGATGTGCTCGCCGCGCAGTGTCAAGGCCTTTTCACCATCGATGAACACGGGTGCTGCAGGCGCTTCGCCATTGCCCGGCAGGCTGATGCCGATGTCGGCATGCTTGCTCTCGCCCGGACCGTTGACGATGCAGCCCATCACGGCGACTTTCATCGCCTCCACGCCGGGGTACTTGGCGCGCCAGACGGGCATTTCGCCGCGCAGGAAGTCGTCGATCTGTTTGGCCAGTTCCTGGAACGTGGTGCTGGTGGTGCGGCCGCAGCCCGGGCAGGCCGTGACGCTGGGCACGAACACGCGCAGGCCCAGGGCCTGCAGGATCTCGGACGCCACCACCACCTCCTGCGTGCGCGCTTCGCCCGGCTGGGGCGTGAGCGAGACGCGGATGGTGTCGCCAATGCCTTCCTGCAGCAGCACCGACAGCGCTGCCGTGGATGCCACCGTGCCCTTGGTGGCCATGCCGGCTTCGGTCAGGCCCAGGTGCAGCGCATAGTCGCAGCGGCGTGCCAGTTCGCGGTAGACCGAGATCAGGTCCTGCACACCGCTGACCTTGCAGGACAGGATGATGTTGTCGGGGTTCAGGCCGATGTTGCGGGCCAGCTCGGCGGAGCTGATGGCCGAGGTGATCAGCGCCTCGTACATGACCTGGCGCGTTTCCCAGGGCCGGGCACGCCGGGAGTTCTGGTCCATCAGCTCGGCCATGATTTCCTGGTCCATCGAGCCCCAGTTCACGCCGATGCGCACCGCCTTGTCATACTTGGCGGCGATCTCGATCATCTGGCCGAACTGCTTGTCCTTTTTGTCGCCCTTGCCCACGTTGCCGGGGTTGATGCGGTACTTGGACAGCGCCTCGGCGCAGGCCGGATAGTCGGTCAGCAGACGGTGGCCGTTGTAGTGGAAGTCGCCCACCAGCGGCACATACTCGCCCATGCGGTCGAGCTGCTCGCGGATGTAGGGCACGGCCGCCGCCGCCTCCGGCGTGTTGACGGTGATGCGCACCATCTCCGAGCCGGCCTGGGCCAGCTGGCGCACCTGGATGGCCGTTTCCACGGCCTCCACGGTGTCGGTGTTGGTCATGGACTGCACGCGCACGGGCGCATCGCCCCCCACGGTGACCACGTTGTTGCGCCACACCACACGGGCCTGGCGCGATTTGCGCGGCAGCGGGCTGGCAATCGCGATCGGACTGCCGCCTGTCTGCTGCAAATTTTGCGAGTCTTGCACTTCTTACTTCACCTCAAATCGGGCGACGTTCTCGCGGGCCACAGCCCCCAGATCGAACGCTGCCCCACCCACCTGCACCTCGGCCGCATCGGCGCGGCCAATCACCACCGACAGCGGCTTGGGTGCCTGGGTTTCAAAAAATTCGCCCGCATTCAGGGTCTTCTGCTCCAGCACCTTGCCGCCGCCACGCACCTGGATCCAGGTCGCTGCACGGGCCTGGATGCGCAAGGTGGCATTGCCTGTGGCTGCGGCCACGGGCACCGCAGGGGCCACAGCAGCAGCCTCCGCAGGCGCTGCCACCGCCGGGGCCACGGCAGCCGGTGCCGCAGACGCGGCGGGCACTGCCGGGGCTTCCGCCACTGCAGCGGGCGCCGGGACGGCTGCCACCGCAGGCACGGCCGCTTCGGCGGCGGCCGGAGCCACCGGTTCCTGGGCGGCCACGGGTTCTGCCGCCGGGGCTTCCGGCGGCGCCACATCCACGGTATGCGCAGACTGTGACGTGCCCATGGCACGCTCGGAGCGCTCCTGCACCGAAGCCACCACCGCATCGCGCAGATCCTGCTTCTGGGCAAAGTACCACACCCCGCCGCCGGCACCCGCCAGCAGGGCCAAGGCCAGCCACTTCCAGGCGCCGCCCGGGTTGGGCGTGTCGTGCACGGAGCGCACGGCCTTGTCACGGAAAGGCTCGTTGATGCCCGGACCGGGCGCGGTGAACTTCTGTGTGGCGGCCGACTTGGGCAGCAAGGCCATGACCGGTGCCGCATCCACCTGCAAGGCCTTGCAGATGCTCAGCGCCACCGAGCGGGTGAACACCGCATCCGGCAGGGCCTGCCAGTCATCGGCTTCCAGCGCCTGCAGCTTGGCCACGGGCACCTTGAGCACATCGGCCAAGGAGGAAACATGCATGCCCGCCGCTTCACGGGCCTGGCGCAGCAGACTGCCTGCAGTCTGTTGTGCGGGTGGCGATTCGAGTTGTTCTGTCACTTCTGCTTCCTGGAGCTCAGCCATGGAAAGCCCCTTGCTCATAACGTTGCCATTCTGTGGAATCCGCTGACCGGCGCGGCAGCGGGCGAACCCGCTGTCGCGCGGCCGAGGTCGCATCCAATGCCCGCTCCACGCGGCTCCCCTCCCTCAGGGACTTGGCATTGGCGTACCCGCCATTGTTCAAACGACAGAAGGGAAAGCGCGCACGCCCTCCCCTTTGCCGCTCGAACAGCAAATCTGCCAGATGGTAGGCGATCACGCGATTGCCTGCATCTATCTCGTAAGCTTTTTCATAGGCCCCACCCGCAGCCACCGGAGCTTCGGACCGGCGCTGGCCGCTGCGCTCCCCGGGTGCCCCGGCCTGCCCACTGCCGTGCGCAGTGCGGTAAAGGGCGTGTTGCAACCCGGTCTGGTGCGACGGGACTGCTTGCAAGTCATATGCCATGCCGGTGCGGACATGGCAGGCTGCAATGTGCGGGACGCGGACCAAAGAGGTGCCGGCGCATCGCGCCACCGCAAATGCCCAAGTTGCTGCGCCGCTGGGGCTCATCGCCCTGCGCTGGCAACCTGTCTTGGCATTCCCGGAATGAAAGCACATCTGGAGGTCCCTTGTCGAATGGTGGTCTTGCCGCTCGCTCTGTGTGCTCTAACCTGCCGTCGGCTTGAGCATGATGGTGCGCTGCTTGGCCATGCGTTCTGCGGCGCGGGTGCGGTCTTTCACATCCCCCGCCAATTGTCCACATGCCGCGTCGATGTCGTCACCGCGCGTCTTGCGCACCGTGGTCACAATCCCGGCGTCGCTGAGTGCCTTGGCAAAGGCCGTCACCCGTTCATTGCTCGAGCGTAACAGGCCGGAGGCCGGGAACGGGTTGAACGGGATCAGGTTCAGCTTGCACCAGGGCCGGCCATTGCCATAGCTGCGGATCAGTTCCACCAGTTGCTTGGCATGCTCCGGCTGGTCGTTGACCCCGTCGAGCATGCAGTACTCGAAGGTGATGAAGTCGCGCGGGGCAAATTCCAGGTAGCGCTGGCAGGCCTGCAGCAGCTCGTCCAGCGGGTACTTCTTGTTCAGCGGCACCAGGTTGTCGCGCAGCGGGTCATTGGGCGCATGCAGCGACACGGCCAGCGCCACGGCGCAATCCTGGGACAGACGGTCCATCATCGGCACCACGCCGGAGGTGGACACGGTGACGCGGCGGCGCGACAGGCCGTAGCCATGGTCGTCCAGCATGGTACGCAGGGCGGGCACCAGCGCGCTGTAGTTCTGCAGCGGCTCACCCATGCCCATCATCACCACATTGGTGATCACGCGCTCATCGGTCTTCAGGTGGGCGCGCAGGAAATGCTCGGCAAACCACAGCTGGGCCAGGATTTCGCCCGTGCTCAGGTTGCGGCTGAAGCCCTGGTGGCCCGTGGAGCAGAAACGGCAGCCCACGGCGCAACCGGCCTGCGAGGACACACACAGCGTGCCACGGTCGTCTTCGGGAATGAATACGGATTCGACGGCATTGCCGTCACCCACATCGAACAGCCACTTGATGGTGCCGTCCTGGGATTCGTGCTGGGTGATCACCGGCAGTGGGCGGATTTCCGCCTCATGCTGCAGCTTTTCACGCAGCGACTTGGCCAGATCCGTCATCTGGCTGAAGTCCTTCGCACCACGCTGGTGGATCCAGCGGAACAACTGCGTGGCACGGAAACGCTTTTCCCCCAGTTGCTCGCAATAAGCAACCAGCCCCTGGAGGTCGAAATCAAGAAGATTGGTGGTCATATCTGCATGCCCAGACCACGGCATGGGCGGCACTCCCATGCAGGGGGTGCCGCCTTAGCAGCAGCCTCGGCCAGCATGGGAGTCATGGAATTAACGTGCGTAGACGTTCATGCCAGGGAAGAAGAAGGACACTTCGACAGCTGCGGTTTCAGCAGCGTCGGAGCCGTGCACGGCGTTGGCGTCGATGCTGTCAGCGAAGTCAGCGCGGATGGTGCCGGCTTCAGCCTTCTTGGGGTCGGTGGCGCCCATCAGTTCGCGGTTCTTCAGGATGGCGTTTTCGCCTTCCAGCACTTGGATCATCACGGGGCCGGAGATCATGAAGTCCACCAGGTCCTTGAAGAAAGGACGTGCGGCGTGCACAGCGTAGAACTGCTCGGCATCAGCGCGCGACAGGTGCACCAGCTTGGCAGCGGCGATCTTCAGGCCAGCGCCTTCGAAACGCGAGTAGATCTGGCCGATCACGTTCTTGGCAACTGCGTCGGGCTTGATGATGGAGAGGGTGCGTTCGATAGCCATTTGATTTTCCTAATCAGGTTTTAGTTCGTTTTTTGCCACACCGGCAAAACCCTTGATTCTACCGGGGTGGCACAAAGCCCTGGCAAGCAGGACCTATCCGCTCAGCGGCTACCGCCACGGCGGCCGCCGCCAGAGCCCTTCTTCTGCGTGGCACGGTAACGCTCCAGGCTGTCGCGGCCGATATAGCCAGCGGACGTCTTCAGTGGATCCGGCTGTGCGCTGCGCTTGGCACGGGCCGCACTGCTGCGGGCGGCGCCTTCGTCACCGAACAGCGCGCCGGAGCGTGCCGGACGGTCGCGTTCCGGCCCGCCGCCATCCTGGAAGCGGCGTGGCGCCTGCGGACGCGCGGCACCCGGGCCGCTGCGGCGGCCTGCGCCACGGTCGGCGCTGGGACGGCGCAGGCCGGCACCTTCGCGCGGCGCAGCCTTGGGGATGGCGGCACCGGCGGCCTGCATCAGGGCCTGGATGTCCTTGTCGTCCAGCTCCAGCCAGGCACCGCGCTTGAGCCCCTTGGGCAGCATCATGGCGCCGTAGCGGATACGGATCAGGCGGCTGACGGCATGGCCCACCGCCTCGAACATGCGGCGCACTTCGCGGTTGCGGCCTTCCGAAATGGTGACGCGGTACCAGCAGTTGGCGCCTTCGCCGCCGCCGTCCTCGATGGAGCCGAAGCTGGCTTCGCCGTCTTCGAGCTGCACGCCGTCGAGCAGGCGCTGCTTTTCTTCCTTGCTCAAGGCGCCCAGCACGCGCACCGCGTACTCACGCTCCAGACCGAAGCGCGGGTGCATCAGGTTGTTGGCCAGGGCGCCGGAATTGGTCAGCAGCAGCAGGCCTTCGGTGTTCAGGTCCAGACGGCCGACGGACTGCCACTTGCCGGTGTGCAGCTTGGGCAGCTTGCGGAACACCGTGGGGCGGTTTTGCGGGTCGTCGTGGGTCACCACTTCGCCCACGGGCTTGTGGTAGGCGATCACGCGGGCAGGCGGCGGTTCGATGCGGAAGTGGATCGGCTTGCCGTTGACCTTGATCTGGTCCCCGAACTGGACGCGCTGGCCCACGTGGGCCGGCTCGTTGTTGACCGAGATGCGGCCTTCCAGGATGAGCTTTTCCATCTCCAGGCGCGAACCCATGCCGGCCTGGGCCAGCACCTTGTGCAGCTTGGGCGATTCGGCCTGCGGTTGCAGCACGCGCTTGGCCGGCGCCAGGTCTTCGCGTGCTTCGTCGGCATCCAGGGCGCCCGACACCACGTCTTCGAAGGCATAGCCTTGCGCTTCGAGGGCGGTTTCCGGGGTTTCAGCGGCATCCACGGCTTCATTCACCTCGGCGGCGTCCACCACCTGGGGGGCTCGCGGTGTGGCCGCGCGCGGTTTGCGGGCGCCGGCAGCAGGTTTGGCGGCGCCACGGGGCGCCCGGTCTTTGGGGTTCATACGATCCATTCCCTGCGCCACCCGGGCGCAGTCTAGTGTCATTGCATGTGGCGAAGCCGGCGGGCTTTGCGCACTTAAAAGCGGTTCTTCCAGATCCAGCTCTGGTTTCCACCATCGTCTTCTGGCTGCTCTGGCTGCTCTGGCTGCTCTGGCTGCTCTGGCTGCTCTGGCTGCTCTGGCTGCTCTGGCTGCTCTGGCTGCTCTGGCTGCTCTGGCTGCTCTGGCTGCTCTGGCTGCTGGCTGGCTGCTCTGGCTGCTCTGGCTGCTCTGGCTGCTCTGGCTGCTCTGGCTGCTCTGGCTGCTCTGGCTGCTCTGGCTGCTCTGGCTGCTCTGGCTGCTCTGGCTGCTCTGGCTGCTCTGGCTGCTCTGGCTGCTCCGGCTGCTCCGGCTGCTCCGGCTGCTCCGGCTGCTCCGGCTGCTCCGGCTGCTCCGGCTGCTCCGGCTGCTCCGGCTGCTCCGGCTGCTCCGGCTGCTCCGGCTGCTCCGGCTGCTCCGGCTGCTCCGGCTGCTCCGGCTGCTCCGGCTGCTCCGGCTGCTCCGGCTGCTCCGGCTGCTCCGGCTGCTCCGGCTGCTCCGGCTGCTCCGGCTGCTCTACGGCAGCATCCTGCGTTTCGGGCGCTGCCGGCAGGTTTTCGCCATCGGCACCGTCGAGCTGGGCAAACAGATTGGCCTGCACCTCGGACGACTCCAGCATCGGCAACTGGTCCAGCGCCTGCAGGCCCAGATCGTCCAGGAACTGGCGCGTGGTGGCAAACAGTGCAGGACGGCCCACGGTTTCGCGGTGGCCGATCTCCTCGATCCAGCCCCGGTCTTCCAGCTGCTTGATGATCAGGCTGTTGACCGTCACGCCGCGGATGTCCTCGATGTCACCGCGCGTCACAGGCTGACGGTAGGCGATGATGGCCAGGGTTTCCAGCGTGGCGCGGGAGTAGCGGGGAGGCTTTTCCGGGTGCAGACGGTCCAGGTAGACGCGCATTTCCGGCTTGCTTTGAAAGCGCCAGCCCGAAGCCACCTGCACCAGCTCCACACCGCGCTGTGTCCAGTCGCGTTGCAAAGCCAGGAGCAAATCCTTCAGCGTGTCGGTACCCAAAGTGCCATCGAACAGAGCGCGCAGCTCTTTGAGCGTCACCGGCTGGTGCGCGCAGATCAAGGCAGTTTCGAGGACCCGTTTCGCATCTACCGTATTCATGAGCGGAGATTCCGGGGGAAGTCAGAGTGCGCCTTCACAGGCGTGCCATACAGCGTACGCAGGCAGGCAGCCCGCGCAGTGTCAATGGGGGGGATTGTAGCGCAGCCCCAAAAAGTCGATGGCCGCCATGAAATCGGCCGGCGGCGTGCTGCGCACCAGCACCTCCTGGCCGGTGATGGGGTGCACAAAGCCCAGGCGGTAGGCATGCAGCGCCTGGCGCTCCATCCCCGCCAGGGGCGTGCCGCCGTACAGGGCGTCGGCCAGCAGGGGGTGGCCCAGCCAGGCCATGTGCACACGGATCTGGTGGGTGCGCCCGGTGTGGAGCTTGCAATGCACCAGGCAGGCCTGCTCGGCCGAGTCCACCCCGGTGATGTCGGTCTGCGCCGGCTTGCCCGCCTGGCTGCCCAGGTCGACCACGGCCATGCGCAGGCGGTTGCGCGGGTCGCGGCCGATGGCCTGCCGGACTTCGCGCATGCCGCCGCGCCAGGCGCCGTGCGCCAGCGCCACGTACTGGCGCGAGACATCGCGGCGCGCGATCATGGCCACCAGCGCGTCCATTACATGGCGGCTCTTGGCCACCACCATCAGGCCGCTGGTGTCCTTGTCCAGGCGGTGCACGATGCCGGCACGCGGTACCTGGGCCGCGCCCGCATGCCAGGCCAGCAGACCGTTGAGCAAGGTACCGCTCCAGTTGCCGGGTGCCGGGTGCACCACCAGGCCGGCCGGCTTGTTGACGATCAACAGGTGCTCGTCCTCATAGGCCACATCCAGCGCCATGGTTTCCGCACGGAACGACTGGCTTTGCGCCGTCGGTCGCATTTCCACCTGCAGGCGGTCGCCCCAGCGGACCTTGGCGGAGGCCTTGGTGACGACCGCGCCCTGCACCTGCACGGCCCCCTGGGCCAGCAGCTGCTGCAGGTAGCTGCGCGAGAACTCGGGCACCAGCTCTGCCAGCACCTTGTCCAGCCGCAGGCCATGCAAGGCGGTGGGCACCTCCACGGCGCGCAGCTCCGCCTGCTCCTGGACCTGCGCCCAGTCGTCCGCTTCCACGCTGTCAATGGCCTCTGTTGACTCCGTCACACCCGCATCCTTGTCTGTGTTGTCTGTGTTGTCTGTTGTTGCATAAAAAAAAGCCAGCGCCGGCAGACACGCTGGCACTGGCTGCGGCGGATCGCCCGGGCGATCAGCGTGCGGGCAGATAGCGCGAGGGATCGACCGGCTTGCCCTGGCGGCGCACTTCAAAGTGCAGCTTCACGCGGTCGGCGTCGGTGCTGCCCATTTCGGCGATCTTCTGACCTTTCTTCACATTCTGGTCTTCCTTGACCAGCAGTTTCTGGTTGTGGGCGTAGGCCGTCAGATAGGTGTCGTTGTGCTTCAGGATGATCAGGTTGCCGTAGCCACGCAGACCGGCGCCGGCATAGACCACGCGGCCGTCCGCAGCGGCAGCGACCGGATCGCCGGCCTTGCCAGCGATGTCCAGCCCCTTGTTGCGGGATTCGTCAAAGCCTGCCAGCACGGCGCCGGAAGCCGGCCAGATGAAGCCCTGGCTGGTGTCGGCAGCGGGTGCCGGCGTCTTGGCCGGAGCAGGCTCCGCCGGTGCGGGCGTGCTGGTGGCCGGTGCAGAGCCGGCATCGCTGCCACCCACCACCACCGGCGCCACGGCGCGGCCGCCCGAGCTGCTGGAAGCCGGTGCGGAAGCCACCGACACATTGGGCGGCACCACGCGCACCACCTGACCGACTTCGATCAGGTTGGCATTTTCCAGATTGCTCCAGCGGGCAATGTCCTTCCAGCTCTGGCCGTGTTCCAGACCGATGCGGATCAGGGTGTCACCGGGCTTGACGGTGTAGTAGCCGGGCTTGCCGGCGTTCTCGGCACCCGGCAGGGTGGACGGATCAACCGCAGGCGCCGAAGTCGAAGAAGCGGGACGCGAGGCGCCGCGGTCTTCCACGGGAGCCTTGTTCACTTGTGCGCAACCCGCCAGGATCCCCCCGGCCACAACCAACGCACTCCAAGTGCCAAGACTTCGCGTAAACAACATATGCAATTCCCTTTCAGGCAATCCCCGATTTTAGAGGGACAAAATTCACTGCTTCCAGAACTGTTTCATTGAAACCGTAAGGAGTTTTGTCAATCACCAGCAGGATCTGCTGGCCATTGCTCTGGACCATGGGGGCCACCAGGCGCCCGCCCACGGCCAATTGGTCGCACCAGGCGGCCGGCACCGCGTCGCCGCCTGCGGCCGCAATGATGCCCGCATACGGGGCACCTTGCGCATAGCCCACCATGCCGTCCCCAAAAATCAGGTGCACATTGGTGAGTCGCAAAGGACGCAAATTGTTCCGCGCCTTTTCGTGCAGGCCGCGCAGGCGCTCGATGGAGTAGACCTCCCGGGCCACGCGCCCCAGCACCGCAGCCTGGTAGCCGCAGCCGGTGCCGATCTCCAGCACCCGGCCCAGGCCGCCGCGCGCGCCTTCCGCACCCAGCAGCAGCTCGATCATGCGGGCCACCACGCTGGGCTTGGAGATGGTCTGCGCCAGGCCGATGGGCAGGCTGGTGTCTTCATAGGCCTGGTTGACCAGGGCGGTGTCGACAAACAGGTGCCGCTCCACGCTGCCCATGGCCTGCAGCACCGCTGCCGAGCTGATGCCGGAAGCCGCCAGGCGCTGCACCATGCGGCTGCGCACGGCCGCCGAATCCAGGCCCACGCCCCGGGGCGCCGGCATGGGCGCAGCGCTGCGCGGTGCGGCATTGCCGGCCGGGCGGACCACCGGGCGCACGGCATTCTGCGCGCTGGGCGGGCCCAGGCGGGCAGGAAAGCTGGGCCGCTTGGGCTGGTTCATGCATCCTCCTTGCGGGGCTCCACGGCCTCCAAACGTGCGGCAGTCTGTGCCCAATACACCAGGTGATCGTGGTCCGTGAGGTCCACTTTCAGCGGCGTCATGGCCACATGCCCATGGGCTGTGGCATGGAAATCGGTGCCCTCGGATTCGTCCAGCGCCGCACCGGCGCTGCCAATCCAGTACATGGTCTCGCCACGCGGGCTGACCTGGGTGATGACCGGCTCGGCCGAATGCCGGCGTCCCAGCCGGCAGACCTTGACGGCGCCCAGCTGCTGCGCCGGCAGGTTGGGAATGTTCACATTCAGCAGCCAGGGCTTGGTGCCCAGCAGCTTCTGCTGCGCCAGCTGCGCCACCATGTCGCGGGCCTTGCCGGCAGCGGCATCCAGTTCCACCCAGTCGCGCTCCACCTGGGAGAACGCGATGGACGGCACGCCGAACAGATAGCCTTCCATGGCGGCGCCCACGGTGCCGGAATACACCGTGTCGTCGCCCATGTTGGCGCCGTTGTTGATGCCGGACACCACCAGATCCGGCTTGTAGCCCAGCAGGCCGGTCAGCGCGATGTGCACGCAATCGGCCGGGGTGCCATTCACATAGCGAAAGCCGTTCGGCGCTTCGCGCACGTACAGCGGTGAATGCAGGGTCAGCGCATTGGATTTGGCGCTGTTGTTGTGCTCTGGCGCCACCACCTCCACATCGGCGATGGTCTTGAGTGCGTTGTACAAGGCGACGATGCCCGGCGCTTGATAGCCGTCATCGTTGGAAATAAGAATCTTCATGCTGTGCAAACGGGTTGCCCGGATTGTAGGGTGCTCACTCTTGCCCCCAAATACTTGCGGCGTTGTGCGGACATGCGACACCGTTTGCGCACGATGTCCCGGCCTGGTGCTGTGTTCTGTCACACTTTTGCCCGTCCCCCTCCTCTTTCCTCCCAAAGGTCTACCCCCGTGGCTGAACGCTCTGTCCCAGATATCGCCCGTGAAGCTTTCCGTCTGCTGGCCACCCGCAAGCTCCCGCCCACGCCCGAAAACTACCAGACCGTCTACGAGGAAGTGGCCGGCCAGCTGCCCCGCCCGCCCTTCCCCAGCAAGGCGCTGCGCCAGATATTCAGCGTGCTGCCCGCGCAAAGCGCGGTGCAGCAGCGCATCGCCCTGCATTTCAACCAGGCCATCAACGACCAGAACTGGCACGGCATCCAGCAGGCCATTCTGGCCTATGCGCACATGGACGACGTGCTGGCTGCCCACCAGTCCATGGGCACCGTACCGCCGGCCCCGGCCCCACAGATGCTGGAATTGCTGCCGCCCGAGTTGGCCGAGCAGTTGGCCCGTGTGTTGGAGCACATTCTGCCCATGCTGTCCGAGGATGAGGACCGGCGCATGCACGAGCTGACCGACCAACTGGTGCATTTCCTGCGCATTTCGCCGCCTGCGCTGCAGGATCTGCTGCACATGCTGCAGAACTACGCCTACCGCCTGTCCTTTGCCACCGAAGACCAGGCCCAGCGCCGCCGCGCCATCCAGGGCCTGCTGCGCACCATGGTCACGCACACGGCCGAACTGAACCAGCAGGACAGCACCTTGCAGACCCTCAGTACCACGCTGCTGCAGGCGCTGGAGCAGCCCTGGACGCTGCCCCACCTGGACCAGCTGCAGCAGCAGCTCCAGACCCTGCTGCTGCGCCAGCTGGACCTGCACAGCCGGGCCGGCGAGGCCCAGGCCCACATCAAGGACCTGCTGGGCGAATCCCTGCAGCGCCTGGCTGCGCTGTCGCGCAGCAATACCGTGCAGACCCGCCAGATCGAGGAATGTGCCGGCCAGCTGGAGCAGGCCCAGGGCCTGGCCGACATGGCGCCGGTGCTGGAGCAGCTGGTGGCCGCCACGCGCTCGATCGCCACCGAGAACAAGATCGCCCACGCGGCCCTGCAGGATCTGCAGGAGCGCAGCACCCAGGAGCAGCAGTCCATCGAGGCCCTGCAAAAAGCGCTGGACACGGCCGAGGAACTGGCCCGCCACGACCCGCTGACCCGTGCGCTGAACGCCAAGGGCCTGGAAGAAGGGCTGGACCGCGAGATGGCCCGCGCCACCCGCTACCGCACACCCCTGAGCCTGGCATCGATGACGCTGGAAGGCCTGCACGCCCTGGGGCTGGAGCATGGCCCGGCCCTGGTGGAGCAGGCCCAGTGCCACCTCGCCATGGTGGCGCGCTCGGTGCTGCGGCCCCAGGATCTGCTGGCCCGCGACCAGGCCAACCACTTCTTTGTGGTGCTCTCCGGCGCCCATGCCGACGATGCCCTGCAGGCCCTGATCCGCCTGCAGCAGGAGCTGGAACGCCGCCCGCTGCTGAGCGAGGATGAAAAAATCAGCTTGCGCATCAGCGCCGGTGTGGTGCAGGCTTGGCCTTCGGAACCGCGCCTGGACCTGATGAACCGTGCCGATCAGAGCCTGCAGCATGCCCAGATGACGGGATCGGGCGGGCGCCTGGCACGCGGCTGATCCGGTCCTGTCCTGCACCGCGGGGCAGGCCCGCGCGGTCACACTCCCACCTGTTGCACAGCCACATCAACAAGGAGAACCGCATGCCCATGCCCCGACGCGCCGCCCCCTGGGCGCTGACAGCCGCCACCGCCGCTGCAGCCGCCCTGCTGTCCGCCTGCTCCAGCCCTTCCCTGCACTACGCCACGCCCACGCTGGAGCCCGAAGGCAGCTCCGGCTGGACCGACAAGCCCGGCTGGGCCACCGAAAAGTTTGCCGTGGCCGCCGCCAACCCGCTGGCCACCGATGCCGGCTACCAGGTGCTCAAGGCCGGCGGCAGTGCCGTCGATGCAGCAATTGCCGTGCAGCTGGTGCTGGGCCTGGTCGAGCCGCAGTCCAGCGGCATCGGCGGCGGCGCCTTTCTGCTGCACGCCGCCGGCACCAAGGTCGAAGCCTATGACGGCCGCGAAACCGCCCCCGCAGCGGCTACCGAAACCCTGTTCCTCAAGCCCGACGGCACACCCATGGCGTTTCACGACGCCGTGGTGGGCGGGCGCTCCGTGGGCACGCCTGGCGCCATCCGCATGCTGGAGCTGGCGCACCAGGAGCACGGCAAGCTGCCCTGGGCCAGCCTGTTCACGCCGGCCATCCAGCTGGCGGACCAGGGTTTCAAGGTGAGCCCGCGCCTGCACACCATGCTGTCGAACGAGAAGTTCCTGAGCGCCGACCCCGAAGCCCGCGCCTATTTCTACGGCGCCGACGGCAAGCCCCTGCCCGTGGGCCATGTGCTGCGCAACCCGGCCTATGCCCAGGTGCTGCGCGCCCTGGCCCGCGATGGCAGCAAGGCCCTGCACGAAGGCGAAGTGGCCCAGGCCATCGTGCAGAAGGTGCGCAGCCATGCCACCAATCCCGGCCTGCTGAGCACCCAGGATCTGGCCGGCTACCGGCCCCGCAAGCGGGAAGCCCTGTGCCATGACTGGAACATTCCGCCCACCCCCGCCAGCGCCACCGCGCGCAGCTACCGGGTATGCGGCTTTCCGCCCCCGGGTTCCGGCGGCATTGCCGTGGGGCAGATCCTGGGCATCCTGGCGCAGACGCCCGCCGCAGCCATGCCGCTGGATGCCCAGGGCCTGCCCACGGCCAACTGGCTGCACTTCTATACCGAGGCCGCGCGCCTGGCCTTTGCCGACCGGGGCCTGTACGTGGCCGACCCGGACTTTGTGCAGGCACCCGGCGGCAACTGGCAGAACCTGCTGGACAGCCAGTACCTGGCCGAACGTGCCCGCCTGATCGGGGCGCAGAGCATGAAGGTGGCCCAGCCCGGCAACCCGGTCTCGGTGCGCAGCAGCTACGCGCCCATGGCGCACCAGATCGAGTACGGCACCAGCCACATCAGCATCGTCGACGCCCAGGGCAATGCCCTGGCCATGACCACCACCATCGAAGACCAGTTCGGCAGCCGCCAGATGGTCAAGGGCTTTTTGCTGAACAACGAGCTGACCGACTTCAGCATGGCCCCGCGCACGGCCGACGGTCTGCCGATTGCCAACCGGGTGCAGCCCGGCAAGCGCCCACGCTCGTCCATGGCGCCCACGCTGGTGTTCGACAAGGCCACCGGCCAGCTGCTGATGAGCGCCGGCAGCCCCGGCGGGGCGCAGATCATCCACTACACGGCCAAGACGCTGTGGGGCGTGTTCGGCTGGGGGCTGACGCCGCAGCAGGCCATCAACCTGCCCAATTTCAGCAGCCTCAACGGCCCCAGCCTGCTGGAGGAAAAACGCTTCCCCGAAGCCACGGTCAACGCCCTGCGCCAGCGCGGCGCCGAGGTGAAGGAGCAGCAGCTGACCAGCGGCCTGCAGGCCATCACCCGGGGCGAAGCCCATGGCAAGACCTTCTGGTTCGGCGGCGCCGACCCGCGCCGCGAAGGGGTGGTGATGGGCGACTGAGCCAGCCCTTCACCGGCCTTCCTCCGCCCTGTGGGCGCCCACACCGGGTGCACCACAGGGCTGGCAGCCCAATCCCGGGGCATCTGCTAGTGTTGTAGTGTTGTAGTGTTGTAACGTTGCATCCATCCACTTTCACTGACCGCCCCTTGAACGTGCCATGCGCCTTGCACCGATATTCGCCCTCCTGAGCCTGGTGCTGAGCCTGGCAGGCTGCAGCCTGCCCTCGCTGGAAGGCCGTACCGACAGCCAGGCCGTGGCGGCCGATACCACCGGCCAGTCCCGCCTGGGCCTGGCCGTGCAGCAGCTGCGCAGCAGCGGCCACGATGCGGCACTCACCGGCATCTATGCGCTGGCCGACCCGCGCGAAGCCTTTGCCGCGCGCGCCCTGCTGGCCCGGGCCGCAGACCAGACCCTGGATGTGCAGTACTACATCTGGCGCGGCGACAAGACCGGCCAGTTGCTGCTGCGCGAGCTGCTCACCGCCGCCGACCGCGGCGTGCGCGTGCGCCTGCTGCTGGACGACGGCGGCACGGCAGGGCTGGACGCCGAGCTGGCCGCGCTGGACAGCCACCCGCTGATCGAGGTGCGCCTGTTCAACCCCTTTGTGCTGCGCACCGGCAAATACCTGGGCTATCTGACGCATTTCCCGCGCACCAACCGGCGCATGCACAACAAGTCCTTCACCGCCGACAACCAGGCCACCATCATCGGCGGGCGCAATGTGGGCAACGAGTACTTCGGCGCCACCGACGGCGTGCTGTTCTCCGACCTGGATGTGCTGGCCATTGGCCCGGCCGTGCCCGAGGTGTCGAACGACTTCGACTGCTACTGGAACAGTGCCTCGGCCTACCCCATCGCCTTGCTGGTGCGCCCGGATGCCGACACCACGCCCGACGCGCTGCGCCAGCAGTACCAGGTGCTGGCCGCCTCCGCCGCCTCCGAGGACTTTGCCCGTGCGGTGGAGATGACGCCCTTCATCCAGCAGCTGCTGCAGGCCCAGCTGCCACTGGAATGGGCGCCGGTGCACCTGGTCAGCGACGACCCGGCCAAGGTGCTGGGCACGGCCGCGCAGGAGGGCCTGATGCTGCCCCAGTTGCTGCAGCGCACCGGCATGCCCACCCAACGGCTGGATCTGGTCTCACCCTACTTCGTGCCCACCCGCTCCGGTACCGAGGCCCTGGCCCAGCTCCAGCGCAGCGGCGTGCAGGTGCGGGTGCTGACCAATGCGCTGGAAGCCACGGACGTGGCGGTGGTGCATTCCGGCTACGCCAAATACCGCAAACCGCTGCTGCAGGCGGGCATCGAGCTGTTCGAGATGCGCAGCAACAACCCCCAGCCGGTGGAGCTGGAAGACCAGTTCAAGCTGGGCTCGCTGGGCAGCTCGGGCACCAGCCTGCATGCCAAGACCTTTGCCATCGATGGGCAGAAGGCCTTTGTCGGCTCCTTCAACTTCGACCCGCGTTCGGCCATGCTGAACACCGAGCTGGGCTTTGTGATCGACAGCCCGGTGCTGGCCCGCCAGATCAGCGACACCTTCGACACCCAGGTGCCGCTGCGCGCCTACCGGGTCGGCCTGGATGGCCAGGGCCAGCTGCAGTGGCAGGCCCAGAACAACGACGGCGGGGTGGACACCTACACCCAGGAGCCCTACTCCAGCTGGTGGCTGCGCCTGCTGCTGCGGGTGCTGGGCTGGCTGCCGATCGAGTGGCTGCTGTAGTCAGTCCCCCACAGCAGAACAAACGCCCCGCAGGCGCAGCAGCGGCCCGGTCTGCCAGCGCACCCGGCGTCAGGCCGCCGGGCGCTGCCAGGCATAGGGTTCCAGCTCGGGGTTCAGCGGCGTGTGGGCCAGGTTGTTGGCAAAGTTGGACAGGGTGGCCAGGCTGATGCCCAGCACCACTTCCAGCGCCTGCTGGTCGCTGAAACCGGCAGCACGCAGGGCCTGCAGCTCGGCATCGGGCACGTCGCCGCGTGTGGCGATCACGCTGCGGGCAAAGCGGGCCAGGGCTTCCAGCCGGGCGTCGGGCAGGGTCTGGCCGGCGCGCAGTGCTTCCACCACGGCCGGGTCCAGCTTGCCTTTGCCCAGCGCGGCCGGGGTGTGCGCCGCCACACAGAAATGGCAGCCATGGGTGGTGCCGGCCACCAGTTGCACCACCTCGCGCTCGCCCGGGCTCAGGCTGGTGCGCATGTTCAGGCCGGAGACCGTCATATAGGTTTCCAGCGCCGCCGGCGCCTGGGCCAGCATGCCGACAAAGTGCGGCAGAAAACCCATGGCCTTCTGCGATTTCTCCAGCAGCGGGCGGACGGACTCGGGGGCAGACTCGACAGTCAGGATGGGCAGACGCGCCATGGCAGATCTCCGGGAGGGGGTGACAAAGGCACCAGCCTAGCGCCAAACCGCGCAGGCCGCAGCCCCCTGCGCCGCTGCGGCACGTTTATCCATAGATATGGGATCGCGGTGCCGTGCAGCACCCTGTGTGGCACTGCACCCGCCCCTGCCTGACCCCGCAGCTGTCCCACGCCGGCACAGGGCTGAGCCGGGCGCCGCAAGCGCTGAACCGCCCGCCCGGCGACAATCCCCCTTCTTTCGTTTGCGGATTGCCTGCCTCCACCATGTCTTTTGCCTCCCTGGGCCTTGCCCCGTCCCTGGTCCACGCAGCCCAACGCCACGGCCTGCTGGCTCCGACCGCCATCCAGACCCAGGCCCTGCCGGCCATCCTGGACGGCCAGGACCTGCGCGCCTGTGCGCCCACCGGGTCGGGCAAGACGGCGGCCTATGTGCTGCCGCTGCTGCAGCGCTGGATGCTGGCCGACGCGCCCGCCGGCCCGCGCAGCACGCAGACCCTGGTGCTGGTGCCCACGCGCGAGCTGGCCAGCCAGGTGGCCGAACTGGTCTACCACCTGGGCGAAGCCATGGGCCAGCGCCCCAAGGTGGCCGTGCTGACCGGCGGCGTGTCGATCAACCCGCAGCTGATGGCGCTGCGCGGCGGCGTGGACTGGGTGATTGCCACGCCCGGCCGCCTTCTGGATGTGGTGGAGCACAGCCGCCTGCAACTGAACCGCATCCACACCCTGGTGCTGGACGAGGCCGACCGCCTGATGGACCTGGGCTTTGCCGAGGAACTGGACCGCGTGCTGGCCCTGCTGCCCGCCACCGGCCAACGCCAGACCTTGTTGCTGTCCGCCACCTTCCCGCCTGCGGTGGAAGCCATTGCGGCCCGCCTGCTGCAGGACGCGGCCGCCCGCGTGGAAATTGCCTCCACCCACCAGCAGGACGCCACCATCGTGCAGCGTGCCCTGCACGTGGACGCCGCCCGCCGCACGCCGCTGCTGCGCGATCTGCTGCAGGAATTCCAGTGGCCGCGCGCGCTGGTGTTTGTGGCCAGCCGCTACAGCGCCGAGCATGTGGCGTTCAAGCTCAAGGCCCACGGCATTGCGGCCCGCGCCTTCCACGGCGAACTGAGCCAGGGTGCGCGCCAGGCGGCGCTGGCCGATTTCAAGTCCGGCCTGCTGCAGGTGCTGGTCACCACCGACCTGGCCGCGCGCGGCATCCATGTGGATGCGCTGCCCGTGGTCATCAACTACGACCTGCCGCGCTCGCCCACCGACTACACCCACCGCATCGGCCGCACCGGCCGTGCAGGCCTGAGCGGCCTGGCCATCAGCCTGGTCAGCCCCGCCACCGCTGCCCACTGGCAGCTGATTGCCAAGCGCAACGCACTGGAAGTGGCACTGGAAGACCTGCCCGCCTACCCGGTGACCGAACAGCCCCCGGCCCGTGCTGCGCACGAGGACGGCGACAACGGCGGCGTCAAAGGCAAGCGCATGAGCAAGAAGGACAAGCTGCGCGCAGCAGCGGCGGCGGCAGCTGCTGCTGGCGGCGGCACCACACCGCGCTGATGGCGCTGCACCGGCAGCCGCCGATGCGGGTGCGAGTGCCGGCGGCCTGCCCGCATGGCCCAGTGCGCTGCAAGGCCATGCCTGCGCTTTGATAATTTCGGTGTTGATAGCACGCCGCGCTTGTGCAGCGTGCGCTGCCACCGCTTTTGATCCACGGCATGCCCCGCCAGAACACCCGTCCCACCGATTTTCCGCCCGCAGTGCAGCAGCAGATTGCGCGGCTTGCCGAATGCATCGTGGCCGCACGCAAGGCCCTGGGCGAGACCCAGGCGCAGTGGGCCGCCCGGCTGGGCATTTCCCAGCCCACCATGGCACGGCTGGAACGTGGTGATGCCTCGGTGTCGGCCGCCACTTATATCCTCTGCCTGAGCCAGCTCAACCCCCAGCTGGACCTGACCGTGCTGCTGCCCCGCAGCACCGCACCGGCAGCGCCTGCCCACCCTTCAGCGGCCTCAGCGAAAACCGCGGCCACGGTTGCTGCGCCTGCCACGCCCTCTGCAGCCACCGGGGTGGACGACTTTGTGTCGCTGCTGGCCTCCTGGGCGCCGGCCAGCGTCTAGCCACAGCACAGCACAGCACAGCCAGCACGGCATCGCTCAGCGTCGCGGGATCACCGTGCCGCCATCCGCGCGGGCGGGCGGGCTCATTCGCGCATCTTGCGGTCTTCGCCCTTGGCTTCCTGCATGGCTTCGGGCTCCAGCTCCTCGGCCGAGCGGTTCAGGTGGATGAACACGCCCCACCCTGCCAGCAGGGCGCCCACCGCCACGATCAGGGCGGATGAATACAGCAGGCTGGCCGGGTCTTCCTGGGCCTTGAACGTGGCCACCAGGCCCTCGATGGCCAGTGCCACCACCAGCACCACCAGAAAGCGGGACAGAAACCGGCGCACCCGCGTGGGGCCGCTGATGTGGGCATCGCGCACCACTTCCTCTTCCACCACGGTCTGGGCGATCTGCAGCGCCACCACGCCCGAAGCCAGAATGCCCAGGGCCTGCACCATGTGCAGCGTGGCATCGGCATCCAGCCCTCCGGACCACACGCTCCATGCGGTGCGAGCGGCGATCCAGACCAGGGTCAGCGCTGCCAGCGCAAACAGCAGGGCAATGACGGCATGCACGGCCGTGAACAGACTGTGGACCAGTTTCATGGGCGACACTCCTCGGACTGTCGGCCATGCTTTCACAGGCGGCGCGGCGGGCGCGTAGGACAGCACCCGGATAGCCGCCCTGGCGTCAGGCTCCGGCGCGCAGGCCCTGGCCCATTGCCAGCACCGCCGCGATATTGCGCGCCGCGCTGCGCACATTGTGTTCGGCCTCGGCCAGCGCATCCTCGATGGTGCAGATGCGGCTGAGCACGCTGAAGATAGCGTCGATGCCGTGGTCGTGCACCACATGGGCATTGGTGCCCAGGCCGCCGGCAATGCCGACCACCGGCTTGCCGAACTGCTTGGCCACCGTGGCCACGCCGAACGGTGTCTTGCCAAAGATGGTCTGCTGGTCGATACGGCCTTCGCCGGTGACCACCAGGTCGGCGTCCTTGACCGCGGCCTCCAGGCCCACGGCCTTGGCAATGATTTCGCAGCCCGGGCGCAGCTGGCCTTTCAGAAAGGCCAGCATGGCCGCGCCCATGCCACCGGCGGCACCGGCGCCGGCCACGGCGTCCACGTCCGCCCCCACGTCACGCAGGATGATGCGGGCGAAGTGCTGCAGATTGGCGTCCAGCTGCTGCACCACCTCGGGCGTGGCGCCTTTTTGCGGGCCGAAGATGGCGGAGGCGCCGCGCGGGCCGGTCAGCGGGTTGTCCACGTCGCAGGCGACTTCGATGGTGCATTCGGCCAGGCGCACATCCAGGCCGGAGGCATCGATGCGGTCCAGCTGCGCCAGCGGCGCACCGCCACGGCCCAGCTGCAGGCCCTGGGCGTCCAGCAGCTGCACGCCCAGGGCCTGCAGCATGCCGGCGCCGCCGTCGTTGGTGGCGCTGCCGCCAATGCCCAGAATCAGGTGGCGCGCACCGGCGTCCAGCGCGGCGGTGATCAGCTCGCCCGTGCCGTAGCTGGTGGTCACGCGCGGGTCGCGCCGGGCCGGCGGCACCAGCGCCAGGCCGCTGGCGGCGGCCATCTCGATCATGGCGGTGCGGCCGTCGCCCGTCAGGCCGTAGAAGCCGGTGACCCGCTCGCCCAGCGGAGCGGTGACTTCCACCTCGATGTGGCGGCCCTGCGTGGCCTCGACCATGGCCTGCACCGTGCCCTCGCCGCCATCGGCCATCGGCACCTTGACGTACTGGGCATCGGGGAAAATTTCCTGGAAGCCCCGTTCGATCTGCGTGGCCACTTCCAGGGCGGACAGGCTTTCCTTGTACGAATCGGGGGCAATGACGATTTTCATGGTCTGGGCTTTCGCAAACGGCTGCGGCTTCGAACCGCTTGCACTGCCAGCCCGCACAGGGTGCGCGGTGACAGCCAGGATCGAAGCCGCAGGCCACGGGTCATGCGCCGGCGGCGCACGACAATGTTCGCGATTGTAGGGGGCGCTTTACAGCATGAAGGCGCTGGCTGCCCAGATGCAGGCAAAGGTCACCACGCCCATCACGAAGGTGGATGAGGAGAACACGCGCAGCGACTGCTGCATCTCGATGTTGGAGAACTTGGTCACCACCCAGAAGTAGGAGTCGTTGGCGTGGGAGGCGATCATCGAGCCCGCGCCAATCGCCAGCACCGCGAACACGCGGCCCATTTCCGAATCCAGGCCGAAGGTCTGCAGGCTGGGGCTGATGATGGCAGCGGTGGTCAGTGCGGCCACGGTGGAAGAACCCTGGGCCGTCTTGAGCAGCGCCGCAATGATGAAGGGCACCAGCAGGCCGACCGAGGCCCCGCCCAGCACTCCACCCAGCGCATTGCCCACGCCGGTTTCCTTGATGATGGCGCCGAACATGCCGCCGGCGGCGGTGATGATCAGGATCGGGCCGGCCTTGACGATGGCTTCTTCCAGCACCTTGGTGAAGTCGCCCTTCTGGCCGCCATGGCGGCTGAGCAGCCAGACGCCGCACAGCATGCCCACCAGCAAAGCCATCACCGGGTTGCCCAGGAAGTGGAACACGGTGGCTCCGCCATCCTTCATGCCCAGGGTGGTCAGCAGGGTGGAAATGGAGATCAGCACCAGCGGCAGCACCACGGGCACCAGCGCATGCGAAAACTTGGGCAGATTGTCCTGCGACAGGTCGTCGGCACCGTCCTCAATCTCGGCGGGGGCGTAGTTCTGGCCCTTGTCCATCAGGCCGGCCCAGTAGTAGGAAGCCAGCAGACCGGGAATGGCAAACAGCACCGACGCCAGCACCAGCATGCCCAGATTGGCATTCAGCGCGGTGGCTGCCGCCAGCGCGCCGGGGTGGGTGGGCACCAGGCAGTGCACCACGAACAGCGACGAGCCCATGATGGCGGCGATCAGCGGCATCGAGGTCCTGGAGCTGGCGCTGACGCTGCGCGCAATGCCGCTCAGGATGATGTAGCCGGTGTCGCAGAAGATGGTCAGGCCGGGGATGAAGCCGGTCCAGGCCATGGCGGCCTTGGCGTTGCCCTTGCCCGCCAGCTTCAGGATGTGGCTGGCAATGCTCAGCGCGCCGCCGCTCTTTTGCATGCACACCGCAATCGCCGCACCAAAGATGATGATGAAGGAGATGCCGCCCAGCGTGTTGCCGAAGCTGCTCTTGAGGGTGTCGATCACCTTGCCCAGTGGCATGCCGGAGCCCAGCGCCAGCGCCAGCGATACGGCGAACAGCGATCCGAAGACGCTGAACTTCACCTTGGATGTGAGGTAGATGATGGCCACAATACTGAGGACCACCAGAACGGATGAGAGTGCGATGCTGCTCATGGTTGGTGCGGGCAAGAAAGGGGGAAAGGGGCGGAACGCTGCACTGGCAAGCCGGCGGTCCGGGAGAGGGGCGGCGTACGGCCCCGCTGACGACCTTGCCACGCCGGACCCACAAAGCTGTCCAGGCGACAAAGATGGGCGGGATTATAAAAGTCCGCTCCCTCGGCAAGAGGTCGCCTCCCAATACCCTGCGCCCCCAGACCACCGCCGGATGAACAGCCTCCATCGGCAAGAGCAACCCCACCCTCCCTGGAGGCAGCATGGGTGGTTCGCACCAGCGTGTGCAACGGCTATCCCCATCGCAAAGGACGACGCTGCCAGCACGGCAGCGAGGGTCTTTATCCCCCGAACCGCTCCCGGTACACCACGGGCGTGATGCCCAGGCGGCGCACAAACAGGTGGCGCAGCGCCTGCTCGGACCCCAGACCCACCTTGGCCGCTACGGTCTTCAGCGGCAGCGCGCCCAGGTTTTCCAGCAACTGCTTGGCGCGCTCCAGCCGGGCGTTTTCCACAAAGCTGCTGGGGCTGCAGCCGGTTTCCTGCTGGAACACGCGGCGGAAGTTGCGTTCGCTCATGGCCGCCTTGTCGGCCAGCAGCGCCAGCGGCATGGGCTGGTCCAGATGCGCCAGCACCCATTGCTGGGCCGCCTGCACACCGCTGTGCTGCGTGGCCTGCGCCGCCAGCGACACGCTGAACTGCGACTGCCCGCCCGGGCGCTTGAGGTACATGACCAGATCGCGCGCCACATCCAGCGCCAGTGCGTGGCCGAAGTCCTGCTCCACCACGGCCAGCGCCAGATCGATGCCGGCCGTGACCCCGGCCGAGGTCCAGTAGCTGCCGTCCCGCACATAGATGGCATCGGCATCCACGGCAATGTGCGGATAGCGCTGGGCCAGCAGCCCCGCCACGCTCCAGTGCGTGGCCGCGCGCCGGCCATTCAGTACGCCCGCCGCAGCCAGGAAAAAGCTGCCGCTGCACAGCGCAATCATGCGCCCGACCTGGGGTGCCACGCGCGCCACCCAGTCCACCAGTTCCGGCGAGGCTGCCAGCACCTGTTCGATATGGCGCGAGCCCACCAGCAGCACCGTGCAGCCCGTGCCATCGGCCTCCACCTGGGCCAGGGTGTGCGTGGCCTGCAGGCCCATCAACGTGTCGGAAGGCACCGGCCCTGCCTGCGCCGCCACCACGCGCACGGCATAGCCATCGGGCAGGCCCTTCTGGCGCAGGTGCACATTGGCGTAGTCGAACACCGACATCGGTCCTATGGCCTCCAGGGCCTTGAAGCCGGGGTAGACAACCAGATCGACGCGGTGGGCGCCTGCGTGGCGGTGTTCCATATCCAAAACAAGAGCAGTCTGTGCAAGTACAACAAGTGCTGCAAGCCGTTCATCACAGCCCTGCAGCGCGCTGCGACCGACTATACGCAAGCGGCGCCCCGGGCGGTTGGGGCCCGGCGGGCAGCCACCGTGGCCAGCGGGGCTTCTGGCGGGCCTGGCCTGTCCGGCCTACCCCGCCGAATCCGCCGAATCTGGATCCCGCGAACCAAGGGCTACAGCAGGTCCGACTTGCGGCACAGGGGCGCCTCGGTCAGCGGCACCATGACGTCGCTCACCTTGGCCGGGGCCTGCTGCGTCAAACGGGTGACGACCGACAGGCATTTGTTCTGGCTGTTGATGAAGCTGGCCTCGTAGTCCGTGTTCGCCTGCAAGGTGACCGTCTTGTTGACACTGCACTGGTAGCGCTTGCCCCCCGAGATATGGCCGTTGCTGAGATAGACCAGGGTCAGCGGCTGGTTGGCGGGGACATAGAACTCGGCCACGACCGTGGGAATTTCCTTGGGCACCACGTGCAGCGGCGCATCCGGCATTCCCAGGGAGCGGTCGTTCTGGTCTGCGAAGCCTTTGAGACTGGCCACCATCACCCCTGCGTCGGGCAAACGCCAGTCCACACAGCTGCTGCGGGGCACGGCGCGCACCATGCCGTCGGACACCACGCGCACGCGGGCACGCTCGCCGCCATCAGGCTCTTTGTACGTGGTGGAAAAGGATTTGACGGTCTGGATATTGCCGCAGCCAGCCAACAGCACGGCTCCCACGGCAACTGCCGAAGCTTGCAGAAAACGCATATATACAGTTGGGGTGATGGAAGAAAAACGGACCTTCATTCTGCGGCACCCGCACCAGCCCTCCCAGACCAGCGCCAGCACCCGCCATGGCCCAGGCCGTGCTGCGCGTGGTCATTCGGTTGGCTGCGGGCGACGGTGGCCTTGGCGGCCTTGGTGCGATGGCGGCTGTGGGCGCTGCAGCCCCCCATAACCACGCCACCGGGCCAGCACCGGCCATGGGTGAAATCCAACTATGGATATGCGCAAAACACGCTTAATTCCAAATGCTTATCAAGATAAATTTCTTCATAAGCATTTCAAATTAAGGATCTCCCCATGCCCCGCTTTTCCGTGACCCGTGTTGCCGCAGCCGCCTTGTTGGGCCTGTCCGCGCTGTCGTCGTTTGCCCAGTCCGTTCCTTCCGAGGTGCGGTTGGCCTGGGCCGGCGGCCCGCGCGTGTGGATTCTGGGCAAGATCGACGGTTCGTTCGACAAGGCCTTCGGCACCAAGACCAAGTGGGTGCAGTTCGCCTCGGGTGCCGATGTGCTGAGCCTGTTTGCGGCCAAGGAAATCGACATTGCCCGCTTTGGCTCCAGCCCGGCTGCGGCCGGCATTGCGCGCAAGCTGCCGATCGAGGTGATCGGCACGCCCGAAATCATTGCCACCGCAGAGCGCCTGATTGCCCGCGACGGCATCACCGACCTCAAGGGCCTGGAAGGCAAGACCGTGGCCTACCCTGCCAACTCCACCGCGCAGTACGCGTTCGAGCAGGCCGTGAAGCTGGCCAAGGTGGACCGCAGCAAGATCAAGGCGCTGTCGCTCAAGCCCGCCGAGATTGTGGCCGCCTGGAAGCGCGGCGACATCGACGCCGCCTATGTCTGGGGCCCCTTCACCCAGCAGCTGGAAGCCAGCGGCGGCAAGCAGATCTATGTCACCAAGGACCTGCAGAAGCACCAGGTGCTGGTGTTCAACAACTTCGTGGTGCGCAAGGAATTTGCCGAGAAGCACCCCGAGCTGGTGACCAAGTTCCTGCGCGTGGTGCAGGACAAGGTGGACCAGTACAAGAAGGACGAGGAAGGTTCGGTGCAGGCCATTGCCAAGCACCTGGACATTCCCGCCGACAGCGTGCGCAGCACCCTGGGCGGGCTGGAATACCCTTCGCTGCAGGAGCAGTTGACCCCGGCCTTCATCGGGGATGAAAAGACCAAGTCCAACTCGCTGATCACCAAGGCCTACAAGGACTCGGCCGAATTCCTGGCTGGCATTGGCGAGCTGCGCAAGCAGGAGGTGCCGGTCAGCTACGGCCCCTACATCAACACCACCTATCTGCAGCGCGCTGCGGCCGCCAAGTAAGCAGGCTGCGCCATGTCCCTGTCTTCGCAAACGCCACTGCCGCTGTACCTGCCGCCCACGGCGGCGCAGGCCCCATCGCCACAGCCCGCACGCGCGCGCTGGATTCCCTCTGCGGGCCGGCTGGCGGCGGTCAGCATCACCAGCGTGCTGGCCGTGCTGCTGCTGTGGCAAGCCAGCGGCAGCCTGGGCTGGGTGGATGCGCTGATGCTGCCGCCCCCCACCGATCTGTGGCACACCCTGGTGGAACTGACCCAGGAAGGCTACCGCCAGACGCCGCTGTGGCAGCACCTGCTGACCAGCACGCTGCGCGCGCTGGTGGCCTTTGTCGTGGCCATTCTGGTTGGCGTGCCGCTGGGCCTGTCCATGGGCCTGTCGGCCACACTGTCCGCCACGCTCAACCCCTTTGTGCAATTTTTGCGGCCCCTGCCCAAGATTGCGCTGGTACCGCTGGTCATCGTCTGGTTCGGCATTGGGGAAGGCGCCAAGTTCTTTCTGATCTTCATTGCCACGGTGCTGAGCATCGTCGTGGGTGCCGCTGCGGCGGTGGCCCATATCAGCCAGGCGCGGCTGCGCGCAGCGCAGACGCTGGGGGCCAGCCGCCGCCAGCTGTTCAGCCATGTGGTGCTGCCGCACGCCCTGCCCGAGCTGTTCACCACCGTGCGCCTGGCCATCGGCATTGGCTGGACCTCGCTGATCGCCGCTGAAATGGTGGCGGCCAATTCCGGCCTAGGCTGGATGGTCATCAATGCCGGCAGCTATCTGCGCACCGACGTGGTGATGCTGGGCATTCTGCTGCTGGGCCTGATCGGCTATCTGTTTGACGTGGGCCTGGTGCTGCTGCAGCGCCATTACGCCCCCTGGGCCGGGAAAGACGCATGAGCGCGCACCTGCACACCACCACGCGGTCATCCGGTGGTCACCACGACCGCGACCATGGTCATAGTCAGAGCCACAGCCGCATCCAGATCCAGGGCGTGCACAAGCACTTTGCCCAGCCGGGCAAGGGGGACAGCCAGCAGGTGCTCAGCGATGTCTCGCTGGAGCTGCAGCATGGCGAATTCGTCTGCCTGCTGGGCGCATCGGGCTGCGGCAAGTCCACGCTGCTGAATCTGGTGGCCGGCTTCGAGCAACCCGACGGCGGGCGCCTGCTGTGCGACGGCCGCCCCATCACCGGCCCCGGGCCGGAGCGCGGCATGGTGTTCCAGCAGCCCACGCTGTTCCCCTGGCTTACCGTGCGCCAGAACGTGGACTTCGGCCCGCGCATGGCCGGCCAGCGCGCCGCAGACTATGCAGCCCGCGCCGACGAGTTTCTGCGCCTGGTCGGCCTGGCCGACTTTGCCGATCACCACCCCTGGCAGCTGTCCGGCGGCATGCGCCAGCGCGCCGCCCTGGCCCGCGCCTGGCTGCCCGAACCAGAAATCCTGCTGATGGACGAACCCTTCGGCGCGCTGGACGCCCAGACCCGGCTGGCCATGCAGGAGCTGCTGACCGGCATCTGGCAACAGAAGCGCACCACCATCCTCTTTGTGACCCACGATGTGGACGAGGCACTGTTCCTGGCCGACCGGGTGGTGATTCTGTCCTCGCGCCCCGGGCGGATTCGCCAGGAGCTGCAGGTCCCGTTCGAGCGGCCGCGCAGCTTTGAGGACCTGGTGGCCGACCCGCGCTTTGGCGCCCTGAAACGCGACATCCTGCATGTGCTGCGTGAAGAAGCGGCCAAGTCGCTGCAGAGCGTGGCCGCATGAGCGCGCCGCGCCTGGTGGGCGTGCTGGGCGGCATGGGGCCGCTGGCCACGCTGGACTTTCTGCAGCGCCTGCTGGACATCAGCGGAGCGCAGCGCGACCAGGAGCATGTGCCCACCGTGACCTGGAATGTGCCGCAGATTCCGGACCGGCAACGGGCCCTGGCCGGTGGCGGCGAGGACCCGCTGCCCGCCATGCTGCAAGGCATTGCCCGGCTGAATGCCGCTGGCGCCACCTGCATTGCCATTCCCTGCAACACGGCCCACGCCTGGTATGGCCCCTTGAGCGCCCACAGTGCCGCGCCCATCCTGCACATTGTCGACGCCACGGTGCAGGCACTACAGGCGGCGCCACAGCCATCGCAGCCATCCCCGGCCCGCATCGGTGTGATCGCCACGCGGGGCGCGCTGAGCCAGCGCCTGTACCAGTCGCGGCTGGAAGCGGCTGGCCTGGACTACCTGACGCCCACCGAGCAGGAGCTGGACACACTGTTCACCCCGGGCTGCTACGCCATCAAGGCCAACGACATTGCCACGGGCGGCCAGCTACTGGCGCAGACTGCCGAGGCGCTGCTGGCACGCGGCGCCACGCAACTGGTCATGGCCTGCACCGAGGTGCCCATCGGCCTGCGCCACGCCGCGCCCGAACTGCTGGCGCTGAGCGTGGACCCGGCCACCGCACTGGCCCAGGCCTGCCTGCGCCACTGGCGGCAGGGTTGAACCAAGGGCAGGCCGCAGCACACCACCACTGGCGCCACCACTGACACCACCACCGCAGCATCCGCTGCAACCGCCATGGCGGCAACCACGGCGCCAGAGGCAACAGCGGCGCCCATGCCGATGGCAGCCACAGCGGCCATCACCGCCACATCACCGCCATATGCGGACATAAAGCCTGCGCCACCGGCCATACAGCCCGCCGGGGGCTGGGCTTTGCCTGCGAATGCCCTACAGTCGGGGCTTCGCCAGTGCACTGCGCCCGGCGCCCGGCGATCCCCCTGCTGTACAGGCGGTGCCGCGCCCGCCCTGTGGCACTGCCCTGCTCCCCCTTCTGGAAAGACCTGTCCCATGAAATCCCGCGCCGCTGTTGCCTTCAAAGCCGGAGAACCCCTGCAAATCGTCGAGATCGACGTGGCCCCGCCCCAGAAGGGTGAAGTGCTGGTCAAGATCACCCACACCGGTGTCTGCCACACCGATGCCTTCACCCTGAGCGGTGACGACCCCGAAGGCATCTTCCCCGCCGTGCTGGGCCATGAAGGCGCCGGCATTGTGGTGGAAGTGGGCGAAGGCGTGACCAGCGTGAAGCCTGGCGACCACGTGATCCCGCTGTACACCGCCGAGTGCGGCGAATGCCTGTTCTGCAAGAGCGGCAAGACCAACCTGTGCGTGGCCGTGCGCGCCACCCAGGGCAAGGGCGTGATGCCCGACGGCACCACCCGCTTCAGCTACAACGGCGAACCCATCTACCACTACATGGGTTGCTCCACCTTCAGCGAATACACCGTGGTGGCCGCCGTATCGCTGGCCAAGATCAGCCCCGACGCCAACCCCGAGCAGGTCTGCCTGCTGGGCTGCGGCGTGACCACCGGCCTGGGCGCCGTCAAGAACACCGCCAAGGTGCAGGAAGGCGACACCGTGGCCGTGTTCGGCCTGGGCGGTATCGGTCTGGCGGTGATCCAGGGTGCCAAGCTGGCCAAGGCCGGCCGCATCATTGCCGTGGACACCAACCCCGGCAAGTTCGATCTGGCCAAGACCTTTGGCGCCACCGACTGCATCAACCCCAAGGACTTCGACAAGCCCATCCAGCAAGTGATTGTGGAGATGACCGGCTGGGGCGTGGACCACAGCTTCGAATGCATCGGCAACACCCAGGTCATGCGTGCCGCGCTGGAATGCGCCCACCGCGGCTGGGGCCAGTCCGTGATCATCGGCGTGGCGGGTGCGGGCCAGGAAATCTCCACCCGCCCCTTCCAGCTGGTGACCGGCCGCAAGTGGCTGGGCACGGCCTTCGGCGGCGTGAAGGGCCGCAGCGAACTGCCCGGCATGGTGGAAGACGCCATGGCCGGCAAGATCCAGCTGGAGCCGTTTGTCACCCACACCATGGGTCTGGCCAAGATCAACGAAGCGTTTGACCTGATGCACGAAGGCAAGTCGATCCGCTCGGTGGTCAACTACGCGGAATAAGGCCGTACATAGCTACGTTGCCATGCAGCCCCGGTGCGCCCGCCATGCTTCCATCTGGAGTGCATGCACTGGTGCACCCGGCTGCGGCCTTCGCCTGTGGCAGGGTCTGCGGGGCGCAGACAGCCGGGGCGCATGCTGTGGACGACGTGGATGGCATAGCTTGAGCGCGCCAACATACACAACCCGCAGCACTGCCCGCGCAAACCGCACAACACGGTAGCGTGCCCCGGCTCTGACCCCATCCGGCCCACCGTCTGCACGCAGACGCCACGCATCCCACACGCCACTGCAGCGCCCCAGCGCTTGCGCGGCTACCGTTCAAGGAGTCACCCATGGAACTCAAATCCGCCCACGCCTGCTTTGGCGGCGCGCAGCGCTACTACCAGCACGATTCGCGTGAGATCGGCCTGCCGATGAAGTTCTCGGTCTACCTGCCGCCCAAGGCCGTGGCGGGCGAGAAAGTGCCTGCCGTGCTGTATCTGGCCGGCCTGACCTGCACCGAAGAAACCTTCATGACCAAGGCCGGCGCCCAGCGCCTGGCGGCCGAGCTGAACATCGCCCTGATTGCCCCCGACACCAGCCCGCGCGGCGCCAACGTGCCGGGCGAATCCGACAGCTGGGACTTTGGCGTGGGTGCCGGTTTCTACCTGGACGCCCAGCAGGCCCCGTGGGAACAGAACTGGCGCATGGAAAGCTACCTCATTGAGGAACTGCTGCCGCTGCTGGCCCGCCACCTGCCGATTGACACCCAGCGCCTGGGCATCTTCGGCCACAGCATGGGCGGCCACGGCGCGCTGACCCTGGCGCTGCACCACCCCGGCGTGTTCAAAAGCCTGTCGGCCTTTGCGCCCATTGCCAACCCGGTCAACTGCCCCTGGGGCCAGAAAGCCTTTGCCGGCTACCTGGGCGCCAACCAGGCAGCCTGGGCCCAGCACGACGCCACGCGCCTGATGGAAAGCCAGGGCAAGCCGCCCTACCCGGCCGGCATCCTGATCGACCAGGGCCTGGCCGACAAATTCCTGATCGAGAAACAGCTGCTGCCCGAAGCACTGGAAGCTGCCTGCGCCCAGCTGGGCCAACCGCTCACGCTGCGCCGCCATGCAGGCTATGACCACGGCTACTACTTCATCCAGACCTTTATCGACGACCACCTGCGCCACCACGCGCAGCAGTTGCAGGCCTGAACGGACAGCACCCGTGCGGCCCATGCCGCATTGCCACCAGCCGCCTGCGGGCGGCTTTTTTGTGCCCGCACTGCCGCTGCACTGTGCCCCCCACCGCAGGCATGCTGCATGCCACGGGCAGCCTGTGACATGCCGCCAATGCGACGCCTCCACAGCCCGCCACCGCCCCGAGGCGCCAGCCGCTTTCTACAATCCACCGCAACACCACCCTCACCCTGTCAGGAGAACCGCATGCCCACCCTCAGCCCCACCCGCAAAGTTGCCGTTGTCACAGGCGCCGGTTCCGGCATCGGCAAAGCCACCGCCCTGGCCCTGGTGGGCGACGGCTGGCATGTGGCCCTGGCCGGGCGCCGCCTGGCCATGTTGGAAGAAGTGCGCCAGGCCGCGCAGGACCAATACGAAGCCGCCGACCGCGTGCTGTGCGTGCCCACCGATGTGACCGACGCCGCCGCCGTACAGCAGCTGTTTGCCCAGACCGTGGCGCAATGGGGCCGCGTGGACCTGTTGTTCAACAACGCCGGTCGCGGCAACCCACCGGGTTCGTTCCTGGACTGGTCGGCTGCCGATTGGCAGGACGTCGTCAACACCAACCTCAACGGCATGTTCTATTGCCTGCAGCAGGCCTTCCGCGTGATGCGCGACCAGTCCCCCCAGGGCGGGCGCATCATCAACAACGGCAGCATTTCCGCCCACGCGCCGCGCCCCAACTCTGCCGCCTACACCGCCACCAAGCATGCGGTGATGGGCCTGACCAAGACCGCCTCCCTGGACGGCCGCGCCTGGAACATTGCAGTGGGCCAGATCGACGTGGGCAACGCCGTCACCGAACTGGCCGAACGCATGGCCAAGGGCGTGCCCCAGGCCAACGGCACGATTGCGGTGGAGCCCATGATCGACACCCACACCGTGGCCCGCTCCGTGCTGTACATGGCCAATCTGCCGCTGGAAGCCAATGTGCTGTTTCACACGGTGATGGCGACCAAGATGCCTTTTGTGGGACGGGGGTGAGTGGGGGCAAGTGGACCGAACATTGCACAGAGGGCTGCGTTCGGCCTGAAGCTGGCGCCACCGCCTTTATGACTGTTTCAGGCTACGGATTCAACCGTTGCCAACGTCTAATGTATGAAGTCCGGCTTGGCCAAGCTGCGAAGTGAAGCGACTCCCCGCACAAGTCTTTCGCATCTCGCAGCAGCCTACGGCAGCACTGTCCGACTTGATTACCACCTAGGATGTGCCAAAGCAAAAGCGCTTGGCTCGCCGACCGTATTGCAGCAAGAGCTGTGGTTCAAAAACGAGGATCTGCAAGTTTTCCTCGGCGAACGAGCCGGCTTTCTTCACTGCATCCCGGAAGAAAAAATTGTTTGTTGTTTTGGAAAGTCTTCTGTGGAACTCGCTCAATGAAGTCGGCGCGCCTCCGGCACTCTCGATTATCCTCAGCCAAGTCTCGTAATCGCTAGCGGAAATATTTGCCAGCGCCAGCTGCAAAATGATGATGAAGTCATGTTCAACGTCATCAACCATATTGAGCGACCTCGACGTTGCCTTCATCACGCGAAAAGCGTTCGCGTACCAGAGTATCTTGCGCGGAACAGTTGCGAAATATGGAATGAACAGGGCCATGGAGTCGCGATGGAACGTCTTGAACGTCAATGAGTACACCCGCGGTTCTCTGTGCGCCGACGGCGTCAAACCGGAACTCTGCTGGCTTTCCCTTTGACCTCTGGAAGTATCAGATTCTGAGGGGATGTCGTTATCAACGGGAATGAGCCCCTCGAGCAAGGTCTTACCAGACTTGCCGTTGACCTCCTCAATCCAATAAGGTAACTGAAAAATTTTTTCGAGGTAGTCGTGCGGCGCTGCGCTGGCGACACCGCTATCGGATTTCAGCAAAGACCCATATTGCTTCAGCAGCGCCTGCGAAAGCCAGCGCACATCCACTGCGACAAATACGGTGAAAAGCGGGAAGGCAAGGAGCATGTGGACAGCTTGCAGCACCTCGATGACCTTCTCGTGTGAGCAGCGGTCTAAGTCGTCGATATATAAGACCAAGCGCTCGAATGGAAGCTCTAGTTTTTTCTTTTTCGCAGCATCTGGCTGCAGATCCAGCCTCAACGCCTCCAGAACCCTTTTGTCCTCCGGCAGAAGTCCGCTGTCATTGGCCTCAAGACGCTCAATTCGGGAAAGCAGTGCTGCCGCTTCCTCAGGCAGGAACGCTGAGGTTGCTTGGTCGCTCTGCATCCCGCGAGAAAGTTCTTCGAAGTCCCGGCGCACTGAAGCGATGAGACCGAGATGCTTTGCATAATGCCCATCCGTCGCACGCGCCTGAAGGAACTTGCGGAGCCTGCCGCTGCCAGTCGCGCCGTGAAAGTCTTCGACTGCTTTAGCCAAGTTGCCTGCGGATGCTGCGAGGTCTTGTTTTGCTGCAACGATGTCAGCTTCGGCCCTGCTCAAAGCAGTTTGCGCTTCTTCTACTGCGTCGTCATGCTCCTTCATGGCCAACGCAACTACCTCGTCGACCTTGGCCTTCACTACTCGCATATTCCTCAGGACAGGACCCGCCAGATCATGGAGCCTCCGGACCCCGATGCTCAGTGCAATCAAGCAAGTTGCTGCTGACGTGAGCAGACTGGTGACGTGCGATACGTCAAAATCTTGCATCAGTTCCTTAAGGCACCAAGCGAGCAGCGGCGCCGCCGGAATGCATGCGAAAGCCAGTGCTGCGCCGATCTTGCTTCCCAATTTCGTGCTGACGCTGTTGAAGACAATCCGGCTTTCCCCTGCAAGAGTGTTGGTTGCTTCTAGGCTGGCCTGGATTTGACTCTTGGCAACCTCCAAATTAGTAATGCCGAGGGAGTTGGCCGCTTCCTGAAGCTGTGTGCGCAACTCGCTGTCGTCAGCAAGTACGCGATGCGCGATGTCTAGGTAGGTTGCGGGTCGCCCGACTACCTTTGCCGCTTCAACTAACCGTGCCTGCTCAGCCGCCGCTAGCTTGTCGGCAAACTCTTTCTGAGTCCTACGTTGGTCGGCAAGACGCTCTGCCGACTCAACAGTCAGCAGCCTGGTTGTGCCCAAGTTCTCCAGCAGAGCAGCTTTGCGGCGTTCGTCGTCGGTCTTTCGGCCCCCGTCCACGTCGACCACAGATCCCAACTGGGTAAACAAGTGGTCCACTAGACTAGCCCAAAGGTTTGTTTCGCTGTAGTGCCAAGCGTTGAAACGAACCTGTACGATCCGGCTGTGGAAGCTTCCCGATGCCCCCTCAGGAGCTTTCGTGTAGTAATCGCCCTTGGCAAGTTCAGCAACGTGGTCGTGGACGAGCCGCATGAAGAATGACTTGCCGGAGCCCCAGCTTCCGAAAACCGCAATCGCGAGCGGGGGCCGCACGTCCTTGGAGGCGACAACGCGGGCGAAAGCCTTTGCGTCCTCGCTGAATCCAAGGCGGTCGACAGCTTTTCCGTCCCATGCATCGTCGTTCATGGGAGACGCGATTAGCGTCTCGCTCATCCGGCGTTTAGCTTCTTGGAGCTTAGCGTCGTCTTCTATCTCTCCAACCTTGACCGGCTGCTGAAAGAGTTCAGGTGCGTTTGATTCATTAAGTTCTTCCTCACGACCTGCAGAACGCTGGTTCAACGATGGGTCTGGTGTGGACAAGGGTGCAGCCTTCACGGACGCGAAAGGCGCCGACGTGTAAGACTCCATCGACACCTGCGAGGGGGCTCGGCGATTCGATGCGCGCTTCAGCGGAGGCGACTTGGTTCGCGCAGCGGTTGAGCCTTCAGTGGGCATTTGAGGTGGCGGCGCCGCACGGTCAGGTTTCGCAGGACTGACGCGTAGTGGTGTGCCGAGACCACTCAAGACTCGATTCGCGATGACATCGGCGAGCTCAATGGTGCTGTCGTCAGAGTCCGACTTCTGCTCTGGCGTGCCGTCAGGCGGCACTTTTCCGACAGGGCTGGGTGGTGCTTCCATCTTCTTCTCTCTTTTTGGTTCGGATTAGGTAGCCCTCGACTCACTCACCTCATACACCTTCAAATTCCGCTCTCCAATCCCTAGCCCTTCCCAGCTGGCCCGCCATGCCTGAATATGCGCCGATGCAAAATGCGCATCCAGCGCGGCCTGTTCGATCCAGCGCTCTTTCACATGGATCAAGCCGGGCACAAATAGGTCTTCGGCGTAGACATATTCCAGGCAGCCGGCTTCGGCACGGGAGGCTTGCACCATGGCTCCCATTACGGGTTTGGCGCGTTCCAGGTTTTCGGGCGGCAGGCGCACGGTGCCCACGATCAACAGCATTAAAATGCTCTCCAAATAATGGGAATTCCGACAAAATACCTCATGACAATTCATCGAAAGATAGAATAAGCAACTTCAGTTCATAGTCGACTATACAAGATAATTTTACAAATAGCATACTCTGCAATCAAACAATTCGCACTATCTCTTGATAGGAAATTTCGCATATATATACGAAAATCGCAAACCTAAGGCAACCCATAAACCCGCAACTCGACTATCTACACATTGATTAAACTTTTTTCCAAACCGCAGTTCTAAACAACTACGTCTCAACGTCGCCTCAAGTCAAATAGCGCTAATTCAGCACCGTCTCACAATTCCTTAATCAAATTGGTCAAAGACTTATATACATCCAATGGCTCAATTTTAGAGGATTCTAGATACTAAGACGACTGAACAATTTTATTTTAGAAATTACCACATGAAGACCAAATTACCAACTCGCCTGATGATAACTTTTACGAAATAGATTAGTAAGAAAATCAACAATCGAATAGATTGTAATTCATACCAAGTTCATTTATAACTTTTTCAAATTCTTTATTTTTTTTAAAAAAATCTACCGATGGATAATCCATAAACTGAATGACAAGCATCATTAATCTAAGCTGAGGAAAAGATGTGAAATTTATTAAAGTAGAGTAATACAAATTTCTGTCATCCGAAGAAAAGCCATTTTTTTCACTCAGTCGATCAGAAACAAGTTTCACACTCAAAAAGAATCCTCTGAAAATATCATAAATACGATCATCATCATCCATTAAATCAATAACACGCCTAACACCTTGAACACCTCCTCCAATATTTAAAACCCTGTCAACCTCATTTTCCACCTTATTAATAAAACTACTAGCTTCAGAGATCCCGGCATCTCCAAATAAAATTGTGCCACCATTAAGTTTTTCAAATTCTTTTCTTTGAATTTCTATCAGATTAAAGAATAGATTTTCGAAAGATTTTAATTTCTCAGTTTTTCTTGAATTATCTATCTCATTCTTCAGCGAAATATTAGACTCATTCTGAATATTTAACGATTTTATTAGAAGAACTATTGAAATAAAACTCAAAATAGGATTTAATGTTCCTCCAAGATAATCTCCAAGCTGCCCCCACACCTCTGGAAGCGGCGACAATTTAAAATCCAGAATAATATAAAAATTTATTACATACAATCCAAGAATTATTAATATAAAAAAGATAGCGAATTTAATTAGCCAATTACTCATTATACTTTCTAAGTATATATTTAATAATTTTACCGCCCGGCAACTCTACAGGTAAAGCTGATACCTTCATATATTCCCAGTACTGTGGAAGAATGCCGTTATTTTTATTTAAATTTTCTGAAAAAATCTTTTTTTCATGAAACTCCATTTCTTTATATTTACCAGCAAAACCAAAAGAAACTGTTTCGTCATGGTCAAGTAGCTGCAGTCTACCGTTACCCGTATGAATGTTAAATCTAGTTATGCCTACAGTTAGATCAATTACATTCTTCCCGTAAATTGGTTTAATTGATTTCGCAGTTTCTTCGTCAAAATATGCAATTGGAATTTGAGACTCTCTACTTTTTCTATGTCTCAAAACAACATTATGATCAAATTTCATCGAAATCTGATGTATATTCTCTAATGCCGTAGTTCGCAATTGCTCAATAATTTCTTCTGATTTATAGCCCAAATTTTCCAAAACTTTATCCGCCTTGCTAGACAGATCCCCACCGTCCAAATAAACTGACTCCTTAAGAAAATATGATATCAACTCAATGAATGGAGCCGCTCCAATTTTTTTATATTTTTTAAGCAACTCGTCATCATAGACATCAATACTAAATATTTGCCCATAAGAACCTTTGAAATTTCTTTTTAAACTAGTCCTTATCTTGTCTTTATGACTCATCCTCTTGGGCACCTCACCAGTCAAAATTGACTCAGAGATACAGCGAACCCCATCAGACAATCCTTGCAACGTATCCAGACCCGCTTTCATGTCCACATAGTCTTCTGGAGTTGTTATCAGCACATCTAAATTAATCGTCATATATCTTTCAATTTATTTTACGCAAAATATTTCTTTCTACGTGCATATTAATTATGCATTCTAAGATTATCAGAAATTTAATATTGAAAATAATTTCTGACACTTTAATATCCAGAGAGTAGCTGCCACTCCTGAATATGTCTGGTAATCTAGCATTTTTTCACCTGAATCGACCATATAAAAAAGTCTTCAGCGTAGACATATTCCAGGCAGCCAGCTTCGGCGCGCGAGGTTTGCACCATGGCACCCATTACGGGTTTGGCGCGTTCCAGGTTTTCGGGCGGCAGGCGCACGGTGCCCACGATCAACAGCATGACAATCTCCAGAGGGGTGACCATTGCGGCCCACGCAGCGTGGTACCTGGCGGTCACTATTTAGCGCCGTCCATCCTAGACCAGCATGCGTAACACAAGCTTACAACTGGCTGTGTATCTGGTGCATGCATTGCAAAGCTATGAATATCTAGCTTGCTCGTCCTGCGCATGGGCAGGGCTGCTTATGCCCAACGGCTATGCCATGTGCCGTTTCTGGTAAGCGTGTGCTGCAACAGAAACACTGGCATATGCATCCATAAAAGGCTCAGGAAAACACGCATACGGTTTTCCCTAGAACGCAGTTACTGCTGCAGCGCCGCAATCTGCGCCAGGCCTTGCAGGTGTTGACGGCTGCACGCAAAAGCTGATGCGTCCCTGTTTGGTGCGGGCGGCCTGCATGGGCTGCGCTGTCCAAAAAATGACAGCAGCGCTAATGCTGCCCACAGAGCATGGGGCCATCGGTGGATTGCCTCTCCCTCCCCCCATTTTTGCTGCGCATCCACTGCGATTCCGGCCTGGTTCCGCAAAACACAGGCCCTGGTTTTATTCACCTCTGGAGTCTTGCCATGCGCCGTTTGCACACTGTATTGAGCACTGCCTTGTTCCCCGGTTTTTCCCGCGCCGCGCGCTGGCGGCGTTGCTGCGCACCGGTGGCAGTGGCTGCACTGCTTTCGGCCGGCCCGGCCTGGGCCAATATGGAGGGGTACCCGGCCAAGGAAATCAATTTCGTCATCAACTTTGGGGCTGGCGGCAATACCGATGTGACGGCGCGCACCATTGGCAAGGCGATGGAGGAGGTGTTGAAAAAGCCGGTGATTCCCGTGAACAAGGGCGGCGCCCAGGGCACGCTGGGCGTGGGTTATCTGGCCAAGCAAAAGCCTGACGGCTACACGCTGGGCCTGGCCAGCTATACCAGCATGACCTTGTCGCCGCAGATCATGAAGCTGGATTACAAGCTGGATGATTTTGAGTACATCGCCGGGGTGGCGCGCTACCGCTATGGCATGGTGGTGCGGGCCGATTCGCCATACAGGAATATTGCCGACCTGGTTGCGGCTTCCAAAACCGGCAAGGGGGTGTTCTATTCATCCCCCGCGTTTCCCAACAGCACGCCGTTCATGGAGCTGGCCAAGCAGACCGGCGGCAAGTTTGAAGAGATCACCTACAAGTCCGGCCCGGAAACCATTGGCGCGGTGCTGGGCGGGCAGGTGGATGCCAGCGTGCTGAACCCGTCGGATGTGCTGCCGCATATCCAGGCTGGCAAGCTGCGCATGATTGCCAGCGCCAGCCCCATGCGCTGGGTGGAGCTGCCGGAGGTGCCCACCATCCAGGAGCAGGGGCACAACATCACGGCCGATTCGTGGATGGGCATGGCCTTTCCCAAGGGCACGCCCAAGGCGCTGCGCGACCGGATGGAGCAGTCGGTGCTGGCCATCATGAAGACACCGGCCATTGCCGAAGCTTTTGCCCGCATTGGCATTGACCCGGTGGCGCTGAGCGGGGCCGAGTACCGGCAGAAGCTGGTGGAGGCGATTCCGCAGATGCGGGAGGCGGCCAAATCGGCCAACCTGCCCATCGTCAATCCGAACTACCCGAACTGATTCACCCGACGCGCAGTCCGAACGGGCGACCCGGTCTGACGGCCAAGGCGAAGGGCCGGAAACGGGCGGCGGGGCCCCACACCCAGCGCCCTGGGTACCTGAGGTGTTGGAGGTGTGAGCGGCACACCACCACTGCCCTACCCCGCCAGCAGCCCGGTTCAAACCCCAGGGCTCGGGCACACGCAGCGGATGCCGGGTGCCGATTGCCATCTGGCAGCCTTCAGGCCGGGGTCTTGCCTGCGCGCATGGCAGCGGCGATCTGGGCCAGCACGGCGGGCAGTTCGGCCACGCTGCGCACCACGTAGTGGGCACCGGCGGCCTTGAGCTTGGCTTCGGCCACGGCCACGCGGGCGTCCACTTCGTCCTTCGGGGCCTGGGCGTATTCCTGCACGCTGTAGCCCACTTCATTGCCGGACAGGCTCAGGCCCACGGTCCACATGCCGGCGCGCAGGCCTTCGTCGATGCCGGGCACGGTGTCGTCCACCTTCACGCAGGCGCGCACATCGCCAATGCCCAGGGCCAGCACATTGGCCAGCGCCATGAAGGGGCCGGGGCGGCCGCCGGCAGGCAGTTCGTCACCGGCAACCACATGGTCGGGTGCGATGCCGGCGGCGGCAGCCTGGGGAAGCAACTGGTTCAGCACCTCACGCGGGTAGCCCGAGCAGGAGCCCACTTTCAGGCCGTGGGCGCGCAGCCAGGGCAGCAGCTCTACCGCGCCTTCGATCGGCGCCGAAAACTCGCCCACCTTGGCAATCTGCATGGGCATGAAACGGGCGTAGATAGCGTCCACATCGTCATTGCCGGGTGCTCGGCCGAAGACGGTCTGCCACTGGGCGGCGATGCTGGCATCCTGCAGCAGCTGGTGGATGTGGTCCCACTTGCTCAGACCCATGGGGCCGCGCGCCTGTGCCAAGGTGATGGTGATGCCGAAGGTGGCAAAGGCTTCCACAAAGATCTGCGTGGGGGCCAGGGACCCAAAGTCGACCAGGGTGCCGGCCCAGTCAAAGATGACGGCCTGCAGCGGCGCCAAGTCTGCGGCGGAGCCGGTTGCTGCCGCGGCGCAGCTTGCGTTGAAGGTGGCGGACGAGGTCGAAGTGGTGGCCTGCGTTGTGGCGGATGTGGTGGCGTTCATGGCGAAGCTCCTGAAAAACAAAGAGGAAGGCAAACAGGGAGGAGGCTGCGCGGCCGCCTGCCGGGTCCACATGCACGGTGGTGCGGTCAGGGCAGTACGCGGCCAGCGGCAAGGTGGAGGTGGGGGACATGGCGGTCAGCGCAGCGCGGAAAAGGTCTGGGTCAGAGGGATAGGGTCAGGCCAGCGGACGGATGAAGTTGCGCCCGCGCGGGCCACTGGCGGCTTTCTGCACCATGGCCTTCCAGGCTGCGGGTGCCACGCCGTAGTGGGCAGGGTCGGTGGGCACGCCCAGCTGGTGCAGAAAGGCACGCAGCCGCTCACCTGCCAGCGCCGGGGTCATGGCGTCAAAGATGGACAGCAGCGCGGCATCGGCCACCGGGTCTGCGCCCAGGGCCATGTCCAGCACCAGCGGCAGGCTGAACGAGCAGGCAATGCCGTGCGGCACGCCGTGCTGCAAGGTGATGTCGTAGGACAGGGAATGCGCCAGCGCCGTCTTGGTGTTGGAAAACGCCAGCCCAGCCAGCAGCGCGGCCTGCGCCATGTCGGCACGCAGTTGCGGATTGCCCAGGTCTTGCATCAACGCCGGCAAGGTGGCCAGGGTGCAGCGGGCCGATTGCACAGCCAGCGCCATGGATACTGGGTTACGGTGCACGTTCCAGATGGATTCCAGGGCGTGTGACAGCGCATCCAGCCCCGCCGCCAGGGTGGCGCCTGCGGGCAGGCTGGCCATCAGCTCGGCGTCGATGAGGGCGGCTTCCGGCCAGGTGCAGTGCTGGTGCAGCGAATGCTTGCGGCTGCCAGCCTGGTCCCAGATGGTGGCCCAGGGTGTGACTTCGCTGCCGGTGCCGGCCGTGGTGGGGATGGCAATCAGCGCCTTGTGGGCGGCAGAGGCAGGCAGCTGACCGCCCTGCTCCAGCACGGCCAGCAGTTCGGCAAAGCGGCCGCCGGGCGTGGCGCAGAGCAGCGCCTTGGCGGAGTCGATGGCGCTGCCGCCGCCGAGCGCCACGATGACCGGCACATCGGCATGTTCGCGCTGCACCTGTTCGTACAGCGGGGCCAGCCAGTGCACATCGGGGTTGGGCTGGATGCTGTCGATCACGCCGCGCAGCTGGGCGCCGATGAGGCTGCGCACGCGCTGCACCAGGCCCAGGCTGTCAGCCTCCGGGAAGGTGACCAGCAGGCAGCTGCGACCCGCCAGCAGCGCGGGCAGCTGGTTGAGGCTGCCATTGCCGGCGGTGACACGCACGGGGTTGTGATAAGTCCACACGGGATAAGACCTTTGCAAAATTCAGGGTGAGACCGGCCTGCCGCACTGGCGGGCCAGTGCAGACAGAGGGGGTTGAAAGGGTGTTGGGTAGGGGTTCGGGGTGGTGGGGGTGACGGCGTTGCCGAGCTATGGCCCACCACGTGCGGTGTGCGCGGTGTGTGCCGTGGCCGTGCAAGCTGTGCAGGCCAGGTGGCACCACCGCACCGCGTCAGTGGCGGGGACCTTGCTGGATGCGGTTGCGCAGCCAGTTGGAGACCATGTCGGCGGCAATCACCATCACCGTGATGACGATGATGCAGGTGGCGGTTTCCTGGTAGCGGAACAGCTTGAGGCTGCTGACCAGTTCGAAGCCCAGGCCGCCCGCGCCCACCATGCCCAGCACGGTGGCCGAGCGCAGGTTCACTTCAAAGCGGTACAGCACCACGGCAATCCAGGCCGTGATGACCTGGGGCACCACGCCAAAGGCAATCACCTGCAGCTGGCTGGCACCGGCGCTGCGCAGGGCCTGCAGCGGGCCGTCGTCAATCTCTTCAATCGCCTCGGCAAAGAACTTGGCCAGCATGCCCATGCCGTGCAGCGCCAGGGCCAGCACGCCGGGGAACGGGCCCAGGCCCACGGCCGAGACAAACACCAGGGCCAGAATCAGTTCGTTGATGCTGCGCACCACGTTCAAAAACTGGCGGGTGGTGCGGCGCAGCCAGTGCCAGCCGTGCAGATTGCTGGCGGCCACAAAGGACAGCGGCAGCGCCAGGACCACGCTGAGCAAAGTGCCCCAGATGGCGATCTGGATGGTCTCCAGCGCCGGCGCCCACAGGCGCGGCAGGATGTCCAGATCCGGCGGCACGGAGCGCGCCAGAAAATCGCCGATCTGCGGCATGCCGTTGGCCAGTTCGCCCCAGCTCATCTGCGCGCCGCCGGCGCTCCAGTGCAGCACCCAGCCTATGGCCAGTGCCAGTGCGGCGTAGCCCAGCCAGCCGCTGGTGGTTTCCGGGCGGCCGGCCGTCCACTGCCAGCTGTCGCGTGGTGTCTTCAAGGTCGGGCTGTGCATCACATTGCTCCTGCGCTGGTGGCCAGTTGCGCGCTGCCGGCATGCCACGGGCCTGTGGGCGCATGCACGCTGTGGCTGGGGCTGGTGGCGGCATCCGCCGCTTGCGTATCGGTGCTGTAGATGGCGTTGAGTGCTGCGTCATCCAGCTGCGCCGGGGCGCCGTCAAACACCATGCGGCCCTGGGACAGGCCGACGATGCGGTCGCCAAACTCCTTGGCGTAGTCCACCTGGTGCAGATTGCAGACCACGGCAATGCCCATTTCACGGGTGGCGTCGCGCAGGTACTGCAGCACGCGGCGTGCGGTCTTGGGGTCCAGGCTGGCCACGGGTTCGTCGGCCAGAATCACCTGCGGCTGCTGGGCCAGGGCGCGGGCAATGCCCACGCGCTGCATCTGGCCGCCGGACAGCGCTTCGGTGCGTTCCAGCGCCTTGTGGGCCAGGCCCACGCGTTCCAGGCACTGGTCTGCCAGGGCAATGTCGCTGTGCTTGAAGAACTGCAGTACCGATGCCAAGGTGCCCACCTGGCCCAGGCGGCCGGTCAGCACGTTCTTGCGCACCGACAGGCGATGCACCAGGTTGTGGTGCTGGAAAACCATGGCCACATGGCGGGCCAGTTCGCGCCGGGAATGGGTCTGCATCAGGTCGATGCCGCCGACCTGCAGGGTGCCGCTGTCCGGCTGGTTCAGGCCGTTCATGCAGCGCAGCAGGGTGGATTTGCCGGCGCCCGAAAGGCCCAGCATGACCACGAATTCGCCGGCTTTCACATCCATGTCGATGCCGTGCAGCACATGGTTGCTGCCGTAGCTTTTGCGCAGGTTGCGGATGGTGATCATTTCATTTTCCCCAGGTCCAGATTCAGGGCCTTGGCGGTGGTGCGCACTACGTCATAGGCCTGGTCGTTGGTGGACGAGAAACCGTTCAGCTCGCCCCGGTCGCCCCAGGGCAGGCCTTTGATCTCGGCCATGGCGGCGGCCACTTTCTGCTTGGTGGCGGCGTCCAGGTTCTTGCGCCAGGCCATGGGCGATTCGGGGATGGCCTGCGAGCGCCACACCACCTGGAAGTCTTCGGCCTTGACCAGGCCCTTGGTGACGGCGTTGGAGAAGATGGGATCGGCCACGGCCGCGGCATCGACCTTGCCATTGGCCACGGCCATGATGCTGGCGTCGTGCGAGCCCGAGAAGATCACGCGGGAGAAGTACTTGTCGGTATCGACGCCCTCGCCTTTCAGGCCGGCCTTGGGGAACAGGTGGCCGGATGCGGAGCTGGGGTCCACAAAGGCAAAGGTCTTGCCCTGCAGCTGGGGCACGCTGGTCAGGCCCTTGTCCTTCTTGGTGATGATGATGCTGTGGTACGAGCTTTGGCCGGTCTTCTTGGTCACCGGAATCGCAAAGGCTTCGGCGTTTGCCATCTGGCTGGCCAGCACATAGGAGAACGGGCCGAAGTAGGCCACATCGATCTTGCCGGAGCGCATGGCTTCGATCACGCCGTTGTAGTCATTGGCCACAAAGGGTTTGACCTTCATGCCCGTCTTGGCGGCCAGCTGGTCCATCACCTGCTGGCTGGCGCGCATCATGGCCAGCGCGTCTTCGGAAGGGATCAGGCCCACACGCAGTTCGGTGGACTGGGCCATGGCGCTGCCGCCCATGCCGGCGGCGGCCAGGGCCAGGGTTGCGGTGGCGCATTGCAGCCAGGCTTTACGGGTCATCAACATGGGGGGAATCCTTTGCATCTCAGCATTCGCACTTGCGGGATGCCGTGCGATGGATGGAATGCTAGGGACGACATATGACTGTCATGTGAAGGTTTCAGAATCGGTTTGCACAGTTTCCATAGGTCACACCTTGAGATGATTCTTCTCCCCTGCTGCCGCCGGAGTGCGGCCCCATGAGCAACGCCCGCTACCGCACTTTTGTGGCCGTGGCCCACCACGGCAGCCTGAGCGCCGCCGCACGCGCGCTGGGCGTGAGCCAGCCCACGGTCTCCACCCAGATTGCCGCGCTGGAGCGGCAAAGCCAGGTGGAGCTGTTCCACCGCCAGGGCTACCGCATGGCGCTGACCACGGCCGGCAGCAAGCTGCTGTCGCTGGCGCAGCGCCTGCTGGCGCTGGAGTCGGAAGCCGCGTTCTTTCTGCGCGATTCAGGCAAGCTGCACCAGGGTGAGCTGAAGCTGGGCGCGGTTGGCCCTTTCCATGTGATCGAGATGGTGGCGGCCTACCGCGCGCGCTACCCCGGCATGCAGCTGTCGATCCGCATGGGCAATTCACAGCAGGTGCTGCACGACCTGGCGCACTACAGCACCGATGTGGCGGTGCTGGCCGGTCTGTACGAACGCCCCGAGCTGCTGGCGCGCGAATATGCGCGCCACGCCATCATTCTGTTTGCCCATGTGGACCACCCGCTGGCGCGGCACGACGAGGTGGACATCACCGCCCTGCACGGCCAGCCGCTGCTGCTGCGCGAACCCGGCTCCACCACCCGTGCGGCCATGGAGCAGGCCTTGCGCGCCGCCGGGGTGCAGCCCCGGCTGGGCCTGGAAATCGGCAGCCGCGAAGCCATCCGCGAGGCGGTGGCGCGCGGCCTGGGCATTGGCGCGGTGTCGGAGGCGGAGTTCATTCCCGATACGCGCTTCACGCCCATCCGCATTGCGGGCGCCCCGGCCTGTACCACCACCTATCTGTACTGCATGCAGGAGCGCAGCGACAGCGTGCTGGTACGGTCGTTCTGGGATGCGGTGTAAGCCGTGGGCCGGCTGCGGCGCCCAGGGTGCGCATGGTGTGCGTGGTGTTCGTGGTGCGGGTGAGGCCAGCCGTGCGCTGCGTACGGTATGCCGCGTACAACGCGACGTAGACGTCTGACGTGCCGCGCATTCAATCGGTGAACGAGGGGAGCTGGGTGCCCAGCTGGGGCAACTGGGGCGCCTGCCAGCGGTAGTCCGCATGCAGCACGTTGTGCTGCACCTGCTGGCCATGCCACTGCACCCCCAGCAGGTCCGCCAGCGTCCAGGCCGCCCAGTCCGCACGGAATGGCCGCTGGGCCCAGTCCGTCGGCATGGGCGCCGCCGCGTGTGACTGCCAGACGATGGCCGGGATGCGGTAGCCCGCCGCCGTGCCGGGGCTGTGGCCCACATGGTTGCCCACATGGCCGACTTCCTGTCCATGGTCGGACAGGTACATCCAGCCCGTATAGGCCTGTGGCCGGTCCGCTTCGCGCGACAGGCGCAGCAGCTCGGACACCACCGAGTCGTGGTAGAGCACGGCCGCGTCGTAGTTCTGGCGCAGCTCCCGCACCCAGACCGGGCGGCCCTGCCGGGCCATGGCCGCATCGACCGCGTCATCGGCAGCATCAAAGGGGTTGTGCCCTTTGGGAAAGCGCAGGCTGTAGTGCGGGTGCGCGCCCTGCATGTGGACCACGATGAACTTGCGCTGATCCGGCGCCTGCAGGGCGGTGTGGAATTCGTCCAGCATCTCGCCGTCCAGCGACATGCTGGAGCGCCCGGGTTCGCGGTTGATCATCTGCAGCACATCGGCGTGGCGGGCATGCTGCTGTTCGATGGCGACATCGTCGTGGTTGCTGATCCACCAGACCTTGTAGCCGGCCACCCGCGCCAGGGCCAGCAGGTGCTGGGCGTCGTCGGCCTCGGGCATGCCGAAGGAAAACAGGTTGCCGATTGCGGGCAAGGTGGCGGCATCCACCGACCAGGCGTTGCGCAGCACCTGCATCTGCGCGCCCAGCTGCCGCTGGTGCTGCTGCAGGCCGGGCGTGGTCTTGCGCCCATAGCCGTAGAGCGAGAAATTGTCGCGGTTGATGCTGTCCGTCAGCACCAGCACCACCGTGGAAGGCCCTTCACGCAGCACCACGGGCGCAGCGGCCTGAGCGCGCTCCAGCGCCTGGTTGCGCACCGCGTCCAGGTTGGCCCAGCCCTTGCGCAGTTTCTCCGTGCTTTCCACCCAGTGGGGCCAGAACAGCACCGGGTGCAGGCGGCGCCACGGCTTGTTGGCATAGGCCGCTGCTGACAACAGCAGCAGGATGCCGATCAGCACCAGCACCGCGCAGTCCATCAGCGAGCGCTTTCGGCCCGGGCCGGGCGCAGGCACCGCCTCCAGCCTGCCGGACACCTGCCAGATCCAGGCGGCCACGGCCGCCAGCACCAGGCCGAACAGCGCCAAGCCACGCCAGGACTGGGCCGCGTATTCCAGGCTTTCGCGCAGATTGGTATTGGCCATGGCACTGAGCACCAGCGTGGAATCCGGTGCGGCCTGGTAGCTGCTGAGCAGGTAGGTGCGTGCCGCGCCATCCAGCACGAACACCAGGATGCCCAAGGTGACCAGCCAACGCCGGACCATGATGCCCACAGGTGTGCGCAAGGGCATGCGCAACCACAGCAGCAGGGGCAGCAGCAAGGTCAGCAGCTGCGCGACACGCCGCCCCTCATAGCCCAGCACGATGAAACACAGACCGGGTGCGCCCAGTGCGGCCACGGTCAGCCAGCGTGCACGCCAACCAGAGCGGGGGGCGGCAGGGGGTGCAGCAGGGGGTGTGGTGCGGGATTCAGCGTCGGGGGATAGATCGGCCATCTCAGCGAAGAACTGCTTGGAGGTGCTTGGACCTGCCCGGAATTACCTGCGGTGCACCGCTGCAGGTACCGTTATCGACAAGTACCGCTACAGCGTGCGTGGGCAGGAGGCAGGCGTTGCGTGGGGAACGCGGCGCCCGCTGCCAGGCCAAGATGCCTGTGCAGAAACCGGAGCCCCCATGGGATTCGCGCGCGTTGCTATGTTTTTTTTGTCTATTTTGTTCGCTGTGCGAATACGCCGACTGGCATCCTAGCGGCGGGCGCCGCCGTGCAGCGGTTTCACCTGCTTTTTGTACGGTCATCCACACCCCAAACAGGCTTTGCTGGCCGCCCAGCAGGTTGGGGGGACAGCTAGGCACGCACACCTCGGGCAGGTTGGCCTGACGAACCGGGTTGCACCGTCCAGCCCCGGCGAATGGCCCAGTCATCGGTTGCCCAATCGCCTGAGAACTGCTCGGTCAATTCATCGAAGCACTACCCGCGGTTTTCGTGCGCGAAACACCAGGCGTGGGCATGTATCAAGGGTGCCAATGGCTTGCTCTGACTGCAGGCGCCGTCGCACCGGTATGGCCTGCCAATGCATAAGAGAGCTGATTGGCGGCAGCAATGACTGTGGGGGCCATCTCTTCCAACCTTTGCTGTGGCAAACGGGAGGCTGGACCAGACACGCACACCGAACCGAGAAGGCGCCAGTGCTTTCCAAAAACAGGAGCTGAAATGGTTGCAACTCCTTGCTCGCGCTCCCCGATGGACCAGTGAAAGCCCCGCTGGCGGATTTCTTCATACAGCGCGCCAGGCTCCCCCGAGAACGCCAGGATCACGCGCCCTGGCGAGCCCCGGTCCAGAGGCAGGCCTTCACCCATGCGCGCGTGGTGCCGCAGCGCCTGAGGTCCTTCGACACGCACGAGGCAGGTTCTCACGCTTCCTTCTCTGACATAGAACGCAGCGCTCTCTCCGCTGGCGGATGTCAATGCACGCAACGCCGGCTCCAGCACGTTCTGCACATCAAAGCCCGCTTGGTACCGTGCACCGAGCCAGCCCGCCGCAGGGCCAAGACGCCAATCCCCATCCTCGCGTTGGACCAGATAGCCAGACAGGGCCAGCGTGCGCGCGATGCGCAGCACCGTGGTTTTGTGCAACTGGCAGCGGCGACTCAGTTCGGCCAACGGCAGATGCGACTCTCCCAAAGCAAAGGCATCCAGCACCTGCATCGCTCGCACGACGGCCGTCACGCTGCCGGTGGATGGTTCCGCGACGATTTGGCTTGCCGAGACATCGCTCGACGGTGAGCTTGCGTGGCTGGCGGATGGGTTGCTCATGGTGCAATCTGTTTCGTTGTACGAAACTCCATTGTACCCGTTGAAACTTTTTTTTAGAGTCAGGCACCCCTCGGCGCATGACCAAGTGGGAGCACAAATAAACGATACGGAGACAACGTATGACCATCACGACACGAGCCATTTCCATGTCTGCGCGCCTTTGCACGTGGATGTTCGGCGCTTCCGTACTGGCTGTTGCCGCGGTGAGCGCACACGCCCAGGCCGGCTACCCCACCAAGCCCATTCGCCTGATCGTGCCGTTTCCTCCCGGCGGAGGCACGGACATGATTGCCCGTTCCGTGGCCCAAAAAGTCACGGAAAAGACCAGCTGGAATATCGTTGTCGATAACCGGCCCGGAGCAGGCGGGAATCTGGGGGTGGATGCCGCGGCAAAGTCCTCGCCAGACGGATACACCCTGGTCATGGGACAGACCAGCAACCTGGCGATCAATCCGGCGTTGTATAAAAAGCTGCCCTACGATCCGCTGAAGGATCTGGCCCCTGTGGCACTGGTGTCGTCTTCACCCATCCTGATGGTCAGCGGCAAATCCTTCACGTCGATGGCCGAAGTGCTGAAGGCCGCCAAAGCAAAGCCCGACATGATTACCGTGGGCTATGCGGGCAACGGCACCGTGGCCCATCTGGCAGTGACACAGATCGAACAGGCCAGCGGGGTCAAGCTGCGCCACATCCCCTACAAGGGCATTGCACAGGCGATCACCGATTTGTCTGGCGGACAGATTGATCTTTTTGTGGGCTCCATTCCATCGCTGATCGGCCAGGTGCGCAACGAAAAACTGCACCCTCTGCTGGTCACGTCCAAGCAGCGTTCCGGCCAATTGCCCGCGACACCGACCATGGCGGAAGCCAGCGGCAAGAACTTTGAAGCGATCACCTGGTTCGGCATCCTGGCGCCAGCGGGAACACCGGATGCCATTGTGCAGAAGCTGAACACCGCTATCAATTCGGCACTGGCTGAAGCAGATGTCGCGGAGAAATTGCGCTCAGAGGGCGGTGATGTCCTTGGAGGGAGCAGCAAAGACTTCCGCCTGCTGCTGCAGTCGGAAGTTCCTCGTTGGGCCAAGGTGGTCAAGGACTCTGGAGCCAGCCTGAACTGACGCTGCATTGCGTTCTCCCCTCCAGTGGATACCACCATGCATCGCGACAGCCTTGCTGCGCCCGTGCGCTTCTCAACGGGCATCGCGCGCCCCAGAACGCCGCTCCCGGCGGGGGCCTGTGACTGCCATGTACATGTCTACGACAGCAGCTTTCCGGCAGCCGCGGGGGCCAGGCTGCTGCCGCCCGATGCCTCGGTACATGACTACCGCGCTTTGCAAAAGCGCATTGGCACCACGCGCACCGTGCTGGTCACACCGTCCACCTACGGCACCGACAACCGCTGCATGCTGGAAGCACTGGCCTCCCTGGGTTCCGATGCCCGGGGCGTGGCCGTGATCGACGGCAGCGAGAGCGATGCCGAACTACAGCGCCTGCACGCCGTCGGTGTGCGCGGCGTGCGGTTGAACCTGTCACTCGGCGTGTCAGGTTCGGTGGACTTGTTGCGACCGCTGGCGCACCGCATCGCCCCGCTGGGCTGGCACCTGCAGTTGCTGATGGCGCCGGACATGCTGGCCATGCAGGGGGAAGTGTTGCGCCATCTACCGGTACCCGTGGTGTTTGACCATTTCGGGCGCATCGCACCCGCGCTGGCGGGCCGGCACCCCGCCCATGCCCTGCTGCTCGATTTGCTGCAGGCCGACCGGGCGTGGATCAAGTTGTCCGGAGGCTACATCGTGAGCGAACACCACGCCATGGACGACCCCGCGCTGGATGCGCTGGCCGCAGGCTACCTGTGCGCCGCACCACAGCGCGTGCTATGGGGCAGCGACTGGCCCCACGCCACCGCCTCGTCCGGCATGCAGCCCATGCCGGACGACGCTCGGCAGATCGACCGCCTGGCCGACTGGGCGCACCAGAACGGGGGACCCTCCGCGCTGCAGCGCGTGCTGGTGGACAACCCGGCGGCGCTGTACGGCTTCGCACCCCTTGCCTCTTCATAACAACCATACGGAGACAACCATGAACGCATCGACAGCCATCTCTTCTTCACCGGGTCGCACACGCCGCGCACTGATCGCCGCCGCAGGCGCTGCGCTGCTGGGACCGCTGTGTGTGGCGCCCCTGCAGGCGCAAGGCGACTGGCCCGCCGGCAAGGTCATCACCTGGGTGGTGCCGTACCCGCCGGGCGGCAGCACCGACGTGCTGGGTCGCAACGTGGCGCAGCGCATTGGCGCGTCACTGGGAACGAACGTCATCGTGGACAACAAGGCCGGCGCCACCGGCACCATCGGTGCGGCCTTCGTCGCCAAGGTGCAGCCGGACGGCTACACGCTGCTGGGCACCTCCATCGGCCCGCAGGCGATCGCACCGCACCTGATGAAGCTGTCCTATGACCATATCGCCGCGTTCGAGCCGGTGGCCATCATCGGCACCATTCCACACATGCTGGTGGTCGGCGCACACCAACCGTTCAAGACCGTGTCCGACCTCGTGGCCGCAGCCAAGGCGCAGCCTGGCAAGCTGGCCTTCGCCTCGGGCGGTAACGGCACCATCCTGCAGATGCAGGGTGAGCTGCTTCAGCAGCAAACGGGCGCGCGCTTCATCCATGTCCCCTACAAGGGCGACACGCCGGCGCTGCAGGACACGCTGGCCGAGCAGGTGCAGTTCATGTTCGCCCCCGTTGCCGCAGCGCTGCCGCACGTGCAGTCGGGCAAGTTGCGCGCGCTGGCCGTCACCTCGGCCCAACGCCTGAAGGCGCTGCCGGAGGTGCCCACCATGGGCGAAGTTGGAATGCGCGACTTTGTGGTGGAGCAGTGGCAGGCCGTGTTCGCGCCAGCCAGGACGCCTGCAGCCGTCGTACAGCGGCTGAACAAGGACATCAACCAGGCGCTGAAAGACCCCGCACTCATTGCACTGGCAGACCGCCTCGGTGTGACGCTGGTGGGCGGCACTTCCAAACAGCTCGGCGACCTGCAGAAGGCCGACTCGGCCAAGTGGGCCAAGGTCATCAAGGACGGAAACATCAAGGCCGAGTGAGGCCCATGTTGTTGCCATTGACCGTACTGCATCTTTCCCCCAACCCTATTGGAACCACACCATGAGCCAACTTCCCGAAATGATCCGTGACATCGAGCGCGTCAGCGCCGATGTGGTCGCCAAGGCCGGCACCTTCCAGGCCGCCATCCTGGCCGACGTGGCCGGCCGCCGCGGTACCATGCACGCCCGCATTGCCCCCGTGCACCAGGACATGAAACTGGCCGGCCCCGCATTCACCGTCGAAGTGCGTCCCGGCGACAACCTCATGATCCACGCCGCCATCGCGCTGGCCAAGCCCGGCGATGTGCTGGTGATCGACGGCAAGGGAGACCAGACCGCGGCACTGATGGGCACACTGATGCTCAGCGCCTGCAAGAAGATCGGCCTGGCCGGTGTGATCGTGGACGGTGCCATCCGCGACAAGCTGGAGATCCTGGACCTGGGCTTTCCCGTATTCAGCGCCGGCTTCAACCCTGCCGGCCCCACCAAGTTTGTGCCTGGTCGCATCAACCATCCCATCTCCGCCGGTGGAACCATGGTGAACCCGGGTGACCTGGTGGTGGGCGATGCCGATGGTGTGGTCGTGATCGAACGCGCCAAGGCACCTGCCATGCTGGCCCTGGCCGACAAGAAAGTGGCCGACGAGGCCGCGCGCATCGAGGCCATCGCTCGCGGTGACACAGCCTCCAAATGGCTGCCTGCCGCGCTGCACGCCGCCGGCGTGCTCAAGGAAGGAGAATCGCTGTGAGCGCCCCCACCATCATCATCACAGGCGCCGACCTGGCGCAGCAGGCGCTGGACCTGCTCAGCGGCTACGAAATCGTCTACGCCGGCAAGACCCCTACCGAAGAAGACATGGTGGCGCTGAGTCGGCAGCACGACCCGGTGGCCATCATCGTGCGTTACGGCAAGGTGGGTGCGTCTGTGATGGACGCGGCGCCTTCGCTGAAGGTCATCTCCAAGCATGGCAGCGGCACAGACACCATCGACAAGGAGGCTGCCAAGGCACGCGGCATCGAAGTGGTGGCGGCCGTGGGTGCCAATGCCGCCGCGGTGGCCGAGCAGGCACTGGCGCTGCTGCTGGCATGCGCCAAGTCCGTGGTGGCACTGGACGCGCGCATGCACGCCGGGCACTGGGACAAGGCCACGCACAAGAGCCTGGAGTTGGGTGGTCGCACCGTGGGCCTCGTGGGCCTGGGCGCCATCGGCCTGCGCTTTGCCAAGATGGCCGATGCCCTGGGCATGCGCGTGATCGGCTTCGATCCTTTCGCCAAGAACCTGCCTGACTACGTGCAGAGCGTAGACCTGGAAACCATCTGGCGAGAGGCCGATGCCATCTCGCTGCACTGCCCTCTGACCGACGAAAACCGCGGCATGCTGAACGCCACCACATTGGCCCAGTGCAAGCGCGGCGTGATCGTGGTGAACACGGCACGCGGAGGCCTTGTCAATGAGGCAGACCTTTTGACCGCCGTGCGTTCCGGCCAGGTGATGGCCGCCGGTCTCGACAGCTTTGCGGTGGAGCCGATGACCACAGGTCACCCGTTCCAGGGCGAGAAGAACTTCGTTCTCAGTCCGCATATCGGTGGCGTCACCAGCGATGCCTACGTGAACATGGGCGTGGGCGCTGCCAAGAACTTGCTGGCCGTGCTGGCCCAGACAACCGTGGCCTGAGGCCCGCTGCGAAGCTTGGAGCCTGCTCTAAGCTTCCTCCCATAAAAGAGACCCCGCTCGACGGGGTCCACTACAGGAGACAAGACATGTACACACGCTCAGGCCAGCGGGGCTCCGCTGCGCCCTGCCAGGTCGCCCGGGCCGCTCCACCGATAACAAAATCGCATGCGATGCGGGCTTGTCGATCGCTGGCAGTGGCACTTCTCATCGCCTCTGCAACCTGCCACGCACAGACAGCCGCCTACCCGTCCAAGCCCGTCAAGTTGGTGGTGGGCTTTGCCGCAGGCGGCCCCACCGACGTGGTGGCGCGGGCATTCGCCGACCATGCAAGCCGCGCGCTGGGACAGGCCTTCATCATTGACAACAAGCCAGGCGCCAACACGATCCTGGCTGCACAAGCCGTGGCCAGCGCACCGGCCGACGGCTACACGCTGCTGTTCGGCGCCACCAACCACACGATGATCCCGGGGCTATACAGCGGCCGGGTGAAGTTCGACGCAGTGAAGTCCTTCAAGCCGCTGTGCACGGTGGCCACCAGCCCGACGGTGCTCGTGGTGGGGCCGAGCCTGCCAGTGGCATCGCTGGCCGATTACATGGCCCACGTGCGCAAGGCGCCGGGCCGCACCACGGCCGGCACGGCGGGCATGGGTAGTTCGGGCCATTTCGCCACAGAGATGTTCGCGCGTGCCAACAGCCTGCAGCTCAACCACGTGCCCTACAAGGGTGCAGCGCCCGTGGTCACCGACCTGATGGGCGGCCAGCTCGACAGCTCGTTCGCCACCCTGGGCTCGGTGCTGGCGCAGATCCAGAGCGGCAAGCTCAAGGCACTGGCCGTGGCTTCACCCAAGCGCTCGCCGCTGCTGCCGCAAGTGGCCACGTTCGCCGAGGCCGGTGGAGGCAACTATTCGGCCGACGCCTGGTACGGCGTGCTGGCCCCGGCCGGTTTGCCGGACCCCATCGCGCAGCAGCTGGAAAAGGTCGCGCGCGAATTCTCCGGCAGTGCTGCCGCAGCCGAAAAGCTGCGCGGCCTGGGACTGGACGCCAACGCCACCTGCGGTACAGCCTTTTCCAGGCAGGTGGAGCGCGAAGTCGCTACCTACACGCAGATCGCACGCGACCTGAACCTCAAGGCCGAATGACGCTTTCGCAAGGAGACACATCCATGAAACGCATGTATTTTCCCCTGTGCGCGGCCCTGGCGCTGGCAAGCAGTGCCGCCAGCGCACAGCCGCCATCGCCCTATCCGAACAAGGCCGTCAAGATTGTGGTGCCCTATCCCCCGGGCGGGGCCGTGGACCAGGTCACACGCCGGATCGCGCAAAAGCTCACCGAGCAGACCGGCCAGAGCTTCTTCGTCGAGAACAAGGCCGGTGCCACTGGCACGATCGGAGCCCAGCAGGTGGCACGTTCAGCAGGCGATGGCTACACGCTGATGGCCAACGACACCACCTACTCCATCCTGCCGCAGGTCTTCAAGAAACTGCCCTGGGACTACACGCAGGACCTGGTGCCGGTAGCAGGCTTCAACTTCGCACCCACCGCTGTGGTGGTGGCGGCGGGATCGCCTTTCAGGACGCTGGGCGATCTGGTGGCCTATTCGCAGGCCAACCCCGGCAAGCTGAACTATGGCACCGGTGGTGCCGGAACCATGCCGCACTTTGCGACGGAGGCCTTGCAAGGCAGCAGCGGCTTGAAAGCCACCCACGTGCCATTCAAAGGCGCAGGAGAGGCCACCCTGGCGCTGCTGGGCGGCACCATCGACTTCCAGATTGCCTCGACCCCGGGGGTGATGGGACAGGTGCGTGGCGGCAAGGTGCGCCTGCTGGCTGTGAGCGGCGACCAGCGCCTGCAGGCGCTGCCCGAGGTTCCGACCTTTGCACAAGCCGGAGTTCCCGGCTACAAGGTGGTCAATTTCACGGGTTTGTGGGCTCCCAAGGGCACACCGGATGCGGTACTGGAGCGGCTGCGCACGGAAATCGCCAGGGCCATGGCCAGCCCTGACGTGCAGGCTTTTGCCAACGACCTGGGCGCAGTGCCGCGGGTGGTCAGCGGCCCGGCATTCGCCGACAAACTGAAGACCGATGCCCTGCTGTGGGAGGCCGTGGCCGCCAAGGTCGGCATCGACAAGCAATGACGGTATGGCCGCGCTGCGCCCTGCACCCAGAGCAGCAGATTTTTCTTCTAATCAGCCTGCAATCACCATGAAATCCCTCAAGCAATACCTGTTGGCGGCCTGTGCCTGTGCCGCCGTGGCTGCACATGCAGCCTTTCCCGAGCGCACCATCACCATGGTCGTGCCATATGCCCCCGGCGGTGCGGCAGATGCCGTGGCGCGCGTGGTGGCCACGCGTCTGGGCGCCAAGCTGGGAGTCAGCGTGATCGTGGACAACAAGGCTGGAGCCAGCGGCACCATCGGCGCAGGCTTCGTCGCCAAGGCACCCGCGGATGGCTACACGATGCTGTACGACGCCACACCGCAATCCATCAACCCGCACCTGTTCCCCAAGATGCCGTACGCAGCGAACGCGCTGCAGCCGCTGTCGCTGGTGCTGCTGGCGCCCAATGCGCTGGTCGTGAAGGCCGATTCGCCGCTCAAGAGCGTGAGCGACCTGATTGCCAGGGCCAAGGCCGAGCCAGGCAAGCTGAATTTCGCCTCCGGTGGCAGCGGCACCGTGCAGCGCCTTGCGGCAGAACTGTTCCGCCAGAAACTGAATCTGGACATGGTGCACGTGCCCTACAAGAGCGGTGGCCCGGCAATTGCCGATGTCATGGGCGGGCAGGTGGATTTCATGTTCGGTACCGTCGCTGCCACCTACCCCTTGATTTCGGGTGGCAAGCTGCGTGCCTTGGCTGTATCGGCTCCCGAGCGCTCCAAGCGCCTGCCCGATGTGCCGACCGTGGCCGAGACGGTAATCCCCGGTTATGAGGCGTATGAATGGAACGGGGTGTTCCTGCCGGCCGGCACGCCCGAGCCTGTGGCGGCCAAGCTGCAGCAGACCCTGGCCGAAGTGCTGAAGGAGGATGCCGTGAAGCAGCGCCTTTCCGACCTGGGTGCCCAGGCTATTGGATCGACACCCGCCGATTTCGCTGTGTTCCTGAAGCAGGAGGATGCGAAATGGGGCGAGGTGGTGCGCAAGGGCCACATCAAGCTGGACTGAAGCGATGGAGCTGCCGCCGCTATCCACACCCGTGCCGCATTCCGCAGGCGTGAACCGCCCTTCATGCACATTGCCTGCGCTTGCGTGCGACAGCCATATGCACATTTTTGACGCGCGTTTCGCTCCATCGCCGCATTGGCATCGCACACCGCCCTCGGCTCCCGTGGCAGCTTACAGGATGCTGCAGCAGCGCCTGGGGACATCGCGCACGGTGGTCGTGACGCCATCGACCTATGGCACCGACAACACCTGTACCCTCGATGCGTTGGCGCAATTGGGCGACAGCGCACGCGGTGTGGCTGTGGTGGATGCCACGGTGAATGCCTCTGAACTGACCCATCTTGCATCCCGCGGTGTGTGCGGGCTGCGGGTGAACTTTGTCTCGCCCCAGTCCTGGGGACGCACCACAGCCGAGATGCTGACCACCCTGGCCGATAAGGTGGTTCGCCACAGGGATTGCGCAGGCTGGCACCTGCAGGTGTTTGCCCACCCTGAGCAAATAGTGGCCTTGGCACCCTGGCTGCACAAGCTGCCGGTGCCGCTGGTCATCGACCACCTGGGGCACATAGATCCATCCGAAGGTCCGGCAGCCGAGGCCTATGGGGTGCTGCGCCGGTTGCTCGATGGTGGCCGGACCTGGGTCAAGCTCTCAGGGGCCTACATGCGCTCGTCGGTGCACGGCCCCAGTTATGCCGACACCCTGCCCCTGGGTCATGCCTTGGTCAGAGATGCTCCGCAGAGGCTGGTATGGGGCAGCGACTGGCCGCACACCACCGAGGCTCCGGGTAGCGTGAATGACGCCGACCTGGTCGATCTGCTCCAAGCCTGGTGCGGCTCCGCATCGGCCATGCACCGCGTCCTGTCGGACAACCCGGGCCAGCTCTATGGGTTCGATCACTGTTGAAAATCCCATTGGATGTCCCTGCCCAGCCAACTGGTCGGATCCGGCGGGCCGGGATTTGATGTTTCACAAATAGGAAAGCTGTTCTTATGTTTCTGCTGCAGCCCCCTGAAGTCCGCGAACTGGAAACGTTCAGCGTCATGCCGGACGTTTTCCGCCGCCCCGCGCCCAGCGTTTGGGCCGATGCCAACCGGGGAGGCACCATCACCGACTCGTTCCTGGAAGGCCCGGTGTTTGACGGAGCCGGCAATCTGTACGTGACCGACATTCCCTGGGGCCGCATCTTCCGCATTGACCCGCAGGGCATGTGGAGCTTGGTGGCCGAGTACGACGGCGAACCGAATGGCATGAAATTTTTGGATGCCAACACCTTGCTGATCACGGATTACAAGAACGGGCTGGTGCGCCTGGATGTGGCCAGCGGCGCTGTCACCCCGTTCCTGGAGCGTCGCAACAGCGAGAGCTTCAAAGGTGTGAACGATCTGATCTTTGACGCCGAAGGCAATCTGTACTTCACGGACCAGGGGCAGAGCGGCCTGCATGACCCCAGCGGACGCTTGTACCGCCTGCGGCCCAACGGCCAGCTTGATCTGCTGCTGCACAACGTGCCCAGCCCCAACGGAGTGGCCTTGTCGCCCGATGGACGCGTTCTGTACCTGGCGGTCACACGGGGCAACTGCGTGTGGCGGGTGCCGCTGTTGCCCGATGGCAGTGTGGCCAAGGTCAGCCAGTTCTTTACGTCGTATGGGCCGAGCGGCCCTGACGGTTTGGCTGTCGATGCTCAAGGCCATGTGCTGGTGGCGAACCCCGGACTGGGCCATGTGTGGGTGCTCAACCACCGGGCTGAACCGGTGCAGGTGCTGCGTGGTGTGCCAGGCAGCTCCACCACCAACCTGGCTTTTGGCGGCGTGCAGCGCAAGCAGCTGTTTGTCACAGATTCCACCCACGGCCGCATTTTGACTACGACGTTGGATACCCCTGGGCAACCCATACACCCGCGCAAGAACTAACAGTCGACAGGATGTGAATCCAACATCCTTGCATCGCAGATGCTCCGAAGCTGAAGCTAAAACGTGACGATCCCGGTCCGCGCTGCTTTCGAGGATCTCCACCACTGCGGCGCACAACCCCGCCAGGGATCCCAGCTCAGGTGAAACGGTAGGCCGGAACCTTGATGCAGACAGGGGCTTGTTCAGTTGCGGTCCCGTCAGGCCTGGAGCTGGTGTGGCCAGTACCGCTTTACCGACGACAAAATCGCATGCGATGCGGGCTTGCCCATCGCTGGCAGTTGCACTTTTCATAGCCTCTGCGACGCCCATCAAGCTGGTAGTGTGCTTTGCCGCAGGCAGCCCCACCGACGTGGTGACTCAGGCATTCGCCGACCATGCAAGCCGCGCGCTGGGACAGGTCTTCATCATCGACAACATGCCTGGCGCCAACACGATCCCGGCTGCACAGGCCGTGGCCAGCGCACCGCTGTGGCGACGGCCGCAGCGTGCGAGGCAGGAGGTATGCATGGTGTGTGGGGCGCATGTGGGGGGTGAGCCGCGCCAGCCGCTGGGCCGCAGTGCCTGTACAGGGGCCGATGTCCCCATGGGATTCGCGCGCTGTTGTCTATTTTTTTGTCTGTTTTGTTCGTTGTGCGAATACACCGGCTGCAGCCTAGCGGCGGGCGCCGCCGCACAGCGGTTTCACCTTTTTCTTGTACGGTCATCCGTACTCAAAACAGGCTTTGCTGGCCACCCAGCAGGCTGGGGTGGTACTGGCTGCAGTCCAGCTGCACGCGCTCGCGGTTCAGGCCCAGCTTGCGGCAAGCCAGGGAAAAGCGCTGGGCCAGCATGTCGGCCCAGGCGCCGGTGCCTTTCATGCGCTGGCCGAACTGGCTCTGGTAGACCTTGCCTTCGGCACGGCCCTCCTCGCTGATGCCATGCAGATCGCGCACCCGCTCCAGCACGCGCTGGGCGCGGTCCGGGTAGTGCAGGCGCAGCCATTCCTCGAACAGCGGCGCCAGCTCCCACGGCAGGCGCAGCACGGCATAGAAGGCCTGGCGTGCGCCGGCGGCCTGCGCGGCGGCCAGCACCTGTTCCAGGTCGTCGTTCAGGAACGGGATCTGCGGCGCCAGGCTTACCCCCACGGGCACGCCGGCTTCCGCCAGGGCGCGCACCGTGCGCAGGCGCCGGTGCGGTGCGGCGGCGCGGGGCTCCAGCCTGCGCGCCAGATCGGGCTGCAGCGTGGTCAGGGTGACATAGACCGCCACCAGGTTCTGCCGGGCCAGCGGCACCAGCAGGTCCAGGTCGCGTTCGATGCCGCTGCCCTTGGTGACGATGGAAAACGGGTGGCGCGCGGCGGCCAGCACTTCGATGGTGCGGCGGGTCAGGCCCACATCGCGCTCAATGGGCTGGTAGCAGTCGGTGACCGAACCCAGCATCACCGGTGCGGCCACATGGCGGGGGCGGGACAGCTCGGCCCCCAGCACCTCGGGCAGATTGGCTTTGGCGACAAGCCGGGTTTCAAAGTCCAGCCCTGGCGAGTAGCCCAGGTAGCTGTGCGTGGGCCGGGCGTAGCAGTAGATACAACCGTGCTCGCAGCCCCGGTAGGGATTCAGGCCCAGGTGAAACGGCAGGTCGGGAGAGTCATGCCGGCTGAGGGCGGATTTGCACTGCTCCCATTCCAGCTGCGTGCGCAAGGCAGTTGCCGCTTCGCCGTCGTCCCCTTCTGCGCCGGCCGCATTGACCGCCGGATCCGCCCAGCCATCGTCAAACGCTTCCCGGGCATCGCGTGCAAAGCGGTGGGCGATCCAGCTGGCCGCACCCCGGCCCTTGTGCAGCGGCACGGGCTGGGCGGGCAGATCGGAATGCTGGTCGCGATAGGAAGACATGAGATAACTGTATATAAATACAGTTATTCAAGCAATACAGGTGCCGGAACCTTGATGCAAGCAGGGGCTTGTTCAGTGGCGGTTTCGTCAGGCCCGGAGACGGTGTGGCCGGTGCCGCAGCGCTTCCCAGCAAATACCGGCGCCCACAGCTAGCTCCTTTTTTGAAAGCTGCACGCCGCCGAAGCAATTCGCACTGGCAGCGTGCGAGATGGCTTGGCAGGAGCGCGGCAAAGCGCCACAATACGGACAGCGCACCAAATTGGTGCTTTTCATTGCCTTGGCCCGGACAACCCCGTTGCCCGGGCTTTTGTCCGTGTGGGCTTTTGTTTTTTTGAGCCTGGCGGACCGACTTTCACCCCATCCCGCAAGGAGCACCGCCATGGAGCGCAAGCCCACCATCACTCTGTCGACCTTGGACCTGGAGCGCATCGAAGCCCTGCTGGAGAAAATGCCGGGCGAGTTTCCGGGCCGCGCCGTGCTGGAAGCCGAACTCGACCGTGCCGATGTGCTGGAGCCGGCCCAGATGCCCGCCACCGTGGTGACCATGAATTCCACCGTGCGCTTCACCCTGCTGGAAAGCGGCAAGAGCAACACCCTGACCCTGGTCTACCCCAAGGACATGGATGGCAGCGCGGACAAGGTGTCGGTGTTCGCCCCGGTGGGCATTGCCCTGCTGGGCCTGAGCGTGGGCGACGAATTCCAGATGCCCAGCCCCACGGGCCAGAAGGTGACGGTGCGGGTGGACGGCATCGACTTCCAGCCCGAGAACGCGGGCGAACTGCACCGCTGAGCCCGCCCGCGCCGGGCCGGTGACCCCGATGCAAGCCACCGTTCGGCGCGGCCGCCCTCCGGCCCAGCCTGCATTGCGGACAATTTCAGGAAGTGCTGAAATTCTTAAATTCACAGGCACAATTCCTTTATGAGTCAGCTTCAACCCCTTCCTTCCCTGAACCGGCAGTTCGTCTCCCACTTTGGCGAGATGGGCAGCCGCTGGGGCATCAACCGCACGGTGGGTCAGATCTACGCGCTGCTGTTTCTGTCGCCGCGCGCGCTGAATGCGGAAGAGATTGCGGAGACGCTGGAGTTTTCGCGCTCCAACGTCAGCATGGGCTTGAAGGAACTGCAGTCGTGGCGCCTGGTGAACCTGCGCCACCAGCCCGGTGACCGCCGCGAATATTTTGAGGCGCCGCAGGATGTGTGGGACATCTTCCGCCGCCTGGCCGAGGAGCGCCGCCGCCGCGAGATCGAGCCCACGCAGTCCATGCTGCGTTCGGCCCTGCTGGAAGAGGCCCAGTCCGACGACGAACGCCATGCGCAAAAGCGCATGCAGGAGATGTACGAGCTGATCGAAAAGCTGATGACCTGGTTTGACGATGTGCAGCGCCTGCAACCCGAAACCGCCATGCAGCTGATGGGCATGGGCGCCGCCGTGACGCGGGTGCTGGAGATCAAGGACAAGCTCACCGGCCGTGCCAAGCCCAAGGACCCCAAGGGCGGCAAGGACCCGCAGGATTGAGTACCTGCAGGGGTACGGCGCTGCCCTGGTGCTTGCGCTGTCAGCCCCTGCGCCGACCACAAAAAAATGGCCTGCAACTGCAGGCCATTTTTGCGTGCGCAGCCCTCGAAGTGCGAAGGGCTGCACCCGTGCATTCCGCAGGGCGCGGGCCTTTTGCTCAGCGCCGGGTGATCTGCGCCCGCAGTGCCCGCAGCTGGGCCTTGATGCGCTGGGTGTGTTCCACGCCCATGCGCAGCAGGATCTTCTGCCCTGCCGACAGGGACTGCAGATCCGCATCGGCAAACTCGTAGCGCAGCCACGGCTGCTGGGGCGCCAGCTGGCCTTGCACCTGTACCAGTTTCAGCGCCAGCGGCCCGGGAGGTTCGGGGGTCTGCAGCAGGTGGTCGATCACCGCCACCAGCCGGTCATTGAAGCGCTGGCCGGGATAGCCCAGCTCTTCATAGGCCTGCTGCAGCACCGGGTAGACACGGCGGTACAGGACACCGGCCTGCTCCACATCCAGGCCCACGACAAAGCGCACCACGGCTTCGTAGCGCGCGGCGTTGGCTGGCGCGATCTCCATGCGTCCGTCGTCGGTCTGCGTGACGGCCATGCGCCCGCCCACCGGGTGCAACGGCCACAAGCGCGAGGCCGCCTGGCTGCGCGCCAGGTTGTCCACCGTGGCCGCAATGCGGCGTGCCAGAGCGTCGGTGGCGACAAAGCGCAGCGTGCGTTCACGCCCCAGCCATTCCGTGACAGCCTGGGCCAGGCCGTCGCCATCGCCACCGGCCAGCGGCGGGCGGCCCTGGGCGTCGGCCGCTGGTTCCAGCGGATGGGAGGTGTCAGCGGCCGGCTCCGCCGCAGGCGCTGCCGGTGCGGGTTCCGTGATGGTGGGCGCCGGGGCCGCAGGGGCGGGCGCTGCGACAGGCGGTGTCTCCAGGGCTGCCGGCGCCCTGCCCCAGTAGTGCCAACCGGCATAGCCCGCTCCCAGCAACACCACGGCCACCAGCGCCCATCGGCCGGTGGTGCCCAGGCCCTCTTTGCGGTGGTGTTGGCGGGAAATCGGTTCGCTGCGCGCTTCCATCACGGCTCCTCCTTGCTGTGCGATAGAGATGGGAATCTTGACCGGACTACCCTAGCAGCAATCGGTGGCTGTGCACCGCATGCACACGCTTTGTTGCATGACCAGATGTCAACGGCGGTACAAAACGGGCCTGCATCCTCTGCTATGCGCCGCCCCCAAAAACACAAGGCCTGGTGCCATCACAGCACCAGGCCTTGCCTGGGCACCCGAACGGGCGACCGAATCCGGAGCGGCTGACTGCACCTTCGGTCACCGCGGCTCTGCAAAGTCTCTGCGACTCCGCCGCCATGCAGCGACGAAAGGCACTGTGCCTGCGGCCTTTACTCGGGCAGCTTGCTGGTGCGCTCCAGGATGCGGCGGCGGGTGGCCTCGTCATCCATCAGCTCGTACCACATGGCATTGAGCACAGCAAAAGCGGCGGCCAGTGGCAGGCCCAGAATCCACGCGAAATACCACATATCGAATTCCTTTCTACCGGTTAGTAAGAGTGGCCTTTGCCGGTGGCAATCGCAGCGATATCAACCTTGCCGCGCAGCACCGCGTACACCCAGCTGGTGTAGGCCAGGATCAAGGGCAGGAAGATCAGCACGCACACCAGCATGATGAACAGCACCACATGGCTGGAGGAGGAATCCCACACCGTCAGGCTGAAGCGCGGATCGACGGTGGACGGCAGGATCATGGGGAACATGGCAGCGCCCACGGTCAGGATGATGCCGGCAATCGCCAGGCCGCTGCCCAGCAGGCTCAGCCATTCGCGGCGGCTGCGCAGGCCCAGGGCCACGATCAGCGGCATGACCAGACCGATACCGGGCACGACCCACAGCGCGGGGTAGGACTGGAAGTTGTGCATCCAGGCGCCAGCGACTGCGGCAGCGGTCTTGTTCATCGGATTGGAGGGGCCGATGTGGCTGATCTCGCTGGTGATGACATAGCCGTTGATGCTGCCCAGCCACACGCCGGCGGCGGCAAACAGCAAGGTGGTCAGCAGCGCAAACAGCACGCCGTACCTGGCTGCGCGCCGGGCGACTTCGCCCTCGGTCTTGAACACCAGCCAGGACGCACCGTGCATCAGCAGCATGGACAGCGACACCAGGCCGCACAGCAGCGCGAACGGTGTCAGCAGGCCGAAGAAGCTGCCGTCGTAGTAGATGCGCATATCGTCACCCAGGCGGAAAGGCACGCCCAGGATCACATTGCCCACGGCCAGGCCGAACAGCAGCGCTGGCACCAGGCCGGTGATGCACAGTACCCAGTCCCAGCCGTTGCGCCAGGCAGCGCTCTCGCGCTTGCTGCGGAACTTGAAGGCCACGGGGCGCAGGATCAGCGGCACCAGCACGGCGAACATGGCCAGGTAAAAGCCGGAGAAGGAGACCGCGTACAGCTGCGGCCAGGCGGCAAAGATAGCACCGCCGCCCAGAATCAGCCACACTTGGTTGCCTTCCCACACGGGGCCGACCGCGTTGATGGCGGTGCGGCGTTCCACATCGGTTTTGGCCGTGGCGCGCAGCAGCCCCATGCTGCCCAGATCGAACCCGTCGGTCACGGCAAAGCCCACCAGCAGCACGCCCAGCAGCAGCCACCAGATGACGCGCAGCACGTCATACGAAATCAGTTCATGCAAGATCATTTTTGTGTACTCCTTGCTTGCATTCAGCGGGCGCGGGCCAGCTTTTGGATCATGGGTTCGTAGAAGCTCAGGTGCGGCTCGCTCTCATGCTCCGGCCCCTTCTGGATGGCGCGCACCATGAGTTTGAGTTCGATCACCAGCAGCACGGTGTAGATCAGCACAAAGCCTGCAATCGTCAGCAGCAGCGTGCCGGCGCCCAGGTGGGAGACGGCCATGGCCGTGGGCAGCACGCCTTCGATGATCCAGGGCTGGCGGCCCAGCTCGGCCACGACCCAGCCGCATTCGGCCGCAATCCACGGCAGCGGGATGGACAGCACGGCCACCTTGAGCAGCCAGGGGTAGGCATCCAGCCTGTGGCGCACGGACAGCCAGAAGAAAGTGCCGGTCAGCACGATGAAGAACATGCCCAGGGCCACCATGACGCGGAAGCTCCAGAACAACGGGCCCACCGGGGGAATGGTGTCGGTCGCCGCCTTCTGGATCTGTTCGGCGGTGGCTTGGCGCGGGTCGTCTACATAGCGCTTGAGTAGCAGCGCGTAGCCCAGGTAGACACCTTTTTCCTCAAAGCGCGTGCGCGCCTCGGCAGGGACTTCGGCGTCCGACCTGGCGCTGCGGATGGTCTGCAGCGCGTCATAGGCGTCGATGCCGCTGCGGATATAGCCTTCGGCGTTGCTCACCAACTGGTTGATGCCGGGGATCTCGGTGTTGAGCGAGCGCGTGCCGATCAGGCCCATCACCCAGGGGATGTGCACGGCGAAATGGGTTTCGCGCGCTTCGCGGTCCGGGAAGCCGATGGCGGTGAAGGCCGCCGGTGCGGGCTCGGTCTCCCACATGGCTTCGATCGAGGCCAGCTTCATCTTCTGGTGTTCGGACGACAGGTAGCCGGACTCGTCGCCCAGCACCACCACCGACAGCGAGGCGGCCAGACCGAACGAGGCGGCCACCGTCATCGAGCGCTTGGCCAGGTGCAGGTGGCGGCCCTTGAGCACGTACCAGGCCGACACGCCCAGCACGAATAGCGAGGCCATCACATAGCCGGCCGAGACCGTGTGCACGAACTTGGCCTGTGCCACCGGGTTGGTCAGCACCGCAAAGAAGTCGGTCACTTCCATGCGCATGGTCTGCGGGTTGAAGGCGGCGCCCACGGGGTTCTGCATCCAGCCGTTGGCCACCAGGATCCACAGCGCCGAGAAGTTGGTGCCGATGGCCATCAGGCAGGTCACGATCAGGTGCTTGACTTTGCTCAGCCGGTCCCAGCCGAAGAAGAACAGGCCCACGAAGGTGGCTTCCAGGAAGAAGGCCATCAGCCCTTCAATGGCCAGCGGAGCACCGAAGATGTCGCCCACGTAGTGGCTGTAGTAGCTCCAGTTCATGCCGAACTGGAACTCCATCACCACGCCCGTGGCTACGCCCATGGCGAAGTTGATGCCGAACAGCACGCCCCAGAACTTGGTCATGTCGCGCCAGATTGTGCGGCCGGTCATCACAAACACCGTCTCCATGATGGCGATGAGAATCGACAGGCCCAGGGTCAGCGGCACGAACAGAAAGTGGTAGAGCGCCGTTATCGCGAACTGCAGCCGCGATAAGTCGACGATGTCGAGGTCCATGGGGAATTCCTTTCTCTCTTAAAAACCCTTGGCCATTGCATGCGCTGCCGGGGTGGCGGCGTCATCGCGCAGCCGTGCCAGCAGCTTGTCAAAATCCGCTGTGCCGCGCCGGGCGTCGCCCAGCAAGCGACCACCTTCCACCCAGAGCAGACGATCGGCGCTTTCCGCCTCTCTGCGCAAGTGGGTAGCCACAATCACGGTGTGCCCTTTCATCTGCCGCTGCAGGCAGGCCAGCACATCCCGCGCGGTGGCGGCATCCAGTCCTTCGGAGGGCTCGTCCAGCAGCCAGCACGGCGCCGGGTGCAGCAGCAGCCGCGCCAGCGCCAGGCGGCGCGCCTGCCCGCCGGACAGGCCCAGACCGCCCTCGCCCAGCCGGCTCTCCAGCCCCTGGGGCATGGCGCGCACATCGCTGGCCAGGCCCGCGTCTTCCAGCGCCTGCCACAGCCGTTCGTCGCTGGCACCGGGGCAGGCCAGCAGCAGGTTGTCCCGCAGGCTGTCCTGGAACAACTCGGTGCGCTGGGTCAGCCAGGTGCCGGGCTGCGCGGCCACATGGCCTTGCGTGGCGGGCAGCTCGCCCGCGATCACGGACAGCAGCGTGCTTTTGCCAGCGCCGCTGGCCCCCACCACCGCCACCTGGGTGCCGGCCGGGATCTGCAGGCTCACCGCTTCCAAGGCCCAGCGGGGACTGCCCTGGTGCCTGGCGCTGACCTGCTCCAGCACGGCCGCCACACCGGGCGGCGGCAGATGGACGGCAGTATCGGCCACCGGTGCCTGCACCACCTGGGGTGCCAGCCGTTGGATGGACAGCCAGGTGCGTCCTGCCTCGACGGCACCCCGGCGCAGCGCCGCAAACGGCTCCATCGCGGCCAGGGCCACCAGCAAGGCCAGTGCGGCCCCCGGGGCGCCGATCACGCCCTGCTCGGCCAGCCAGCCCACGGCCAGCAGCACGCCCACCAAAGTCAATGTGCTGACCACTCCATAGGCGGCGGTGGCATGCGCCTCCAGCCGGTTGAGCTGGCGGTCCGCCTGGGCCACGCAGGCCTCGGTCGCCGCCAGGCGCGCGCACTGTGCCGGCAGGCGCCCCGCCATCAGCAGATCGGTCTGCCCGGCCACCAGGTCCACAGCCTGGGAGCGCAGCCGTTCCAGCGCCGCCGCGCGGCGCAATGCGGGCCGGCGGGCGCGCCGCGCCAGCACCACGGCAATGGCGGTGCCGACCAGCAGCAGCCACAGCCCCAGCAGCAGGCCCAGCTGCCAGTGCATGGCGCCCAGCACCACGGCCGCCAGCAGCGCCGCACCACAGGCGGACACCAGGGGCACGGCCAGGCGCAGGTACAGGCTGTCCAGCGCATCCACATCGCCGGTCAGGCGCTGCAGCCAGCGTGCCGGACGCAGGCGCAGCTGCGAGGCAGCACCAGCGGGTGCCCAGCTGCGGAACAGGCGCTCGCGCAGCGCGGCAAGCACGGCCAGCGTGGCATCGTGGGTGACCAGGCGCTCGCCATAGCGGGCGGCGGTGCGCCCCAGGGCCAGCAGCCGGATGCCGGCGCTGGGCATGAATACATCAAACACCAGGGCCGTGGCCGGCACCAGCCCGGCCAGCCCCGTGGCGGCAATGAACCAGCCGGACAGGCCCAGCAGGGCCATGCCCATCAGCACCGTCAGGCAGGCCAGTGCCATGCCGCCCAGCCACAGGCGGCGCGGTGCCATGGCAGCCAGCGCTGCCAGCATGGCGCCCAGCGATGGACGTGTGCGCTTCATGCCGCGCCCTCCTGCACCTGAGCGGATGCTGGCGCTGGGCCTTGTTCCGGGGTTTGGGCTTGGGTTGGGATTGGGGTTTGCGTTTGCAGCTGCACCACCCGGTCCATGCGGGCAGCCAGCAGCGGATCGTGGGTGGCCACCACCAGGGTGCGGCCCTGGGCCAGCTGCAGCAGCGCCTGCGTGACCTGCGCGGCCGTGGCGGGGTCGAGGTGTGCCGTGGGTTCGTCCACCAGCAGCACGCCAGCATGGGGGGCGGCCACGGCCAGGCGTGCCAGAGCCAGGCGCACGGCTTCGCCGCCTGACAGGCCTTGCCCGCCTTCGCCCAGGCTGCTGCTGGGCCGTGCCTGCAGCACCGTGCCCAGGCCGGCCTGCTGCAAGGCCGGGGCAATGTCTGCCCCTGCCACATCGGGGCGGTCCAGGCTGATATTGCGCGCCACCGAACCGGCGAACACATGTGGGTGCTGGCCCATCCAGGCCATGCGACGGCGCAGCGCCGGGGCCGAGGCATCGGCCATGGGCACGCCATCGACCAGCACCTGCCCTTGGTCTGTGGGCAACAGGCCGGCGATCTGGGCCAGCAGCAGCGATTTGCCGCTGCCGCTGGCACCCCACAGGGCCACATGCTCACCCGGCTGGATGTCCACATCCACCGGCACCAGCGGCGTGGCGGCCGCCGACCCGGGCAGTTGCAGCGCCTGCAGGGTCACGCGGGCGGGGGCAGCTTGCGCAGTGGAAGCGACCTCCGCCAGCGCACCCGGCAGAGGCTGGGCACCACAGGCCATGTGCTGCAAGGTCTGCAGCGCGGCGGTGCCGGCGGCGCGGTCGTGCCAGACGGCGGAGAGTTCGCGCAGCGGGTCAAAGAAGGCCGGGGCCAACAGCAGCACAAACAGGGCTTCGCCCAGGCTCAGCCGGCCCTGCCAGGTGCCGAACTCCAGATAGCCCAGCAGGTGAAAGCCCACATACACGGCCACCATGGCCACGCCCAGCGCGGCAAACAGCTCCAGCACAGCAGAGGACAGAAAGGCGATGCGCAGCACGCGCATGGTGCGCTGGCGCAGCGATTCGGCATGGGCCCGCAGGCGCTGCGCTGTGGAATCCACCGCACCCAGGGCGCGCAAGGTGGTCAGGCCCCGCAGGCGATCCAGCAAAAAGGCATTCATCTGGCCCAGCTGCACCATGTGCGCCTCGCTGGCGGCCTGTGCACGCCAGCCCACGATGGCCATGAACAAGGGGATCAGCGGCGCGGCCACCAGCAGGATCAGGGCCGCCACCCAGGACTGCCAGGCCACGGCCAGCAGCAGCACCAGCGGCACCACGGTCGTGCGCCACATGGCCGTCTGGTAGCGCGACAGCCAGGGCACGATGGCTTCGGCCTGTTCGGCCACCGCACTGGCGGCCTGCCCAGACGGCGCGCGCTGCGTGTCCAGCGGCGAGCTGCTGGCCAGCTGCTGCACCACCTGGGCGCGCAGCGCCTGCAGCTGGGTGCGGGCAGCATCAAAGCTCAGCCGCATGCCACGGCCCTCGCAGACCGCCTTGGCCACCCCCAGCACCAGCAGGCCCAGTGCCAGACGCCCGACTTCGGCGGCCCGCCCTTCGGCAATCCACTGCACGGCGACCGCCAGCAATGCCGCCTGAGGCAGCCACAGCAGCGACGCCAGCACCGACCACGCAGTGCCGTGGTCGGCACGCAGGCGTGAAGCCTGGGGTGTGCCTGCCGGTGCGCCTGCCGTTTGATCGAAGTCAGTCGATTTCATGTGTTTCTGAATTTTCAGTATTTACTGAAATTTATGCAGATGCTAGGGTTTCTGCAAAACAACTTCCACGCTGGCTCAGGTAGTCGAGTGAAACACTGCGGCGTTGATTTCCATCAATTCACCCGGACGGCAACAGGGTTAAAGCCGGTTTCATGTGGCTGTCACCCTGCGCTGCGCAGGCAAAGAAAAAGCGCCCCGAGGGGCGCTTGTGTGCAGGTGCCGCAGGCACCGGCGGAGGGCGGGAGATGGCACACCGCCACCCCACCGGGGTCCAGGGTCACGATGGCGGTCTGCACCGCATCGGTGGCGGAGCCACCAGCAGGGGTGCAGGTCCGCCGAATGCCGATCAGTACTGCAGCGGCGTGACGTCGATGGTTTCACGCGGGAAGTTGTTCTGCCACACCAGCGGCTTTTTCTTCTTCTCGGTGGCCAGCGGGAACTCGGCTTCCCAGACCTGGGTCAGCGGAGCGGCTTCGAAGCCCTTGGCCAGGGTCTGCACGTTTTCACGGTACTGGGCCAGGTCCCACTTGGCACCGCCTGCGCGCTGCAGGAAGGCCACGACCTTTTCCGGCGGATTGGGCGCCAGGCACTTGAACGGCACGTTGACGGCCAACATCTCGGCATGCACGCCTTCGGTGACCTTCTGGGGCTGGCCCATGGTGCAGGTGATGCGCTTTTGCGAATCGCGCACGTTGGCGAACAGCTGCACGGCAGCCGGCTCCAGCGCCTTCTTGTCGGCGTCGCTCAGCTTCACGTTTTCCAGGAAGGTGGCCGCCATTTCCTTGGCGTAGTCGCGGTCGACTTCCAGCATTTCCTTCACATTGATGAAATCGCCTTGACCAGGAAAGGTCCGCGCCGGGCGCAGGTAGGCGTTGAGGGCTTCCATGGACTTGGCATCGATGTGCACGATGGACTTCAGGAACATGTCGGTCACGGCCTGGGGCGTGGGTTCAGCGGCCTGTACGGAAGTGGCCAACGCCAGCGATGCCAGCGCCACGGCGCCGAGGGATTTCAATTGCATAGAGAAAAAAACAAGAAACCGCGCTCCACGGAGCGCGCAAAAAAAGACAAACCCCTGCGGTACACCACCCTCTTGGCAGAGGGCAATGGCACACAGGGGCTTGGCGGCTGCGCACGGCAGACCTGGGCCTACCGGGGCAGATCAATTGTAACAATCACCGGCAATGCGTCCAGTCTCGCACCGGACTGGTGCACTGGAACACGGGCTCAGGCAGCGGCCAGTTGCAGGCGCTGGCGGGCGGCGGCGTATTCGCGCTTGAGGCGGGCCACCAGTTCGGCCGTGGGCACCACCTGCTCGATGGCGCCGATGCCCTGGCCGCAGCCCCAGATGTCTTTCCAGGCCTTGGTACGGCCCGAGCCGAAGTTCATGGCGCTGGGGTCGGACACCGGCAGGTTGTCGGGGTCCAGGCCGGCCGCGCGGATGGACGGGGCCAGGTAGTTGCCGTGCACGCCGGTGAACAGGTTGCTGTAGACCACGTCGTCCGAATTGCCGGCCACGATGGCCTGCTTGTACTCGTCGGCGGCGCGGGCTTCCTCGGTCGCGATGAAGGCCGAGCCCATGTAGGCAAAGTCTGCACCCATGGCCTGGGCGGCCAGCACGGCGTCGCCCGTGGCGATGGAGCCGGACAGCGCCACCGGGCCGTCGAACCACTGGCGGATTTCCTGGATCAGGGCAAACGGGCTTTTCACCCCGGCGTGGCCGCCGGCACCGGCTGCCACGGCGATCAGGCCGTCAGCGCCCTTTTCGATGGCCTTGCGGGCGAACTTGTTGTTGATGATGTCGTGCAGCACCACACCACCCCAGCCGTGCACGGCCTGGTTCACGTCCTCACGCGCGCCCAGGCTGGTGATGATGATGGGCACCTTGTACTTGGCGCAGACCTGCATGTCGTGTTCCAGGCGGTCATTGCTCTTGTGCACGATCTGGTTGATGGCGAACGGGGCCGAAGGCTGTTCGGGATGGGCCTTGTCCCAGGCGGCCAGGGTTTCGGTGATTTCCGCCAGCCAGTCTTCCAGCTGTTCCGCAGGGCGCGCGTTGAGGGCCGGCATGGAGCCGACGATGCCGGCCTTGCACTGCTCGATCACCAGCTTGGGGTTGCTGATGATGAACAGCGGCGATCCGATGACGGGCAGCGCCAGTTTTTGCAGCGCCGCAGGAATCTTGGACATGACGATGTCTCCTCTAAAAGTTCTAATATGACAAAAAAAGGCTGGAGTGCCTGCCACACAAGCGACTCCAGCTCACTTTTTTGATAGCCTGACTTAGAAAGCTTCGTGCGGCAGCGCCATCACGGCATCGGCGCCGTGCAGCACGGACTCGGCCTGGCCGGGCACCTTGGTCAGGATGTGGTCGCCATAGAAGCGCGCCGTGGCCACCTTGGCCTGCATGAACTGCACATCCTCGCCCTGGGCGGCCTTGTCCTGGGCCACCAGCAGCGCACGGCCCATCTGCCAGCCGGCCACCAGGTTGCCGGTCAGCATCAGGTAGGGGACGCTGCCGGCGAACACGGCGTTGGGGCTGGCCTTGGTCTGGCCGGCCACGAAATCCACCACCTGCACATAGGCTTCGCGTGCGGTCTGCAGGCGCTGGGCCAGGGCCAGGGCGTCGGCCGTGCCGCTGGCGCGCAGCGCGGCTTCGGTCTTGGCGATCTGGTCGGCAATGGCCTTGGCCGAGGTGCCGCCATCGCGTGCGGTCTTGCGGCCCACCAGGTCATTGGCCTGGATGGCGGTCGTGCCTTCGTAGATGGTCAGGATCTTGGCGTCGCGGTAGTACTGCGCGGCGCCGGTTTCTTCGATGAAGCCCATGCCGCCATGCACCTGCACGCCCAGGCTGGTCACTTCCAGGCTCATCTCCGTGCTGTAGCCCTTGACCAGCGGCACCATGAATTCATAGAAGGTGGCGTTGGCCTGGCGCACTTCGGCGTCCGGGTGGTGGTGGGCGGCATCGTAGGCCGCCGCCGCTGCCGAGGCCATGGCGCGGCAGCCTTCGGTGTAGGCGCGCATGGTCATCAGCATGCGACGCACATCGGGATGGTGGATGATGGTGGCGCTGGCCTTGACCGAGCCATCCACGGGACGGCTTTGCACGCGGTCCTTGGCGTAGGCCACGGCGTGCTGGTAGGAGCGCTCGGCCACGGCAATGCCCTGCATGCCGACGGCGTAGCGCGCCGCGTTCATCATGATGAACATGTATTCCAGACCGCGGTTTTCCTCGCCCACCAGGTAGCCGATGGCGCCACCGTGGTCGCCGAACTGCAGCACGGCCGTGGGCGAAGCCTTGATGCCCATCTTGTGCTCGATGGACACGCAGTGCGCGTCGTTGCGCGCGCCCAGCGAACCGTCGGCATTGACCAGGAACTTGGGCACCACGAACAGGCTGATGCCCTTCACGCCTTCGGGTGCACCGGCCACGCGGGCCAGCACCAGGTGGACGATGTTCTCGGCCATGTCGTGCTCACCGTAGGTGATGAAGATCTTGGTGCCGAACACCTTGTACGTGCCATCGGGCTGGGGCTCGGCCTTGGTGCGCACCAGGGCCAGGTCCGAGCCGGCCTGGGGCTCGGTCAGGTTCATGGTACCGGTCCACTGGCCGGAGATCAGCTTTTCCAGGTAGGTGGTCTTGAGCGCATCGCTGCCGGCCGTGAGCAGCGCTTCGATGGCGCCATCGGTCAGCAGCGGGCACAGCGCAAAGCTCAGGTTGGCGCTGTTGAGCATTTCGATGCAGGCCGCACCAATGGTCTTTGGCAGGCCCTGGCCGCCGAAGTCCGTGGGGTGCTGCAGGCCCTGCCAGCCGCCTTCGGCGTACTGCTTGAAGGCATCGGCAAAACCGGGGGTGGTGGTGACCTTGCCGTCTTTCCACGCAGAGGGGTTCACATCGCCCGGCACGTTCAGCGGTGCCACCACGCCTTCGCACAGCTTGGCGCACTCTTCCAGCACGGCCTGCGCGGTCTCCAGACCGGCATCTTCAAAGCCGGGGATCTGCGCCACGTGCGCGATGCCAGCCAGATGTTCCATGGCAAACAGCATGTCTTTGACGGGGGCTGTGTAACTCATCTTGTCACCTTCTCTTTGGGTTTGATTGAGGGATGGGTTCGGCGCGTGCGCGCTGGCTGCGCTGTGCAGCCGCTGTGGCGCCTGGGTCCATGGGCATGGCACCACGCGGCGGTGGCATGCCCATGCATCCTGTGCTGATGGCAGACGGAAAAAGAGGGGCACGCAGCCCCTCTTTCCTGTGGTGGTGGCTCAGAGCGCCTTCACCAGTTCCGGCACGGCCTGGAACAGGTCGGCTTCCAGCCCGTAGTCGGCCACCGAGAAGATCGGTGCTTCCGGGTCCTTGTTGATCGCCACGATCACCTTGGAGTCCTTCATGCCTGCCAAGTGCTGGATCGCACCCGAGATGCCGGCGGCGATGTACAGCTGCGGTGCCACGATCTTGCCGGTCTGGCCCACCTGCAGGTCGTTGGGGGCGTAGCCCGCGTCCACTGCCGCGCGCGAAGCGCCGATGGCCGCGCCCAGCTTGTCCGCCAGCGGGGTCATCACTTCGTTGAACTTCTCGGCCGAGCCCAGGGCGCGACCACCGGAGACGATGATCTTGGCGGCCGTCAGTTCGGGGCGGTCGTTCTTGGTCACTTCACGGCCCACGAAGCTGCTCTTGCCCGAGTCTGCCACGGCGGCCACGGTTTCCACGGCCGCAGCGCCGCCGGTGGCAGCCGCTGCATCAAAGCCGGTGCCGCGCACGGTGATCACCTTCACGGCGTCGGCCGACTGCACGGTGGCCACGGCGTTGCCGGCGTAGATGGGACGCTCGAACGTATCGGCGCTGTCCACCTTGGTGATGTCGCTGATCTGGCCCACGTCCAGCTTGGCGGCCACGCGGGGGGCCACGTTCTTGCCCGAGGCTGTGGCCGGGAACAGGATGTGGCTGTAGTTGCCGGCGATCGCCAGCACCTGGGCGGCCAGGTTTTCGGCCAGGCCGTCCTTGAGGCTGGCGCCGTCGGCGTGGATCACCTTGGACACGCCGGCGATCTGGGCCGCGGCAGCAGCCGCAGCACCGGCGTTGTCACCGGCCACCAGCACGTGCACATCGCCCCCGCAGGCCTTGGCGGCCGTCACGGTGTTCAGCGTTGCGCCCTTGATCGAAGCGTTGTCGTGTTCTGCAATAACGAGTGCGGTCATTTCTATGATCTCCTTGTGCTGCCTGTCTTAGATGACCTTGGCTTCGTTCTTGAGCTTGTCCACCAGAGCGGCCACGTCCGGCACCTTCACGCCGGCACCGCGCTTGGCAGGCTCGGCCACCTTCAGCGTCTTGATGCGGGGCGCCACGTCCACGCCCAGCTCTTCGGGCTTGAGAACATCCAGCTGCTTTTTCTTGGCCTTCATGATGTTGGGCAGCGTCACGTAGCGCGGCTCGTTCAGGCGCAGGTCGGTGGTGATGATGGCCGGGGTGGTCAGGGCCACGGTTTCCAGGCCGCCGTCCACTTCACGCGTGACGTTGACCTTGTCGCCCACGACTTCGACCTTGGAGGCGAAGGTCGCCTGGGGCAGGTCGGCCAGGGCCGCCAGCATCTGGCCGGTCTGGTTGTTGTCGCCGTCAATGGCCTGCTTGCCCAGGATCACCAGGCCGGGTTGTTCCTTGTCCACCAGGGCTTTGAGCAGCTTGGCGATCGCCAGCGGCTGCAGCTCGGCATCGGTCTCCACCAGGATGCCGCGGTCGGCACCGATGGCCATGGCCGTGCGCAGCGTCTCCTGGCACTGGGCCACGCCGCACGAGACCGCGATCACTTCCGTGACCACGCCTTTTTCCTTCAGGCGCACGGCTTCTTCCACCGCAATCTCGTCAAACGGGTTCATGCTCATCTTGACGTTGGCGATGTCCACGCCCGTGCCGTCCGACTTCACGCGGACCTTCACGTTGTAGTCCACCACCCGCTTGACTGGGACCAATACCTTCATGCTGCGGCTCCTTGATTTCTTGGAAGATTGACGTTTACGTAAACCGACTCATTTTATGCGGCGCTGCAGCAGCAGCGGGGGAATTCCTGACAATTCACACGGTCCTTGCCGGCACAAAAAAGAACGATCGTTCTATTTTATGCACACAACGGCGACAGTGTGCGTGGAAATCGGCCCAACCTCGGGTTACCACCTACCCGGAGGCCATCCGCACCGGGGCAGCGCGGGCGCATGCCCTCGCCGGCACTCTGCCCTGCAGCTCCCTGCCGACCACCAGCACATGGCAAGGCATTCCGGGCGCAGCCGCAACGCTGCCCGCGACGGCAGAGCGGACGTCCGTCTCAGCCCTGCCAGTGTGGCTTGCGCTTTTGCGCGAAGGCCTGTGCGCCTTCCTGGGCATCGGCATCCATCATGTTGGCCGCCATGGTCTGGCCTGCCAGCTGGTAGGCCGCTTCCAGCCCCAGTTCCCGCTGCTGGTAGACCAGGGCCTTGCCCATGCGCACGGCCGCCGCGGGCTTGGCCAGAATGGACTGCACCAGCGCCTCCACGGCGGCATCCAGCGCGTCGGGTTCGGCCACCCGGTTCACCAGCCCGCGGGCGAAAGCGGTGTCCGCATCGATGAAGTCCCCGGTCAGCAGCATTTCCATGGCCTGCTTGATGGGCAGGTTGCGCACCAGCGGCACGCTGGGGGTGGCACAGAACAGCCCGTAGTTGATTCCGCTGGTGGCAAAGCTGGCCGCGCTGCTGGCTACCGCCAGATCGCACTGCGCAACCAGTTGGCAACCGGCCGCCGTGGCCATGCCTTGCACCCGCGCGATCACCGGCACCGGCAGGCGGGCGATGCTCACCATCATCTTGCTGCACTGGGCAAACAGCTGCTGGTAATAGGCCAGTTGGGGGTTGGCCGCCATGTCCTTCAGGTTGTGGCCGGCGCAGAAGGCCTTGCCCTGCGCGGCCAGCACCACCACGCGGGCCGAGGCATCGGCGGCCACGGCATCCAGGGCCTGCTGCAGCGCCACCAGCATCTCGGCACCCAGTGCGTTGAAACGCTGGGGATCGTTCAAGGTGATGCGCACCACGCCCTGCGGGCTGCGCTGCACTTCCACCAGTTGGTCCACATTCTGCAAATCCATCATGGCCGACGCTCCTGTTGCTATGCCCAGACGAAATCAGATATCGGCCAGCACGCGGACGTGGGCTTCCACGCTGCGAGCCAGGGCGCTCATCACATAGCCGCCTTCCAGACAGGACACCATGCGGCCCTTGGAGAAACGCCGCGCCACGTCTTTGATGCGCTCGGTGATCCAGGCGAAGTCCTGCTCGTTCAGCCCCAGCTGGCCCATATCGTCTTCACGGTGGGCATCGAAGCCGGCACTGATGAAGATCATTTCGGGCTTGAAGGCTTCCAGGCGGGGAATCCACATCATCTCCACCAGCTCGCGGATATCCATGCCCTTGGTATAGGCCGGCACCGGCAGGTTCAGCATGTTGGACGCCGGTTCCTTGTCACCACTGAACGGGTAAAACGGATGCTGGAAGAAGCTGACCATCAGCACCCGGTCGTCGCCGGCCAGGATGTTTTCCGTACCGTTGCCGTGGTGCACATCGAAGTCCACGATGGCCACGCGCTTGAGGTGGCGGCGCTGCAGGGCGTGCAGGGCCGCAATCGCCACGTTGTTGAAGAAGCAAAAGCCCATGGACTTGGCGCGCTCGGCGTGGTGGCCGGGCGGGCGGGTGGCGCAGAAGGCATTTTCCAGGCTGCCGTCGATCACCGCATCGGTGGCAGCTACGGCCGCCCCGGCGGCGCGCAGCGCCGCATCCCAGGTGTGGACATTGATGGAGGTGTCGGTGTCCAGCGGCGAATACGCGGGGCCGCCGGCCTGCACCTCTTCCTTGAGCCGGTCCGTCAGGCCGCGCAGGGCCGCCACATGCATGCGGTCATGGGCCAGCTCCACATCGGCCAGCGAGGCCAGCGGCGCTTCCACGCGCTCCAGACCGTCGAACACCCCGGTGATCAGCAGGCGGTCCTCGATGGCGTCCAGTCGTTCCGGGCATTCCGGATGCCCAGGACCCATCTCATGCTTCCAGCAATCCTTGTGGGAAAAATAGCCTGTTCTGCCCATTTTCCTTGTCCCCGTTTTTGTTTTTTTCAGCCATGGCCCCCAATGGATGCAGCACGCACAGGCGCTGCGCAAGGGCCTTGTGGACCAGCTTAACACGGTCATTGCGGGCCGCCCGCAGCGAGTACACGACTGCGTTGCTGGCCTGTTGGCGGGCGGTCAGCTTGGCAGCGAAGGGCTGTGCGCCACGGCCTGCTGCCGCGGACGGAGGCGGTGTGCACGGCGGCTTTGCGCACCGCGCAACGGCCCGGTGCGGCCCTTCACAAAAAAAATACCCACTGCCCGGCACATGGACTTGCGTGGGAGCACTGCGGACCATCGCACAATGGGGGTTCGGTGCCGCGGCGCTGCCGGCCTGGCGGGAATGCATGGAACATGCCCGCAATGCCTGCGCCACCCCGGCACAGCCAGCCCGCAAGCGCTGCGGTGGGAGTTCCGCTTCCTGCCCTGGCTGCCGGGCCGTCCCCCCTCACCGAGATTTCATGACCCGTCTGCTTCCCGTTGCTCTTGTCTGCATCGCTGCGTGCGCCCTCCCCAGCTACGCGCAAAGCCCCAAAAACTCCAAAGCCCGCGCTGCGGCCGCTGTGGACAACAGCTACGGCCAGCGTGCCGAAGCGCTGCGCTGGGCCGATACCCTGGCCCAGCAGCAAGGCATCGATGCCGCCTGGCTGCGCCAGCAACTGGGCCAGGCACAGAAGCTGGAGCAGGTCCGCCGTCTGATGACGCCCAGCACCGGCCCGAAGAAGACCACGGCCCGCAGCTGGGCGGTGTACCGCAGCCGCTTCATCGACCCGGTGCGCGTGCAGGCCGGCAAGCGCTTCTGGCAGGAGAACGCCGCCGCGCTGGAGCGCGCCGAGCAAACCTATGGCGTGCCCCCGGAAATCATTGTCGGCATCATCGGCGTGGAGACCATCTACGGCCGCAACATGGGCAACTTCCGCGTGCTCGACGCGCTGGCCACGCTGGCTTTCGACTACCCCGCCAACCACCCGCGCCTGGCCGAGCGCGTGGCCTATTTCCAGGGCGAGCTGGCGCAGTTCCTGACCACCGCCTGGAGTGCCCGCCAGGACCCCACCCAGGCGCTGGGCAGCTTTGCCGGTGCCATGGGTCTGGGCCAGTTCATGCCCAGCAGCCTGGCCCGGTTTGGCGTGGACTTTGATGGTGACGGCAAGGTCGACCTCTACAACAGCACCGTGGACGCCATTGGCTCCGTGGCCAACTACTTCCGCGGCCACGGCTGGCAGCCCGGCATGGCGGTGCAGTACGGCGTGGCCTTCAACCCCAACGGCACCGACATGGCCACGCTGCTGGCACCGGACATCAAGCCCAGCTTCACCGCAGACCAGATGCTGCAGCTGGGTGCCATTCCGCTGGATGGCGGCATGCGCCACCAGGGACCGCTGGCGCTGGTGGAACTGCTCAACGGCGAAGATGCGCCCACCTATGTGATCGGCACACAGAACTTCTACGCCATCACCCGCTACAACATGTCCAGCTACTACGCCATGGCCGTGTACGACCTGGGCCAGGAAGTGGCAGCCGCCGTGCAGGAAGCCAGCCTGGAGCCGGCACCGCAGGCGCCCCGTTCCGCGGCGAGCGCCCCGTAAGCGCCGCGCAGTGCCCCATGCCAAAGGCCCGCAGATGCGGGCCTTTTTTGTCATTGCGCAGCGGTACGGGACAGCACGGCAGCATGCCGCAGCCGTCCCCGGAACTCAGAAACGCTTCATCTGGCAGGTGCTGGGCAGTTCGGCCTGCAAGGCCGTGATCTCGCGCACCACGCGAAAGCCATAGCCCGAGCCTTCCACATCGAACTTCACCCCCGGTGTGCCCTGGCGTTCCATCACGCCCACGGCCAGCGGCTGCTGGAACTGGTGGTCGGCGGCACGCATGTAGCCGGTGCGGCCGGCCAGCTGCACCTGCACCTGTTCCATGGCGCGGGCCACGGCGGCGGCTTCGGTGCTGCCAGCTTTCTGCATGGACTGGGCCAGGGCCTCGACCATCATCTGCATGCGCAGGTGGGCGTAGTCGTCTTCGGGCTTGGGAAAGCGCTGGCGGAAGCTCTGGTAGAACTGTTCGCTGGCGGCGCCCGGCGTGTTGGGCAGCCAGTCGGCCACGGCCACCACCTTGCCCACACCGGCATCGCCCAGTGCAGCGGGCGCGCCCAGCGCGTTGCCGTAGAAGGTGTAGAACATGCCGTCAAAGCCCACTTCGCGCGCGGCCTTGACCAGCAGCGTCAGATCGTTGCCCCAGTTGCCGGTGATCACCGCCTGGGCACCGCTGTGCTTGATCTTCACCGCATAGGGGGCAAAGTCCTTGATGCGGCCCACGGGGTGCAGCTCGTCGCCCACCACGGTCACTTCCGGGCGGCGCGCGGCCAGCTGGCGCCGGGCTTCGCCCAGCACGGCCTGGCCAAAACTGTAGTCCTGGCCGATCAGGTAGACGTTCTTGAGCGCCTTGTCGGCCTGCACCAGCTGCATCAGCGCGGCCATGCGCATGTCGGCATGGGCGTCAAAGCGGAAATGCCAGAAGCTGCAGCGCTCGTTGGTGAAGGCCGGGTCCACGGCCGAATAGTTCAGAAACAACACCCGCTTCTTGGGTTCGCGCTGGTTGTGCTTGTTGATGGCGTCCAGCAGCGCCGAAGCCGTGGCCGAGGAATTGCCCTGCAGGATGATGCGCGCACCACCGTCGATGGCGGCGCGCAGTGCGGACAGCGCCTCTTCGTTCTGGCCCTTGCTGTCAAAGCGCTGCACCACCAGCGGATGGGCTGCCGCATCGCCCTGCAGGCGCACGCCACCGCGCGCGTTCACACGTTCGGTCGCCATCAGGATGTTGCGGAACACCGCTTCGCCCGTGTTGGCAAACGGGCCGGACAGGCTTTCCACCAGCGCCAGCTGGATGGGGGCGCCGGTGGGCGCTGCAGCGGCCGTACCGGACTTGGCGGGGCTGGCCGCCAACGCTGCCGAAACCACGCCCCCCAGGCCCCATACCGTGGCACCCGCCACCCCGGCCAGCACCATTTTGCGCAGTGAAGATGCCACCTGATGCCTGCGCGATAGCGCTGGTTGGCGGTTTTTCAAGCCCTGCGAGCCAAATTTATTCATACCAAATCATCCCTTGAAAACCCCGGCACAGCCTGCAATTGCTGAGCATGCGGCAACCAACCGGAGCGCCGCGCAGTGTATAGGAGCCCAACAACCATGTTCTTCGCATCGCCTGTCATCCGCCGTTCTGCCTTCAACGCTTCCCACCAGGCCGATCTGGCCCTGCAGCGCTTCCTGCAAGCCTCGCAGCATGCCGCTGCCAAGACCGCCGGCTATACCGCCACCTCCACCGAGGACGCCACCACGCTGTCCGTCGATGTGCCGGGCCTGGCCCGCGAGCAGCTGCAACTGCGCATCGAAGACCACCAGGTGCACCTCAGCAGCGTGGAAGGCGCACCCCGCCAGGTGCAGCGCAGCTGGGAACTGCCCCATGCCATCGATGCCGCTGCCAGCAGCGCCAAACTGGAAAACGGTGTGCTGACCCTGGTGCTGGCACAGCGCAAGCCGGTGGACACCTCGGTGCAGCTGAGCATCCAGTAAGCCCCGTCTTCCGGGCAGTGCAGCGCGCGCTGCCCACCTTTTGTTGACTGGCCTGTCACCTTTCTTCTCCTCTTGATTAGCACCGGCACGCCAGACAGCATGAAGCCCGCAACGTTGCACGACGTTGACGGGCTTCTTTTTTGCCTGCGGGTTTCGAGCGTCGCGGTGCAATGCACGGTGCCATTGCCCGCAGCGTCCCTTGTTCTGCCCCATCGGTGGTGGTGAACGCTGCCGGCGCCTGGTGCCGAGGAGCGCTCACGCTCAAAGGGTAAAAAGGTAAAAGGGGGCACAGGGCTGCGGCCTCTCCAGGACAGGCGCTCCATCCACAGCCTCCCCAGCACCAGACACCGGAACCCCTGCACCGGCGGTAGCCCCGTGCATGGCACGCCTACCCCACACAGCATCGGTCACTGCTACCGGAGTGGGCTCCGCCAGTGCAGGCACCTGAACGCCCATGAAAAAACGCCATCCGGGGGGATGGCGTTCGGGGTGTGGCCACCGCCACGGTGCAGACTGGCGACCGGCTCACTCGTGGCGCAGTGCCTCGATCGGGTCCAGCTGCGCCGCACGGCGGGCAGGGAAGTAGCCGAACACCACGCCGATGGCGGCGGAGAAGATGAAGGACAGCGCATTCACCCCGGCGTTGAAGATATAGGGCACGCCCATCACCTGCGCCAACACATAGGACGCGGCGGTGGCAATCAGAATGCCGGCCAGCCCGCCCAGTGCCGCCAGCACCACCGCCTCGATCAGGAACTGCAGCAGCACTTCACGCTCCAGCGCGCCGATGGCCAGGCGCAGACCGATTTCCCGGGTGCGCTCGGTCACGCTCACCAGCATGATGTTCATGATGCCGATACCGCCCACCAGCAGGCTCACCGCTGCCACCGCACCCAGCAGCGTGGTCATGACCTTGGTGGTGCCGGCCATGGTGTCGGCCAGTTGCTTGGTGTCCAGCACGTTGAAGTTGTCTTCATCGCTGGGGGCCAGCTTGCGCAGCTCGCGCAGCAACTGGTTCATGCTGGATTTGACACGCTCGGGGTCGCTGCCGTCTTCCATGGATACCAGGATGGTGTTCAGGCGCTTGCTGCCGGTCACCCGGCGCTGCAGCGTGTTCAGCGGGATCAGCACGGTGTCGTCCTGGTCGTTGCCGAAGGCACCCTGCCCCTTGGAGTCCAGCAGGCCGATCACGCTGCAGGAAAAGCCCTTGATGCGCAGCTGCTGACCGATCACATCGGCGCTGTTGCCATACAGCTCGCGGTGCAAGGTGGCGCCGATGATGCACACGGCAGCACCGGCGCGCAGTTCTTCGTCGGTGAATTCGCGGCCCTGAGCCAGCTTCCAGTTGCCGGTGATCAGCCAGTCATTGGTGCTGCCGATCACGCTGGTGGACCAGTTGCGCCCGCCAGCCACCACCGTGGCACTGGAGCGCGCCTCGGGGGCCACGGCCTGGATGCCGCCGATCTGCTGGGCGATGGCCGTGGCATCCGTGTCCTTGAACGACGGCGCCACGGTGGCGCCCGGCCCCATGCGCTGGCCGGAGCGCACCTGCAGCAGATTGGTGCCCAGGCCGGAGATCTGGTTCTGCACGGCCACGGTGGCGCCATTGCCCAGGGTGACCATGGTGATCACGGCGCTGACGCCGATCACAATGCCCAGCACCGTCAGGAATGAGCGCAGCAGGTTGCGACGGATGGAGCGCAGCGCCAGCCAGATGGTGTTCCACAGCATCAGGCACCGCCTTTCTCGGCCGCGGCCAGGGCCTGGCTGTCCAGTGCGGCGCGGCGCAGCACCAGCGGTTCGTTGGGGGTATCGGTGTCCATCATCCCATCCTTGAAGCGCACGATGCGGCGGCTGTAGGCCGCCATTTCGGGCTCGTGCGTCACCATCAGCACGGTGATGCCTTTCTCGCTATTGAGCTTCCACAGCAGCTCCATGATTTCCTCGCTGCGCTGGGTGTCCAGGTTGCCGGTGGGCTCGTCGGCCAGCAGCACGGCCGGGTCGGAGACGATGGCCCGGGCGATGGCCACGCGCTGCTGCTGGCCGCCCGACAGTTCGGCCGGCGTGTGGTGTTCCCAGCCCTTGAGCCCCACCGCATCCAGCGCGCGGGCGGCGGCGGCGTGGCGCTGGGCCGTGGGCTCGCCCCGGTACAGCAGGGGCAGCTCCACGTTTTCCTGCGCCGTGGTGCGCGGCAGCAGGTGAAAGCCCTGGAACACAAAGCCGAAGTAACGGCGGCGCAGGCGTGCCCGTTCGTCACGCGACAGGCCTTCCACGTGCACGCCCTTGAACAGGTAGGAGCCGGTGGTGGGACGGTCCAGGCAGCCCAGGGTGTTCATGGCCGTGGACTTGCCCGAACCGCTGGGGCCCATGATGGCGACAAAGTCGCCCTGGGCAATGTCCAGGTCCACGCCCTTGAGGGCCTGGAAGGCCAGGCCGCCTTCGCCATAGGTCTTGGTCACGCCACGCAGGCGGATCAGCGGCAGGCCGCCTTCCCCTGCGGCACTGGGAGAGAGCGCACTCGACAGCTCACTCATTTGGCGGCCCCGCTGCGCTGGTCGGTGATCAGCAGATCGCCTTCCTTGAGGGCTTCGCTCTCCACCTCGGTCATGCGGCCATCGCTCAGGCCAGTCTTGACCTGGCGGGCTTCGGGCTGGCCGCCCTGCAGCACCCACACATAGCGGGTCTGGCCGGGGGCCTGGGCCTGTTCACGGCCGCCCTGGCGGGAGCCGCCCTGGCGCGGGGGACGCGGCATCAGCTGGCCGACGATGCCGCCACTGTTGCCACCGCTGGCGCCGGGCGCACTGCCTGCAGGCTTGCCGCCTTCGCGCGCAGCACCGGCACCTGCTGCCGCCTGGCCGGGGTTCTGCATGCCGGTGGGCGTGAAGCGCAAGGCCGAGTTGGGCACCAGCAGCACATCCTGGCGTTCATTGGCGCGGATGGTGGCAGAAGCCGTCATGCCGGGGCGCAGGCTCAGGTCCTCGTTGTTCACCTCCAGACGGGCCACATAGGTGACCACGTTGTCGGTCTTGGTGGAGCCGTAGTCCACGCGGGTCACCTTGGCCGGGTAGCGGCGCGAGGGGTAGGCGCTGACGGTGAAGCTGGCACGCTGGTCGGCCTGCACGGTGCCGACGTCGGCTTCGTCCACCGCCACTTCCAGGCGCAGCTTGTTCAGGTCTTCGGCCACGGTGAACAGGGTCACGGCCTGCAGCGAGGCGGCCACGGCCTGACCGGGTTCCACCGTGCGGGTCAGCACCACGCCGTCGATCGAGGCCTTGATGGAGGCCTTGGAGAGGTTGGTCTCATCGGTGGACAGCGCGTTGCGGGCGTCTTCCACCGAAGCCTTGGCGGCGGCCACATCGGCCTTGGCGCGGTCGAGCGTGGCGCGGCCGGAATCCAGTTCGGTGGCCGACGGCACCTGGCCGCCCGACAGGCGGTGCACCTCTTCCAGGCGCGCCAGATTGGCCTGGGCCTCCTTGAGCGTGGCTTCGGCCTGGCTCTGCTTGGCCTGGGCCGAGGCCATGGTGGCGCGCGAGCGGCCCACCTGGGCCATGAGCTTGTCGGTGTCCAGCTCGACCATCACCTGGCCTTTTTTCACTTTGTCGTTCACGTCCACATAGACCTTGCGCACCGTGCCCGACAGCTCGGAGCCCACGTTCACCGTGCGCGTCGGCTGCAAGGTGCCGTTGGCCGAGACGGTCAGCGACAGCGTGCCCTTCTTCAGCGCCTCGGTCACATACACAGGCTTGGCCTTGGCCTTCTGGTCGGCCTGCCACCAGGCAAAGCCGCCCACCGCCACGGCCACCGCCACGGCGCCGATCCACACCGTGGGGCTTTGCCACCATTTGCGGGCCAGGCCGTCGCCCAGCAGGTCCTGCACTTCTTGGCTGCTGGAAGTCGTTTTGTTCTTTTTCATGTTCGGTAGATCCTGTTGATTCTTCTGCGGTCAGCGTGGCTCAGGGCTGGCTGTTGCGGGCCACGGGCGTGGCGGCGGCGTCAGTCGCCACGGTCGGCGTCCAGCCGCCGCCCAGGGCCTTGTAGAGGCGGATGTGGTCGGTGCTGATGCTGGCCGCCACGGTGGAGACGCTGTCCTGCGAGCTCAGCAGGGTGCGCTGCGTGTCCAGCACGGTCTGGAAGTCGATCAACCCGCTCTGGTAGCGCTGGTTGGCCAGCAGCGAGGCATTGCGCGCCGCGGCTTCGGCCGCACGCAGGCGCACCAGGCGCTCCTTGTCGCCCTGCAGCTGTACCAGCGCGTCTTCCACTTCCTGCAGCGCCGTCAGCACGGCAGACTGGTAGCTGGCCTGGGCCTGGTCCACCACCGCGCTCTGGGCACGGATCTGGGCCCGGTTGGCACCGCCGTCGAACAGCGTGGCCGACAGACCGGCTGCCATGCTGGCCGCCACCGAGGCGCCATTGGTCAGCGCGCCCAGGGTCAGGGCGCTCAGGCCCAGCGAGCCGCTCAGGCGCAGGCTGGGGTAGTTGGCCACTTCCTGGGCCGACAAGGTGGACAGCGCGGCTTCCAGCCGGTGCTGGGCCGCGCGCACATCGGGACGCTGGCGCAGCGTGTCGGCCGGCAGCGTGAGGGCCAGCTCGTCCGGCGCACGGGGCACGGGCTGCAGCGCCTGCAGCTGCTCCTCCAGCGCGGCCGGCGGCTGGCCGGTGAGGATGGACAGCGCATGGCGCGACTGTGCCAGGCTGGTCTGCAGCGCCGGAATCTGCGCGGCGGTCTGGTTGGTGGACTGGCGGGCCTGCTCGGATTCCAGCGACGTGGCCAGCCCGGCCTGCACCCGCCATTCGGTGATCTGCTGGGTCTGCTGTTGCAGCGCCAGGTTCTGCTGGGCGATGCGCAGACGGTCCTGCTGGCCGCGCAGTTCCACATAGGTCTGGGCCACTTCGGCCGCCAGCGACACCTGGGTGCTTTCCAATGTGGCCTGGGCCGCGCGGGCCGTGGCTTCGCTGGCGTCGACCCGGTTGCCCTGCGCCCCCCACCAGTCCGGCTCCCAGCTGGCGTCCAGCCCGGCGGAATAGCTGTTGCGCGCGTCGTTATTGCCCTGGCGGCTGCGCCCCACCCCGGCACTGGCGCCGGCGCTGGGCAGCAGGCCGGCGGCCTGCACATCGCGCGTGGCCCGGGCCTGGCGTACGGCCGCCTGGGCGCTCAGCAGGCTGGGGTTGGCCTGCAGGGCCTGGTCGATCAAGGCCGTCAGCTGCGCATCGCCAAAGCGCTGCCACCAGCGCGAGAGGTCTTCCGGCGCCTGCTGCTGGGGTGCCGACTGGGCGGCATGCCATGCCGTGGGCACGGCCGGCATGGCGCCTGCCGGGGTGAAGGAGGTGGTGTGGCTGCAGCCGGCCAGCAGCAGGGCGCCGGCCAAGGCCACCGCCAACGGCAGCGCGGCCGGGCGACGCGCCGAAGAAGCAATGACAGGGAAGGAGGAAGAAAAATGCATGAAGGCCCTGGTGGATCGTGCCGTGAACTGTGACCGATTGTGCGCAAGCTCTGTAGGGCTGCGACAAACTCTGTGTGAAGCCCTGGTAAAGAGCAGACGGGTCACCTGCAGGCCACGCGATTGTGCCGAGAGGCGCGGGTTCTCCCCCTCTGAATCCCTGTGCTCCGGGGCGATTTGCGGCCGCAATGGGCCATCCCGTTGAGCGGCCATAGGCCGCGCCAGTGGCCACCCGCAGCAGGCCGGCACCACACCACGGGAAATGCGCCTACAGAGCCGCGCCGGAGGGGGCCTTCTCAAACCCCGCATGGCTGCCTACGATGCACGGGCGTCTTCTCTGTCCCACCCAGGCCCTCACCGGGGTCGCTTCGGGACCCCTTCGAGCCCCTTCCCCAACCCTTGCAGGAAAGCACTATGGCCAAGATTCTGGTTCTGTATCACTCCATGTACGGTCACATCGAAACCATGGCGAACGCCGTGGCCGACGGCGCACGCAGCGTGGCCGGCGCCCAGGTCACCGTCAAACGCGTGCCCGAGACCATGCCTGCCGACGTGTTCAAGAATGCCGGCGGCAAAGCCGACCAGGCCGCACCCGTGGCCACCCCGCAGGAGCTGGCGGAGTACGACGCCATCATCGTGGGCACCCCCACCCGCTTCGGCAACATGACCGCCCAGATGCGCAATTTCTGGGACCAGACCGGCGGTCTGTGGGCCAAGGGGGCCCTGATCGGCAAGGTGGCCAGCGTGTTCGCGTCCACCGGCACCGGCGGTGGTCAGGAAATGACCGTGACCACCACCTGGGCCACGCTGGCCCACCACGGCATGCTGATCGTGCCCATCGGCTATGCCCTGCCGCAGCAGACCGATCTGTCTGCGGTCAAGGGCGGCAATTCGCCCTACGGTGCCACCACCATTGCCGGCCCCGACGGCTCGCGCCAGCCGCACCCGGATGAGCTGGCCATTGCCCGCAACCAGGGCGCCACCGTCGCCAAGCTGGCGGCCAAGCTGGCGGGCTAAGCCCGGTCACGGCCGCCACGGCAGCCACAAAAAAGCAGCCTCCAGGGCTGCTTTTTTATCGGCGGCACGGCCCCCAGGTCTGGCCTTACTTCAGCGAATCCAGCGGCCAGCGCGGCTTCACATCGAAGGCATAGGTTTTTTCCGCCTGTTCGCGTCCGGCCTGCAGGCGCATGGCCGCGGCCATGGCGATCATGGCGCCGTTGTCGGTGCACAGGTGCAGCTCGGGGTAGTGCACGCGGATCTGGCGCTTGGCGCAGGCGGCGTTCAACTGGGCGCGCAGCAGCTTGTTGGCGCCCACGCCACCGGCCACCACCACGCGGCGCATGCCGGTGTCCTTCAGCGCCGTCAGCGTCTTGCGCACCAGCACGTCGACGATGGCCGCCTGGGTGCTGGCGGCCAGATCGGCCTTGCGCGCTTCCAGATCGTCCCCCAGCTTCTTGGCCTGGGTCAGCACCGCCGTCTTCAGGCCGGCAAAGGAAAAGTCCAGATCGCCCGAATGCAGCAGCGGGCGCGGCAGCTTGAAGGCTTCTGGGTCGCCACCTTCGGCCAGGCGGGACAGCTCGGGCCCGCCGGGATAGGGCAAGCCCATCAGCTTGGCCGATTTATCGAAGGCTTCGCCGGCTGCATCGTCGATGGTTTCGCCCAGGATGGCGTAGTCGCCCACCCCGTCCACCCGCATCAGCTGGGTGTGGCCGCCGGAGACCAGCAGGGCGATGAAGGGAAATTCGGGCGGATCCTCGCTCAGAAAGGGCGACAGCAGATGCCCTTCCAGGTGGTGCACCCCCAGCACCGGTCTGTCCAGCGCCGCGCCCAGGGCGCAGGCCACACCGGCACCGACCAGCAGCGCGCCCGCCAGGCCCGGGCCACGGGTGAAGGCCACCACGTCCACGTCCTGCAGCGTGGTGCCGCTTTCCTTCAGCACATGTTCGGTCAGCGGCAGCACGCGGCGGATATGGTCGCGGCTGGCCAGCTCCGGCACCACCCCGCCATAGGCGCGGTGCATGTCGATTTGGCTGTGCAGTGCGTGCGACAGCAACTGGGGCACGGCGCCGCCATCGGGCAGGCGCACCAGGGCCACGCCCGTTTCGTCACAGGAGGATTCGATACCGAGGATCAGCGAACTCATGGCCGCCAGTGTAGAACCTGCGGCGCAGCGGCGCTGGTAGGCGGGCATTGGCCCGGCCTGCCGTTTGCCATCCTGCCTAGCGCTGCCGGTGCTCAGCTGGTGGTGTGCGCGGAGCCGGTGATGTAGTGCTCCAGCTGCTGGATGGTGAACTGCTGCTCGGAGATGATTTCCTTGACCAGGTCCCCGATCGAGACCATGCCCAGCACCTGGTGCTCGGTGTTGACCACCGGCAGATGGCGGATGCGCCGGGACGTCATCAGCGCCATGCATTCGGCCGTGGTCTGGCGCGGCAGCACACAGTGCACCTGGGACGTCATCACCTCCTGCACCTGGGTGGTGCTGGAGCTGCGCCCCTGCAGCACCACCTTGCGGGCGTAATCCCGCTCGGTCACGATGCCGGCGATGCGCCCGCCGTCCAGCACCAGCAGCGCGCCGATGCCTTTGTCGGACATGAGCTGCAGCGCCGCCAGCATGGTGTCGGTGGGGGCCACGCTGTGCACGGGGCTGTTGTTCTTGGCTCGCAGGATGTCAGCCACAGTCGTCATACCGCATCTCCTTGGGACAAAAAGCGCCAACGGAACTGCCATTGGCATGCATACTAACCAGACTCGCAGCGCCAGTGTGGCGGCATCGCGGCAATGCAGCAATCAGGCGATGCCCGTATCCCTGTAGCGGGTAAGCAGCCCTCGCGCCGCCCTCCTACCCCGGCCTGCGCCGAGCGCCCACAAAAAAGGCAGCTTGCGCTGCCTTTTTTCATCCGACCCTCGGTCCGTGCCGATCCTATACAGAAACGGCCAGCGCTGTCCCGGCGGCGCTCAGCGGCGTCCGCCCAGCAACGCGCCACCGATCTTGAACAGATCGCCCATGCTCACCTGACCGTCACCGTCCTGGTCCAGCAGGCTGCCCAGCAAGCCGCCGCCCAGACCGCCCTGGGCCTGCGCCCGCTCACGCTCCTGCCCCAGGGCCTGCCCCAGTCCGCCGGCATCTAGGCCACCGGACTGCACCCGGCTGGCCAGAAACGCCATCACGATGGGGGCCAGCATCTGCAGCAGATTGCCGGCATTGCCGCCCAGACCGGTGGCCTGGCCCAGACCCGCTTCCGCGCGCTGCTGGTTGCCGCCAAAGATGTGGCCCAGGATGTCGGCCCCGCCGCCCAGTCCGGCGCCACCACCACCGTTACCACCTTGCGCGCCACCCAGCACCGAGCCGACCAGGTCGCCCAGACCGCCCAGACCCTGGGGCGCGGCTGCGCTGTGGTCCCGCTGCAGGGCCCCCAGCAGGTCGGCGGCGCCCTGGGGCTGGGCAGCGTTCTGACCCAGAGCGCCCAGCAGCAGCGGCAAGGCCGCGCCCACGGCCGACTGCGTCTGTTCGGTGTCGGTACCCAGTTGCTGCGCCATCTGCTGCATGGGGGCACCTTGCAGCTGAGACATCAGCTCATCGACCAGAGAGGGGGAAGCGTTCATGGCAGTGACTCCTGAGGAAATTCAGCACCCCATCGTACAGACCGTACACGCGGCGTCCACCGAAAGCCATGGCTGCCATCGTGAACAATCATCACTGCCGTACCCGGTGCACCGCCCAGTGTGCCTCCTGGGGCCAACGGCGGTTCCCTCCCACTGTGACGGCAGGCTTTCCGATGGCCTGCAACGCAGACCCGCGCCTGCACCGGCCGAAAAAAATGTGCACAGCGACCGCCCCAGCGGCCCCATGCGCGAACACCGCATCCATTCAGCACGAAAATAGCCGCAGCAGCGGTGCAGCCAGTCTGGGCTCCCGTCCAGTCTTTCGACCGCTGGCACCATTTGCATATGAAAAATAAATATTAAAAACAAACCATAACAACGAAAGACAATATATACCCCATGTCGATCCAGCACTACCTCAAAGAAATCGGCCGCGGCAAAGACGGCGCGCGGGCGCTGCGGCGTGACCAGGCCGCCGACCTGATGGGCCAGTTGCTGGACGGCCAGGTGGATGATCTGGCCACCGGCGCCTTCTGCGTGGCCATGCGCATCAAGGGCGAAACGCCCGAAGAGATGGCCGGTTTTCTGGATGCGATCCACCAGCGCCTGCCCGCGCTGGCTGCGCCCCAGCAGCCCTGGATCGTGCTGCCCAGCTACAACGGCGCGCGCAAGCTGCCCGTGCTCACCCCGCTGCTGGCCCTGCTGCTGGCACGCGAAGGCCTGCCGGTGCTGCTGCACGGCAGCACTACCGAATCCAGCCGCACCACCAGCGCCCAGGTGCTGCTGGCGCTGGGCCATGCCCCTGCCACCGCATTGACCGACATCGCCCCCGGCCAGCTGCTGCACTGCGCCACGAGCGCGCTGCACACCGGTTTGCAAAGGCTGCTGAATGCCCGCGCCGCCATCGGCCTGCGCAACCCGTCGCACAGCCTGGTCAAGCTGCTGAACCCGCTGGGCCGCAGCGGCCACGACACGCTGGTGGTGGGCAGCTACACCCACCCCGAATACGCCACCTCCATGGCCGCCACCCAGGCCCTGGTGGGCGCCACCGCCCTGCTGCTGCGCGGCACCGAGGGCGAGCCCGTGGCCGACCCGCGCCGCCACCCGGCCATGACGGCCGTGCTGCGCGGCCAGCTGCAGCCGCTGCAGGAAAATCAGCGCGGCACGCTGACCGACCTGCCTGCGCTTCCGCCCAGCCATGATGTAGAGTCCACGGCCCGCTATATCGAGAACGTGCTCGCAGAGCGCCAGCCCGTTCCCGCCCCCATTGCCCAACAAGTGCAGTATCTGACTGCACTGCACCGCCAATTGCGCAGCACCGCTGCGCAAGGAGCCACACCATGACCACCGCCACCACGCCCCTCACCACCGGCCGCTGCACCCTGGTGGGCGCCGGCCCGGGCGACCCGGAGCTGCTGACCATCAAGGCGCTCAAAGCCATCCAGAACGCCACGCTGCTGCTGGTGGACGACCTGGTCTCCCCCGAGATCGTGGCCCATGCCGCCCCCACCGCCCGCGTGGTGTACGTGGGCAAGCGCGGCGGCTGCAAGAGCACGCCCCAGGCCTTCATCGAAAAGCTGATGCTGCAGGCCGTGCAGGAAGGTGAAGACGTGGTGCGCCTCAAGGGGGGTGACCCCTTCATCTTTGGCCGCGGGGGCGAGGAAGTGGAGCACCTGCGCGCCGAAGGCATTGAGGTGCAGGTCATCAACGGCATCACCGCCGGTCTGGCCGGGCTGACCAGCCTGGGCGCGCCGCTGACCCACCGCGACCATGCCCATGGCGTCGTCTTCATCACCGGCCACGCCAAGCCCGGTGACGCCGGCACCGACTGGCGCGCACTGGCCGCTACGGCCCATGCGGCCAAGCTGACGCTGGTGATCTACATGGGCGTGCGCTCCGCCGAATCGATTGCCCACGATCTGCAGGAAGGCGGCCTGCCCGGCCACCTGCCCGTGGCCATCATCCAGCACGCCAGCCTGGCGCAGCAGCGCCACGCCATCACCACGCTGGGTCAGCTGCCCGCCACCTTGCACGACGAGCAGCTGGGCAGCCCCAGCGTGCTGGTGATTGGCGATGTGGTGCGCGGCGTGTCGCAATGGGCGCTGCAGAACTCGGCCGGCGCGCACGCCGCTGCGGCGCTGCAGGCGGTGGCGGGCTAGGCCGCTTCCAGCACAGCGCTGCACCCACAGCCCCACAAAAAAAGAGCGCCTTGGAGGCGCTCTTTTTTTGCGGTGCGTGGCCCGGCGGCGTGGCTCGCAGGGCCTGAAGGGGGCCTGCGCCCTTACAGCGCGAAGTGGGCCGATGCCGTCAGCTCCACCTCGACCGAGGCGTTCTTGGGCAGCTGTGCCACGCCAATCGCCGAGCGCGCGGGCAGGCCGATGTCGCCCAGCACTTCCACCAGCAGCTCGGAAGCGCCGTCGGCCACCTCGCTGTGCTGGGTGAAGTCGCTGGTGCAGTGCACATACACCGTCATGCGACAGATGCGCTGCACAGGCTCCAGGCTCCCCAGCGTGCGCTGCACCAGCATCAGGCTGCGCAGGGCCGAGACCCGGGCCGCGCGCCGTGCCTGTTCCAGCGTGGCGGTCCCGGGGGCCGGTGCGGCGGAGGCCGGTGCCACCGGCCCCAGCGATGCCATGGCCCCGTTGAGGCGCGGCAGCTGGCCGCTGACATAGAGCATGCGCTCGTCCCGCACCACCGGGCGGTAGCTGCCGCCGGGGGCAATCTCCACATCCATGGGGCAATCCAGTGCCTGGGCGGCTTGTGCCAGCCGCTGATCCCGTGTCGTCATCTCGCTCTCCCTGCCCTTCGGGCATGGGGCACGGCCCCTGTGGCGCAGCCCCGGTTACAGATGCTGCCAGTGTAGGCCCTCGGCCACCGTACCCAGCGCCATCCGCACCGTGGTGCACGCAGCAGTGCCCGGGTTAGTGCACGGCAAAGCGCAGCAGGTGTTCGAAGCTCAGCTCCGTGGTGCGTGCATCGCCCTGCACAGGCTGGCGGTAGATGGCCTGGATAGTGTTGGTGCCCGCCACCACCGGCACGCGGGCCAGGCCCTGGGCGTCGGTGGTCGCGGGGCTGCCGTTCTCGCCCTGGCTCAGGCGCACACCGGCCAGCGGCTTGCCGTCCAGCGTGACCTGCAGCAGCACCTGCTCGCCCGCGTGCGGCACCTGGCCCTGCTGGGGCGTCACTTCGAATTTCTGGCCCAGTTCCTTGCGCGCCACCGCGCCCCAGACTAGCAGCGTCTTGTGGTACTTGCGCGCCCAGACCCCGCGTGTGGCCCCCGGGTTCTGGTCCATGGGCAGGTTGCGCATGGCCTTGTCGCCAGGCTGGCCACTGAAGAAGCCATTGTCCAGCTCCACGGCCAGCAGCGCGGCCTGGGCATCGGGGTGGACTTTCAGGCCCTGGGCCACGGTCCGGACCTGGGCGGGCACGCTGCGGCCGCGCCGGTCATAGGCGGTCACGCTCTGCAGCTTGGCGTGGTCAAACGCTTCCAGCTGTCCGGCATGGCCACCAAACTGCAGCAGGTAGCTGCCGTCGGAGTCCGGCTCCAGCCAGACGTTGTGGGCCAGTGCGGCACCGGACAGGCACAGGGCGGCCAGGGCCGCAGGCCAGCGCAGGCGGCGGGGGAAGGAGGGTGTCATGGGGAATTCCTGCTTGGGAAAACGATAAAAAAAGAAACTGGGACTCACAGCCGCTTCACAGCGCGAACTTCAGGCCCACGGTCACGGTGCGCGGTGCGCCGGGGGCCACCAGGCGTTCGCCACCGATCACGCTGGTGCTGCTGGCGTAGCGCTGGTCGGTCACGTTGCGCACCCACAGGCTCAGTTGGGCATCGCCCCAGCCCAGGCTGCGCGGCAGCGCGTACTGCGCCCCCATATCGCCCACCTGATAGGCGCGGCTCCACTGGGTGTTGGCGGCATCCACCGCGCCCCGGCCCACATGGCGCCAGATGGCGCGCAGCGTCCAGCCTGCAGTGGGCCGGTAGCTGGCCTGCACGGTGCTGGTGTAGGCGGGCACGGCGGTGACCTGTTTGCCCACCAGCGCGGCGTTGGCGTTTTCCGTCACGCGCGAGTGCATGCGGCCGTAACTCCATTGCAGCTCCAGCTTGGACAATGGCGTCCAGTGCGCCTGCAGTTCCGCACCGCTGCGGCGCGTGCTGCCAAAGTTCTCGTACACGCCAGGCGCCACATTGCGGATTTCGTTGCTGGAGGTGGTGCGGTAGACGGCCAGATCCAGCCACAGGCTGCGGTGGGGTGCCCATTGCACACCCAGCTCGGTCTGGCGGAAGACATTGGGATCCAGCCCGGCGGTGCCCAGTGCGTACTTGGCAAAGTCGCTGGCCAGTGCAAAGCCTTCCGACCAGCTGGCGCGCAAGGTGGTCTGCGGTGCAATCTGCGACGTCACCCCCAGCTTGGGACTGGCATGGCGGGTGGTGGCCATGCGCTCGCAGGTGTCGCTGCCGGTTTCCGCGCCCAGGCGCCGGCAATCGCCGGTGAAGCGGTCCCAGCGCACGCCCATGCTGGGCTGCAGCCAGGGAGCCAGTTTCCAGTGCGCCTGGGCGTAGGCGGCCATGGTGTCCAGCGCCGTGCGCCGGTCGCTGACGGCCGCTGCCATGCGCTGGCGGTTCTGCGTGCCTTCCCTGTAGCCGTAGTCGGTGTCTTCCTGCTGGCGCTCGGTGCCCAGCAGCCATTCCAGCGGCGCGCCCGCCAGGGCTGCGCTGCCGCTGAGCTGCAGGCCCATGCCCAGCACGTCGCGGTCATAGCGCTCTTCGCGCTGCATCCAGGTGCCGCTGCGCGGGCGGGTGAACCAGCGCACGAAATCCTGCCGGGTGCCGTAGGCAAAGGCCAGCAGTTGGGTGCTGTCGCTCAGCGCATAGTTCACATCCAGGCGCAGCGTGGCAAAAGTCTTTTCCGATCCGTCGCCCTGCACGCGCGGGTCCTTGCCCTGCGGGTCGCGCTGCCATTGGGCCTGCGTCAGGTAGCTGGGCGAGTCGCCGCGTGCCTCGTGCCAGCGGGCCGACAGCGCAAAGTCGAGCCGGCTGTCCACCCGGTGGTGCCAGCGGCCACTGAGCGTATGGCGCCGGGCATCGGCATCGGGCCGGGCTCCGTCCGTGGTGTAGGACTGTGCGGCCAGGAACATCTGGTCGTCCGCCCCGAGCTGGCGGCCCAGCGCCCCTTGCAGGTCGTAGGTGCCGTGCGAGCCGGCCTGCAGCTGCGCCTCGGTGTAGGTGCCGGAGCGGCGCGTTTGCAGTGCAACCAGCCCTGCGCGGTTGAAATTGCCCTGCAGCACCGACACCGGGCCCTTGTGCACGGTGACTTCTTCCACCTCCAGCGGCACGACCACATTCAGGTCGAAATACCCGTCGGCATGGGACATGGCTTCGTTGAGGGTGATGCCGTCCAGCGTGGCGGCAATGTCGCCGCCGTGGCCGCCGCCCCCAAAGCCGCGCAGCACCACGGCATTGGCCACGCCACTGAGCTGGTAGTCGTTCACATGCATGCCGGGCACCTGGCGCCACAGGTCTTCGACCTCTTGCGCGCCGGTGGCGGCCAGGTCTTCCTGGGTCAGATGCTGGGTGCTGAAGGCGGCCTGGCTGGCGGCCAGGGCTTGGCCCTTGACGGTCAGGGCGGCCAGCCGGGCCTCTTGGGCCGCAGCGGGGAGGCAGGCGCACAGTGCGGCCAGCGCCGCGGCGGTCAGCAACGGAGAACGGGGAGTCTGTCGCAAAAGAGAGGACATCGGGACGGGCAAACGTGGTGGTGGTACATGCCTTTCGGGAAAGGCTGTCCTGCATCTGCCATGCAGTTATGAAGATTTATGCAAACTTCATACCAACCGCCACACCGCTCCGCCGGGGTGCGCATCCGGCAGGCCTGCCCGTACCGTCAGGCCCGCTGCAGGCCGTCGCTAACGGGAATGGTCATGGGAGTGCTCATGGGGATGGTCATATGCATGACCATGGGAGCCGCCGTGGGAAGCTTCATGGGAATGGCCCTGGGCGTCCTGGCCCATCACCACATTCAGCTGGCCATGGTGCACGCCGCGCTCGGCCATGATGGCGTTGGCCAGCGCCCGCACCTCGCCCGCCGGGCCGCGCAGCAGCACAGTTTCCAGGCACTGCAAGGGGTCGACATGCACATGGGTGGTGGAGATGGTCAGCTGGTGGCGCGCATGCTGCAGGCGCGCCAGGCGCTCGGTCAGATCGCGCGCGTGGTGGTCATACACATAGGACAGCACGGCCATGCAGTCACCCTGGTGGTCGGCCTGTTCGCGCTGCTGGCCCAGGCGGATGTAGAGCATGTCGCGGATGGCTTCCGAGCGGTTGGCATAACCGGCCCGGTGCATGTAGCGCTCGAACTCGTCGGCCAGTTCGTCGTCCAGGGAGATGGTGAATCTTTGCATGCGGAAAATTAGCAAGTACGGTGCCCGTCGCCGAGGATAAGGCCGAAATTCCCCGCGCAGTCACCACCGACCCGGTGCGTCGCTGCACTAACTTGGTGCCTGGCACGGGCACGCACCAAAAGCGCCTTCCCCAAACAACAAGGGCTGGCACATCCACCACTGCGCCAGCCCTTGCCATGCGCCCCGGCCTTGTGGGCCCGGATGCATGTCCTGTCTATGGATGCGCGTGCGCGCCTTAAGTTCCGATCACGCCACCATCATTTTTGGTGATGACCACAGTGGCCGAGCGCGGGATGCTGTTGCCGCCGCCGGGCCAGTGGCTGTCACCCTCTTCGCCCGGGTGCTGGATGTTGATGAACATGGTCTTGCTGTCGGGCGTAAAGCTGATGCCCGTGACCTCGCACTCCTTGGGGCCGACAAAGAAGCGGCGGATCTCCTTGCTCACCGGGTCGGCGCACAGCATCTGGTTGTTGCCCTGGCCGGCGTAGTCGCCACGGTTGCTGTACTTGCCATCGGTCTGGATCCACAGGCGGCCGTCGTTGTCGAAGGCCAGGCCGTCTGGGCTGTTGAAGCTGTTGTCCGCCGTGACATTGGCCGATCCGGCGCGCAAATCCTTGCGGTCGGTGTGCACCATGGGGTTGCCGGCCAGCACGAAGATGTCCCAGGCAAACGTGGTGGCAGCGGCATCACCGCCGGTTTCGCGCCAGCGCACGATCTGGCCGTAGATGTTCTTCTCGCGCGGATTGGCTTCGTCCGCGGCCTTGCGGCCGCTGTTGTTGGTCAAGGTCACGTAGACCTCGCCGGTATGCGGGTGCACGGCCACCCATTCGGGCCGGTCCATCTTGGTGGCGCCCACCACGTCCGCGGCCAGGCGGGTGTAGACCAGCACAGCGGCCTGGTTGGCAAAGCGGCTGTCCGCCTGGAGCTTGGGGTCTGCGGCCTTGTCCAGCAGCAGCCATTCGCCGGTGCCGGCAAAGTCGCCCGGCGTGGCACCGGCGCCGAAGCGCGCCACATAAAGCTTTCCGCTGTCCAGCAGGCGGCTGTTGTCGCCGCCCTTCACATACTTGCCGTCTGAGACAAATTTATAGATGTAGTCATCGGCCTGGTCGTCGCCCATGTAGACCACGGCGCGGCCGTCCTTGCTCAGGGCGAAGGCGGCGTTCTCGTGCTTGATGCGGCCCAGCGCCGTGCGCTTCTTGGGCATGCTGGTGGGGTTGAAGGGATCGATCTCCACGATCCAGCCGAAGCGGTGGCTTTCCTGGGGGTGCTTCACATAGTCGAAGCGCGGCTCGTGGCCTTCCCACTGGAACAGGCTGGCCTGGGCCGAGAGGCCGTAGCGCTTTTGCGCCACCGTGCGCTGGTCGGCACCGCTGGTGGTGCCGAAGTAGTTGTTGAAGTTCTCTTCGCAGGTCAGGTAGGTGCCCCAGGGGGTGAAACCGTTGCCGCAGTTGTTGAACGTGCCCTGCACGCGGCGGCCGCTGGGGTCGCCCTGGGTCTGCAGCAGCGCATCGCCTGCGGCGGGGCCGGTCAGTTCCATCGCAGTGTGGGCGGTGATGCGGCGGTGGTAGAGGCTGTCCTTGACCAGGTCCCAGCGGCCCTGGGCATTGCGCTGGATGTGCACCACCGAGACGCCATGCGCATTCATGGCCTTGTGCACATGGTCGCGGCCCCACTTGCGGGCCACGGCTTCGCCCTGGGCGCCGAACAGCCAGACATAGTGCTTCTTCTTGTCGTCCACGGTGCAGTACTCGTGGTTGAGTACCAGCAGGCCTTCGTCGTTCTTGCCGTCGATGGCAAAGAAATGCATGCCGTCGTGGTTGTCGCCCAGCTGCAGCGCCTGGGCCGCGGCATCTTCGCTGCCGTCGCCCTTGAAGGCGGGCGCACCGTCCAGCAGCGGCGTGCCCCAGGGTGCCAGCACCGTGGCGGTGTAACCGGGGGCGATGTGCACAGCGTCGTCCGTGCTGATGGGGATGGCGGTGAAGCCCATCAGCGGGGAACCGCTGCGGCTGCCGCCCGTGGCGCAGCCCGCCAGGCCGGCCACGCCGCCGCCCAGGCCCAGGAACAGGGCCGCCGACAGACCGGTGCCGCTGCGCAAAAAGCCCCGGCGCGAAACGGCCTGTTCCACCACGCTCTGGAAATGCGGGTTGTCAGACAGGTTGGTGGGCAGGTCTTCGCTGTCGATCGCAATAGACGGCGTGGTGCGGGCAAATGGCATGTTTTCCTCGGGCATCGTGTGGGATGCCGGCATTGTGGAAAGCCGCCATGACAGTCGCGTGACAAGCCGGCCCGGTGTGACCGCGGCGGTCACACCACTGCCACCGGAGCGTCACATGCGCTGCAGCCCGTCAGCTGGGCTTGCGCGTCTGGGCAAAGCGCTGGGCCACTTCCTTGCGCATGTCCTTGCGGATCAGCGCGGCCTGCCAGCGGCGCGTCTGCTCCTCAGTTTCCAGCTGCAGTGCGGGCACGGGGGCGGGCTTTTTGTCGTCGTCCACCGACACCATGGTGAAGAAGCAGCTGTTCACGTGGCGCACCACCTGGCTGCGGATGTCTTCGGCCACCACCTTGATGCCGATTTCCATCGACGAGGTGCCGGTGTAGTTGACACTGGCCAGAAAGGTCACCAGCTCGCCCACATGGATGGGCTGCAGAAACATCACCTGGTCCACGCTCAGCGTCACGCAATAGCGGCCCGCGTAACGGCTGGCACAGGCATAGGCCACCTGGTCCAGCAGCTTGAGGATGGCGCCCCCATGCACATTACCGGAGAAGTTGGCCATATCGGGGGACATCAGCACCGTCATGCTGAGTTGGTGTGCGGGCAGGTTCATGGACGGCGATTGTAGAAAGCGCCACCCGTTTTGGCAGGGCATGGCGTGCTCAACCCACCGCCTGCACAGGGCTTGGCTACACTGCCGCCTTTGCAGCGGCGCCTGTGCTTGGCGCCGCACCTGCCCCCCAGCAGCCGCCACCGGCGGCCCTGACCTGCCTGCTTTCACCGCGCCATGCCTTCCGACACCACCTCCGCCCTGCACTTTGACGCCGTGATCCTGGGGGCCGGTGCGGCCGGGCTGTTCTGCGCCGCCCAGGCCGGCCAGCGCGGGCTGAAGGTGCTGCTGATCGATCATGCCGAGAAGGTGGCAGAGAAGATCCGCATCTCCGGGGGCGGACGCTGCAATTTCACCAACCGCGATCTGGATGTGCGCGCGCCGCACAAGCACTATGTGGGCCAGAACCCGCAGTTCTGCCGCTCGGCCCTGTCGCGCTACACCCCGCAGGACTTCATCGCCCTGATGGAGCGGCACGGCATTCCCTACGAGGAAAAGCACAAGGGCCAGCTGTTTGCCACCACCAGCGCCGAAGATATCATCCGCATGCTGCTGGCCGAGTGCGCCGACGGCGGCGTGACCCGCTGGCAGCCCTGCCGCGTCGAGAAAGTGGTGCATGCGCCCGCAGATGCGGGGGCGGACACCGAGGGCACGGGCAGCTACCAGATCCACACGGACCGCGGCCTGGTGCGCGCGCCCAGGCTGGTGCTGGCCACCGGCGGCCTGTCCATCCCCAAGATCGGCGCCACCGATTTCGGCTACCGCCTGGCCCAGCAGTTTCAGCTGCCGCTCATCGAGCGCCGTGCCGGCCTGGTGCCGCTGACCTTTGACGGCGCGGCCTGGCAGCCCTATGCCCAGCTGGCCGGTCTGGCCCTGCCCGTGGAAATCAGCACCGGCAGCAAGAAAGACCGCATGGCCTTTCTGGAAGACCTGCTGTTCACCCACCGCGGCCTGTCCGGCCCGGCAGTGCTGCAGATCAGCAGCTACTGGAAGGACGGTGCACCGCTGCACATCAACCTGCTGCCCGGCGTGGACGTGGCGCAGCTGCTGGCCAGTGCCAAGCTGCAGTCGCGCAAGCTGGTGGTGAACGAGCTGGCCCAGCACATGCCCACGCGCCTAGCCGAGGCCTGGGTGGCCCAGCACCCCGAGCTGCAGCGCCCCATCAACGAGGCCAGCGACAAGGCCCTGGCCAAGCTGGCCGACCAGATCACCCGCTGGGAAATCACGCCCACCGGCAGCGAGGGCTACAAAAAGGCCGAAGTGACGCTGGGCGGCATCGACACCAAGGCGCTGTCGCAGCAGACCATGGAGTGCAAGGCCCAGCCCGACCTGTACGCCATTGGTGAGGTGGTGGACATCACCGGCTGGCTGGGCGGCTACAACTTCCAGTGGGCCTGGGCCAGCGCAGCCGCCTGTGCCGAGGCCATGGCGCTGTCGGCCGGCATGGCAGCGGACTGACGCCACCCGCCACCCCGCTGGCGGCTGCAGCCGCAGCGCCCCCGCTTATTTCGCACCCTATTCCGCCAGCGCCGCCCCGCCGGCCACGGTCCCGCCCGCCGTGCCGGGCCGCCACAGCGGATCGGACCCGAGGTAGGCATGCGCCCAGCGCTCGAGCTCGGGCACCGGCAAGGGCCGGCTGAAATAAAAGCCCTGCAATTCCTCGCAGGCCAGTGCGCTGAGCATCTGGGCCGTGGCACGGTTTTCCACGCCTTCGGCCACCACCTTCAGGCCCAGCGAGTGCCCCAGGCTGATGATGGCGCGCGTGATGGCCAGATCGGCCGGATCGTCCAGCATGTCGTGGACAAAGGATTTGTCGATCTTCAGCCGGTCGATGTCAAAGCGCTTGAGGTAGGCCAGGCTGGAGTAGCCGGTGCCGAAGTCATCGATGGACAGCTGCACGCCCAGCAGCTTGAGCGCCACCACCTGGTCGGCGACGCTGGGGGCGCTTTCCATCAGCTGGGATTCGGTGATCTCCAGCTCCAGGTGCTGCTCCGGCATGCCCGTGCGCTCCAGCACCGCGCGGATGTCGGCCGCCAGCGAGGGATCGGCCAGCTGCACGGCCGACAGATTGACCGACAGCCCCACGCCCATCAGCGCACCGCCCGCCACCGTGCTGTCCTGCCAGCGCATCCATTGCGCACAGGCCTGCTCCAGCACCCAGGCACCCAGGCTGCGGATCAGCCCGGTTTCTTCGGCGATGGGAATGAATTCGCTGGGCGGCACGGATCCCAGCAGCGCGCTGTTCCAGCGCAGCAGCGCCTCCACCCCCAGCAGCTGGGCGCTGCGCGCCCCCACCCGGGGCTGGTAGTGCACGCTCAGCTCGCCCCGCTCGATGGCGCGGCGCAGCTGCTGCTCCATGGTCTGGCGCGCCTGGCCCCGCAGGTCGGTTTCCATCGAATAGAAGCAGGCCATGTCACGGCCAGTGGTCTTGGCCTCGTACATGGCGGCATCGGCGCGGCGCATCAGCTCCTCGATGTCGGCGCCGTCCTCGGGGTAGACCGCAATGCCCACGCTGCAGGACACATTCAACTCGTGCCCTTCCACGGAATGGCTCTGGCGGATCAGGCGGATCAGGCGCTGCTCCACCATGTTCTGCACATCGGCGCGCCCGGTCACGCCGCGCATCACCACCACGAACTCGTCCCCGCCCAGCCGGCTGACCGTGTCGCAGCTGCGCACCGACTGCTGCAGCCGCCCGGCCACCGAGCGCAGCAGGCCGTCCCCGATGTGGTGGCCCAGGGTGTCGTTGATGGTCTTGAAACGGTCCAGGTCGATGAACAGCACGGCCACCTTCTCGCCCGTCAGCTGTGCCTGGGCCAGCGCCGCCTGCAACCGCAGCACGCACAGCGAGCGGTTGGGCAGCTCGGTCAGCACATCGTGGTGGGCCAGGAACTGGATGCGCTCTTCATTGAGCTTGCGGTCGGTGATGTCGATCGCAATGCCGATGTGGTTGAGCACCGCCTCGCCCTTGACCGGCCGCACTGCCGAGACCATGAGCCAGGCGGGATAGGTTTCGCCGTTTCTGCGCCGAAAGCGCACCTCGCCCTGCCAGGATTCCTTCTCCACCATGGTGCGCGAAATCTGTGCCGACAGCGGCTCGCCTTCCCGTTCTTCCAGCAGCAGGTCCAGGCTCTCGCCGATGACTTCGTAGAAGTCGTACTGGGTGCTGCGGCAGAACGCCTTGTTCACGCTGATGATGTGTTGCTCGGCGTTCATGATGATGATGCCCTCCGAAGAGGCTTCGAACACCTTGGCCCACAGCTCCAGGCGCTGCTCCATCACCTTGAGCACATTGATGGGCGTGAACGCCGTCAGCACCGCATCCTGCCCCTGGAACTGCAGGCGCCGTGCCGACAGCACCGCCCACGAGGGTTCGGCGCCGCCTTTCCAGCGCACCTCGAATTCGTCCACCACACCCTGGTCCGCCAGCCGCTGGAAGAAGCGTGCCCGTACGCCGGCCTCCAGGCCCACGGCCCAGGGGTCCAGCCGCCGGCCGTTGAGCCAGGGCTGCGCCGGGGCATTGGCGTGCAGCACCTGGTGCTCCGGAATCGAGGTCACGACCATCGGGATCGGGAAAGCCTCCACCAGTTCGCGCTGCGCCTGGGCGGCGCGGGCGCTGGCCGCCAGCTCCTGCTGCAGCAGGCGTTCGTGGTCCAGCTGGGCCAGCATGCCGTTGAAGGCGGTGACCAGGCGGCCGATCTCGTCGCGGCTGTTCCAGTGCGCACGCAGGGTGTGGTCACCGCTGGTGCGCACCTTGTCGGCCACACCGGCCAGTTGCTGCAGCGGCCGGGCAATCTGGCGCGCCACCAGCGTCACCAGGCTCAGGATGCAGCCCAGCAGCACCAGGGCCGTACCCAGGTGCAGCCACATGCGCGCAAACAGGCTGTCCACCCGCTGGTGGAGCAGGCGTTCCAGCTCGGTGATGCCGACATTCCAGGCGCCGGTCAGCGCCCCCAGCACCGCAGCCTCATGGGTGCTGAGCTGGGCCAGCGTGCCCGTGGCATCGCCGTTGGCCATGTCCTGGATCTGCCGCTGGAAGTCGTCCAGCGTGGCTTTGAGCTGCTGGCGCGGCCCGGTCAGGGCTTCGCGCATCTGCGGGGAACCGGCCAGAAAAGCCTGGTTGAAGTCCGACTCTATGCCTTGCGCCACCGCATCCAGCCGCCCGGCCAGGGTCAGCAGGTCCGACGACCACTGCGGGTTGCGCGCCAGCGGGCTGGCGGCCAGAAAGCCCATGGTGTCGTAGACGGTCTGCAGCAGCACCGGGTAGCGCAGTGCCACCAGCGACATCACGTAGTAGCTGTCCAGGTCGGGGTCGAGGATCAGGTTGGACTGGTTGCTGACCGTGGTGAGCAGCTCGCGCCCGTCGCGCAGCAGCTGGTTGCGCAGGCGCGAGAGCGCCGCCCCTTCCTGGGGCGACAGCGGGGCCAGGGCCTGCAAGGTGTCGGCAAACTCCTGGCTGGCCTGGGTGGTCTGCAACTGCGCGTCATGCGCCTGGCGCACCTGGGCCAGCCGCTCCAGGGCCTGCGCGACGGGCAGGGGTTGCTGGTCGGCCGGCAGAAAGCGGCCCAGCAGGCCGTCGCGCACCACGGCGGCGTAGGTGGTGCCGACGATTTCCTTGCGCGTGAAATCGATGGACAGGTATTTCTCGTGGATCAGGATGCTGGAGACATAAATCACCGCGGACAGGTCCAGCAGGTAAATCAGCATCAACTTGCGACCCACACTCAGGCGTCCCAACCAACTCGAAACCCGGTACATCAACGACATGGCGCCTCCGCGGCGGCCCGTCCTGCGCTGGCAGCGGCCGCCCTGTGGTGAATCTGACAAAGCCTGGAGGCTCTAGCAAATTCCGCACCCAATTGCACCGGCATGCGTGGCGGCGGTGGCCCCCAGGCGACAGCGAGCGCAGCGAAGCCCAGGCTGGAGGCGGGACACGACAGGAAACGATGGGCAGCGACTGGAAGCCACTGAGAACGACAGGAATCGGCAGGCGGCGCTGCGGGCCGGTTCCTGCCGGGGCCGCCCGCCGCATCAGCGCCTTCCAGAGGAATCCGCAGGCCCCCCTGCGCGCAGCGGAGACAGGGCGAAATGCGCTGGCTGCGGCCGGGCGGCTTGCATGCGCCAAGGATGCGGCTATAATGCTCGACTTTGCTGGCAACCCCGTCCGCCATACTAGTTCATAGAGACGGGGACAACCGCTGTACATGGCTCTTAGGCCCGATCTTCCCGAGAACCCGCTGGCAGCACAGATATATCTGGAAATTGAATGACTACCATCCGCGTCAAAGAAAACGAACCCTATGAAGTTGCTCTGCGCCGCTTCAAGCGCACCATCGAAAAGCTGGGCCTGCTGACCGACCTGCGCGCTCGTGAATTCTACGAAAAGCCCACCGCTGAACGTAAGCGCAAGAAGGCTGCCGCCGTCAAGCGCCACTACAAGCGCGTGCGCAGCATGCAGCTGCCCAAGAAGCTGTACTAATCAGCCTCTAGGATTCGTCGGCCCTTAAAAGCCGCAACCCGCGCTAGGGACGCCAAGCGCGGGTTTTTTGTTTTCTGGCCACTGCGAACACAGATTGCGGCGCAGTGACCTCCCCGCAGATGGAGCGCCACACCGAGGCAAGGCACTGCAACGCCGTGACCAGTGTCACGCCCCATCCGCCCGCACCCAGGAGAGAGCGATGAGCTTGAAGGCCCAGATTACCGAAGATATGAAAACCGCCATGCGTGCCAAGGACAGCGCACGCCTGGGCACCATCCGCCTGCTGCAGGCCGCGATGAAGCAAAAGGAAGTGGACGAGCGCGTGGAGCTCGATGATGCAGCCATCATCGCCATCGTCGACAAGCTGATCAAGCAGCGCAAGGATTCCATCGCCGCCTTCGAAAGCGCCAACCGCCAGGATCTGGCCGATGTCGAAAAGGCCGAAGTGGAAGTGCTGAAGGTCTACCTGCCCGAACGCATGGGCGAGGCCGAAATCACCGCCGCCGTGGCCGCGATCGTGGCCGCAGTCGGTGCCACCGGCCCCGGCGACATGGGCAAGGTCATGGGCGCCGTGAAGTCCCAGCTGGCAGGCAAGGCCGATATGGGACTGGTGTCGGCCGCCGTGAAGGCTGCGCTGAGCAAGTAAGCGCCGGACTCTTGGAGAGCCATGGAAAAAAGCGCCTGCGGGCGCTTTTTTTATGCCTGCAGCACAGCTACAGCCAGCTGCTCATCCGCTGCGGGCTTCACGCGCCAGGCCCCTGCAGGCCCGCCTCCTCCACCAGGTAGCGCTGCAGGAACTCCACCGCCACGCGCACCTTGGCCGAGCGGCTCAGGCGGCTGGGATAGACCGCCCAGACATTGGCCTCCTGGGTCCAGCCGGCCAGCACCGGCACCAGACGACCGTCGTCCAGCATGGGCTGCACATCCCAGATGGAGCGCAGGATGATGCCGTGGCCATCCACGGCCCATTGCACGGCCATCTCCCCGTTGTTGGTGGACAGCGGGCCGGTCACCTTCAGCGTGCGCTCCTCGGCACCGGCGCGCAGCTTCCACACGCCAAACGGGTGGTCGCGCTCCTTGATGACGAGGCAGTCGTGGGCCGGCAGCTCATCGATGCTGCGCAGTGCCCCGCGCCGCTGCAGATAGGCGGGTGCTGCGCAGAGCACGCGGTGGTTGGCCGCCAGCCGCCTGGCCAGCAGATGGGGGGCAATCTCGTCGCCCACCCGCACATCCAGATCGAACCCTTCGGCCGCCACGTCGACAATGCGGTCCAAGACTTCCAGCCGCACCTGCAGGCCGGGGTGCTGCGCGATCAGCCTGGAGCAGGCCGGCGCAATCACATTGCGGCCGAAGCCAAAGCTGCTGCTCACGCGCAGCAGACCACGCACTTCGGCGCGGGTGGTGCTCACATCCTGCACCAGATGGTCGATGTCATCCAGGATGCGCTGTGCCCATTGGAAGACGCGCTCACCCTCCTCCGTCACCGCCACGCGGCGGGTGGTACGGTGCAACAGCCTGACGGCCAGTTCTTGCTCCAGCAGGCGGATGCGCTTGCTCACATAGGCCGGCGAGGCCCCCAGCTCCTGCGCGGCCGCCACAAAGCTGGCGCGGCGCACCACGACCAGGAACACGCGCAGGTCTTCAGGCAGCAGGTTTTTAAACACGATATGTAAATAATCAAAGCACAAACAAAGGATTGGCTTCATTACATCATGGGTCAGAATCAGGCCCACGCACTTTGATGGAAAGCACGACCATGAGCATCCCCCCCAAGAAAATTGCCGTCATCGCCGGCGACGGCATCGGCAAGGAAGTCATGCCCGAAGGCCTGCGCGCGCTGGAAGCCGCGGCCGAGAAATTCCAGCTGCCGCTGGAATTCCACCACTTCGACTGGGCACACTGCGATTACTACGCGGCCCACGGCACGATGATGCCGGACGACTGGAAGGCCCAGCTCAGCGGCATGGACGCCATCTTCTTCGGCGCCGTGGGCTGGCCGGCCACCGTGCCCGACCATGTCTCCCTGTGGGGTTCGCTGCTCAAGTTCCGCCGCGAGTTCGACCAGTACATCAATCTGCGCCCGGTGCGCCTGTTCGAAGGCGTGCCCTGCCCGCTGGCCGGCCGCAAGCCCGGTGATATCGACTACTACGTGGTGCGCGAGAACACCGAGGGCGAGTACACCGCGCTGGGCGGCATCATGTTCGAAGGCACGGACCGCGAGATCTGCATCCAGGAATCGGTCTACAGCAAGCACGGCGCCCAGCGCCTGCTGAAATACGCGTTCGATCTGGCGCAGAGCCGCAGCAAAAAGCATGTGACCCTGGCCACCAAGAGCAATGGCATTGCCATCAGCATGCCGTGGTGGGACAGGCAGGCCGACGCCATGCACCAGGCCTACCCCGAAGTCACGCTGGACAAGCAGCACATCGACATCCTGACCGCGCGCTTTGTGCTGCAGCCGGGCCGCTTCGATGTGGTAGCGGCCACCAATCTGTTCGGCGACATCCTCTCCGACCTGGGCCCGGCTACCACCGGCACCATCGGCCTGGCTCCGTCGGCCAACCTGAACCCGGAGCGCAGCTTCCCGTCGCTGTTCGAGCCCGTACACGGTTCGGCCCCCGACATCTATGGCCAGAATATCGCCAACCCGATCGCCATGGTCTGGTCCGGCGCGCTAATGCTGGATTTCCTGGGCCACAGCGAGGGCAACTGGCGCGCCGCCCACGATGCCATCGTGGCGGCCATCGAAACCGTCATCAAGACCGGCCCCAAGACACCCGACCTGGGCGGCAGCGCCAACACCACGCAGGTGGGCGAGGCCATTGCAGCGCAGATTGCCCAGGGCTGATGCGCTGACAAAGGGGCGGCGGCGGTCAGCGCGGCCGTCCATCGGCATCGCCGGTCCTGCCTTTGGAACGGTTTTCCCGGCCTTTCAGACCGGAACCTTTGCGTTCCGGCCGCTCCGGCTCTAGAAAGCAGGTGGCCGCGTGCACAGCGACGGCTTCCTGCTTTTTCCTTTTCTGGAGCCGGTATGGACACAGACCAGCTGTTGCACTCCTTTCTGGAGGCGTCGCCCTGCACCCCTGCGCTGGGGGACAGCACGGCCCGCAAGATTTTCTTTGCGGCCCTGGGCCAGCTCAGCGGCGGGGCCATCCGCGTCGCACCGCGCGACCCGGCTGCGCTGCACATCCTGAAGCAACTGCAGACCCACTACGCAGACCGGCTGCTGTTGCATGAGGTCTACAGCTTTGGCCTGGCCGCAGACCGGTTCAAGGATGAATCCAAGCGCCACTGGCGCACCACCGGGCACCTGCTCACGCTGGACGGCACCCCCATCCTCGCAGTGCACTGCCACGAGGACGGTGAAGCCGCCGTGCAGGTGCTGCACCAGCCCGCGGTGGCGGCGCTGTGCAAGGTGGTCACCGACAGCCTGCATGCCATGCTCACCCGCCACATTGCGCAGCAGAACCCCGGCTTCAACGCGTTGGCCTTTTTCAGCGACTACCGCCGCGTGATGCCCCATGGCGGCGGTTTCTTCCAGCTGCACGCACCGCGCGAGCTGGACGACTTCAGCTCCGTCACCGACCGCTACCGCATGTACCTGCTGGGCAAGGAAGGCATGCCCACGCGCCTGAGCCGCTTTCTCGGCTGGAGCGCGGACAGCGGCACCCAGGCCCGCTTCGCCAGCGAGGCCGGCGAGGTGGAAGTGAATGCCCGCGACGTGCTGTTCTACGTGGGCGTGCAGGAGGACCGCCCGCGCCTGCTCAAGCTGGCCGAGCGGGCCGCACGCCCCACCTCCTGGGCGCTGCGCCAGCGCATCCACTATGTGCCGTTCGACGCCTCGCCCTACAGCGTGGTGCTGGAGCAGGCTTTTCACGGCCACCTGCGCCTGGAGGCCGTGTGGGCGTACTTTGTGAAAAAAGCCGACGCCGTGGCCTTCTGTGCGCATTTCCAGGGGCCACAGATGGGGCCGCTGGATGCGGTGGACCCCGCCACGCTGGCCGCGCTGGGCGTGACCCGGCTGGAAGGAGCGGCACTGGGCAAGCTGGACGGGCAAGCCCTGGCACCCGCCCCCCAGCCCCTGGTCTGGGGCAAAGCCTAGTCCCGCCCGCACCGGACTGCGGAGCGGCGGGCGCACCCGCATTCCCCCCCAGAGCCCGTAGCCCTTGCCGCAAGGCCACACACAGTCCTGACAGCCCGGACGGCCCCGCGTCAGCCTTGCTTGCGTGCCTCGTCGTCGTGGCGCGGCGGGGCAATGTGCTCGATATTGCCCAGCACCAGGGCCCGGCCGGCAAACATGCCTCCGGCGGTTTCCAGCGCAAAGCGTTCGGCATCGCGGCTGCGCACCTGTTCCAGCAGCAGGTCGGCCTCACCATCGTCCACGCCGATCACCTTCAGCGTCTGGCGGGCCATCACCATGGCCGATTCAAAGGTCTCGCGCACCACATGGTCGGCATCCTGGCGCACCAGCTCCAGCGCATGTTCCCGGTCGAAGGCCCGCACCACCATTTGCACATGCGGGCATTCGCGCCGCACGTTCTCCACGATGCGGGTGGCCGCGGCCTTGTCGTCCACGCAGACGACGATGGCCTGGGCGTGCTTGGCCCCTGCCGCATGCAGGATGTCCGGCCGTGCACCGTCGCCGTAATAGACCTTGAAGCCATACAGCGCCGCCGCGCGGATGGTGTCCGGGTCGTTGTCGATGATGGACAGCTGCACCCCCTTGGCCAGCGGGCCCTGGCTGGCGATCTGCCCCACGCGGCCAAAGCCGATGATCAGCACGTTGCCCTGCAGGTCCTGCGGCGCTTCCACGCCGTCCAGCGACAGCGCATCGGCCCGCGCCCAGCGCTTGTACAGCACCACCACCAGGGGCGTGAGGGCCATTGACAGCACCACGATGGCTGTCATATTGGCGTTCACCTCGGCGTCCATGACGCGCAGCTTCAGCGCTTCGGTGAACAGCACGAACGCGAACTCGCCACCCTGCGCCATCAGGATGGCGCGGTCCATGGCCTCGGCATGCGGGCTTTTGGCAAAGCGCGCCACCAGATAGATGCACAGCGCCTTGCCTACCATCAGTGCCAGCACCCCGGCCACGATCAGCGGCCAGTTGCGCCCCACCACCTCCAGGTTCAGGGCCATGCCCACCCCCAGGAAGAACAGGCCCAGCAGCAGGCCGCGGAAGGGCTCGATATCGGCCTCGAGCTGGTGGCGGAAGCTGGATTCCGACAGCAGCACGCCGGCCACAAAGGCCCCCAACGCCATCGACAGACCGCCCCACTCCATCAGCAGCGCCGCCCCCAGCACCACCAGCAGCGCGGCGGCGGTCATCACCTCGCGTGCCTTGGCCCGGGCCAGCACCTGGAACATGGGATTCAGCAGCCAGCGGCCGGCGGCCACCAGCGCGCCCAGCGACAGCACGGCAACGCCGATGCGCTGCCACAGCGGCGAAGCCGATGCACTGGCGGCGGCCGCATCGGCCGGCGCCAGAAAGGCCACCACCGCCAGCAGCGGCACGATCAACAGATCCTCAAACAGCAGAATGGACACGATGCGCTGGCCCTGTGGCGCATGCAGATCGCCCCGTTCGGCCAGCACCTGCATCACGATGGCGGTGGACGTCAGCACAAAGCCCGCGCCGCTGACGAAGGCCACCTGCCACGGGAAGCCAAACGACACCCCCACCCCGGTCAGCAGCAGGGCCGACAGCACCACCTGCATGCTGCCCAGGCCGAAGATCTGCCCGCGCAGGCCCCACAGATGGGAGGGTTTCATCTCCAGCCCGATGACGAAGAGGAACATCACCACCCCGAGCTCAGCCACATGGATGATGGTCTGCGCATCGGTCAGCAGGCCCATGCCGAATGGACCGATCACCAGACCGGCCGCCAGATAGCCCAGCACGGCGCCCAGCCCCAGGCGCTTGAACAGCGGCACACCGACGACGGCGGCCCCCAGCAAAGTCACGATTCCCACCAGTTGGCTGGTATTGCCGTCTGCGGCCATTGGCAGTTCCTTGTACGTGCATTCCGAATGCCACGGCAAGCGCGGCGGGGTCAGCGATGCTAACGCACATCCCATGCCATTTCGGCCGCTTCCGCGGGATGGCCATGCGGCAGAAATGCACCGGCTGAGGCCCCTCCACCGGCGGCCTCAGAGCCCGGGCAGCAGCGGCTCAGAGCTGCGCCACGGGCGCCAAGGCCGGCGCTTCCGCCTGGCGCCGTATCAGCCACTGCTCCAGGTCCTGGGGCGACAGCGGACGCGAAAACAGAAAGCCCTGGGCCACCGGGTAGCCTTGTTCACGCAGCATCACGTTCTGGGTGGCGGTTTCCACCCCTTCGGCCACCACGGTCAGGTGCAGGCTTTTGCCGATACCCAGGATGGCGCTGCTCAGTGCGCGGGCAGCTTCGTCGTGCTCCAGGTCCGCCACAAAGCTGCGGTCGAGCTTCAGCTCGCTGACCGGCAGGCGGCGCAGATAGCTGAGGCTGGAATAGCCGGTGCCGAAGTCGTCCATGGACAGGCGCACGCCGTGCGCATGCACCTCGTCGATGGTCTTCATGGTGCTGGGGTTGGTGTCCAGCAGAATGCTTTCGGTCAGCTCCAGCGTCAGATCCTGGGGGGCCAGCGCATTGCGGTCCAGCGTGTCGGCAATCATGCGCGGCAGGTCCAGGTTGTGGAAGCTCGACGGCGAGAGGTTGACCGACACCGCCGGCACCGCCAGCCCCTGGGTGCGCCACTGCGCCAGCTGGCGGCAGGCCTCGCCCAGTGCCCAGCGGCCCAGATCCGCGATCAGACCGCACTCCTCCGCCAGCGGAATGAAACGGGCCGGCGACACCTCGCCCAGCTCCGCATGGGTCCAGCGGGCCAGGGCTTCCACGCCGTAGAGCTGGCCGCTGGCCATATCAATTTGCGGCTGGTAGTGCAGGCGCAGCCCGCCTTCCTGCAGCGCCTTGCGCAGTGCGGTCTCCAATGCCAGCCGCTCCTGGGCCAGGCGGTTCATCTCGCTGCTGAAGAAGCTGAAGCGGCCGCGGCCCTGGCTCTTGGCCTGGTACATGGCCATGTCGGCGCGGTGTACCAGCGTTTCCATATCGCGTCCGTCGGCCGGGAACATGGCGATGCCGATGCTGGCGGACACGGCCAGCGAGGTCTCGGCAATGGTCAGCGGTGCGGCCAGCAGCTCCTGCAGCCGCTCGATGGTGTTGGCGACATGCTCGGCGTCACACTGCGGCAGCACCGCCACAAACTCGTCACCCGACAGGCGCCCGGCAATGTCGGAGCCGCGCAGCACCTGCTGCACGCGGCTGGCGACATTGCGCAGCAGCTCGTCACCCGCTGGATGGCCCAGGGAGTCATTGACCTGCTTGAAGCGGTCCAGATCGATGAACAGCACGGCCAGCTGTTCGTCGTTGCGTGCGGCCGAGGCAATGGCCTGGTCGGCCTTGGCCTGCAGCAGGCTGCGGTTGGGCAGGCCCGTCAAGCCATCATAGAACGCCAGCTGGCGGATGCGTGCGCGGGCATGTTCCCGCTCGAGCGCCAGCGCGCACAGGTGCGAGCAGGCATCCACCAGCTGCTGGTGAAAGGCCGACGAGGCATCGGTGCGGGGTTCACGGTAGTAGAAGGCAAAGGTGCCGATGGGATGGCCCTGGCTGTTGCGGATCGGGGTGGACCAGCAGGCGTGGTAGCCCAGCGGCAGGATTAGGTGCTTGTAGTTGCTCCACAGCGGATCCTGCGCGATGTCGTCCACCAGCACCGGCGCATTGCGCCATGCTGCCGTGCCGCAGGAGCCCACCTGGGGACCGATGGCCACGCCGTCGAGCTGCTGCGAATACGACGCTGGCAGGCTTAGGCCCGCCAGCGGGTGCATCAGGCCCTGCGCATCCACTTCCAGAATGGACGCCGTCACTTCCGGGGCGATGCGCTCCACCTCCTGGCAGACCATTTCCAGCACCTCGGCCAGCGGCCGCTCGCGCGCCATGGCTTCGAGCACCCGGTGCTGCAGCGCTTCGTGCATCTTGGAGCGGGTGATGTCGGTGAGCATGGACACCGTGTAGCGCCACTGCCCGTCGGCATCCAGAATCGGATTGCTGATGACCTTGGCCCAGTAGCGCTGGCCGTTCTTGCCAACCACGATCTCTTCGCGCCCCACCGGCCGGCCGGCACGCAGCTCGGTGCGGTAGATGTTGACGAATTCTTCCGACATCTGGGGCGCCAGCAGGGCGATCGGTGTGCGCCCGGCCACTTCTTCGGTGGTCCAGCCGAACATACGGGTAAAGCCGCCGTTGACGTGGAGGATGCAGGAAGCCCCGTCGCTGATGAGCACCGCCGTGTCGGAGGCGTCCGCCACCAGCGACAGGCGGCGCAAGTGCTCCTGCTGCGCCTGCTCGCGGGCATGGCGCGCCGTGATGTCGGTGGCGACCTTCAGGATCTGCAGCACCCGGCCCTGGGCATCCAGCACCGGCGAATAGGTGGCTTCCAGCCAGCAGCTGCTGCCGTCGCTGCGCAGGCGTTCCACTATGCCCGAATAGGCATGGCCCGCGCACAGACTAGACCAGATGGTCTCGTACTTGTCGCTGCCCAGCAGGGCGGGCGTGCAAAAGCTGCTGTGGCAGCGCCCCCGGGCCTGTGCCGCTGAGAGCCCCATCAGTTTCAGGTAATTGGCATTGGCATGGCACAAGGTGCCATCGACCTCGAACGCGGCTATGGCCATCACCCGGTCCAGGGCCTGCAACTGTGCCAGTTGCAGCGCCTGCGACAGTGCGCCGTGCGCAGCTCCCTCTTGCATGCTGATTCCTTTTGCTTCATCCGACGAATCGGTGGCGAGGCAACGGTCGGCAGCCCTCCTCTGCGTGGACCGGTGACTTTTTATATTGATCGCAATAATAATAAGGACGAACGCGATATTTACAAACTATATATCTGGTGTATTTCGCGCACCGGCGCCGCCCTGCTGCCGCCTGCAGACGACCGGCACGGCGTCCGCCACATGGACAGGCCGCAGCCGCCTGTCCATCTGTGAAAAGTAACCGCCCACCACAGCAGGAGCCACCAAGCCGACCCCCATGCCAGGAGTGCTGCACCCCATGGCCCCAAGCCACAGGGTTATCAGTTGCGTGTCAGCTTACTGACGATGCGGCCGCTCTTGCCGCGACCCCAGGCCGGAGGCGGCCTGTGCCGCCCGGCGCGCTCAGCGCCGCAGCCATTTCCCGCCGAACTGGTTGACCACCATGCCCAGCAGCACCCCGGCGGTCCCCAGCCACTGCAAGGCCGTGGGGAACTCCCCCAGCAGCAGCATGGCCGACAGCAGGCCGATCACCGGCACCAGCAGGGACAGCGGCGCCACGGTGCTGGCGGCATAGCGCTGCAGCAGGCGCGTCCACAGGCCATAGCCCAGCAGTGTGGAAAGGAAGGCCAGGTAGGCGATCACCCCCAGCTCCCGCACACCGATGGCCTGCAGCTGCTGCGCCACCTGGTCGGCGCCGTCCAGCCACAGCGACAGCAGCAGCAGCGGAACAATGGGAAACAGGCTGGTCCAGACGATGAAGGACACCGGCTCATACGGCCCCTGCTTGGCGGCCATGCGCGTGAGCAGATTGGAGCTGGCCCACATGGCAGCAGCCCCCACGGTGAAGAGAAAACCCAGCAGCGTCATCTGGCTGGCTCCGTCGCCATGGGCCGCGCCAATCAGCACCAGGCCGGCAATGGCCACCGTCAGGCCGATCCACTGCCAGCGCTGCGGCTTTTCGCCCAGCAGCGCAGCGGCCATCAGCATGGTGATGAAGGCCTGGGTCTGCAGCACCACAGAGGCCATGCCGGCCGGCATGCCCAGCTTCATGCCGGTGAACAGCAGGCCGAACTGCCCCACCCCTTGCACCAGGCCGTAGGCGGCCAGCAGCCCCCAGGACAGATTGCGCGGCGGGCGCACGAACAGCAGAAACGGCAGCGATGCCGCGACAAAGCGCAGCGCGCACAGCAGCAAGGGCGAGAGCGTGGCCAGGCCCCACTTCATCACCACAAAGTTCAGCCCCCAGACCACGATGACGATGAGAGCGCTGAGCCAGTCGGCGCGGGACATGCCCGCGGTGGCAGAAGGGGAGGCAGAAGTCATGAAGCTTTGTTGTTATGCGTGAATGGAAAGCAGCCGTTCAGTATCGCCCGACTGCGCCCGCCGTGCAGGCCAGATGGCATGCAGCAAATTGGATGCCACGGTGCCGCGTGGCCATGGCGGGTCCGCCGGGCTGTGTGCAAACCCCGGCCAGGCCCCCTGCGCGCTCGCCAGGCATGTGCGGGCCACGATGAAAAAAGCAGCCCGCAGGCTGCTTTCACGGAGACGGCCCTGTGCAGCGCTCAGCTGCCGGCCACCTTCATGCGGTTGATCAGGATGGAGCCCACGGTCTTGGCACCGTAGTTGTAGGCATCGGCGCCCACGGCTTCGATGCCCTGGTACATGTCCTTCAGGTTGCCGGCGATGGTGATCTCCTGCACCGGGAAGGCGATCTGGCCGTTTTCCACCCAGAAGCCGCTGGCGCCGCGCGAATAGTCGCCGGTCACGTAGTTCACGCCCTGGCCCATCAGCTCGATCACGAACAGGCCGGTGCCCAGCTTCTTCAGCATGGCGTCCAGGTCGTCGCCCGCGCGGGTCAGGCGCGAGGTCAGGCTCAGGTTGTGCGATCCGCCCGCATTGCCGGTGGTCTTCATGCCCAGCTTGCGTGCCGAGTAGCTGGACAGGAAATAGCCTTCCACCCGGCCGGCGTCCACCACCTTGCGCGCCTGCACCTTCACACCTTCGTCGTCATAGGGCGAGCTGCCCTTGCCGCGCAGGATGAAGGGGTCTTCCGCGATGTCGATGTGCTTGGGAAAAACCTTCTTGCCCAGGGAATCCAGCAAGAAGCTGCTCTTGCGGTAGAGCGTGCCGCCGCTGATGGCCTGCACAAAACCGCCCAGCAGGCCGGATGCCAGCGTGGACTCGAACAGCACCGGGCATTCGGTGGTGGGGATCTTGCGGCTGCCCAGGCGGCTCAGGGCGCGCTGGGCGGCATAGCGGCCCACGGCCTCGGGCGATGCCAGTTCCTTGGCATCGCGCATGGAGCTGTACCAGTAATCGCGCTGCATCTCGCCGTTCCGGCCGGGCAGCGAGGCAATCGGCGCCACCGACAGGCTGTGGCGCGAGCTGGCATAGCCGCCGCTGAAGCCCCGGGTGTGGGCACTGAAGAAATGGCTTTGCTGGGCCGAGACGCTGGCGCCTTCGCTGTTGGTGATGCGCTTGTGCGTGCCCAGGGCGGCCGCTTCGCATTCCAGGGCGATGCGTGCGGCTTCTTCGCTGCTCACGTCCCAGGGGAAGAACAGGTCCAGATCGCGGTGGGTGCCGGGCAGGGCAATGTCTTCGGCGTCGGGCAGACCGGCGGTCGGGTCTTCGGCCGTGAAGCGGGCGATGTCATAGGCGGCCTGCACCGTGCGCTTGACGGCTTCTTCCGAGAAGTCGGAGGTGCTGGCGTTGCCGCGGCGCTGGCCCACATAGACCGTCACGCCCAGCGACTTGTCGCGGTTGCGTTCCACCGTCTCCAGCTCGCCCTTGCGCACGCTCACGCTCAGGCCGCAGCCCTCGGAGGCATCGGCGCCGGCATCGGTGGCTCCCAGCTTTTTGGCATGTGCCAGCGCCTGGTCGACCAGGCCCTCAAAAAAGTCGCGGCGGTAGCTGAATCCGGAATCGGCCTGCACGCTGCTGGTGCTTGTGGAGCTGGGACGGGGTTTTTTCATAGCGGCAGCTATGATACTTGCCACTGCGGCGCTCCCTGCGCCGCCAAGACAATTGCCCCCTCACCATGTCACGCAAACCCACCAAGGGCTACTTCGTACGAGGCAAGTTCGTCGCCGAAGGCAGCGAACTCGACCTTGAACTGAAGGCCGAACTCAAAGGCACTTGGGATTCCACCAAGACCGACCTCAAGCGCGAAAGCGATGCCCTCCAGGACCTGGGCAAGGAGCTGCTCACGCTGCGCCGCGGCCTGCTGGAGCGCCTGCAACTGCCCGACAAGCTGGTCGAAGCACTGGCCGAAGCGCTGCGCATCACCAACTTCGAAGGCAAGCGCCGCCAGATGCAGTTCATCGGCAAGCAGATGCGCAAGCTCGACGAGCAGCAGATCGCTGCCATCAAGGACGCGCTCAATGAACAACGCAACGGCGCCAGCATCGGCAAGCAGCAGACGCAGATTGCCGAGCACTGGCGCGACCGCCTGATCGAAAGCGACGACCACCTGGGCGTGTGGATGGACCAGTTCCCGGCCACCGACACCCAGCAGCTGCGCGCGCTGATGCGCCAGGCCCGCAAGGACGATGCCGCCGCCAAGGCCAAGGCCGCCGAGGCCGAAGCCAAGGGCCTGACGCCCCCGCCCGCTACCAAGGGCCGCGCCTACCGCGAACTGTTCCAGCTGGTGCGCTTCCACATCACCGGTGGTGAAGCTGCCGAAGGCGGTGACGCCGAGGACGATGCCGATGAATGAGCCGGTGCACCAGGCGCCTGCCGCCGATCCGGTGAAGATCGGCATTGTCTCCATCAGCGACCGCGCCAGCAGCGGGGTCTACGAGGACAAAGGCCTGCCGGCACTGCAGGACTGGCTGGGCCGTGCGCTGCACAACCCCATCACCTTCGCCGCGCGCCTGATCCCCGACGAGCAGGCCACCATCAGCCAGACCCTGGTGGAACTGGTGGATGCCGGCTGCAGCCTGGTGCTGACCACCGGCGGCACCGGCCCGGCGCTGCGCGATGTGACGCCCGAAGCCACGCTGGCCGTGGCCGACAAAGAAATGCCCGGCTTTGGCGAGCAGATGCGCCAAATCAGCCTGGCCTTTGTGCCCACGGCCATTCTCTCGCGCCAGGTGGCGGTGGTCCGCGGCAACTGCCTGATCATCAACCTGCCCGGCCAGCCCAAGGCGATCGCCGAGACGCTGGAAGGCCTAAAGGACGCCGAGGGCGTGCAGAAGGTGCATGGCATCTTTGCCGCCGTGCCCTATTGCATCGACCTGATTGGCGGCCCCTACCTGGAGACCCAGGACAGCGTCTGCAAGGCTTTCCGCCCCAAGAACGCGGTGCGCGTGCGCGCCGCCTGACTGCCTGACTGCCTGACTCCGGCGCCGCGTGGCGCCGTGGCGGCCCTCGGCCACGCTTCCAGGGCCGCCCCACTCCCCGGGCGCCCTTCCCCCTGCCGCTCACGTGCCCCCGCTTGCGCACAGCCGGCCGCTTTACGCAGCGTTTACCGGCGGTGCCCAGCCACCTGCAGCGGTCTTGCGCGCCCGGCGCGCGGGCTGGTGCGTTTTCCCGTCCAATCGACCGCTAGCGCCACGCCAAGGCGCTGCCATCGCCAGTTATTCCAGAGCACCCAGCCCGGCTGTGGTGCCTGTCCCTGTTGCCGCTGCATGAAATCGTCCATCGCCCTGACCTTGCTGTTTGCCCTGTGCACCATGATCGGTCCACTGGGCATCGACACCTACCTGCCCTCGTTCCACGCCATCGCCCAGGAATTTGCCGTGGGCCCTGCGGCCGTGCAGCAGACGCTGAGCGCCTATGTGCTGGCCATGGCCATCACCATGCTGTTCTACGGCACGCTCAGCGACACCTTCGGCCGCCAGCGCGTGCTGCTGTGTGCGGCCATGGGCTTTGCCCTCACCTCCTGCGTGGCGGCCTTTGCCACCAGCATCGAGGCACTGATTGCCGTGCGCTTTGTCCAGGGCCTGACGGCCGGTGCCGGCATGGTGGTGGTGCGCGCCATGGTGCAGGACCGTTTCCAGGGCGCCGATGCCCAGCGCATGATGAGCATGGTCATGTTCTGCTTTGGCCTGGCCCCGGCGCTGGCGCCGATTTTCGGCGGCTGGCTGCAGACCCATGGCGGCTGGCGCGCAGCGTTCTTCTTTCTGTCCGGCTTTGGCGTGCTGCTGGCCCTGCTGTGCTGGCGTGCGCTGCCGGAAACCCTGGCGCCCGAAAAGCGCGTGCCGCTGAAGCTGCGGGTGATTGCCGGCAATTACCTGACCGCCCTGCGCAACGGCCGCTTTCGGCTGATGGTGCTGGGCCTGGCACTGATGGCCGGCGCCAATTCGGTCTACATCAGCTCGGCGGCGGAATTCATCCTGAACGTGCTGCACCTGGAGGAAACCTCGTTCGGCTGGCTGTTCATCCCGTTGATCGGCGGCTCCATGATCGGCTCGGCCCTGTCCGGCTCGCTGGCCAAGCGCATTCCCCCCCGCGTGCAAAAGGCCATGGGTTACACCTTTTTGCTGGCCGGCTGCGCCAGCAATGTGCTCTACAACGCCTTCACCGATGCGCCCGTGGTGCCCTGGGCCGTGCTGCCCATCACCTGCTACACGCTGGGCATTTCGCTGCTGATGCCCATCCTCACGCTGCAGGTGATGGGCATGTTCCCGCAGATGCGCGGCCTGGCCTCGTCGCTGCAGGGGTTCACGCAGATGAGCGTGTTCGCCACCATGGCCGGCGCCGTGGTACCCCACTTGTTTCACAGCGGCCTGGCCTTGGCGCTGGGCCAGGCCATCACCGTCTCGCTGGGGGCGCTGATCTGGTGGTGGGCCACGCGCACACCGGTCCCGCAGGCCGACCGCAGCCGCGTGGCCTGAGCGCCCTGCCTGCCGTGTCCACCGGCGCCACCGCCTGCATCGGCAGGGCCGGTTGGTGACCCGAGTTGGTGACCCGCGTTTGCCCCTCACGTCGGTGACCAGCGGCTGGCCTGACCTGGCAAGCCCGGAGTTTCCCCTGCGCACTTGCCCGCTATCCGGCCGCGGGCCGCAGTGCCAGCATGTGCAGTGCAGGTGGCGTTCAGCGCCACGGACCACAACATCTACAGGAGACACTCGCATGCGGCAGCAACTCACGCCCTTGGCCATGGCAATCTGTGCACTGGGCCTGGCCCACGGTGCGGCACAGGCCCAGTTCAAGGAACCGGCCACCGTCAAGATCGGCTTCATCACCGACATGTCCAGCCTCTACGCCGACGTGGAAGGCAAGCATGGCGCCACCGCCATCCAGATGGCGATCGATGACTTTGGCGGCAAGGTGCTGGGCAAGCCCATCGAGCTGATGACGGCCGACCACCAGAACAAGGCCGACATCGCCGCCAGCAAGGCACGCGAGTGGATCGACCAGCAGGACATCAGCTTGGTGTTTGGCGGCACCAACAGCGCCACGGCCCTGGCCATGGCCCAGGTGGCCGCCGAGAAGAAGCGCATCTTCGTGGACAACGGCGCCGGCAGCTCGGCCCTGACCAACGAGCAGTGCACGCCCTACACCGTGCACTATGCCTTTGACACCGTGGCCCTGGCCAAGGGCACGGGCCAGGCCGTGGTGGAAGCCGGCGGCAAGAGCTGGTTCTTCCTGACCGCTGACTATGCCTTCGGCCACGCGCTGGAAGCCGACACCACCAAGATCGTTCAGGCCAACGGCGGCAAGGTGCTGGGAGCCGTCAAGACACCGCTGAACGCCAGCGACTTCTCCAGCTTCATGCTGCAGGCACAGAACAGCAAGGCGCAGATCCTGGGCCTGGCGAATGCAGGTGGCGACACCGTCAACTCCATCAAGGCCGCCAAGGAATTCGGCGTCACCAAGAGCATGAAGCTGGCCGGCCTGCTGGTGTTCTTCAGCGACATCCACAGCCTGGGGGTGAAGAACACCGAAGGCATGCAGTTCACCGCCCCCTGGTACTGGGACATGAACGCCGAGTCGCGCAAGTTTGCCGACAAGTTCATGGCCAAGACCAAGCGCCGCCCCAGCGAGATCCAGGCCGCCGACTATTCCGCCACCATGACCTGGCTGCAGGCCGTGCAGCGCGCCGGCACGCTGGAGGCCGACAAGGTGATGGCCGAATGGAAGGGCAAACCCATCAAGGACTTCTTCGGTGAAGGTGTGATCCGCCCCGATGGCCGCTACGCCCACGACATGTACCTGATGGAAGTGAAGTCCCCCGCCGAATCAAAGGGCACCTGGGACTACTACAAGATCATCAAGAAACTGCCCGCCGACCAGGTGTGGACCACCAAGGCCGAGAGCAAGTGCCAGTACTGGAAATGAGCTGAGTCGGCGACAGGCAACCACCCCGGTGGCTGCCTAGAATGCACGGGCTGCACCCTTGCGGGTGTCAGCCTGTGTTTGTTTCTGCCTGCCGAACTGCCATGGACATCCGCCTGCTTGCCGCCACCGACGCCCCTGCGCTCTGGGATTTTGAAACCGCCCACCGCGCCTATTTCGAGCAATGGGTGCAGGCCCGGTCTGCGCGCTTTTACACCGCCGAAGGTTTTGCCGAGGAAATGGAAGCCTCGCTGCAGCGCCAGCAGCAGGACCAGGCTTTCCACTACCTGATGTGGGAGGGCCAGCGCCTGGCCGGCCGCATCAACCTCACCCAGGTGCGGCGTCCCTATTTCCACAGCGCCGCCCTGGGCTACCGCGTGGCACCGGATTGCGGCGGGCGCGGCCTGGCCAGCCAGGCCGTGGCCGCCGTGCTGCACCAGGCGTTCACCACGCACGGTCTGCAGCGCATCGAGGCCATTGCCCGCCCGGAAAACCCGGCCTCCGTGCGGGTGCTGTGCAAGCAGGGCTTTGTCCAGTTCGGCCATTCGCGCCGCAGCATGGAGCTGAACGGCCAATGGTTTGACCTGCTGCACTTCGAGGCGCACCGCCCGCAGTAAGGCAGACGCGGCGGCGGGACGACGCCCGCATTCGGCACGGGTTGAAAAGATTTTTTCAACCCCGTACCTCCCACCGTTTGCACACAGGCAGCTGCATGCTGCCGCTGCCGGCCAAGCCCAGCGCCCGGCACTGGGCCTACCCTGGTGAGGGCTGTGCGACTTACCGTGCCGTGGTATCCGAGGCAATGGGGATGTAGAAATCCCCGCCGGCCCGGTTGAACTCCGTCGCCTTGGCCTGCATGCCCACGGCAATGCCCTGCTCCGCCGCCACGCCTTGCTGCTTGGCGAAGTCACGCACTTCCTGGGTGATTTTCATGGAGCAGAACTTGGGGCCGCACATGCTGCAGAAATGCGCCACCTTGGCGCTGTCCTTGGGCAGGGTTTCGTCGTGGAAGGCGCGCGCGGTGTCGGGGTCCAGACCCAGGTTAAACTGGTCTTCCCAACGGAAGTCGAAACGCGCCTGGCTCAGTGCATCGTCGCGCGAACGTGCGCCCGGATGCCCCTTGGCCACATCGGCGGCGTGGGCCGCGATCTTGTACGCGATGATGCCCTGCTTGACATCGTCCCGGTCGGGCAGGCCCAGGTGCTCCTTGGGCGTGACATAGCACAGCATGGCGGTGCCCATCCAGCCGATCATGGCCGCGCCGATGGCACTGGCGATATGGTCGTAGCCGGGAGCAATGTCGATGGTCAGCGGGCCCAATGTGTAGAACGGCGCTTCATGGCAGTGCTTGAGCTGCTCCGCCATGTTCTGCTGGATCATGTGCATGGGCACGTGGCCGGGGCCTTCGATCATGGTCTGCACATCGTGCTTCCAGGCGGTCTGGGTCAGCTCGCCCAGGGTGTGCAGTTCGGCAAACTGGGCTTCGTCGTTGGCATCGCTGGCGCAACCGGGGCGCAGGCCGTCGCCCAGCGAGAAGCTCACGTCGTACTGCTTCATGATGTCGCAGATGTCTTCGAAATGCTCGTACAGGAAGCTCTCGCGGTGGTGGGCCATGCACCACTTGGCCATGATGGAGCCGCCGCGCGACACGATGCCGGTGCGGCGCTGCGCCGTCAGGTGGATATAGGCCAGGCGCACGCCCGCGTGGATGGTGAAGTAGTCCACGCCCTGCTCGGCCTGCTCGACCAGGGTGTCGCGGAAGATTTCCCAGGTCAGGTCTTCGGCGATGCCGCCGACTTTTTCCAGCGCCTGGTAGATGGGCACGGTGCCGATGGGCACGGGCGAATTACGCACAATCCAGTCGCGCGTGGTGTGGATGTTTCGGCCGGTGGACAGGTCCATCACGTTGTCCGCACCCCAGCGGATGGCCCAGACCAGTTTTTCGACCTCTTCCTCGATGCTGGAGGTGACGGCCGAGTTGCCGATGTTGGCGTTGATCTTGACCTTGAAATTGCGACCGATGGCCATCGGCTCGATTTCGGGGTGGTTGATGTTGGCGGGAATGATGGCGCGGCCGCGGGCCACTTCGTCGCGCACGAATTCGGGGGTGATGATCCTGGGAATGGCGGCGCCCAGGCTGTTGCCGGCCAGGCGGGCTTCCCGCGCAGCATCCTGCTGGTACTGCGCCATCCATTCGCGGCGGCCGTTTTCACGCAGCGCCACGTATTCCATCTCGGGGGTGATGATGCCGCGCCTGGCGTAATGCATCTGGGTCACGTTGGCACCGCTCTTGGCGCGGCGCGGCTGACGCTGCAGCGCGGCGGCTTCGGCACGCAGCTGGGCCACGCGCGCGTCTTCCTCGCCGCGCTTGCCCCCATCGTCCAGCGCCACGCGCTGGCGGCCCACATAGAACTCGCTGTCGCCCCGCGCTTCGATCCAGCTGCCGCGCACACTGGCCAGCCCCTGGTGCACGTCGATCTGCGCCGCCGGGTCGGTGTAGGGGCCGGAGGTGTCGTAGACGCTGACCTGTTCACCATTGGTCAGTGCGATATCGCGCACCGGCACGCGCAGACCGGGGTGGATGGCACCGCTCAGATAGCTTTTGGTGGATGCCGGAAACGGCTGGCGCGACTGGGTCAGCAGCTCGGCAAAGCGGGCGGTGTCGGGGGCATCGCCCGAGAAGTTGGACGCAGGGGGGGTGAAGATGGCATCAGGGGCGTTCATCGCAGTCTCCATAAAGCGGTTGAAGTACATCAAACGCTCCGTGGAGTGCTGGGCCTGCTCTGATGGCGCCGGAGATGGTCCTGTCCTGGTCCATCCACCAACCGCCTTGCACCCGGCTGCAGCGTCCCACTGGTGGCCCATTGGGGTGGTGCATCCACCGGAATCGGGTGATTCCGGCCAGGGCTGGTGCGCGCTGTGGACCGTCCAGAAAAGACAAAACCCCAGTGCGCGAGGCGCCTGGGGTTTGCTGTGCCTGTGGACGGGCTGCGTGGCGTGTGCGTTCGCACCCCCGCCTTCGCGCCTGCCTGTCCATGGCCCTGCATCAGGGTCCCGCTCTTCTTCCGCCGGTATGAACCGGATCAAGTTCGTCGGGTTCGCAGACCGCTGTTGTCACAGCAGCCGGCATCTCAGCGCTTTCGCACACCCCGGAGCAGCCGCGAGTATAGGCCAGCACAGTGCGCATGCCACCATTTTGCGGTTCCCATTGGGTTATGTGTTTCCCCAGTATGGGGCGGGGTGCACCGGAGCACGCCGGGGCGAGTACCCCGGTCACCCGGCTGCGGTGTATGTCAGCGCCTCACACCGCAATGGCCGTGGCCGAGCCCGCCAGCTTGCGCAGCTCGAACTTCTGGATCTTGCCGGTGCTGGTCTTGGGCAGCTCGCCAAACACGATGGCGCGTGGCACCTTGTAGCCGGCCAGGTGCTGCTTGCAGTGGGTGATGATGTCGGCCTCGGTCACCGTGGCGCCGGCCTTGATCTCCAGGAAGGCGCAGGGCGTCTCGCCCCACTTGGCATCGGGCTTGGCCACCACGGCCGCAGCCAGCACGGCCGGGTGGCGGTAGAGCACGTCTTCGACTTCGATGGACGAGATGTTCTCTCCGCCGGAGATGATGATGTCCTTGCTGCGGTCCTTGATCTTGATATAACCGTCCGGGTACTGCACCGCCAGGTCGCCGCTGTGGAACCAGCCGCCACGGAAGGCTTCGTCCGTGGCCTGCGGGTTCTTCAGATAGCCCTTCATGGCGATATTGCCCTTGAACATGATCTCGCCCATGGTCTCGCCGTCGTGCGGCACAGGCTGCATGGTTTCGGGGTCCAGCACCTGGGCATCGCGCTGCAGGTGGTAGCGCACGCCCTGGCGGGCATTCAGGCGGGCACGTTCGCCGATGTCGAGCTGGTCCCACTCCGCATGCTGGGCGCAGACGGTGGCCGGGCCGTAGGTTTCGGTCAGGCCGTAGACATGGGTCAGATCGAAGCCCATGGCTTCCATGCCTTCGATCATCGAGGCAGGGGGCGCGGCGCCGGCCACCATGGCCTTGACGCCGGCAGGCACGCCTTGCTTCATCGCCGCCGGGGCATTCACCAGCAGCGACTGCACGATGGGCGCGCCGCAGTAATGGGTGACGCCGTGGTTGCGGATGGCGTCGAAAATATTCTGCGGATCGACGCGGCGCAGGCAGACATTGACACCTGCGCGCGCGGCCACGGTCCAGGGGAAGCACCAGCCGTTGCAGTGGAACATCGGCAGCGTCCACAGGTAGACCGCATGCTTGGGCATGTCCCATTCCAGCACATTGCTGATGGCGTTGATGGCCGCACCGCGGTGGTGGTAGACCACGCCCTTGGGGTTGCCGGTGGTGCCGCTGGTGTAGTTCAGCGCAATCGCATCCCACTCGTCAGCGGGCAGCTCCCAGGCGAAATCCGGATCGCCCTGGGCGACAAAATCGTCGTAGGTGGTGTTGCCCAGCGGCACGGCGGCGTCGCCGTACAGCGCGTCTTCCACACGGATCACTGTCAGCGGGGCGGTGGACTTGCGCAGCGGCAGCGCCTTGGCCATCAGGGCGGTGAATTCCGGGTCCACGATCAGCACCTTGGCTTCGCCGTGGTCCAGCATGAAGGCCAGGGTCTCCGCATCCAGTCGGGTGTTGAGGGTGTTGAGCACGGCGCCGGACATGGGCACGCCAAAGTGAGCCTCCACCATCGGCGGGGTGTTGGGCAGCATCACGGCCACCGTGTCGTTCTTGCCCACGCCGGCCTGGTGCAGCGCACTGGCCAGCTGGCGGCAGCGGCGGTAGGTCTGTCCCCAGGTCTGGCGCAGATCCCCGTGCACGATGGCCAGGCGGTCCGGGTAGACGCTGGCGGTGCGCTCCAGAAAGCTCAGCGGGCTGAGGGGCGCAAAGTTGGCCGCATTGCGGTCCAGGTGCTCGTTGTACTTGCTCATGAAATGTCTCCGAAGCGTGTCTTTTTGTGCATTTTGCGCCAACGCCACAACACAGGCTTACAGCCCCTGGCTGCACTCATGCATTCCCAGGCCTCAGCCCGCATGCCACGGACGTGCCCCGCCGCACTTTTGATACTGCGCAATACCACCCGTCAGGTGATGCGGTGCAATGGTTACGCCATCTGGACTGAGTCCAAACCACGCAGAGGATGACGTGGCCGTACCGGCAGGTGGCGGGTGTGCCGCCTTGGCTGCGCACCAGGCATTCACCACACAAGCGTTTGGAAGCACACAATGAAAACCACCCTCCGACCCCTCGTTGCAGCCCTGGCCGCCGCGGCCGCCTTCCTGGCACTGCCCGCCCATGCACAAGGCGCGCAGGAACCCATCCAGCCCATCGCGCCTGCCGTGGTCAAGAACCCGGCCATGGTGGAACTGGGCAAGAAACTGTGGTTCGATCCCCGCCTGTCCAAGTCGGGCTTCATCTCTTGCAACAGCTGCCACAATCTGTCCATGGGTGGCAGCGACAACCTGAAGACCTCCATCGGTCACAACTGGCAGGAAGGCCCCATCAACTCGCCCACGGTGCTGAACTCCAGCATGAACGTGGCCCAGTTCTGGGACGGCCGTGCCGGCAACCTGAAGGAGCAGGCCGGCGGCCCCATCGCCAACCCGGGCGAAATGGCCTTCACCCACGAGCTGGCCGTGGACATGCTGAACTCCATTCCCGGCTACCAGGCGGAGTTCAAGAAGGTGTTCAGCAAGCAGAAGATTGACATCGACCAGGTGACCGATGCCATTGCGGCGTTCGAGGAAACCCTGGTCACGCCCAACTCGCGCTTTGACAAGTGGCTCAAGGGCGATGCCAACGCCATCACCAAGACCGAACTGGAAGGCTACAAGCTGTTCCGTGACAGCGGCTGTGTGGCCTGCCACAACGGCGCGGCCGTGGGCGGCAATTCCTTCCAGCGCATGGGTCTGGTCGAGGCCTACAAGACCAGCAACCCGGCCGAAGGCCGTGCGGCGGTGACCGGCAAGGACGCCGACCGCTTCAACTTCAAGGTGCCCACCCTGCGCAACGTGGAACTGACCTACCCCTACTTCCACGATGGTGCGGCCGACACCCTGGGCCAGGCGGTGGACACCATGGGCCGCGTGCAGCTGGGCAAGAACTTCACCAAGGATGAGAACGCCAAGATCGTGGCCTTCCTGAAGACCCTGACCGGCGACCAGCCCCAGATCGGCATGCCGGTGCTGCCGCCCTCGAGCGACGCCACCCCGCGCCCCACTCCGTTCGACAAGAAGAAGTAACTCCGGTCGGACTCTGACCCTGTTAGCTCCGCCCCGCCACAGCGCGAACTGCGGCAGAGCCTTTCCTCGCGCACCCGGTGTTTTGCCGGGTGCGCTTTTTTTCATCACAATAGCGACCCTGACCTTGATTGCCCGACTGCGACCCGCCATGCCCCCGCGCACCACCGCCACCACTGCTGCCACCCGCCTTGCCTCCGCACGCACCCGTCGTCCGCAGGCGCTGGCTGCACAGGCCCAGCAGCAGGCGCAGGACGCACAGCTGGCAGAGCGCCTGCGCCAGGCAGGCCTGCAGCCCACCCGCCAGCGCTTGGCCATGGCCCGGGTACTGCTGGGTGCGCCGGTGCACATGCATGCCGAACAGGTGCTGCAGGCCGCACGCCAGCACTACCCCAGCCTGTCGCGCGCCACGGTCTACGCCAGCCTGCCGCTGTTTGCCGAGCGTGGCCTGCTGCGCGCGCTGCCGCTGGGGCTGGAACACACGGTCTATGACTCCAGCACCGAAGTCCACCCCCACCTGCTGATCGAAGACAGCGGCGAGGTGCTGGATCTGCCGCCCGACTGCATCCGCTGGGATGCGCTGCCGCCCCTGGCCCCGGGCCTGGAAGTGGCCGCCATCGACATGGTGGTGCGCGTGCGCCGCACCGCGGCTGCGCCAGACGCTGCCGCCAGCGCGGCCTGATCGTCCCGCAAGGCAGGGCCACGCTCCACGCGCCTGCGCGTTCCCGCTCCACCCCACCGGCTTTCACACCCGCCTGGCGATGCCGCCCCGCGGTGGCATGCCACGCCTGCGCAGCCGCCACGGCCTGGCGCTGGCCCGGGGGCCCCTGCGCCTTTGAGACCAGGCGGCCGTGCGGGCATGTGCTTCTGCGGCCGGCATGCAGCCATGCAATTTCTGCACAAAATGATGCTAATCACATACACATTGCCCCCATGCAGCACTCTATTTTTGTGCACGTTCCGTGCCGCACCGCGATGGCAACCGGCCCCAAAAAACTGCAACCCACCCCAATGAATCAATCAGTTAGCGGCATCCACAACCCTGCTAGCACCATTCCAGGGATTGCACAAACTTACGTCTTATATAAGACATAAATTACACAAATAGCGGTTTATGCGTTTTCCTCCCTACAATGCGGCCATGGGTTGTGCAGACCCCGTCCGCAAGGGCAGTCGGCACCGTCCTTTGCATCCTGTGCATCAATGAGGAAACGCCCTGGCATGTACCAGGGCGGAGGAGACTGGCCCGCATCCACCGATGCGGGCCTTTTTTATGGCGCAACGCCCGGCCAGCCGCAGGCCGGCCCTCCAGACCCTGGCGGCTGATGGGCATCCGAGGTGTTTCCGGCACGCCACAGCCACCGCCCCTGACAGTATGTCCCCAAGCGGCGCCAGTCTGGGTGCCCCCCCTGCCGCAACGGTGCACGGCAGGCCCGGCACACCCCGGCGAAAGCAGGCTACTGGCAGCACTTCCGATACTGCTGTGGCTGCACCGGGTAGGCGCCTTGGCGCACAATACGGCCGGTGTCCATCCCCCAGTCTTTCCTCCAGGAGTTGCTTGCCCGCGTCGATGTGGTTGACGTGGTCGGCCGCTATGTGCCGCTGAAAAAAGGCGGCGCCAACTTCATGGGGCTGTGCCCTTTCCATGGGGAAAAGTCGCCCTCGTTCAGCGTCAGCCCCTCCAAGCAGTTCTACCACTGCTTTGGCTGCGGCAAGAACGGCAATGCCATCAGCTTCCTGATGGAGCACACCGGCATGGGCTTTGTGGAGGCGGTGCAGGACCTGGCCCAGCAGGTGGGCATGCAGGTGCCGCAGGACGACATCAGCCCGGCCGAGCGCGAGCGCCAGGCCGCGCAAAAGCGCCAGCAGGCGTCGCTGACCGATGTGCTCGAACGCGCGGGCGACTCCTACCGCAAGCAGCTCAAGGATTCCGCCCATGCGGTGGAGTACCTGAAAAAGCGCGGCGTCTCCGGCACCATCTGCAGCCGCTACGGCCTGGGCTATGCCCCGGCCGGCTGGCGCCACCTGGCGGGCGTATTCCCGCAGTACGACGATCCGCAGCTGCAGGAAGCGGGCCTGGTCATCGTCAACGAAGACGATGACAAGCGCTACGACCGCTTCCGCGACCGCATCATGTTCCCGATCCGCAATGTCAAAGGCGAGTGCATCGGCTTTGGCGGCCGCGTGCTGGGGGACGAGAAACCCAAATACCTGAACTCGCCGGAGACGCCGCTGTTCCACAAGGGACGCGAGCTCTACGGCCTGTTCGAAGCCCGCAACGCGCTGCGCGAAAAAGGCTATGCCCTGGTCACCGAAGGCTATATGGACGTGGTGGCCCTGGCACAGCTGGGCTTTCCGAATGCCGTGGCCACGCTGGGCACGGCCTGCACCCCCGAGCATGTGCACAAGCTGTTCCGCTTCACCGATGCGGTGGTGTTCAGCTTTGACGGCGACGCCGCCGGCCGCCGCGCTGCACGCAAGGCGCTCGAAGGCGCCCTGCCCTACGCCAGCGACACGCGCAGCGTGAAGTTCCTCTTCCTGCCTGCCGAGCACGACCCCGACAGCTTCATCCGCGAACACGGCCCGGATGCCTTTGCCCGCCATGTGGGCGATGCGCTGCCGCTGTCGCGCTTTCTGCTGGACGCCGTCAGCGAAGGCTGCGATCTGGGCCAGGCCGAAGGCCGCGCACGCATGGCCAGCCAGGCCCGGCCGCTGTGGAACCTGCTGCCCGATGGCGCGCTGAAACGCCAGCTGCTGGCCGAAATGGCGGGCAAGGCCCAGCTGTCCAGCAGCGACCTGACCGAGCTGTGGGAGCAGGCCGCTGCCCAGGAAAACCGCTGGCAGCGTGGCGGTGCCGGTGGCGCCAACCCCACCCCTGCGACAGGTTCACAGGCCTTCCCGGCCGCGTCCGTCCCCCCTTCGGCCGAATGGGCACCGCCGGACGCCGACTACGGCCACAGCGCCCATGACGGCTGGGGCGATGCCGGTGGCAGCACGTACACGGGCTATGCCGGCGGCGCGCGCGGCCAGGGCGGCAATGGCTATGGCAACCGGGGCAACTTTCGCAATGGCAACGGCCCGCGCGGCGAAGGCCGCAACGGCTGGGGCAAAAAGCCCTGGGGACGCGACCGCGCCGGCAACACGGGCTGGAACGAAGCCCCGCGCCCGCCCCGCATCGCCCAGCCGCTGGGCCCGGACCAGGCCGCCCGCCTGCTGCTGTCGCACATGGAGTTCATGGAAGAGCTGGCCAACGAAGACCTGGATGCCCTGGTCAGCCAGCCCGCCCCGCACGGCCCGCTGTTCGCCTGGGTGGAGAGCCAGTACCAGGAGCATGGCCCCCAATCCTGGGCGGTGCTGCAGTCCCGCCTGGGCAGCAGCGGCGAAGCCCAGCTGGCCCGCACCCTGATGGACGGCCCCCATGGCCAGCCCGAAGGCGAGCTGCCCGAGCTGCGCTGCGAGCTGCGCAGCGTGCTCAATCTGATGCTGGTCAAGCGCCTGAAGACGCTGGAAGCCCAGGCCCTGGCCGAAGTCGCCACCGACCCGCAGGCCGTGCACCGTTACCGCGCGCTGCAGGAACGCCGCAAGCAGCTGGCGGCGGCACCTGCGCCGCAGGTCGGCGAATAAGAGCGGCAACACGACCCAGCAAACCACAGGTTTGCGGTGGAGACGAGGCGCGAAGCCGCAGACAGTACAGCCGTACGACAAGGCGAAGCAACGGTGAATCAAGGGTTGTGGTTAGCTACTCTAAATACGCTGCTGGGGTCCTGGTGCACCATGCCCCTGGCTGCCGTACGGGCAGGATCAACGGCCATACAGCCCTCAAATTCATCAAAAACCGTAGCATCTTTAGCAAGCCACTATTGATCCGCAAGGTTTTTTTGAAAAAATAACGCCGAACCTCTTGATTTTTTCTGCCGAAGGTATAATTAAAGGCTATTCGGCAAGAGCGACAGCAGCACCTCCGGACCCGGCCCCCGTGACAGAACTCACGCGGATTGCAGCAAGTGCATGGCCAATTCCACCGCAAGGACTGCACACCAAATGTTCGCCCACCCATCTTGCCCCGGGAGCCCGTCCGCTCCCCACATGCCTTGGCGCGTCCATGGCATGTGTTGTGCGCGCCGGTTTTCGAGGCGCTTGCGAGTTTTCTTTGTGTGTCCGCTTTTGACCGTGAGGTATGCATGCCCGTTTCAAAGTCCGCGAAGTCCCAGCAGGCCCCCGATGCTTCCGCGAAGTCCAAGACCTCTTCCACGACTGCAGCTGCCAAAAAGACCGCTGCCGTGAAAAAGCCCGCCTCGTCCAAGGCGGCCGAAGCCAAGAAAGACACCAAAGTGGCAACCAAATCACAAGCTGAACTCAAAGCCCTGGCCGACGCGCTGCTCGCAGCGGATTCCAAGAAACGCGTCAGCAAGAAAGCTGCAGCTGTAGACGGCGACGAAGCCGAAGCCCCCGCCAAGAAGCCTGCCGCCGCCAAGAAGGCCGCGGCCAAGAAGACCACCACGGCCAAGGCCGCTGCAGCCGACACCGACAAGGCGCCCGCCAAGCGCGGCCGCAAGCCCAAGGCCGAAACGGCCGCCAAGGGCGGCAAGCCCAAGGACATGTCGGATGACATGGACGATGCCGATCTGGACGGTGACATTGACGGCGACATCGATGGCGATGTCGAAGTGGAGGCCGAAGCCGAAGTGGAAGTGGAGACCACGACCACCACCGAGAAGGCCAAGCCCCTGCGCATGAAGATCAGCAAGGCGAAGGAACGCGCCTTGATGAAGGAATTCGGCCTGGACGAAACCGTCCTGACCGAAGACGAACTGAACACCCGCCGCCAGCGCCTGAAGGCCCTGATCAAGCTGGGCAAGACCCGTGGCTACCTGACCAACGCGGAAATCTCCGACCACTTGCCCGACAAGCTGGTCGATGCCGAAACGCTGGAAGTCGTGATCTCCATGTTGAACGACATGGGTGTGGCGGTCTACGAGCAGACGCCCGACGCCGAAACCCTGCTGCTGAACAACACCGGACAATCGGCCACCACCGAAGAAGAAGCGGAAGAAGAAGCCGAAGCGGCCCTGTCCACCGTGGACTCGGAATTCGGCCGCACCACTGACCCTGTGCGCATGTACATGCGCGAAATGGGGACGGTGGAACTGCTGACGCGCGAAGGCGAAATCGAAATCGCCAAGCGCATCGAAGGCGGTCTGATGGACATGATGGAGGCCATCTCGGCTTCCCCCGCCACCATTGCGGAAATCCTGGGCATGGCCGAGGAAATCCGTGAAGGCAAGGTCGTGATCTCCACCGTGGTCGACGGTTTCGTGAACGCCAACGAAAACGACGACTATGTGGCCGAAGAAGACTTCGACGAGTACGACGAAGAGGACGACGACGACGGCAAGGGCGGCTCCAAGGCACTGACCAAGAAGCTCGAAGAGCTGAAGAACGAAGCCCTGTCGCGCTTCGACAGCATCCGCGGCCACTTCGAGAAGATGCACAAGGTGTACGACAAGGAGGGCTACGGCTCGGCCACGTACATGAAGATCCAGAAGACGATCACCGAGGAGCTGATGACCATCCGCTTCACGGCCAAGACGATCGAAAAGCTCTGCGATCTGGTGCGTGCCCAGGTGGACGATGTGCGCAAGAAGGAACGCGAGCTGCGCAAGATCATCGTGGACAAGTGCCGCATGCCGCAGGAAACCTTCATCAAGGACTTCCCGCCCAACCTGCTCAACCTGGACTGGGTCACCAAGCAAGCCGCCGCCGGCAAGCCTTGGAGCAACGTCATGGCCCGCAACATCCCGCCCGTGCAGGAGTTGCAGCAGAACCTGATCGACCTGCAGTCCCGCGTGGTGGTGCCGCTGGAAGAGCTCAAGCGCATCAACAAGCGCATGAACGACGGTGAACGCTCCAGCCGCGATGCCAAGAAGGAAATGATCGAGGCCAACCTGCGCCTGGTGATCTCCATTGCCAAGAAGTACACCAACCGTGGCCTGCAGTTCCTGGACCTGATCCAGGAAGGCAACATCGGCCTGATGAAGGCGGTGGACAAGTTCGAATACCGCCGCGGCTACAAGTTCTCGACCTATGCCACCTGGTGGATCCGCCAGGCCATCACGCGTTCCATCGCGGACCAGGCCCGCACGATCCGCATCCCGGTGCACATGATCGAAACCATCAACAAGATGAACCGCATCTCGCGCCAGCACTTGCAGGAGTTTGGCTTCGAGCCCGATGCGTCCATCCTGGCGGCCAAGATGGAGATCCCCGAGGACAAGATCCGCAAGATCATGAAGATCGCCAAGGAGCCGATCTCGATGGAAACCCCCATCGGCGACGACGACGATTCGCACCTGGGCGACTTCATCGAGGACGGCAACAACACCGCCCCCATCGATGCCGCCATGCAGGCCGGCCTGCGCGACGTGGTCAAGGACATCCTCGATGGCCTGACCCCCCGCGAAGCCAAGGTGCTGCGCATGCGCTTCGGCATTGAAATGTCCACCGACCACACGCTGGAAGAAGTGGGCAAGCAGTTCGACGTGACGCGCGAGCGCATCCGCCAGATCGAAGCCAAGGCACTGCGCAAGCTGAAGCACCCCAGCCGCAGCGACAAGCTGCGCAGCTTCATCGATTCGCTGTAAGCGCCAGCCTCCTCCCGCACCGTGTGCGGGAGCGATTCACCAAAGCCTGCCGGCCACCGCCGCGCAGGCTTTTTCATGTGCCCTGCCGCATGCCCCGGCGGCCCTGCTGCAGGGAATCTCCGGGCACAAAAAAGCCGCGCACTGCGCGGCTTTTTTTCCAGCTCAGGTGGCGCTCATTCCAGCGTCAGCTTCTGCTTGGCCACCACTTCCTTGTAGATGGTGAGTTCGTCCTTGGTTTCCTTGGCGAACTGCTCGGGCGTGTTGCCCACGATGACCGAGCCCGTGTCTTCGATGCGCTTGCGGATGGCGGGATCCTGCAGCGCCTTGCGGGTGGCGGCATTGATCTTGTCCACCACTTCCTTGGGCATGCCCTTGGGGCCGATCAGGCCGTAGAAGGCCATGCGGTTCACCGGCTCCAGGCCCACTTCCTTGAAGGTGGGCACATCGGGCAGCACGCTCAGGCGCTGGGGGGCCGCCACGGCGATGGCCACCAGACGCTTGTCCTTGATGAAGGGCAGTGCCGAAGGCAGGTTGTCCAGAATCATCGGGATCTGGTTGGCCACAGCGTCGTTCAGGGCCGGGCCCGCGCCACGGTAGGGTACGTGGGTCATTTCGATGCCGGTCAGGCTCTTGTACAGCTCCATCAGCATGTGCTGGATGCCGCCCGTACCCGAGGAACCGTAGGAATACTTGCCGGGATTCTTCTTGAGCTCGGCTTCAAATGCCTTGTAGTTGGCCGCACCGGCGAACTTGGGGTTCACCGCGATCACATTGGGCGTGGCCGCAATGTTGACGATGGGGGTGAAGGCCGTCAGCGGGTCATAGGGGTTCTTGGGGTTGATGGCCGGGTTGGTGGCCATGGTGGACACGGTGGCAATACCCAGGTTGTAGCCATCGGCCTTCTGGCGCGAGGTTTCCAGCGCGCCAATGACGCCGCCGCCACCGCCACGGTTTTCCACGATCACCGGCTGGCCCAGCTCCTTGGACAGGGGCTCGGAAATCACGCGCGCGATGATGTCGGTGGTGCCGCCGGCCGCAAACGGCACCAGCAACTTGATGGGTTTGTTGGGGAACGATGCATCAGCCATGGCGGCCGAACCGGCCAACGCCAACACAACACCCATCCAGCAACGACGATCCATGAAAGTACTCCTCAATTCTGTCTCCAAGGGGGGAATGGCGATGCTAAAGCGCCCTTTTATCCAGCCGACCACTGGCAATGGCCAAATACCTAGGTGTTTACCCCCGACTAGCGCAAACACTGACAAAAGCTGACATCGCAGGCCCTGTTTCTGCGCTAGGCATGCCGGGTTTTCACGCAGATTCGCGCCGTGGGCCGCTGTGCGCCGTCGCCGCAGCGCGGCATCGCTTGTCACTTCCGTGGCAGGGCCATCGCACCCCTGCTCCGGTGCTGCGCATTCCCGGCGTATGCTTGGCGCCCGTGAATTACGCCCAGCTCCTCTTCCCCGATTTCTCCCTGATTCTGCTGGGCTACCTGCTGTGCCGGTTCACGCCGCTGAACCGCAGCGTCTGGCAAGGCGCCGAAGCACTGGTGTACTACCTGCTGTTTCCGGTGCTGCTGTTTCACTCAATCGTCAAAAGCCCGCTGGACTGGGCGGCCACCTCCAATCTGATTGCGGCCGGCGTGCTGTCCGGCCTGGTGGGCGTGGCCCTGGCATACAGCCTGCCCTGGTGGCCGGGCCTGAAAGGCCATGTGAACCTGCGCGACCACGCCAGCGCGGCCCAGGTGGCGTTCCGCTTCAATTCTTTCATCGGCCTGGCGCTGGCCGACCGGCTGGCCGGGCCCGAGGGGCTGCTCTATATCTCGGTGCTGATCGGCTTTTGCGTCCCCATGTTCAACATCGCAGCCGTCTGGCCCATGGCCCGTGCGGGAGAACACAGCTTCTGGGGCCAGTTGGTGCGCAACCCGCTGATCGTGGCTACGGTCTGCGGTCTGGTGGCCAATCTGTTGGGCTTTCGCATGCCCAGCTGGCTGGAGCCACCGGTCAGCCGCATTGGCGCCGCCTCCATCGCACTGGGACTGATGTCCGCCGGTGCCGGCATGCAACTTGGCCTGCTGACCCACGCCAAGCGCCTGAGCGTGGGCGTGCTGGCCATCCGCCACTTCATCCAGCCGCTGATTGCGCTGGGTGCCATCCACCTGCTGGGCCTGGAAGGCACGCAGGCGCTGATCCTGCTGCTGTTCTCGGCCATGCCTACGGCCAGCACCTGCTATGTGCTGGCGGCGCGCATGGGCTACAACGGGCCGTATGTGGCGGGTCTGGTGACGCTGTCCACGGTGTTGGGGGTGGCCAGCCTGCCGTTTGCGCTGTCGCTGGTTCCTTAGCGCTCTACGCCTAGGCGCACTGCGCCAGCGCCCACTGCACATGCTCGCGCAGCAGGTCGCTGGGGTGGGCGGCCTGGGCCGCCAGGGCGGACTGCACCGCATCGCGCTCGGCGCCGGCCGGCAGGCTGCGCAGCGCATTGCCCATGGCCACGGCGATGTTGCGCTGCCAGCGCGCATGGCCGATGCGGCGGATGGGGCTGCCTTCGGTGCGGCGCAGAAACTGCGCTTCATCCCAGGCGAACAGCTGCACCAGGCTGCTGCCGGCCAGACCGTCGCGCGCATCGAAGTCCGCCAGGCGGCTGGGCTGGGCAAACTTGTTCCACGGGCAGGCCAGCTGGCAGTCATCGCAGCCGTAGATGCGGTTGGCCAGTTGCGGGCGCAGTTCCAGCGGAATGGGGCCGTCGTGCTCGATGGTCAGGTAGGAAATGCAGCGGCGCGCATCCACCTGGTGCGGCGCCACGATGGCACCGGTGGGGCAGGCCTGCATGCAGGCGCTGCAGCTGCCGCAGTGGCCGCTGACCGGTTCGGTCGGCTCCAGCGCCATGTCCACCAGGATTTCACCCAGAAAGAACATGGAGCCGGCCTCCCGGCTGAGCACCAGCGTGTGCTTGCCGCGCCAGCCCTGGCCGCTGCGCTGGGCCAGCTCGGCCTCCAGCACCGGCGCGGAGTCGGTGAACACGCGGTGGCCGAAGGGGCCGATCTCCTGGGCGATGCGGTCGGACAGCTTCTGCAGCCGCGCCCGCAGCACCTTGTGGTAGTCCCGCCCCCGGGCGTAGACCGAGACGATGCCCTCCTGCGGACGCTGCAGGCGCTCGAACTCCACGGCCTGCCAGCCCGCCGGGGTGGTCTGGGGCAGATAATCCATGCGGGCGGTGATCACGCTCAGCGTGCCCGGCACCAGTTCGGCCGGGCGGGCACGCTTGAGGCCATGGCTTTCCATATAGTGCATCTCGCCATGGCAACCGGCGGCCAGCCATTGCAGCAGCCCAGGCTCTGCAGAGGACAAGTCGACACCGGCCACGCCAATTTGGGAAAATCCCAACTCGCGAGCCCAGTCTTGTATGTGAGGAACGAGTTGACTGCTGCAGACCATAACCCCGCTATTTTAGAAATGACGCTCTCCCTTGCCTCGCGCCAGCTTATTTGGCACAGCGAGGACGACACCGCCGCCTTTGCCCGCCAGCTGGCCGCACTGCCCCAGCTGAGCAATGCCTACATCACCTTGCATGGCGACCTGGGCGCCGGCAAGACCACCTTTGTGCGCCATCTGCTGCGCACCCTGGGCGTGAGCGGCCGCATCAAAAGCCCTACCTATGCCGTGGTGGAACCGCATGAATGCGCAGCCATGCCGGTGTGGCACTTTGATTTCTACCGTTTTGACGATCCGCGCGAGTGGGAAGATGCCGGTTTTCGGGACATCTTTGCCAGCGATGGCCTGAAACTGGCAGAATGGCCGGAAAAGGCCGCAGCGCTCACGCCTCCTGCGGACATAGCTATCCATATCGAAGCAATTGATGACACGCAGCGCCGCGTGAGCTTGCATGCCCATACGCAGGCTGGCGCCCAGATGCTGCAGCAATGGCCCGCATGAGTGACGACACCACTAACCGTCCCGCCCCTTCTTCCCCGCTGACCCGCCGCCATCTGCTGCAGGCCGGCTCGCTGGTGCTGCTGCTCGGCAGCCAGCAGATCGCCCGTGGCGCCAGCATCGTGGCGGTGCGCGTCTGGCCTGCGCCGGAGTATTCCCGCGTCACGCTGGAATCCGACACGCCGCTGGTGGCCAAGCAGTTCTTCGTGGCCTCGCCGCCCCGGCTGGCGGTGGACATCGAAGGCATCGACCTGAACCCGGCCCTCAAGGACCTGGTGGCCAAGGTCCGCCCCGACGACCCGAACATCAAGGCCATCCGTGTGGGCCAGAACGCGCCCAATGTGGTGCGACTGGTCATCGACCTCAAGCAGGAAGCCGTGCCCCAGGTCTTCACCCTGCAGCCGGTGGCGGCCTACCAGCACCGGCTGGTGTTCGACCTCTACCCGGCCAAGGCCGTGGATCCGATGGAAGCGCTGATCAGCGAGCGCCTGCGCGACGCCGGCCCGCAGACCGCACAATCCCACCAGCCCGCCATGGGCAGCGGCGTGCCGCCTGAAGCTGACCCGCTGGGCGACCTGATTGCCCAGCATGGCAACAGGCCGGCCCCCAGCGTGCCGGCCAAACCTGCGCCGGCCCCGGCACCTGCCACGCCCCCTTCGGTGGTGGCCACGGCACCCACGCCCCCTGTCACACCGCCGCCCGAACCGGCACCTTCCAAGCGTCCGGTCGGCCCCACGGTGGCCACGGCCCAGCGCACGGACCGCATCATCATCGTGGCCCTCGACCCCGGCCATGGTGGCGAAGACCCCGGCGCCATCGGCCCTGGCGGCACGCGGGAGAAGGATGTGGTGCTGCGCATTGCCCATCTGCTGCGGGACCGCATCAACGCCAGCAGCGTGGGCGGCAGCCCCATGCGCGCCTTCCTGACGCGCGATGCCGACTTCTTCGTGCCCCTGGGCACGCGGGTGGAAAAAGCCCGGCGCGTGCAGGCCGATCTGTTCATCAGCATCCATGCCGATGCCTTCACCACGCCCGCCGCCAAAGGCGCCAGCGTGTTCGCCCTGAGCCAGAAAGGCGCCTCCAGCACGGCCGCGCGCTGGCTGGCCAACAAGGAAAACCAGGCCGACCTGGTGGGCGGACTGAACGTCAAAAGCCAGGATCGCAATGTGCAGCAGATGCTGCTGGACATGAGCACCACGGCCCAGATCAACGACAGCCTCAAGCTCGGCTCCCATCTGCTGGGCCAGATTGGCGACATGGCCAAGCTGCACAAGCCGCGGGTGGAGCAGGCCGGCTTTGCCGTGCTCAAGGCCCCCGACATTCCCAGCGTGCTGGTGGAAACCGCCTTCATCAGCAACCCGGAAGAAGAGGCCAAGCTGCGCAGTGCGGCCTACCAGACCCAGCTGGCCGATGCGCTGATGCGCGGCATCAAGCTCTACTTCGCCAAGAACCCGCCGCTGGCCCGCAGCCGCACGGTGTAAACCGACGGCCCCCGCGCCCCGACCAGGCCCATCCCCCGGATGGGCCTTTTGCTTGGCCGCCCCCGGCCTTTCCGGCCCTGCGCGTTGGCCGCAAACGACAGTCGACCCATACCCCTGCTTACACCGTCTGACGGGCGTTCACGGTGGGTATGACCGTCCTTTTGCCACCCTTTTCGCCGCCCTTTTCGCCGCCCTTTTCCTCCTTGCGGCAGCGAGCCGGCCCACGCCTTTGAGGCCAATCTGCGCTGGCCTGTCCCGGGGGGCTACGCCATCGGGCGCACCGCACCCTGGCACACACGTCCCGGTCTGAAACAACGTTTGCCACCTACAAAGCGGTAGGACTGGTCCGAAGTACCGCGGCGCACCAGAGCATAAAAATCAACTATCGATCCATAGATTTTCATCATCTCTATGCATTTCACCCTCCGTCTCTGCCGTGGCTGCGGATCGCCAGAGAGGAACAGCCGGTGCATTGATTTCTCACACAGCGCTTGAGATTTACAGGTGGTGCACGCTCACTTCACAGCAGCCAATCCTGTCGCCGCATCCCCGCCTTGCCAGCACCGCCACACCTTAGTGCAAACCCTAGGAAACATCAAATAAACGTCATTACCCATCCAAAGTCGCATCGGTTTTGCAAGGAAAAGTGCTTGAATACATGAATCAAATGCAAGCATCTACTTACATAGAAATTTTCAATTCTTGCGCACCGCATTGCCCATACGAGAGAGGCCATTTCCCATGCACATACGCTCTGCATCCAGCCCTTTCCTGCAGCGAGTGCCCCGGGCCATTTCTGTCGCCGTGCTGGTGACCTGCCTGGGCAGCGCCGCACTGGCACAAACGCCCTCCGCCCCGGCTGCCCGGGACCAGTTGCTGCAGCTGGCGCAGCAAAAGCGGGACGCCCAGCAGTGGGACGAAGCGCTGGCGTACTACCGCCAGGGCCGTGCGCAATACCCCCGGGACACGGCCTTCCAGTATGGCGAGATCTATGTGCTGACCGACAGCGGCCAGCAGGCGCAGGCCAGTGCCCTGGCCGATGGCGTGCTGCGCCAGGCCCCTGACAGTGCCGACGCCCTGCTGGTCAAGGCCTATACGCAGCTGCGACAAAACGGCAGCTTTGCGGCCCTGGAATATGTCGACCGGGCGCAGCAGATCGCCCCCGGCCAGGGCTATGTGCTGCGTGAATACATTTTTGCGCTGCAGCGGGCGGGCATGGCCCACCAGGCACTGGAACTGGCCGCGCGCCAGCCCGGCCTGCTTACCCCCGCCCAGTTCCGTACCCTGCAGGCCGATGAAGCGGCCGAGTGGGTGCGCTTTTCCCGCGTTACCGCCCGCAGCGAAGCCGAGCGCTTCGCGGTCGCCGACCAGGCCCTGGCACGCTACGACGCACTGCTGGCGCAATGGGCGGCACAGGGCCCGGAGACGGCGCCGCTGATCCAGCAGGCACGCATCGACCGGCTGCAGGCCCTGCATTCACGCGCCTACATGTCCGAGCTGGTGCGGGAATACGAAGACCTGCAGGCCGCGGGCGTGGACATCCCGGTCTTCGCCTTGGGTGATGTGGCATCGGCCTATCTCTACCTGCGCCAGCCCGAACAGGCCGAAGCGATCTACCGGAAACTGGCGGCATCCGGCTATATGCGCAACGACGACCAGGCACGTCTGGCCCAGGACCAGGGGCTGCTGTACGCCTATACCGACCAGGACCGGCTGGCCGAAGCACAGCAGCATGTGCGCGCCATGCAGCAGGACTATGCCAAGTGGCGCTATGTGGAAGGCGAAAAATCCAATGTGCCCAACGAGTCCTATCTGGAAGTGCAGCACACCGCCATCATGGTGGACCTGTATGCCAACGACCTGGCGGGCGGGCAGGCCCGGCTCAAGGATCTGGTGGATGCCGCTCCCTGGAACAACAGCCTGCGCACCGACCTGGCCTGGGCCTACCGCATGCGGGGCTGGCCGCGCCTGGCCGAGCAGGAACTGAAGATTGCCGAAGGCTACGAGCCGCGCGACCTGAATGTGGAAACCCACCAGGGCCAGACGGCGCTGGTGCTGCAGGAATGGCGCCAGGCCGAGCTGCTGAGCGCCGACACCATTGGCCGCTTTCCGGAAGCTCCCTCCGCCAAGCGCCTAGCCCGCGCCTGGGAGGTCCACAACATGGCGGAACTGCAGGTTTCCGGCTACAAGGGGCTGAGCAGGGGCGGCAGCAACGGCGACGGCAACCCCGTGTTCGGCAGCCGCGACTTCGGGCTGGAGACCACGCTCTACACCCCGCCGCTGAACTACAACTGGCGTCTGTTTGCAGGGGCGGGACACCGCACCGGCAACTTCCCCGAAGGCAAGGGGCAACAGAACTTCGGCCGTGTCGGCCTGGAGTGGCGCAGCCGCGACTGGTGGGCCGAGGCCGAAGTCTCCAGCAGCAGCTTCGGGCAGGGCTCCAAGACCGGGGCACGCGTGGCGGCGGCCTATGACATCGACGACCACTGGCAACTGAGCGCTGCGGCCAACTGGCGCTCCCGTGCCACACCGCTGCGCGCCCTGCACAACGGCATCACCAGCAACAGTGTGGAACTGGGCCTGCGCTGGCGCCAAAGCGAGCTGCGGGAGTGGAGCGTCGGCATCACCCCGTCGCGCTTCAGCGATGGCAACCACCGCACCGAGCTGCTGGTCACCGGCAAGGAACGCCTGCTGACCCGCACCACCTGGTTCCTGGACCTGGGGATCGAGGGCTACGCGGCGCGCAACTCCCGCACCGATGTGCCGTACTACAGCCCGCGCCGTGAAGTGGGGCTGATGCCTTCGCTGCAATGGAACCACACGATCTACCAGCGCTATGAAACGCAATGGACCCAGAAAGCCAGCATCGGCCTGGGTGGGGTGCACCAGCAGGGCTATGGCACGGGCGCCGCGCAATTCATCAGCTACGGGCAGCGCTACAAGCACAACGATGTGCTGGAGATGGGGGCCACGCTGTCTGTACTGCGCCGCCCCTATGACGGGGTGCATGAGCGCGAATGGCGTCTTGTGTTTGATCTGACTTACCGATTCTGAAGCAAGCCATGAACACACCCACCCGCTCCTTCCGCCGCCTGCTGGCCTTGCTGCTGTCCGCCGCCGCACTGCTCGGGGCTGGCTGTGCCAAAGACATTCCGGTGTTCACCCCGCCCGCCGAACGCACTGTCGCCAGCCATGACAAGGCCTGGCCCCGCAACCACTATCTGACCCTGGCCTACCACGCCATCCAGGACGGCGTGGCCGACCAGTCCTTCATTGCCGTGCGCACGGACCAGCTGGTGGCGCAGCTGCAATGGCTGCGCATGAACGGCTACCAGGCCGTGTCGGTGGACCAGATCCTGGCCGCCCAGAAAGGCGGTCCGGAGCTTCCGCCCAAGGCCGTGCTGCTGACGTTCGACGATGGCTACAAGGACTTCTACACCCGGGTGATCCCTCTGCTGCGCAGCTTCCACTGGCCGGCGGTGCTGGCGCCGGTGGGCAGCTGGATGCTGACCCCGGCCTCCCAGCCCGTGATCTTTGGCGATGAACCTGCCCCCCGGGAGCTGTTCCTGAACGCAAAGGAGCTGGGCCAGGTGGCCAAGTCGCCGCTGGTGGAAATCGGCGCCCACACCTTCGCCTCCCACAAGGGCAGCCAGGGCAACCCCCAGGGCAATCTGATGCCCCATATGGCCAACCACCAGTACCTGCCGGACCAGCAGCGCTACGAGACCTCGCAGGAATTCCAGCAGCGGGTGCGCGACGATGTGCGGGCCGTCACGCGCACCATCATCGAAACCACAGGCCGCAAGCCCCGGGTCTGGGTCTGGCCCTACGGCCGCGCCAGCGGCGAAGCGCTGCAGATCATCCGCGAAGAAGGCTACGAGCTGTTCCTGACCCTGGAAGTGGGTCTGGCCGATGTGCAGAAACCCGACAACGTGCCGCGCCTGCTGATGACGGGGCGCGACAACATCGAGTCGATTGCGGCACTGATGGTGGACGAGGCTCCCTCCCCCAATCTGCGGGTCGCGCACATCGATCTGGACTACCTGTACGACGCCGATCCGGCGCAGCAGGCCAAGAACCTGGACCTGCTGGTGCAGCGCATTGCGGACATGAAGATCAACACCGTCTTCCTGCAGGCGTTTTCCGATCCCGATGGCGACGGTCTGGTCCGGGAGGTCTACTTTCCCAACACGGTGCTGCCCATGCGTGCCGACCTCTTCAACCGTGTGGCCTGGCAGCTGGCCAGCCGCGGCGGTGTGCGCGTCTATGCCTGGATGCCGGTGCTGAGCCTGGCGCTGGACGACAGCTACCCACGCGTCAGCCGATGGAACCCGGCCGATGGCCAGGTGGCGGTCGATCCCGGGCAGTACCAGCGCCTGAGCCCTTTCAATGCCCGCAACCGCGCGGCCGTCGGCAGGCTGTACGAGGACCTGGCCCGCCATGCATCGTTTGCCGGGGTGCTCTACCACGATGATGCCCTGCTGTCCGATTTTGAGGATGCCGGCCCCGATGCCCTGGCGGCCTATGAGCGTGCCGGGCTGCCCCAGGACATCCGTGCCATCCGCGCGGATCCGGCGCTGATGCAGCGCTGGACACGCTTCAAATCCCAGGCCCTGGTGCAGTTCACGCAGGAGCTGACGGACAAGGTGCGCAGGATCCGCGGCCCGGAAATCAAGACCGCCCGCAACATTTTTGCTGCCCCGATCCTGGACCCCAAGGCCGAACAATGGTTCGCGCAGAACCCCGACGACTTCCTGAACGCCTATGACTGGACCGCACCGATGGCCATGCCCTACATGGAATCGGTGCCCCGGCAGGACGCCAACCGCTGGCTGGACCAGCTGGTGGACCACATGGCCCAACGCCCGGGCGCGCTGCAGAAAACCATTTTCGAGCTGCAGACGCGCGACTGGCGCCAACCCGGCGCGCACGCGTCTTCCACCGCTCAGCTGATCGACTCCCAGGTGATTGCCACCTGGATGCGCCGGCTGCAACTGCGTGGCGTGCAGCACTACGGCTATTACCCGGATGACTTCACCCAGGACCATCCCGTGCTGAAGGACATCCGTCCCCACATGTCCATTACCTGGTATCCCTACCCATGAAACACCGAATCTTTGCCTTTGTGCTCATGGTGTGTGTCATCGCCATGCCATTCGTGGTCGCCGTGGCTGTCACGGGCGACCTGGTCCTGGACTTTGTCTTCTTCTACCCGCTGCTGATGTCGGCGCTGTGGATGGCGGGGGGCCTGTATTTCTATCTGCACCTGGAGCGCGCATGGAAATGGGGTGACCGCCTGGAAGACCGCGAGGTGCCCCCCCTGCCCGGCTCACCCCAGGTGGCCATCATCATCCCCTGCTTCAACGAAGAAAAGAATGCCGAGGAGACCTTGCTGGCGGCGCTGCAGCAGCGCTACGCGAATGTGGAGGTGATCGCCGTCAACGATGGCTCCTCCGACGGCACGGCCGTCCTGCTGGAACGCATGGCAGCCGCCCACCCCCGCCTGCGCGTGGTGCACCTGGCCGAAAACCAGGGCAAGGCCATGGCGCTGCGCATGGGCGCGCTGTCGTCCAACAGCGAGTACCTGGTCTGCATCGATGGCGACGCCATTCTCGACCCCGATGCCGTGTCCTTTCTGGTGCGGCCCATGCTGGACAACCCGCGCGTCGGCGCCGTGACCGGCAACCCCCGGGTGCGCACGCGCTCCACGCTGGTGGGCATTGTCCAGGTCGGCGAGTTCTCGTCCATCATCGGCCTGATCAAGCGCACCCAGCGGGTGTACGGCCAGGTGTTCACCGTGTCGGGTGTGATTGCGGCTTTCCGCCGCCAGGCACTGGACCGCGTGGGCTACTGGAGCCTGGACATGGTGACCGAGGACATCGACATCAGCTGGAAGCTGCAGCGCGACCACTGGTCCATCTTCTACGAACCCCGCGCGCTGGGCTGGATTCTGATGCCCGAAACCCTGCGCGGCCTGTGGAAGCAGCGCCTGCGCTGGGCCCAGGGCGGCGCCGAGATCTTCCTGAAGAACTTCGGCAGCCTGCTGCGCTGGCGCAACCGCCGCATGTGGCCGCTGCTGGCGGAGTTTCTGGTCTCCACCCTGTGGGCCTACGCCTTTGTGCTGTCGATCCTGCTGTTCCTGCTGGGTAAGGTCATGCCGCTGCCGACCCATATCCATGTGGAAACCCTGTTCCCGCCGGCGTTCACCGGCCTGGTGCTGGGGGCCACCTGTCTGCTGCAGTTCGCGGTCAGCATCTACATCGACCGGCGCTATGAGAAAGGCCTGGTCGGCACCCTGTTCTGGGTGATCTGGTACCCGCTGGTGTTCTGGATGACCAATCTGTTCACCAGCCTGGTGAGCTTTCCCAAGGTCATGCTGCGCCGCCAGCCCCAGCGCGCCCGCTGGGTCAGCCCGGACCGGGGTATCCAACAACTGGAGACACCATGATGGCCACCCCCACCACACCGGCAGCCAACCACCTGCCGCTTGAAATCGATGCCTCCACCATGGTGATCCGCAGCCAGCGCTCCGCGTTCCGGCATGCGGTGGACTGGATCGTGACCCTGCTGGCCTGGTGCGCCTTTCTGTACCTGCTGGTCCGCGGCATCATGGCCGTGGGCAGCAACCAGATGCAGGGCGTGGACATGCCGTTCTTCTCCCGCGTCATGCCGTCCGTGGACACCTTGATCATCTACGCCCTGGCCATGGTGCTGCAGGGTCTGTTCCTGCTGGTCTGGGCGCTGTACAACTGGAGCCGTTTCCACGGCAAGACCCGCCGCAGTTCCGCCAGCGCCCTGGACGATGCACGTCTGACCCGCAGCTACGGCATCGACCAGGCGGCCCTCGACAACCTGCGTTCCCAACCGGTATCGGTGATCCACCATGCGCCTGACGGCTCGATCACGGCCATCGCCCAGGAGCGTGCAGCACCCCGCTCGCGCACGGAGCCGCCCAGCCTGCGCCAGGCATGAAACAACCGAGACAAAGCGTAGCCCTCCTTGCGTCCTACATGGATACCCGATGGATGTCCGACACGCTGGTGCAGCCCAGCAGGCAAGACTGTCTGCAATGGGGCTGCGCACTGCAGCTCACAGATGGATGAAAGGAGCTGAAATGCACACATTGCAACGCCTTGGTAGCTGTGTCGCCGTGCTGGCATTGGCAGCAGGCCTCGGTGGCTGTGCCAACAACCAGCAACTGGGGACGGGCGTAGGCGCCGTCGCCGGTGGGGTGGTGGGGGATGCCGTTTTCGGCGGCCCTGTCGGCACTATCGGTGGTGCGGCCGCAGGCGCCGTGATTGGCAACCAGATCGGCAAGAACCAGGACCGCCGCTGACCGCCTGGACGGGGGACTGCCAACCCCCGGCCACCGTGCCGGGCGTGGCTGGCAGCGCACCCGCCATGAAAAAAGCCACTGCAGCGCTGCAGTGGCTTTTTTTGTCCCGGCCCGCACGGCGCCGTGCGGGATCCGCCCTCCGGTCAGCGGATGGCGACCTGCTGCTCCTTGCGGCCGGCGCGCCAGGCGCCGTAGATGGCGATCAGGCCCGGCACCAGAATCAGCGCCCAGATGATCTTTTCCAGGTGCTGCTTCACAAATGCCAGATTGCCGAAGAAATAGCCGGCGGCCGTGATGCCCAGCACCCAGATCAGTGCACCCACCACGTTGAACAGCGTGAACTTGCCGCGTCCCATGTGCGCCACACCGGCCACGAACGGCGCAAACGTGCGAATGAACGGCATGAACCGCGCCAGGATGATGGTGATGCCGCCATAGCGCTCATAGAAGTTGTGCGCCTGGTCAAACGCCCGGCGGTTGAACCAGCGCGAATCCTCCCACTGGAACACCTTGGGCCCCAGAAAGCGCCCGATGCTGTAGTTGCTCTGGTCGCCCAGGATCGCCGCGGCCAGCAACACCCCGCAGGCCAGCGAATAGTCCATCATGCCGGCGCCGGCCAGCGCACCGACGATGAACAGCAGCGAGTCGCCCGGCAGAAACGGCATGACCACCACGCCGGTTTCCACAAACACGATGAGGAACAACAGTCCGTACACCCACGGACCATAGGCCAGCACAAACGCCTCCAGGTGCTTGTCCACGTGGAGGATGAAGTCGATCAGAAACTGGATGATTTCCAAAATGCGCTCTCTCAGTAATCGGTAGGGCGTGGGGCCGTCATTCCAGCGGATTTTTCGGCACACGCTCAGAACGCCCACCCATCGGTGCGCGCTTGCTGCGCGTACTGTAGCGCTGTCGGTGGTGCCGCTGCACCTTGCGTGGAATTTGCACACCTTTTCATGCAATAGAAACCTTTGCTTTCAAGCAATTCGATTTGCCCTGTCAACGCATGCGCTTTGTTACACATCTTTATGTGCCGGCGACAGGTTCTTCGCAAAACCCGGCCTGCGAGACGGCACAGTGCGCCCATGCGCCAACAACTCCGTTGGTGAGAGTTGGTGATTCCATAAGGAGGAATTGTTGTGATGAAGCGAACCCTGGCCCTGACCACCCTGACCCTGGCTGCCTTCGGCATGGCCGGATGTGCCCACCACCCATCGAACAGCCAGATCGGCACCGGTGTGGGTGCCGTCGCCGGCGGCGTGCTGGGCAATGCCCTCTTCGGCGGCCCGGTGGGCACCATCGGCGGCGCCGCTGCCGGCGCCCTGCTGGGCAATGAAGTGGGCAAGAACAGCGAAGGCGGCCGCCGTTACCGCCGCTGAGCCCCTTCCCGGTCGACCTGGTACTGATCCGCGCCGGCTGCCTGCGGCCAGCGCGTTCACTTCACCCGCCGCCCCCAGGGCTGCGGGTTTTTTTATGCCCGCACCTGTTCCACTCCGGCCCGCCCCTATCCCGGCCTGCGGTATGGCCGCCGCGGCGGGCACCCGGGCCGGCACTGCATAGAATCACCGGCAATGACTTCCTCTGACAGCACGCCCGCTCGCCGGCGCATCCAGGACCTTCCTGACGAACTCATCAGCCAGATCGCCGCCGGCGAGGTGGTGGAGCGCCCCGCCTCCGTGGTGCGCGAGCTGGTGGACAACGCCCTGGATGCGGGTGCCACGCAGATCACGCTGCGCCTGCTGGCAGGCGGTGTGCGCCTGATCTCGGTCGAAGACGACGGCATCGGCATTCCCCGCGACGAACTGCCGGTGGCCCTGCGCCGCCATGCCACCAGCAAGATCCGGGATCTGCACGACCTGGAAACCGTGGTCACCATGGGCTTTCGGGGCGAGGCACTGGCGGCCAGGGCACGACGCTGGAAGTCAAGGAACTGTTCTTCAGCACCCCGGCCCGCCGCAAGTTCCTGAAAAGCGATGCCACCGAGCTGGCGCACTGCATCGAAGCCGTGCGCCGCCACGCCCTGGCCCGCCCGGACGTGGGTTTTGCCATCTGGCACGAAGGCAAGCTGGTGGAGCAGTGGCGCGCCGTGCCCGCCGGCACCCTGACGGATGCGGCCCTGGCCCTGCGCCTGGCCGATGTGCTGGGCCAGGAGTTTGTGGACAACACCCTGCCGGTGCAGCGCACCAGCAGCAGCGGCATCACGGTGATCGGCCGTGCCGGTCTGCCGGACGCCGCCCGCTCCCGCCCGGACCAGCAGTACTGCTATGTCAACGGCCGCTTTGTGCGCGACAAGGTGCTGACGCATGCTGCCAAGAGCGCCTACGAAGACGTGCTGCACGGCCACAAACAGCCGCTGTATGCGCTGTACATCGACATCGATCCGGCCCGGGTGGACGTGAACGTGCACCCCACCAAGATCGAAGTGCGCTTTCGCGACAGCCGCGAAGTGCACCAGGCCGTGCGCCACGCCATCGAGGACGCCCTGGCCGCCCCGCGCGCCGCGCTGCTGGCGGCCCAGGCCGAGGCGCAGTCACCGAATCCGGACGGCGGCGTTCCTGCTGGTGCCACAGCGGCGACAGCCGCCTGGCAGCCCCAGACCCCAACGCCCGCCCGCACACCCCAGGTGCAGTACGCCATGCCGCTGACCGAGCGCGCCGGCCATGTGGTCAACGACATGACGGCGCTGTGGGCCCCGATGCGCGAAGCCAACCCGGCCGGCACGGCAGTCCCCGCAGCCGCTGCGACCGACGCAGCTGCCGATGCGCTTGCCGCCGCCTCCGCACCGGCCTTCGCGGCCATGGCGCCCCTGGCCGCAGAACCTGCCCTGGCCGGTCCGCAGCTGGCCCCGGCCAACACCGTGCCGGCACCGTCGCCCACGGCCATCCCGGGTACTCCCGGCACGCCGGCGGCAGAAAGCACATCCTCCGCCACCCAGGCCACCGCCGATGCGGCAGCCTGGCCGCTGGGTCGCGCCGTGGCCCAGGTGCATGGCGTCTACATCCTGGCCGAAAACGCCCAGGGCATGGTGATTGTGGACATGCATGCGGCGCACGAGCGCATCGTCTACGAGCGCCTCAAAGCCCAGCTGGGCAACGACCAGCCCATCGCCAGCCAGCCGCTGCTGATTCCCGCCACCTTTGCTGCCACACCGCAGGAAGTGGCCACGGCCGAAGCCCATGCCGACACGTTGCGCGAGCTGGGGCTGGAAGTGGCTCCGTTTTCGCCCAAGACCCTGGCCGTGCGGGCCGTGCCGTCCACGCTGGCCCAGGGCGATGCGGTGGAGCTGGCGCGCAGCGTGCTGGCCGAGCTGGAGCAGCAGGATGCCAGCGGCGTGGTGCAGCGCGCACGCAACGAGATTCTGGCCACCATGGCCTGCCACGGTGCCGTGCGGGCCAACCGCCGCCTCACCCTGGATGAGATGAACGCCCTGCTGCGCCAGATGGAGACCACCGAGCGCTCCGACCAGTGCAACCACGGCCGCCCGACCTGGCGCCAGCTGAGCATGAAGGAGCTGGACGCGCTGTTCCTGCGCGGCCGCTGATCCCGGGCGGCCCGTGCTGCAGCCTGCCTGCAGCGCGCGCCGCCATTTGTCTCTACACTGTCGCCCCAGTTTCCGCCGAACCGTCTGTTTTCATGGCCACCACCCCCCGCAGCCCTGCTCCCGCCGCCCCCTTCTTTGCCCGCGTGCGCCAGGCGCTGCCCGATTTCTCGCCCACCGAGCGCAAGCTCGCCCAGATGGTGCTGGACCAGCCGCTGAACCCGGCCGGTTACAGCGCCAGCGAACTGGCCCAGCTGACCGGTGTGTCCAACGCCACCGTCACCCGCTTTGTGCGCCGTCTGGGCTTTGAGAGCTATGACGAAGCGCGCCGCCAGGCCCGGCTGGACAGCACGCCCAGTGGCGTGCCGCTGTCGGTGCATGTGGCCGAGCATGCGCCCACCCCCATGCAGCTGTGGCAGCAGGTGCAGGAGAACGTGGCGGCCACCGTGGCCCAGATTCCCGCTCCGGTGATGGATGCCATGGCCTCCGCGCTGAACCAGGCCCCCCAGGTGTTCTGCATGGGCCTGCAGCAGAACCACAGCCTGGCCACGCACCTGCGCTGGCAGCTGCGCCATGGCCTGGGCAAGCGGGCCTTTCTGGTGCCCGACCTGGGCGAAACCGTGCAGGACGTGTTGCCGCGCCTGGACACCCACGATCTGGTGGTTCTGTTTGCGCTGCACAGCACCGACCCGCTGCTGGGCGAAGTGGCCCAGGCCGCGCGCACGGCCGGCGCCAAGGTGCTGTGCATCACCGATCTGGCCAGCACCGCCCCGGCATCCGACTGGCTGCTGCGCTGCCACACCAGCGCCTACAGCCGCAACCAGGGTGGGGCCGAACGCCATGTGCCCCCGGTCTTCGACACCACCGCCGCATCGGCCCTGATCTACAGCCTGACCGCCCACGCCGTGCAGTGGAGCAACCAGCCGTTCGAGCTGATCTGAGCAGCCGGCCAGCGCTGCAGCGCAGGGACTGAACCGCCTGGCCCGGACGGCACGCGGCACGGATTGGCCGCAGTGCCTGCCGACCCTGGGCGGCATCGGTGCGCAGCCAGCCACAGACACCGGCGCACCTGACATGAAGCGGCCCCGCCCGCCGCCATGCACGCCCGCAGCGCGGGCCACCAGAATCGCGCAGGCGGCAGAACAGCGTGAACAACCACCCGGTCTGGGCCACCGCAAGACCGCCTGACCAGACCCGCAACCGTACGGGACAGCGTCCCATGCGGCACCGGCATCGCCTACTGCCGCCGCACCCTTGCCGCTTGCTGCCGCTTTTTGCCAGTCTGCGCGACCGGCCTGTACCGGTGCGGCACGCCATTCCCCTTCAGGCACACACCATCGCCATTCGCGATGTCTTGCATCGCCCCTGCACATGGATTGGAAGCGCTGCCGCCACGCCAGCCCGGCAGCACGCCATGCAGCCCACCGGCCGCTGGCCGTTGCTGGGCGCCATCTCGGCGCGTGCACGGGCCGCTTCGCGGCCCGCACCTCAAATGCTCCAAATTTGTGCACAAACCCACAAATACGCACCAAAAACAATCATTCATGCACCAGTCTTGTAGAGGTTATGTCTTTTTTGGTGCATGCCGCCATACATTTTTGGCATAATTTTCTTCTTCGCATTTCCGCGATCGACCTTTTGTCTGCTGAAAGTTCCTGATGAAGTACGCCTCTCTCGACCAGTTCCTGCAAGAAGTTGCTGCCCGCAACCCTGGCCAGCCCGAATTCCTGCAAGCCGTCACCGAAGTGATGGAATCCCTGTGGCCCTTCATCGAAAAGAACCCCAAGTACGCTGACAACGCCCTGCTGGAACGCCTGGTCGAACCCGAGCGCATCATCCAGTTCCGCGTCAGCTGGACCGACGACAAGGGACAGGTCCAGGTCAACCGCGGCTTCCGCATCCAGCACAGCATGGCCATCGGCCCCTACAAGGGCGGTCTGCGCTTCCACCCCTCGGTCAACCAGTCGGTGCTGAAGTTCCTGGCCTTCGAGCAGACCTTCAAGAACGCACTGACCACGCTGCCCATGGGCGGCGGCAAGGGCGGTTCGGACTTCGACCCCAAGGGCAAGAGCCCGGCCGAAGTCATGCGTTTCTGCCAGGCTTTCGTGCAGGAGCTGTTCCGCCATGTGGGCCCGGACACGGACGTGCCTGCGGGTGACATCGGCGTGGGTGGCCGCGAAGTGGGTTACATGGCTGGCATGTACAAGAAGCTGTCGAACAGCGCTGCCTGCGTGTTCACCGGCAAGGGCCTGACCTTCGGCGGCTCGCTGATCCGCCCTGAAGCCACCGGCTACGGCACCGTGTACTTCGCTGACGAAATGCTCAAGACCCGCGGCAAGTCGTTCGAAGGCATGACCGTCTCCGTGTCCGGCTCCGGCAACGTGGCCCAGTACGCCGTGGAAAAGGCCATGGCCCTGGGTGCCAAGGTCGTCACCGTGTCCGACTCGTCCGGCACCGTGTACGACAAGAACGGCTTCACCACCGAGAAGCTGGCCATCCTGATGGACATCAAGAACAACAAGTACGGCCGCGTCAGCGACTACGCCGCACAGGTGCAGGGCGTGGAATTCCTGGCCGGTCAGCGCCCCTGGTCCATCAAGGTGGACGTGGCCCTGCCTTGCGCCACCCAGAACGAGCTGGACCTGGCCGATGCCAAGACCCTGATCGCCAACGGCGTGATCTGCGTGGCCGAAGGCGCCAACATGCCTTCCACCATCGAAGCCGCCAAGGCCTTCGAAGCCGCTGGCGTGCTGTACGCCCCGGGCAAGGCATCCAACGCCGGTGGCGTGGCCACCTCGGGCCTGGAAATGTCGCAGAACGCAGCCCGCCTGAGCTGGCCTGCCGAAGAAGTGGACGCCCGTCTGCTGCAGATCATGCAAGGCATCCACGCGGCCTGCGTGAAGTACGGCCAACGTGCCGACGGCTCCACCAGCTACATCGACGGCGCCAACATCGCCGGCTTTGTGAAGGTGGCCGAAGCCATGCAAGCCCAGGGCGTGATCTAAGCCCGGCGCTGCGCTGCCGCAGCGCGCAGTGCACGCACTCCAACAGGGACCTTCGGGTCCCTGTTTTGCGTGGTGCGGCACACCAGAATCCCAACCCGACTATTCCCTGGCCGCCTCGCCCTGCTGGTTCAGGATGCTGCCAGCAGTTGCGGCACTGCGGCCGCCAGCATGGCCACCCCCGACAGGGTCAGCAAGCCCAGCACCAGTTGCCGAAAGCGCGCCTCGCTGATGCCGATATAC